>JAIBAX010000016.1 GCA_019694955.1 Chitinophagales bacterium | reverse complement strand
AGGCGCCCGGGCATATCGCAAGCTAGGCGATAGCTCATAAATCCACCGGCAGAATATCCGGTAGAATATACTTTTGATGGATCTATGCCATAATACATTTGCATATAATCAATCATCATTTTGGCAAAATTTACATCGTCAACTTTATTTACAACGCCGAAGAATGTTCCGGAACCCCATCTTTTTTGTATACCGCTTGGATAAATAACCACAAACCCTGCTTCATCTGCTTTCTTGTTCATCACCGTATAATTCATTTGGTTAGAACCGGTCATAGTGAAGCCGTGCATATTAATCACCAAGGGCATTCCTTCGTGAAAATTCTTGGGTTTATACACGATGAAATTGCGAATACGCTTATCAACTTTGATAGTTTTTTGTTCTATTTGTGCAAAAGATGCCTGAACAAGTAAGAATAGAAAGATAGTAAATATGCTTTTCATAAGATTGTATTTTTAAAACTTAAAACTAAGATATAGAAAATAGTTTAGTTTTAAAAATACAATCTATTTTCCTATCGTTGGTCTGCCGATACTTTCATAATAAAACCCGGCTTCCGCCATTTTGTTCAGGGAATATATATTTCTACCATCGAAGACGACCTTGTTTTTCATGATTTGGGCTAAATTTTCTATAGGAAAATTTCTGAATTCATCCCACTCTGTTGCGATGACGAGAACTTCTGCATTTTGGGCTGCTGAAGAGGCGCTATTTGCAAACTCAATTTTATCGCCAAAAATCTTTCTTACATGTTCATTTGCTACAGGATCGTATGCAACGACATCGACACCTTCGGGAAGTAAGGTTTCTATCATTCTGATAGAGGATGCTTGTCTGATATCATCGGTATTTGGTTTGAATGCCAATCCCCAAATGCAAATTCTCTTATTTGTCAAATTAGCTCCTAAATAATGTTTGATTCTATCGACAAGAATTACTTTTTGGCTTTCATTGACTTCAATAACGGAGTTGAGAATTTTAAAAGTATAATCATTGTCATCGGCCGTTTTTACCAACGCACGGATATCTTTTGGGAAGCAGCTTCCGCCAAAACCAATTCCTGGGAATAGAAACTTTGGACCAATTCTGTCATCCATTCCCATTCCTAGACGAACAATGTCGACATTTGCGCCGACTTTTTCGCACAGGTTGGCGATTTCGTTCATAAAGGTTAACCTTGCTGACAAGTAAGCGTTTGCAGCATACTTGGTCATTTCTGAAGACTTTTCGTCGCCAATAAGGATATGGTCTTCGCTTTTTACAAAGGGCAGGTACAATTCCTTCATCATATTGGATGCCTTTTCTGAAGAAGAACCAATTACGACACGATCCGGGTACATAAAATCTTTTACGGCAGAGCCTTCTCTCAAAAATTCCGGATTTGAAACCACATCGAATGCTATGGTACAATTTTCAGAAATAGCCTTTTTTACACGCTCCGCTGTACCAACCGGAACGGTGCTTTTATTGACGATTACCTTATAACTGTCTAATATTTTTCCTATTTCTTTAGCACAATTAAGGACATAGCTTAAATCTGCTGATCCATCTTCACCGGAAGGAGTAGGTAATGCTAAGAATATAATCTCACCGTGTTGAATGCCCTCATGAAGATTGGTGGTGAATGAAAGTCGTCCTTCTTGAATGTTTTTTAAAAAATAGGCTTCCAAACCTGGTTCATAAATAGTTATCTCTCCTGATCGCAACTTTTTTACCTTCTCATCATCAATATCAACACAAACAACGTGATGATTTTTTTCTGCAAAACATGTTCCAGTAACCAACCCAACATACCCTGTTCCTATTACTGTAATCTTCATAATTATCTTTTATGGGTGCAAAATTAAATAATAAATTATTTTTACTGTCCTATATCTACTACAATTGTGCCAAAAGAAAAACACCTAACATTAAGTTCATATGCGTTTTTTGATTATTTTTGATGATTATGACATTAGCAGTAAATAAAATCGACAAGGTCAATTTTGCCATCATTATATTTAGTGGAATTTTGGCTTCTGTTTTGCCTTTTGAGCTTTTTCTCTTTTCATACGCCGTGTTAGGACCATTACATTACTTAACAGAAATAAATTGGTTACATAACAAAAACTACTTTACACATGGGAAGTATGACTTTGTATTTTTGATTATTCTCTCCGTATTCATCGCCTTAACATTTCTATATGTGGATTTTGGGTGGACATTTATCGAACCATTGGATGGATTTTCCACACACTTTGTTATGTTGGGATTTTTAGGTGCTGCGATAATGGTATTTATAAAAAATCCATATTTTAAGATTATCTCCATAGCCTTATTGTTTTTTGGCGCTTTTTTGTTTAAAGCAGAAGACCATTTGAACTATTGGTTGTTTTTCTCCTTATACCTACCTACCATTATCCATGTTTTTCTTTTTACAGCCTTGTTTATGTTGTTTGGAGCGATAAAAAGTCAATCGAAGTGGGGCTATTATAATGTAGCACTTATTTTTATTGTGGCAATTATATTATTATCTATACGATTGCCTTATCAATCGCTTATCTCATTAGATAAAATTAAAGAAAGCTATCATAACTTCTTTATGCTCAATCGATTTTTAATTACAGATATCTTTAAGATGTTCGATAGACAAGAATTAACGGATATTGCCAAATCCGGTAAAGATGTAAATGATTATTTGGTCTTTAATTCTGGTGGGGGACATGCTGTTATGCGATTTATAGCTTTTGCCTATACCTATCATTACCTCAATTGGTTTTCAAAAACATCCATTATTCAGTGGCATAAAGTGTCAAAGCCTATTTTAATTGCTATAATCTTGGTATGGTTAGCATCCATTAGTATATATCTTTATGATTATAATATTGGTTTAAAATGGTTATTTTTATTGAGTTTCATGCATGTTTTACTGGAATTTCCGTTAAATTTTCACAGCTTGACGGGAATCATAAAAGGTCTGTGGGACATGACTAACAAAACAACCCCTAAAAATCCAGAAATGCGAAAAGTAAAAGTTCCAATAAAAAAGAACAGGCGATAATACAATCGGCTGTTCTTCGTTTAGGGAAGATGCGTGACAAAACATGCAATCCATGGTATCAGGGAAGGACAAAATTATAGTGTTTTTAAGGTTGAAAAAACACCTAATCCCATGATTTTTTATTTCTGATATCACCTAAAAGGGTGATTTTTCTCTAATAAATTTATTAGATATTGTGCATTGCTTTGAAATGTATATACCATATTGCACTGACCATTCTTTTGGTTATTTTATTTTCTGAACATAGTTTCAGCAAAGCGCTCACCATTACAGATTCTTTTAAAGCTGTTATCTTAGAAAACGAAGTCACTTATCTTCGTTACAATGGAAACTTATCTTTCAAAGAAATGCTGAAACAGCCCGCCGAAGATTTCAAAACACTTCCAAAAAGCAATTTTAATTTCGGTTTTGTGAAAGACGATTTGTGGTTTAAAATTTCAGTCAACAATGAAGCACAAACGGATAAAGAATTTATTTTAGAGATTGTAAATTCATATCTCCAGCACATTCAGGTTTTTGTCATTCAAGGGGATAGTGTCTATGCGACTGAGGTATATGGAAATCAGTACCCGACACATAAAAAACCTATTTCTCATTTTAACTATCTACTCAATATCAACTTGCCAAAGGGATCAAGCACTATATATTTCCATATCAGGAATCCTAATGCCGCACTTATCTTTAGTCTTTTTCTGTGGGAAAAATCTACCCGGATTTTTTACATGGAGCGAGAAAAGTACTCTTTGTTTTATTATTTCTTTTTTCTATTCTTTTTAATTGGAATTATCATTTCTAGCCAAATACTACTTAAATCTTTCACATATCATTGGTTTTATATTATTTCTTCATTTCTATTTGTTTTCTATATTTTCATAGATACGGGGCTGTTTAGCTTTCTTATATTGGGTCACCCTTATAAGAAAATAGTTCCATTGCTATTTTTGGTAATTTCACTTTATTTATCCTTTTCTTCTTTAATGTTGCATTTTTTCTTTAAAGAGGGAAGAACATTTTTGTTTTTTCGTATATTCTATAATGTAGTATATATTTGTGGGTTTGTTTTTGCCATATTGGATGTTTTTCTTTTTTTAATTTTAAATGTAAAATATCCCATTTGGCTTATTAAACTAAGCTTGTCCTTTTATGTGGTATTTATCATTGTAATAGCTTTTAACACAATTATTCACCTCATTAAAAAAATACGACCATTTGAGAATTTTGCAGTGCTTTTTGGATGTATCATGCATTTTATCGGGATATTATTTATAATTTTTCAGTCTTTTGGAGTTATTCCAAAATGGGTTATCAATAAAGAAGATTTTCTACAAGTACCTTTTCCTTATACTCTTTCCACCAATACATTTATTACGCTAGGTTTCTCGATAGAAATTACCATAGTGTTTATGATAGTTATGTTTAGATTAATTAAATCTTGGGAAAATAATTTACAGATTACTAAAGAGCTGGCACAAGAAAAGGTAAAAAACTATTCTTCATTGGTTACCGGTATTGAACAGGAGCGAGAGCGAATAGCACAAGACCTTCACGATGGTTTGGGAGTTATCCTCTCTTCAATAAAAATGAAACTGAGCAATGATTCAAATACATTTCATCCAGAGAAATTAAATAGCATTATAAAAGATATAGATGCAGCTCATGAAGATGTAAGGACAATTTCCAGAAACCTAATGTCTAAAACATTGACAAAGCTTGGATTGCAATCAGCATTAGAGGAGATGTTAAACAAAGTAAAAGAAAATCATCCAGAGATAGAAATTACTTTTTTCAACAATTCAAATCTAAAATTTAAAGAAACAGCGGCATTGAATATATACAGAATACTTCAAGAGTTACTAAATAATATTATTAAACATGCAATTGCCGATGAGATCACCATTCAATTAATACAACATAAGGAATCTCTTTTAGTAATGGTGGAAGACAATGGAATTGGTTTTAATTTGTCAGAACGACCCAACGGCATTGGGCTTGAAAATGTTAAATACAGGGTGCAATCCATGGACGGTACGCTTCATGTTGACTCATCATTAGGGCGAGGAACTTCAATTTCATTTGAATTGCCTCTAACGAATATTGTTCAGTAATAGCAGGATGATTTTTAAAGTTGTCCACTGGTGTTCTCGTGTGGACACGAGAACAAGGAATTGGGTTTTATTAATGGACTAGTTTATAATTACTTTGTGATATATATTCCGCTAAGCAATTCCTGAAGCCATTGCTAGCTTAACTAATTCAATGGAGTTCTTTGTATTGCATTTGCTCATCAAATTCTTCCGATGGGTATCAACGGTATTAATACTAATATACAATTCTTTGCCAATTTCAGTACTTGTTTTGCCGTGCGCAATTAAACGCAAAATTTCAATTTCCCGTTTAGTAAGTCCAAATTTATCCAACCCATTATCTTTTTTGTTGGATTGGGAAGAGATATCATGTACAAAACTATCAATGATTTTATCCTGAACATGCGCATCCAAGTATTTTTTTCCTAGCATAATGGTTGACAAAGCCTCCACCAATTCTCCTTTGCTAATATTCTTCAATACATATCCATCTGCACCTTTTTTAAGCGCATCTCTGATGAGCTCAAGTTCGTCATAACCTGTAAGCATCAGTATTTTGACTGTTGGGTATAAATGCTTTAGTTGTTGAGCCGTTTCGATTCCATCCATTCCCGGCATATTAAAATCTAATAACACAATATCAGGGAGCAATGCCCCAACTCGTTCAATAGCCTCCTTGCCATTATTAGCATAACCAATGATACTTATTTCCTGATGCATATGTAAGAGGCTCATAATTCCATCAATGATAATTTGTTGATCGTCAACAATAAGGATATTTATTTTTTGGGACATCGTTTCGGTTATTATTCTTACAAATATAAGAAACTATTAGGAATCCATCTAAAATAAACATGCGATATTCCCCACTCGGAATATCGCACGCCTATAAAAGTTCCCTTTTTTTAACTACTCTGCAAGCTTTTCTTCATGTGCCATTGGCCCAATGAGTGCTTCTAAATCTGCTTTGAACAATATTTCTCTTTCGAGTAGTGCTTTTGCAAGCGCTTCTAATTGTTCCCGTTTATCTGTTAACAGTTCTTTGGTTCTTTGGTAAGATTTTTCAATCATTTTTCTCACTTCTTCGTCAATGAGCAGTGCTGTTTCATCAGAATATGGCTTCGTAAAACTATTTTCATTGCTTGGGTCGTAGAATGAGACATTTCCTACTTTTTCGTTCATGCCATAAACCGTTACCATTGCGTATGCCAATTGTGTAACTTTTTGCAAATCATTTTGTGCACCCGTAGAAATTTTGCCAAAAACCAACTCCTCAGCCGCACGACCACCCAAAGTCATACACATATCATCTAATAATTGCTCCGTACGATATATATATTGCTCTTTAGGGATATATTGCGCATAGCCCAATGCCGCCACACCACGCGGGATGATAGTCACTTTTAATAAGGGATGTGCGTTTTCCAAATACCATCCACAGATAGCATGTCCCGCTTCATGATAAGCAATGATTTCCTTTTCATGTGGAGAGATGATTTTGTTTTTCTTCTCTAAACCGCCAATGACACGATCAATGGCATCATGAAAATCTTTCATTCCAATAGCCGTTTTTTCCTTCCTTGCCGCAAAAAGAGCCGCTTCATTACAAACATTGGCGATTTCAGCACCGGCAAAACCCGGCGTCAAATCAGCTAATTTTTCCGGAGTAACATCATCATCAATTTTTAAAGGTTTCAAGTGTACTTTAAAAATCTGCGCCCGCCCTACCAAGTCTGGCTTATCTATGGATATTTGTCTGTCAAACCTACCGGGTCTCAACAAAGCAGAATCCAATACATCCGGTCTGTTTGTTGCTGCCAAAATTATCACGCCTTTGTCTCCAGAAAATCCATCCATTTCAACCAATAACTGATTCAATGTATTTTCACGCTCATCATTGCTTTGAAAGAATCCTTTTCCTCTGGCACGACCAACTGCATCGATTTCATCAATGAAGATGATACACGGTGCTTTTTCTCTTGCCTGTTTAAATAGGTCACGCACCCTTGAAGCACCCACTCCTACAAACATCTCCACAAAATCTGATCCTGACATGGAGAAGAACGGCACTTGAGCCTCTCCCGCAGTAGCTTTCGCTAATAATGTTTTTCCGGTACCCGGAGGGCCAACCAATAAAACTCCTTTCGGAATTTTGCCTCCTAATGCGGTATATTTTTTCGGGTTTTTTAAGAAATCTACTACTTCCTTTACTTCCTCTTTTGCTTCATCCAATCCGGCAACATCTTCAAAGGTAATATTCACTCTTGTGTCTTTATCATAAAGGCTGGCCTTTGATTTTCCGATGTTGAAAATTTGTCCACCGGGACCGCCTACGCCTCCACCGACACGGCGCATTAAAAACATCCAAACGAAGATTAATAACACAAAAGGTGCTAAAAACCCTAAAATACCCCGAAAAGAATTTCTTGCTTCTCGGGTATAAACCAATTCATCTTTCAATTTCGGAGATAGTTTACTTTTAACCTGTTCTAGTCGCTCATCAAAGCGATCGGCAGAACTTATTTGAAATTGGTAATGTGGGCCAATTTCTCCCATAAAACCGCCTTTATCTCTTAACTTTTTAAAGACATCTAATTTGTCGATACTATCTTTCTTGATATATACTTCGACAATCTGGTCGTTTACTAAAACTATCTTCTGTACATAGCCTTTGGGTACAAAGTTTTCAAAAAAGGTCGTTGGTGAAATCTTATTATCGACATTATTGGGCTTGGTGAGCACATATGCTAATAATAAAATTGCAATCAACCCCCAAATCCAATAAAAATTAAATTTAGACCCTGAGTTGGGCGATTTTTGTTCATTTTGCCCTGAATTATTGTCCATTTTCCTTAGTTTATATTTTCGTATTCTTTAATTTTGGCATCACACCAAAGTTCCTCTAATTGATAATAATCACGTTTTTCTTTTGTAAAAACGTGAACAATAATTGACCCATAATCTAAAAGACACCACTCTCCATAGCTTTTCCCTTCTACATGGAAGGCTCGAATACCTCTTTTTTCTTTTAAATCTTCTTCGATATGATCCGCAATTGCCCTTACTTGCGTAGAAGAATCTCCATTGCAAATAATAAAATAATCCGTTACTGCTTCCGGAATCGCTTCCAAGTGTAAACTTTTAATATCTTTTCCTTTTCTGTCCTGAATCAAATCTACTATTATCTCATTCAATTCATCGGGAGAAATATCAATCTTCTTCCTTCTTTTTACTTTTTCCAATTCTTTTCTTTCTAATTTAGCCCAAAACTAATGAATTTTGGAGATATTATTAAATAACACCATTTTTACCGGAAAGTTCCTAATACATCTTCCACGTATTGATTCGACCAATAAATATGCTGCTGATTGGTTATCAAAAAACGCTCCAACAGATGGAACTGTCATAATTGCCGATGAACAATATGCCGGAAAAGGGCAAATTGGCAATTTTTGGGTATCTGAACCCTTTAAGAACCTGACATTCTCGCTGATTTTCACCCCAACTTTCCTAGCCATCTCAGATCAATTTTATCTCAATATGGCGGTTTCTCTTGGCATATTGCAGGGATTGTCTCCATTTTTACCAAATAATGAGTCGCTTACAACAAAATGGCCCAATGACATTTATTATATAAATAAAAAATTAGGAGGTGTTCTAATAGAAAACACGCTCGTTGGCACCCAAATCAAACATTCTATTGTAGGTATTGGCCTCAATATTTGCCAAACAGACTTTCCGGAATCATTACCCAACGCTTGCAGCCTCCAAACGATTGCTAATCATGAATTTAACCGCACAAAAGTTTTGGAAAGTGTGTGTGTTGGTATTGAATATTACTACCTCTTATTAAGAAATGGAAGAAAACATGATTTACACGATATATATGAAAAGAAAATGCTCCATATATTACAAGAAAGAGCATTCAAAGATGCTAGCGGTATATTTACCGGCACAATAACAGGTGTGGAAAAATCAGGAAAACTGATTCTAAAAACTAAAAATGAGCAAAGAACCTACTCATTCAAAGAAATAGAATGGATGTGGTGATTATTTTACAGAGATTCTTCCCGTAGAAATTACTTTGTTATTATCTATTAACTGATAAAAATATAATCCGGGAACTAAATTCTCTCTGGTAAGTTTGAATTCTTTTGATTTTATCGCACTCAATCGATATACTTCCTTGCCTACCACATTATATATTACAAAAGAAACTTTTCCGCTCTCAAAATCTACAGCATCGTCAATTCTTACTGTAGCCTCTGTATTCATTGGGTTGGGGTAAATCTTAATTCCGGTTCCACCTTCCTTGCCAAAAAATTCTCCTGCAACACCTACCTGAACAGAAAGAACAGTGAAAATCAATATTAAAAATAAGTGTGTAAAAAATCTAACCATCTAATCCTTTTTTATTTTCTCTATAGTTACAAATTCAAAACTATATGATTTTTTTTACTAATGCAAGTGTTTTCCACATTTTTCGAAAAAAATTAACACTTTTCATTCGTTCATACAAAATAAAGCTTCATTTTTTGCGTTACTTTGCACTTCATGCTATTTTCTTTCATCATACCCGTTTACAACCGCCCGGATGAAATTCAGGATTTGCTGACCTGTTTTACGCAACAAACAGAGAAAAACTTTGAAGTAATCATTGTAGAATCAGGCTCAGAAATCAAGTCAGATGAGGTTGTTGCCTCCTTCAAAACATCATTAGATATTTCCTATCACCTCAGGGGAAACCATGGGCAAGGCTTCTCCAGAAACTATGGCATGTCTCAAGCAAAAGGCGCGTATTTTTGTATCCTCGATTCAGATGTATTGATTGATAATAATTATGTAGAGAATTTATCCAGAAATCTGCGCAACCATTACCTCGATTGTTATGGCGGTCCGGATAAACTGCACCCCGCTTCTACTGACATGCAAAAAGCCGTTAATTACTGCATGACATCTATCTTTACAACCGGTGGCATCAGAGGTGGCAAAAGACATGTAGGCAAATTCTTCCCACGTAGTTTTAATATGGGTTTTTCCCGAGCCGTGTACGATGCCACTCAAGGGTTTGAGATCCCATTCTTTGGAGAGGATATCATACTGAGTGCAAGAATTATGGAAAAGGGATTTACTACCGGGCTATACGAAGATGTATATGTTTACCATAAAAGAAAAACGAATTACCATGATTTCTTCAAACAAATGAACTTCTTTGGAAGAGCACGCATCAATATCTATAAATTCTTCCCGAAAACACTTAAACTGGTGCATTTTTTTCCGGCAGCATTTTTTATATTTCTTTGTTGCATTCCATTGTCATTCTTCATAAACACTACTCTTGGACTCGGACTCTTAATCTTGTTGGCTATATATCTTCTTATTATTTTCGCCGATGCTACCATTCAGAATAAAAGTCCATATATCGGCATCATCAGCATGGGAGGCGTTTTAGTACAAATGACGGGATATGGTACAGGATTTATCAAAGATTTTATAAAAAGAGTTATCTTTCGACAGGAATAAATATTAATACCCAAGTTGGGTGTGGCAAAAATAAAGACAATGAAAGTATTGATTTTAGCAGGAGGGTTTGGCACCCGATTGAGTGAGCAAACAGAAATCAAACCCAAACCAATGGTAGAAGTTGGTGGGAAACCTATCCTATGGCATATTTTAAAAATATATTCTTCGTTCGGATTCAACGATTTTGTTATTTTATTGGGTTATAAAGGATATGTTATAAAAGAATATTTCGCCAACTACTTCTTACATCAGAGTGATTTGACAATCGACATAAAAAATAATAAGATAGAAATCCATGACAACTATTCTGAAAATTGGAAAGTAACGCTAGTAGATACAGGCTTAGAAACATTAACTGGAGGTCGTATCAAAAGAGCGGTCAAATTTATTGATAATCAACCCTTTTTATTAACCTACGGCGATGGAGTAGCAGATGTAAATATCAAAGATTTGGTGGCATTTCATCAAAAACACGGCAAACTCATCACTATGACAGCCATACAACCGGAAGGGAGGTTTGGTGCATTAGATATTTCCGATGACCTAGAAATAAAAAGTTTTGTAGAAAAACCTAAAGGAGACAATGCTTGGATAAATGGTGGCTTCTTTGTTTGTCAACCGGAAGTCCTTGATTATATAGATGGAGACCCGACCATCTTTGAGCGAGAACCTTTGGAAAAATTAGCCAAAGAAGGTCAACTAAAAGCATTTAAGCACGATGGCTTTTGGCAATGTATGGATACGCTGCGCGACAAAAACCGATTAGAAGAAGAATGGAACAGCGGCAATGCGCCTTGGAAAACATGGTAAACCATTAATAATCAACGATTTTGGAAGGATTTAATAATATTTATAAAGGGAAAAAAGTCTTTGTTACCGGACATACCGGGTTCAAAGGCTCGTGGCTATGTCTGTGGTTGGAACAATTGGGTGCCCACGTCACCGGTTTTAGCGATAAGGTACCAACACGCCCCGCTCATTTTCCCTTGCTATCGTTAGAAATCAACGATTTACGTGGGGACATACGGAATAAAGGCGCTATTTCTTGTGCCATTCAGGAAACGAATCCGGATATTATTTTTCACCTCGCAGCACAACCATTGGTTCGCTTATCGTATCAGGAGCCGACAGAAACTTTTGAAACAAATGTTCTTGGTACAATTAACGTTTTGGAAGCAGCTCGAAAGGCAGGGAATTGTGGTGTTTTTGTCAATATCACTTCCGACAAATGCTATGAAAACAGGGAATGGGAACATCCATATAAAGAAACCGACCACATGGGTGGCTATGACCCATACAGTGCCTCTAAGGGTTGTGCCGAATTAATAACATCTTCCTGGCGACGCTCCTTTATGGAAAAAGAAGGTAAATTATTGGCCTCCACAAGAGCCGGAAATGTAATCGGTGGCGGTGATTGGGCGGCAGACAGGTTATTGCCGGACATTTTTAGGGCTACTGCCGAAGGGAAAACTGTAAAAATCAGAAAACCATTGGCAACACGCCCCTGGCAACATGTGTTAGAGCCCATTGGTGCCTATTTGCTACTAGGGCAAAAATTACTAGAAGGGAATAAAGCATTTGCTGATGGTTGGAACTTCGGCCCCGATCCGGAAGATGTCCGTACTGTTCAAGATGTACTTGAAACGGCACAAGAATGTTGGAACAACATCAATTATGAAATAGAAATAGTTGAAAATCAACCACACGAAGCGGGATTGCTGCGCTTAGATATAGAGAAAGCAAAAAAAGAACTCCATTGGCATCCCAAATGGCATTTTAAAAAAACAATAGAAACTACCGTCCATTGGTACAAAGATTATTATCAAGGTTGCGAAGACATGCGAGAACGTAGCTTACTGGATTTGCGGATGTTTATAACAAATTAGACACGAAAACCTTTGGATTTTTATTGAGTATTTTGGGTATAAAAAAAGCGCTAAAGCGGAAAACAAGTGAAAAAAGTATAGAATTTTTCCTATTCTTTCCCTTAATTAATCCTCATTTTTTGATAATTATTTTGTAATTTCGTATAGTGAAGAATAAACAATATATCGAACTTGATTTTATTATTGACAAGCTAACAAATTCTATTGAAAATACACTAACTGGCGAAGTTTTTGATACAGTAATCTATAAATTGACACATGCCGATAATAGACAAATTAAAAAAAAAGATTGGCAATTTGACTGGCATAAAGAACTTAAAAACGAGAATAGAAACGTATTTAAACTTACAACAACAAATAATCCAACCATAATTCAAGGGCTTTTGAGTATTGAAGAAAGGCAAGACCATGTTTTTATGCATTTACTCGAAAGTTCAAAATTTAATAAAGGTAAAAACAAGGTATATCTTGGTGTATCTGGAAACCTTGTTGCTTATGCCTGTAAGGTATCAATGGATAGAGGATTCGAAGGATTTGTTGCTTTTGATGCTAAATCAGCACTAATAAAACATTATCAAGAATCATTACATGCTACCCACTTAGGTGGACAAAGAATGTATATAAATACTAATGTTGCATTAAAACTAATATCTCAATATTTTAAAAGTTAAGACGATGGGACTTATTAAAGAACCGAAAAATGTTGACTTCTATATAAAGTCAGAACCTTGGTCAGAACAAGAACTTGCAGAATTTAGAAAGATAATGCAGGAATTTAAAATGAAGAATGCAAAACGGAAAAAGCGTTCATTAAAAGATAAAAGCACGAAACAATCGTAGCATTTAATCAATGCGTTCTTTTGCAATATGACGACATATTCATTACGAAAAAAGGTCGTTGATAATCAACGACCTTTTTGCTGTAGGGGAAGGATTCGAACCTCCACAGGGCGATTAGATACAGAACAAAAGTTGGTGGTCAACCCCTGCCCACTAAAGGGCTCTATTCTGATTTTATTTCGTTACCCCCTACCCCCGAGACAAGAGGGCATGGCTGCCATTTTCATCACCCCACAATATTAAAGAACTGACGCAAAGTTAAAAAACATCCTAATTCTTTGCAAATTAAGTAATCTTTAAATGATATTTTTGACATATTGCCAATAAACAGACCCATTTATTACCAATTACAAATATAATCCCTTGTAATTCGGGGTACAAAATTAAAAATTTTTAATGAGGAAGTTTGCCTTTAACGATTCCATAACACAAAGTGCCTAATAACGCCCCTATTAAAACCAATATAAATGAACCAAACCCCGCTCCAATAAGGATATATATTGGACCGGGGCACGCACCTACCAAGGCCCAACCTAACCCGAAGAAGCTACCACCTAACAGATACCGCTTCCATCCTTTTTCCTTTTCTTCAATATGAATCGGCACATTTTCAACAGATAGAATGCTAAATTTTTTAATAAGCTGAACAACAACAACGCCTAAACAAACTGCCGAACCGATAATGCCGTACATGTGAAAAGATTCGAAACGGAACATTTCATAAATTCTGTACCAAGAGATTACTTCCGCTTTTGTAAGGACAATGCCAAAAAAACAGCCTACTAAGAAATAACTTATATAACGCATCTTAGAAAATTAACGGTAAAAGAAAATGTGTCATCAGTAAACCACCGATAAAGAACCCTATTACAGCAATCAATGAAGGCAATTGCAAATTTGATAATCCGCTTATGGCGTGCCCGGATGTACAACCATTTGCCCAACGGGTTCCAAACCCAATTAGAAATCCGCCACCCAACAAAATAATGATTGTTTTTATACTAATATTTTTCAACAAAAGAAAGTCTGGAAGATATTTTTCATTATTGGAAATGCCTAATTGCGAAAGGGCTTCATTGGTGTTTTGGGATAATACAATTGCTTTTTCAGGCATGAAAAAATGATAGGCGATAAAACCGCCAACCATGGTGCCGGCAATAAAAACAAGATTCCAAATATCCGCTTTCCAATCGTAATCAAAAAAAGACCATTTCTTTCCGGCTCCTAAAGCAGAACAAGTGGTCTTCAAAGAAGAACTTAAGCCGAATCTCTTTCCAAGATATAGCAAAAGAAACATAACAAGTGTTATACATGGCCCCGCAACATACCAAGGCAAAGTGTTATAAAAGCTCATAATCAACGATTTATATATGGTTTTATTTTTTCAATGAGTACAGATGCGGGCAAGGCACCGGCATGTCGCCAAATCATTTTCCCTTCTTTAAACAACATGAGCATCGGTACACCTTGAACATGCCATTGGTTTGCAAAAGCGGGGTTTTTATCAATGTCGATTTTTATGATGCGCACCTTATCCCCGATTTCGATTTTTACTTGTTTTAATATCTCAGGTACGGGCTTACAATGTGTACACCAAACTGCCCAACAATCCACCAAAACAGGGGTTTCGTCTTGGATGATATGGTTGAAATTGCTCATTTTATTTTACAACAGGAAGTTGCTTGTTTTTCCAACCTTCCACGCCATCTGCCAAATTATATACTATGGTAAAACCCAATTCCTTTAAAATAATTGCCGCTTTTCCACTTCGTCCACCACTTTTACAATATACCATGACGGGTTTGGTCTTGTCTAATTTTTCCAGTTGTTCCTTAAAATCGCTCGAATAAAAATTAATGTTTACCGCATTTTGAAGGTGTCCGGATGCAAATTCCTCCGGCGTTCTCACGTCTATGAGTTGCTCGTTTTTCAGAGAATTTATTTTGGTTTGAAAAGCAACAGGGTCAATCGTTTTGACATCTGTCTGAGCAAGTAAGACCGTGCAAATCGTACACAGAAAAATAGAAATAAACACTCTCATCTATATATATATTTTAAAACGCTAATTCCCAAGCCAACATACCACCTTTCAGATTAGTGAGGTGTTTAAACCCTAAGCCTGCCATGTATTTACATGCCTGCCCACTGCGGTTGCCACTTCTACAATAGATGAAATAGTTTTTATCTTTATCCAACTCCTGAATTTTTGTGGGAAAAGATGGATCCATGATATTAATAAGAACATGACCTTCTATACTATTTTGAGCCACCTCTTGTGGTGCTCTTACATCAATTAAAACGGCGTTTTCTGCGTTTTCATAAGCCGCTTTAAAATCTTCCGGTTCTAAATCTTGATACATGATATTTCTTTTATAATGAATAATTTTTAAAACACACCTCTTACCACATTGCCCAATGTCTTCACATCTCCCATCGTATAATAATGCAAACAAGGAACGCCTGCCTTTAACAATTCTTTTGACTGTTGTACACACCATTCAATACCTAATTGCTTTTCCGCTTCCGGTGTTTTACATTTTTCCATCTCATTTTCTAACTCATCCGGAATGTCGATATAAAAAGTTGAAGGAATTGTTTTGAGTTGACTTTTCTTAGTCAAAGGTTTTATTCCGGGAATAATAGGCACCTGAATGCCAATTTCTCGGCAGTCTTTTACAAACTTTAGGAAAGCTTTGTTATCGAAAAACATCTGTGTTACGATATAGTCGCCACCGGCATCAATCTTATTCTTCAGGTGTTGTAAATCCTTTCTGTAACTCGTTGCTTCAAAATGCTTTTCAGGATATCCGGCAACGCCGATACAAAAATTGGTTTTATAGGCATCATGCAAGTCTGAATCAAGGTAACGTCCTTCATTCATGTCATGCATTTGTTTCACCATGTCAATCGCATATTTATGTCCACCCGGTTCAGGAACGAACGTTTTTTCAAACTTTCTGGCATCGCCACGCAGCGCTAAGACATTTTGAACGCCGAGATATGCCAATTCTATCAGCGCATTTTCAGTTTCCTCCACCTTAAACCCACCACAAATTAAGTGCGGTACAGCTTCAACATTATATTTTCCCATTATAGACGCACAAATCCCAACTGTTCCAGGTCTTTTTCGGATCGCTACCTTCTCATAATATCCGCTGGGCATCAGTTTGTACTCAAAATCCTCTCTGTGATAGGTAACATCTATAAATGGGGGCTTAAACTCCATCAACTGATCGATAATATTATATAATGATTGGATGCTTTTCCCTTTTAGCGGAGGAAGTACTTCAAAGGAAACTTTCGTTTCTTTCGCCTTAGCCAATATTTCAGTAATTTTCATTAATTTATATGTATTGATGCACAAACTTAGGGTTTTTACAGGATTTTATTTTTAAAAAATTGTTTACTGTTGAATTTGTGGTTTCTTATTAATACCTTTAAACCCAGAAAATGTGTTAGACTTTGTAGCGAAAGGAAATTATACAAAATAGCTATGAGGCACGGAATTTTTCTCCCGCAGACGTAGTAATAACTACGTTGAGGACAGAAAAATGAGGACAGAAATAGATATGAAGTAGAATTTTCTTGCAGTAAATTTCTAATGCATTTTCTGGGATGAATTATTAAGTTAAACTTATTCAGAAAGATCGAGGGATTAGGCCCGTTGACATCTTGGCAACCTAGCTACCGCAAAGGTGCCAAAACCTACCCAGTAAAATGGGGGATGATAAGTTGAAAGAAGGAGCACCTGATTTTCACGGTCATTTTGAATAAAAAAATAAGATGGTTATGAAAAATGACTTATTAAAAGAAATTGCCAACAAAAGAATCCTCATTCTTGATGGTGCCATGGGGACGATGATACAACGTTATCCATTAGAAGAACCTGACTTTAGGGGAGAAGACTTTAAAAACCATCCTTATCCACTTAAGGGCAATAATGACCTACTCTCTATCACCCGACCCGATATTATTAAGGCCATTCATGCAGAATACTTTCAAGCAGGCGCAGACATCGTTGAAACCAATACTTTCAGTGGCACCACCATTGCACAGGCAGATTATCATCTGGAAAATCAAGTATATCGGCTAAACTACGAAAGTGCAAAAATCGCTAGAGAAGTGGCAGATGAATTTACGGTTCGAGAACCACAAAAACCTAGGTTCGTTGCCGGATCAATGGGGCCTACCAACAAAACCTGTTCTATGTCGCCTAATGTAAATGACCCCGGGTTCAGGGCAGTAACCTTTGATGAATTGGTGACAGCTTATACAGAGCAAGTCAATGGGTTGTTGGATGGTGGGGCAGACCTGCTACTGATAGAAACAGTATTTGACACTTTAAATGCGAAAGCGGCGCTTTATGCTTGTTTAAATGTCTTTGAAGAAAGAGGTAAAGAATGGCCAATTATTGTTTCCGGAACAATTACAGACCAAAGTGGCAGAACACTTTCCGGACAAACAGCGGAAGCCTTCCTGATTTCTGTTAGCCATGTTGATTTATTTGCCGTTGGATTCAATTGCGCCTTAGGTGCGAAAGATTTGCGTCCATATCTTCAAACAATTAGTGAAAAAGCGCCTTTTTTTGTGAGCGCTTATCCCAATGCCGGACTTCCTAATGAATTTGGACAATACGATGAATCTCCCGAACAAATGGGTATGCAAATCCGTGAATTCCTTGAATTGGGTTTGGTAAACATCTTAGGAGGGTGTTGTGGCACTACTCCAGACCATATTAAAGTAATGGCAAAAATCGCCAAAGAATATGCGCCACGACAGATTCCTATGGTAGCAGAAATTTACGAATAACATTAATAAAAGTACATTGTCAACGATTAATATATTAAAAAAAGAATTGAAGTTAAGCGGATTAGAACCATTGGTATGTTCTAAAGCTGCTAATTTCATTAATATTGGAGAGCGCACAAATGTAACGGGTTCAAAAAAATTCTTGGATTACATTAAAAACGAACAATACGAAGAAGCATTGAGTATCGCATTGGATCAAGTACGTGGAGGTGCTCAGGTATTGGATGTGAATATGGATGAAGGAATGATAGACGGTGAAAAAGCAATGGTGAGATTTTTAAACCTCATTGCATCTGAACCGGAGATTGCCAGAATTCCTATCATGATAGACTCGTCAAAATGGCATATCATCGAAGCGGGGTTAAAATGCGTTCAAGGAAAGTGTATTGTAAACTCCATTTCTTTAAAAGGTGGTGAAACAGAATTTTTACAACAGGCAAAAATCTTGCGGAAATTCGGTGCTGCCACCGTTGTAATGGCTTTTGACGAAAAAGGACAAGCCGATAGTTTTGAACGTAGAATAGAAATATGTAAACGTTCCTACGATTTATTGGTGCAAAAAGTAAAATTTCCTCCCGAAGAGATAATATTCGATCCAAATATATTCCCGGTTGCAACAGGAATGGAGGAACATCGCAATAATGCGATAGACTTTTTCCGGGCAACGACATGGATAAAAAATAATCTCCCCGGAGCAAAAATCAGTGGAGGTGTAAGCAATGTCTCTTTTTCATTTAGAGGAAATAATAGGGTTAGAGAGGCCATGCATGCCGCATTTCTATATCATGGCATCAAAGCCGGAATGGATATGGGTATCGTTAACCCAAGCATGTTAGAGGTGTATGACAATGTGCCAAAAGATTTATTAGAACATGTGGAAGACGTTATCCTAAATAGGAGAGAGGATGCCACGGAGAGACTCTTAGAATTTGCAGAAAAAGTGAAGGGCTCTGCAAAGAAAAAAGAAGAAGATTTATCATGGCGTGATAATATCGTTGAAGAGCGATTAAAGTATGCCTTGGTGAAGGGCGTTGTTGAGTACATTGACGTTGACACAGAAGAAGCGCGTCAAAAAGCAACCCATCCCCTTCAAGTTATTGAAGGCCCCTTAATGGATGGGATGAACGTTGTTGGTGATTTGTTTGGTAGTGGCAAAATGTTTTTACCCCAGGTAGTAAAAAGTGCGCGGGTGATGAAAAAAGCTGTTGCATATTTGTTGCCTTTTATCGAAGCAGAGAAAACTGCTGAATCCAGAAAACAGGGAAAAATTCTGCTCGCCACGGTGAAAGGAGATGTTCATGACATCGGCAAAAATATTGTCGGCGTAGTATTGGCTTGCAATAATTTCGAGATTATCGACTTAGGCGTGATGGTGCCAACGAATCAAATTTTAGATGTTGCGGAAAAAGAGCAAGTCGATATCATCGGTTTAAGTGGATTGATAACCCCTTCTTTAGATGAAATGGTTTCGGTAGCCAAAGAAATGCAACGAAGAGGTTTAAAAATACCGCTACTTATCGGTGGTGCTACTACCTCAAAAATCCATACAGCAGTAAAAATTGATCAGCAATACGATGAGCCCGTTGTACATGTGTTAGACGCATCCAGAAGTGTTCCTGTAGTAGCATCTTTGCTAAATGAAGAAAAAAGACCCGACTTTGTAAAAAATCTATCGTTGGAATACGATGAAATGAGAAACAGGCATAAGAATAAAGCACTTATAAAGGATTATTTAAACTATTCCGAAGCAAGTGCTAATAGATTTAAGCCGAATTGGAGCAAGCATGTACCAAAAATGCCTTCATTTTTAGGGGTTCGTTCTTATAAAGAATTCTCTTTGGCAAAGCTTAGAACCTTTATTGATTGGACGCCATTTTTCTCTACGTGGGAGTTACACGGAAAGTATCCTCAAATTTTAGAAGATAAAATGGTTGGTGGCGAAGCGAAGAAATTATTTGACGATGCCAATCGTCTTTTAGACCGAATCATTCAAGAAAAATGGATTCAAGCACGGGGAACGATTGCTTTCTTCCCTGCCTATTCCAAAGGTGACGATATTTTTGTTGACCACACCTTAGATGGCAAATACAGCTATACGCTGCACCACTTACGACAACAAAATAAAAAAGGACAGCAATTGCCAAACTTATGTTTAAGTGATTTTATTGCACCCAAGGAAAGTGGAGTAAGGGATTATATAGGTGCTTTTTCTGTCACTACAGGAATCGGAATAGAACCGCATATTCAAAGATTTGAAGCAGAACACGACGATTATAATTCGATTATGTTAAAAGCATTGGCGGACAGGTTGGCGGAGGCTTTTGCGGAATGCATGCATGAGATGGTACGGAAAGATTTGTGGGGATATGCCCCGCTGGAAGACTTCTCTAATGACGAGTTGATTCGAGAAAAATATACTGGGATACGCCCGGCACCGGGTTATCCTGCCTGTCCCGATCATACAGAAAAGACGTTGTTGTTCAACCTTTTAGGTGGGGCAGAGCATACGGGAATCACGTTAACAGAAAGCATGGCCATGTATCCTACAGCGGCAGTAAGTGGTTGGTATTTTTCACACCCTGAAGCCAAGTATTTTGGCGTCGGAAAAATCAGCAAAGATCAGGTAATAGATTATGCTAAAAGAAAGGGAATGGCAGTGGAAGTAATAGAAAAGTGGTTAGCACCGAATTTAAACTATGATTTGGATTGAAAATAGAACACTGAATACGCTGATACTGTTGATTTAACCGGATTATTCATCTGCGAAAAATCAAAAAAACCTGTGTCATCAGCGTTCACTTCCAAAAAATTGAACGTTCCATCTTCATGCATTCTATAAGTGTTGTGGTTCCTTCAAAAATCAACAAAAATATTCTTTATATTTGCCGTTATGTCTCAACCGCAGCAACCAATCATCATACTTGGCATGCATCGTTCCGGAACCACTATGGTTACGCAGATGCTGGAGGAATTAGGTTTATTTGTTGGAGACAAGAAAGATGATAATCACGAATCTCTTTTCTTTTATAAAATAAACAAGTGGGCTTTTCGTGTGGGTACGTCCAAAGTAGATATGCCTACTAACATGCTGCTAATGACGGAAGGATGTAAGCAAGAGGTTGTGGGCGGATTCAGGTATTATCTTTCATCCCGAAAACGCAAGGAATTTTTGGGTGGCAAATATTTTAATAAATATAAAAGCATAGAGCAATTAGATTTTCCCTGGGGATGGAAGGAACCACAGAACACCTTTACCATAGATCTTTGGAAAGAAATATTTCCACAAGCAAAGGTTATACATATTTATCGCCATCCTTTAGATACGGCAGTAAGTTTTATAAAAAGAGATGCTATCAAGCGAAACCGCTTTAAACTTACTTGGAAAAAGCGGTTAAAATTGTTTTTCATGGTAGCATATAAGTACCACCAAAATTTTACTATCACGAATTTAGAACAAGGTTATCGGGTGTGGACAGCTTACGTAGAAAAGGCGCTCCACGTGGAAGAGGCATTTAAAGGTCGTTGTATTTCAATACAATATGAGGCATTTTTGGCATCTCCGGAACCATATTTGAAGGCGTTGGCAGATTTTTGTCAGTTGAATGTCAGTGAGACGCAAATTAAACAAACTGCTTCCGGCATTCAAGAAAGCAGAAGATATGCTTTCTTGAATGATGATGCTTGCAAAAAGTATTATGAACAAATAAAAAAAGATCCCTTGTTGGTTCAGTTGGGATATAATGAAATTGTTTAAACGATAGTTATGGCAGAACAGGCAAGTACGAGAAAATTAAAATATATTCCGGCATTTGATGGGATTCGGGGGGTGTTTTGCATCATCATCATCTCCCATCACCTGCCGGTATTGTTTTTCCGGGTTCCCTTTGCTTTTGGCTGGGAGATTTTGCAATTATTCTTTGTGATGTCCGGATACCTGATTACCATGATATTGGTGAATGACAAGAAATATGCTTTCAAGGAATTTGCTTCCAGATTTTATACCAAAAGGATATATCGGATTTTTCCACTGTATTTCTTTTTCATCTTTTTAATGCTTTTATTGGGATTTGCCACAAAAGACTCTGCCATTTGGAACGAGAAAGCAAAGATTTGGCCCGAACTGTCGCAAAATTGGGGTTATCTATTTTCTTATACGTATAATCTCAAAGAGTGGTTTAACTTTAAGCATGGATTGCCATATAATATCTCTCCTGTATTTGCACATCTATGGTCGCTAAGTTTGGAGGAACAATTCTATATTTTTTATCCTATAATTGTATATTTCTTATCCGTGAAGAACCTAAAAAGGTTTTTAGTTGCTGTGGTTGTTTTGTCGCCTATTATACGCTTGTTAGGATATAATTACATGAACGTGCATGTTCCCGAAACATTGAGTACTATCCCTGATTTCAACAAAAAGGAATTGATTAGTTGGATTTTACATAGAAATACCTTGTTTCAATTGGACGCTTTATCCCTTGGGGGATGTCTCGCATTGTTTGACTTTAGTTGGATCAAAAAACCTGTTCGTGTATTTTGGGGTATTTTTGTTGTATTTCTGGCGGTGGTTCTATTCAATGGATGGTCTGATGTACAGAATGGCATAAAGCCAAATCTCTATGAAGCACTACTAGAACACACCGTTTTAGTAAGCAACCACCAATATTTATACATGTATACCTTGGTAAATGTATTGATGGCTGCGTTAATCATAGTAACATTCAGAGAGAACAATCCTTTTAAAATATTTGAACACAAGTTTTTTATCAGAATGGGTCAAATATCTTATGGTTTATATGTGTATCATTATATCGTTTTAGTGTTGTATTTAGCCATATGGGTGTTTGGACCAAAGATTATACTTCACAAAAACCTCATTAATAGAGTATATGGAAACGTTTTATGGGAAATTGTTTTTGTAGTAGGATTTTATATCATTCTTATCCTTATTTCTGAGCTGAGTTTCCGATATTTTGAGACATATTTTCTTCAACTTAAAGCAAAAATTGATAAAGCCAAGCGCTCATGAATAATGCAATACAAAAGCGAAAGCTACATTATATTCCGGAGTTTGATGGCGTTAGGGGGTTTTTCAGCTTAATTCTTATCAGTCATCACATTCCATTATCCATGGTACGTGTTCCATATGGATTTGGATGGGTAGGGTTGCAAATGTTTTTTGTGATGTCTGGGTATTTGATTTCTATGTTGTTATTAATTGACAAGGAAAAGCAATATAGCTTTGGAAAGTTGATTAAAAATTTTTACGCACGGCGCGCATTCAGAATTTTCCCTTTATATTTTTCATTTCTATTGTTTTGGTTGTTGCTATCAATAAAATTTGCGCATTCCAAAAACGAGCATTTATATAATATTTATTTGGAATTCAAGCATAATGCAAAATTTCTCTTCACCTATACTTATAATATAAAGGATATTATAAATTTTAATCTCGGTCAAAACTTTAGGAGTTCGCCGATGTTTGCGCCTTTGTGGTCGCTGAGTTTAGAAGAACAATTTTACCTGATTATTCCTTTTTTGGTATATTTTCTTTCCGAAAAAAACCTCAAGCGCGTCCTTTTAACCATTATTGTTATTAGTCCATTCCTCAGGATTTTCGGCGTTAGCTATTTAAATGGATATTTTCCTGAAAACAGTTCCATTCCGGGATATGAGAAAAAATTTATTATTTCGTGGATTATCCACCATCATACGATCTTTCAGTTAGATTCGCTTTGCTTAGGCACCTTAATACCCTTGGTAGATTGGTCAAAATATAAGAAATATATACAGCCAGTTTTTTGGACGATTTTTGTTTTATATTTTGCTGTAACCTTCTTTGTCACCTCTTTAATTATGCAACGCGACGGGCTTTCATTCAGGGAGGCTATGATGGAACCTTACTATATGATAGAATATGGACAACCCTTATATATTTACTCGATGATAAATATATTGTCTGCCCTATTTTTGATTATGATATTAGAAAATATAAGAAGGTTTTCGATCTTTAAGCGTCCCTTTTTTGTTGAACTTGGGAAGATTTCTTATGGCATGTATATCTTACAAACTTCTACCATTTTACTATTCTTCATTTTTGCCAATCAGATTTTATCACAGAAGATGATTGGGGAAAGTTTTGTTTTGCAAATCATCAGTTTCATAATTATTTGGATTATGATTATAGGCGTAGGAAAACTTTCTTATAAATATTTTGAATCTTACTTTCTCAAGTTTAAAAAGAAGTTTGTCTAAGCCTTGTGAAACCGTTGTTGTATATTATATGTCTTTTATTATTAAGTTGTAATCCAAGGCCAAGTGTATTCAATTACCCTGTTCCAACGCTTCAATCTAATTTTCACTTTTTAGTAGCCAATAAAATTGAAAAATATAAAACAAATGGGTATTATAGATTTCTATATATTGGAAAATATTCTGATACTATTCAAGTAAATCATTTTTTAAGAGCACTTAACTTACCAAATATAGTAAATGAAGATAGCACAATTCAAAAAACAAAAAAGCACTCTAATTCTCTAGATCTTCATTCAAAAGAATATTATCCTCTAGGCAATTCTTCCAGAAAATCCCGACTTAGTATTTTAGTTGACACAACTCAACTCATAGATAATATTTTCTATAATACCGGATATAATGCATTTCCGGTGATGATAATGAATATTGGAACAATAAACGCTTTTCTTTGTAGTGGCGATGAGCTTCCCATGTTTTTAGAAGCTACAGACTCCACAGGAAATTGGTTGCCAATTGAAGAGGTGTTTTTTCCTTATTGTGGTGTCGGGCTGAAATCAGTTATTTTACCACCAGAAGAAATTGTTATCACTTCGGTACCTATTTATGAAGATGATTTTAAAACACGATTGCGATTAAGAATGAATAATATTGTTTCTAATGTATTTAATGGAAACATTAATTATTCACAATTTCAAATAAAATATTGATTTTCAAGGGTAGTCCAAGTTTACGATTTGTCCGAAGCGTTGATAATCAACGATTATAGATTGGTCATTTTCTAAAACAATCATTTTACCATCTATTTGCATTTCCCAAATATTTCCGGAGAAAAACACATTCATGCCGTAATGTATGTTATAATACTTTGCCCGTCCACACATGCTGTATAAAATCCAAGCGGCTTCTTCGGAAATATTGCCAATATCGTTTGTATCCACATCCGCAGGTGCTTTTGCACCATTATAACCTTTCCAAGGCGCCAACCATTCTGACTTTTCCCCTGCCAAGGATGGAATGGCTAAAACGGCACAATCCTTCACTCCATCATACGCCGATGGAAACCAAGAGTCTGCACAAACCATCACACCAATTTTTTGTCCACCAAATTTATAGCAACCAACGGGATGTTTATCTAAATTCCGCTGTGTGAAGCCCTGTTCCGCTTCAATGGGATATTGTTTTTTAATAATTTCTATAATTTTACCCTCCGGAGAAAAAACAACACTTGTATTATACAGCGCTCCTTTTGCTATGACAAGCTGCCCATCCTTTACTGAAGGATTCGGCAAAACAATTGAACCAGCAACAATTTGAACATGGTATTGCTTGGCAAGAAAAGAAAACACCTCTACATATGTTCTTTTCATCTTTTTTGCTTTCATATTGAATAAAGCCTGTTCATCTCCTTGATGGCAAATTCGATTTAACCCAAATGAGCAAATATTCGAAAATACCATTTTTTTCATGGCATCTTTAATAGAAATCGCATCAAAAACGCTGTTTTTCTCCTCCAGCACAACGAGCCATGTGCCAATATATTCCGGCAGAACTACAATGGTATGTTTGCTTTTAAAATATCCTTTCTTTTGTGCTAAAGAAAAATAAGCATCCATTTTTTTAAGAAAAACTTCTTTATTGCGATAATCTGTTTCCTGCAAGTAAGGTTGTATGCCGACAATATTGTGTTGGAAGCTATCTGTTTGGTAACTTGAACAAACAATCTTTTCAGGATGAAAAAAATTGTTCCACGTTTTCTTTCTACCCGAAGCACTCCAAATATTATATACCAACAATAAAACAATAAAAATCCACAGTCCCTTTTTCATAAAACGTTCATTATCAACTTTTATGAACAGTATAAAACTGCTGATCTGTCAGGAATCCACTGGAGGCAAGATTGATTAATATTAATTCTGCATCGTGCATATCGATGCCGCGTCCAAAAATCACCTGTTTTTCAGGTACAGAGAAGGAAATGATGGTTCGAAAATCTTCCTTCCATTCTCCATTTACCATTTTCTTGTATGATTCTTTGTCTACTCTGAAGTCTTTAATTTCCTTGGTATGGTAGCGATTGTTTCTCACATAAAAAACCAAGGGCTTCATAGTAATAAAATCTTGTTCTGTAATATAAATTTCTTCGTGTCCAAATAACATCCAAAATAGAATCGTGAGCAAGGCTGTGCCGGATGCAATGGTTATAACCAATAGCGAAAGCCAAAAAATGCGAATGAGGAAATCGTTCATTAACAACGACTTGCTAACAAAAAATGCCAAAGATGGCACCCAAAACAAACATAGCAATATCATCGGGATAATGACATAAGGGTTCTTTTTTACAGGAATCCTAATGCGTAGGCTATTTGCACCTTTTTGAATCTTTGCCGCCATGATAGCTCAAAAATAAGGAAACGCTATTAAATACCGTTCAATAATTTTGAAAGCCTTATATTTGTTATGAACAAAGACAAATTATTTTTCAGATGAAGATTCAATTTCCTGCCGATTTTATTTGGGGTACTTCCACTGCCGCCTACCAAATCGAAACAGCATCCGACCATGAATGGAAAGGGGTAAAGTGTAAAGACGGCACTATTTTCGATAAGTGCAGCATGCATGAGCAATACAGGGACATAGATTTGGAAAACATCTGCTATCTCGCGCCTTGGTATCGGATGTCTTTGGATTGGGCAAAACTACAACACAGTCCGTATGGTGAGTTTGATCCATTAGCCGTTGAAGGTTACCATGATTTTTTTGAGAAGCTGAAAGCTCGTGGTGAAAAAATTATGCTGGTGATACATCATTTTACCAATCCCAATTGGTTTGCCAAAGCAGGTGGTTTTGAGAAAAAGGAAAATATTCCCATGTTCTTGGATTTCGTGAAGAAATTGGTGACGACCTTCGGGCATCATGCAGATATCTGGAATACGTTTAATGAACCCATGGTATATATCAGCAATGGATGGATCATGGGCAATTTTCCACCTTTTAAGAAGGGAAAAATATGGCTCGCCAGACGTGTATTAAAAAATGTAAGTGCCGCACATAAAGAAGCATATGATATCATCAAGTCTCGTTTTCCGGAGACACCTGTCGGCATCAGTAAGAATACGGTTAAATTTGTCGGAGAAGTTTTTCCGGGACATATCTTGGCGAAAATTTTCGATTACTGGTTTATGACATACGGTGGAGATCATTTCAAACGCGTTGATTTTCAAGGAATTAGCTATTATGCACGCATGCCTTTCCGACCATTGCCAGTTACAGAAATCGATAACCCCGGTGTATTGGCAAAGTTAGGTCGCCGACATGATGACATGTGGGAATATAAACCGGAAGAGTTTTATCACATCATTCACCGATTTTGGAAGCGGTATAAGAAACCTATTATCATTACAGAAAGTGGTGTATGTACAAACGACCCTGCTTTTAGAATTGAAAGCATCAAAGAATATCTTTATTGGATGCATAAGGCCATACAAGATGGCGTTGATATTAGGGGTTATTTTCATTGGTCAACTTTTGATAACCATGAATGGAACTTAGGTACCGCCTATCGGTTTGGGTTAGTTCGTGTAAATTTTGAGACGATGGAAAGAACGATGACTGAAGCCGGGCATTTCATGCATACATTCACTAAAACAGGTACTTTAGAAGTGAATGATACTTATTAGTGTTGAGTGATTTTTATGATACCCATATTTTTTGAAACACCGGAAGCATTTAGAAAGTGGCTGGAATATAACCATAATAAAGAATCCGAAGTATATATTGGTTTTTATAAAGTGAAATCCGGCAAACCTTCCATGAATTGGTCTCAGTCGGTTGATATGGCACTTTGTTTTGGTTGGATAGATGGTGTTAAATACTCCATTGATAATGAAAGTTATATGATACGCTTTACGCCTCGAAAGAAAACAAGCATTTGGAGTGCCGTAAACATAAAAAAAGTTGAACATTTAATAAAAGCCGGACTCATGACGAAGTCGGGATTAGATGCTTTTAATCATAGGACAGAACATAAATCAAAAATATATTCTTTTGAAAAGGAAGAAGTCAAATTTTCATCGGCATATGAGCAATTATTTAAAGCAAATAAAGTCGCCTGGGAATATTTCCAATCGCTTGCACCATCCTATAGAAAACCTTCTTCTAATTGGGTAATGAGTGCAAAGCAAGAAGCAACGCAATTGAAACGCTTACATGAACTCATTGCAGATAGTGAAAAGGGAACGAACAAATGGAAAGATAATAAATACAATAAAAAGCAATCATAATATAAAACAAGTTTATGGCATTAATAAAATCAGTGAACGGAAATACGCCTAGTTTCGGCTCAAACTGCTACCTAGCAGAAAATGCTACCATTGTTGGCGATGTTGTAATGGGCGATGATTGTAGTATTTGGTTCAATACGGTAATCAGGGGTGATGTGAACAGCATTCGAATGGGCAACAAAGTAAATGTTCAGGATGGAGCCGTGATACACTGCACCTATCAAAAAACAAAAACCGTCATCGGCAATAATGTTTCTATCGGTCACAATGCTTTGGTACATGGTTGTACGTTGGAAGACAACGTTTTAGTAGGCATGGGTGCAATTGTTATGGACAATGTTTATGTAGAAAAAAATGCGCTTATTGCCGCTGGTGCCGTAGTGCTGGAAAATACACGTGTGGAGTCTGGTAGTATATATGCCGGTATTCCTGCTAAGAAAGTTAAAACGATTTCACCGGAAACTTTTGCCGACCAAAACGAACGCATCGCCAATAATTATGTGATGTATGCGGGATGGTTCAAGGAAGGTTAAATTTATCCTTATCCTTTTTGTTCATTTTATTAAAATCGCGAATGGCGTACACCACTGCTCCTATAATGAGGAAAACAACAATGGGTAAGATAAACGGAATTAAATAATCGTTTTTTGGCATGTTTCATCGATTAAGAAAGAAATAAAATGTATCGTTCTCCCATCCTTTAGGTGCATTTTTTCGTAATACGTTTGAATGTCGTATAAAAGATGGTTTTTATTAACAGCATATACATCATTAATGTTTTCCACTATCGTTAGTCGTTGACTTTCAACTATTTCCTGTGTGTAAGCGTATAATTCATCGCTATCCGTTTTAAGGTTAATTTTTGTTCCGGGAAGGAGGATTTTGCGATATACATCTAAAAATTTGGGAGAAGTAAGCCGCCTTTTGGCGTCACCTTTTCTAAGAAAAGGATCAGGAAAAGTAATCCATACTTCTGTAATTTCTCCTTTTTCAAAATACTGATCTAAATGGTCTATTTGTGTTCGAAGAAAGGCAACGTTTTCAACACCCTCCGCTCTTGCTGTATTCGCTGCGGTATACAGCCTATTTCCTTTAATATCGATACCTATAAAGTTCTTCTCCGGAAAAATTTTTGCCATTCCGATGGCGTAATCGCCTTTACCACATGCCAGTTCAACGATTAAAGGATGGTCGTTTTTAAAAAAGTCGTTTTTCCAAACACCCTTGTACTGTGTATCAAGTTCTACAATATTGGCAAAAGACTTGATGGCTTCAAACTTTACCAATTTTCCTTTTCCCATACATTTTTTCGGCAAAAATAGCGGTTTCGAGATAGATCTTCTATAAAAATTGCTCTATTTGTACAACTTTAGTAATCAGACATTCTAAAATTTAGGTTTTATCCTTAGATTTAACAGAAATATTTATAACAGTTATATAAAATCATACAAATGACTTTAAAAATCGTTTCCCCATTAGAAAAATTTTATGAATGGGAACAAAAGATTCCGAATAAAACTTTCTTAAGACAAGCATATAAAGGTCAGTGGCACCATACTACCTGGAAGAAGGCAGGAGAAGAGATTCGAAAAATGGCAGCAGCCTTGCGTGCATTGAATCTTCCCCCGCAAAGCAAAATTGCTTTAATTTCTAAAAATTGTGGCCATTGGATTATGGCAGATTTGGCCATTATGATGTCAGGTCATATTTCTGTGCCACTCTATCCAACCATCACAGCGGATACGCTGACATATGTTTTAGAGCATAGTGAAGCGAAAGTACTCTTCGTTGGCAAAATGGATCATTGGAGCGCACAACGCTCGGGCGTACCTGACAATGTAAAATGTATAACATTTCCTTGGTGGACAGAACCCGGATATACAACATGGGACGAATTTACCAGTGGAGTAGCACGTTTGGAAGAGAATTATATTGCTGATCCTCAAGACATTATAACGATCATATATACTTCCGGCACTACAGGACTTCCAAAAGGAGTAATGCATAATTTCCATGCATTTTCATATGCCCCCACCTATGCCATGAATGAAATGAAAGAGTTGGTTGGGGATGATAGATTTTTCTCTTACTTGCCACTTTCTCACATTGCTGAAAGAATGCTCGTTGAAATGGGTAGTATCTATACCGGTGGGTCTATTTCCTTCGCAGAATCTTTAGACACCTTTCCACAAAATCTCCGCGACACAAAACCTACTGTTTTCTTAGCTGTTCCCAGAATTTGGACAAAATTCCAGCAAGGTATTCTGGCAAAAATGCCGCAGAAAAGGTTAGATTTACTGTTAAAGATTCCCTTTGTCAGCACGCTGATTAAAAAGAAAATTAAAGAAGGTTTGGGTTTAGACCAAACCAAATATTTGCTTACAGGTGCCGCTCCCTTGCCTTTGGCAACCTTTAAATGGTTTGAGCAGCTTGATTTCTTTATCTGTGAGGCCTATGCCATGACAGAAAATTGTGCCTATTCTCATCTTACACGTAAGGAAAATAGAAAACCGGGCTATGTTGGCCAAGGGCTACCAAATTCTATTTGCCGACTTTCGGAAGAAGGAGAAATTCAGGTGAAAAACGAGTGTATCATGGTAGCCTATTATAAAGAACCTGAAAAAACACGTGAAACCATTACCGAAGATGGATATTTATGTACCGGAGACCAGGGAGAGGTTGATAATCAAGGATTTTTGAAAATCACCGGACGTGTCAAGGATATTTTTAAAACAGATAAAGGAAAATATGTTGCTCCGGCACCTATTGAATTGGAGCTTTCAAAAAATACGTTTATCGAGCAAGTATGTGTAGTAGGAGCCAATTTACCGCAAACCATGGCATTAGTGGTGCTTTCCGCTGAAGCTAAAAAAGAAGACAAAGAACACATAGAAAAAAGCTTAATAGAAACCATGCAGGATATTAATAAAAAACTGGAGAAGCATGAGAAGATGAAAAAAATGGTTGTTATGGATGAAGAATGGACGGTAGAAAACAATCTTATGACGCCAACGCTGAAAGTAAAGAGAAATATCTTAGAAAAGAAGCATGAATCATCGTATCAAAAATGGTATGATAATAAAGAGCCAGTGATTTGGTTATAAATAGACAAACGAAAAAGGCGACTATTGGTCGCCTTTTTTATTCACATATTAGTAGCACTTTTATCTTTTTTGAAAAACATCTTCATCGTCCTTTGGCAATGAAGTATTTGTTTTTTCATCAGTTTGCTTTTGCGCTTTTGTATTTACTTTCTTGACTTCGATATCTACGTCAAACTCCCAGTTATTTTTTAAATTTATGGGTTTGTCATAAATATATAAAGGTTCTGGTAGTGACTTTGTAAAAAAGGAGCCAAAGGAACGTATTCCATTCCGGTCTTCATCAAATATCACTTGCGTAGAATAATTACCGGGAAGTAGGAACCCGGAATGCCATTTCATTGTAGATACTCCTGAAATAATGGTATCCAGAACGATAGCATTGCTTGAATTAAAAACTTTGATCAGGTATTGTAAACTACTGTCCGGAAAATTATATTGAATATTTAAAACGCCCAAATCTTGTTCTGAATAGTGTTTCACAGGAAAATAAAGGGTATCCTTATTAGTCGTCCCGAAAACAGCATGTATCGTTCCCGGATAGAAAATCACCGTATCAAATTGAAGACCGTTGGGTGTTTTATATGTAGTAATTTGTTGATTATCAACAGAATACGCCAATTTTGTAAAATTAAGTGAATCTATTTTCAGGTATAAATAAGCGCTGTCCTCATTATCTGTTAGAGGCAAATTTGCTTGAAAGGTTATGAAGCTATCGTTCGGTGTTAGCACAATTTGATTCTGTTTATTCGTGTATGTTGGTGTCAATTTGATAGGTGTAAGCTTTGTAAAATCTGGTTCATAACTAACATTTACTGAATCCAGTAATGCATCATTTTTAAAAAAACCGAATAAATAATTCCCTTTAGCTGCTGTTTCCGGAAACCAAATAGTAAATACTTTTCTATCGACCGATAATACTCCATCCGGAACCAAACTTGGTTGATTCAAGCATGTCAATCGATAGATAGAAAGGCGGTCTAATTCCTTGTTTAATTTTGCTGTTAGCAATGGTAGCGATAATACCCGAGGAAACTCTGTAAAGAGCAGTTGTTCTTGTTCTGGTAGAAAAAAATTAAAACTTACATTCTTGATGGCGTCTGGTGATAGTATAATGCTGCTATCCATAAATCCTATTTCTTCAGTGGGATTATCATAATAGTAGTTATAGTTTTTGTCGCCAATAGCATATAAGGTATACTTTCCAGCTTGTAAGTTTTTGAAATCAAATGTTCCCTTTTCATCTGCTCTATAAATATAATCAGGTCGTTTAGACAAGAAAGCGGAGTCTGATGCATCCTTATACATTACCACAAACACATTCTGTGGGAATTTGTCACCGATAAAGGAAATATTCCCCTTTAGAGATAAAGAATCTAAAACTGATCCGGTGGAAAACACGTATTGAAGGTTATTATATGCATTTCCTTCGTTATTATCTTTTAAGGCAGCGCCGAAAGAAACGGTATAGGTAGTGTTTTCTAAGAGGGGCTCTTTAAACTTTACGATGAGATTATTTCTTCTTGCGGTGATATCTGGAAATTCCTTTGGGTTCGGTGTTATAATAACATTCTGTATGGGATTCTGTATTTGCACAAATTCATCGAAAGTAAAGACAACTTCATTGTTTTCAAATAAAACGGTACTATCCTTTGGTACTACTGAAAGAAGTTTTGGTGGAAGCGCATCCTTTTCGCCACCGGTAGGATAAGTTGGGTTGGCGCAACTATGCAAAAGCAAAAAAATAGCGCTGAGCATGCCTATATATAAGAATCCCTTTTTCATCTTCCGAGATATACCATTAATACAGAAATATCTGAAGGCGTTACGCCGCTGATTCTACTTGCTTGACCGAGCGTTCTGGGTTTTGCTTTTGCTAATTTTTCTCTACCTTCAAAGGAAAGGGCGTTAATGGACTTATAATCGAATTCAGGATTGAGTTTTACATTCTCCAATCTATTGATCTTATCAACGAGTTCACCTTCTTTGGCGATATAACCCTCATATTTAACGCCTATTTCTGCTTGTTCACGTTCTTCCTTTGAATATTTAGAGAAAAATGTTTCTAACCTTGGGCATGCCTCTTTTATCAATTGTAGGTCTATTTGCGGTCTAGAAACCAGATTAATCAATTTTACCTTTTGTGTTAGCATAGATGTTCCGGTATTTTCCAGAGCAGTATTAATTTCTTGTGGTTCTATGCTTTCACTAAGGAGGAATTGTTTAATTTCTTCTATGGCTTGTATTTTCTTTTGAACAGCATCGAGTCTTTCCTGCTCTGCAAAACCCAATTTATATGACAATTCCGTCAAACGAATATCGGCATTATCCTGCCTGAGTAAAATTCTAAACTCCGCTCTTGAAGTAAACATTCTATAAGGTTCTTCGGTGCCTTTATTGATTAAATCGTCTATTAGAACGCCAATATAAGCTTCTGAGCGCTTTAGAATGAGTGGTTCTGCTTCTTTTACGGCTAAATGTGCATTTATTCCTGCCATCATTCCCTGACATGCGGCTTCTTCATATCCTGTGGTTCCATTTATTTGTCCTGCAAAAAACAAATTCTTCACCAATTTTGTTTCCAGCGTTAAATCCAATTGGGTAGGAGGGAAGTAATCATATTCGATAGCATATCCAGGTCGAAACATCTTACAGTGTTCAAAGCCTGGCACTTTTGTTATGGCTTTATACTGTACATCTTCCGGGAGAGAAGTAGAAAAGCCGTTTACATATATTTCAACGGTATTCCATCCTTCTGGTTCTACAAAAAGTTGATGTCTGTCTTTATCAGCAAACCTATTAATTTTATCTTCTATGGATGGGCAATATCTTGGACCAAGTCCTTTAATTCGACCCGTAAACATGGGTGATTCTTCAAAACCTGTTTTTAGAATATCGTGCACCGCCTGTGAAGTATAGGTAATATGACATGGTCTTTGTTTAATTGGCTTTTCTATGTTTTTGTAGGAGAAGCCCACAATATCATCATCGCCGTCTTGTACTTCCATTTTAGAATAATCTAAAGAGCGTCCATCTATTCTTGGAGGTGTTCCTGTTTTCATTCTGCCGCTTTCAAAACCCAACTGCACCAATTGTTCAGTTATGCCGTATGCAGCTTTTTCTCCGGCACGACCTCCGCCAAATTGTTTTGATCCGATATGGATGATTCCGTTCAAAAATGTACCATTCGTGAGCACTACGGATTTTCCTTTAATTTCTATCCCCATACCCGTTACTACTCCGGAGACCCTTTGGTCTTTCACCAATAGGCTTCCTACCATATCTTGAAAAAAATCTATGTTGGGTGTTTGTTCCAGCATTGTTCTCCATTCCAGTGCAAACATCATTCTATCGTTTTGTGTCCTTGGACTCCAAACGGCAGGACCTTTTGATTTATTCAACATCCTAAACTGGATCATGGTTTTATCTGAAACGATACCAGAGTATCCACCCATGGCGTCTATCTCTCTAAGGATTTGTCCTTTTGCAACACCGCCCATTGCCGGGTTGCAAGACATTTGAGCGATGGTTTGCATATTCATGGTAATCAGCATTACGCTGGATCCCATTTTAGCTGCAGCTACTGCTGCCTCGCAACCTGCGTGGCCGGCTCCAACAACAATAACATCATATTCCTTTCCAAACATTAGATTTCCCGATTTTGAGGTTGCAAAATTACATGATTTTTCGTCACTTTTTCTTTATTAAATCTTAACGCATAAAAGTTCCACGTGGAACAAAAAACGGATTGTTCCACGTGGAACAATCCGTTATAATTTAACACAATTAATTGATTAACTGATAATTAGAACGCAGGGCAGTGCATTAATGGATACTTTTTCTTCTCTTCTCCTTTAGATTGATATATTAAACTCAACTCCAAACCTCCATATCCCTTATTAGCCATTTTCAACTCATTCATGGTTGCGTCATAACTGATACCGATTTGAATTCCTTGATATTGGAAACCAGTGGAAGCGATAAAACTCTTACTTCCATCATACCAACCACCAACATATACCACCATTTCATAAGGGTTTCTCTTTCCACTTAGGTTAAATCCTGCTTGCATTCCAGCAATCCAATCTGTTGCTTTTGATTGCTGCTTATAAATTGCATTAGGTGTAAGCATAACAATGTTGTTAATATTAATCGCAACACCTGCATGTCCATTCACCCTTAAATCTCTCTCTGCAACATCTCCTTCAAAAGATTCCTTCGGTTTTAGAACGTTAAACAAACCCATTCCACCAAAAGCACTCAATACTTTATTGAAATTAGAATTCCAAAACAACCCTGCATTTAAATTAGGATATATAATAGAATTGTCCTGAATATTCTCTAAGCTAGGTAATGTTTGATCGAAACCTTGGTTGGGTACGTATTGAGATTGCCAGTAAAAGCTATTCACATCAATTCTTCTTTGAACGATTCCAAACTGAAACCCGGCGCTTATCCAATGCTTTTTATCATAACCCATTCCTAAATGATAGGCCGCAGAAGTATATACTTGGATAGTTTTTAAAGCACCAGCACCTTGGTTATCTGAATTCACCAATAAACCAACGCCCAGTACATTATCATTCATTCGATCCCTTAGTAAACCGAAATCAGCGGAAGCACCAAGCGTACTATATGCTGAAGCAGCAACAACGGGATTATCTTGGTTTCTATAGTTTGCCACAAAACGCATCAACCCTGGAATCTTACCGGTTAAAGCAGGATTTAAATTCAAAGGAGAATTATAAAACTGTGAGAACTTTATGTCTTGGGCCTTTAAATTACCCATAAAAATTAAGCAAAAAACACCTAAAAATATCTTTTTCATCATGTCCACTTTTAATAGAAGAGGTAAATATAATTAATTGATTTAATTGTTGATAAATTTTCCAAATTAAAGTTGCTCAAAAAAAATAATTTTAAGCAACGCCTACGCACAACTTCCAAATAATGAACATAAAATATTATTATAAATCTCTCTCCAATTGTTCTTTTTTAGTACATCTGAAAAGCTATCATTGTGCATTAAAACAGTAAAACATCCATCCACAGATTTCACCTCATGTATAAGATTATTTATTTCCTCTTGTATTTCCTCGTCTGTAGAAGGCCTATAAAAACTTGCTACCGCATCCGTAAAACAAAATGGAAACAAACGTAAGCCAGTCTGCTGATTCTTTAAAACGTCAAAAAAATAAAAAGATTGCGTAGTACCCGCACGAAATCCATTTCTATCCGCATAGCCAATAGAATAATCTTGCTCGATATTATTTTCTATCAACCAGTTAAAATACGCCGGAAAATGAACCCGAAGGAAATGCTGTCTGGATAAATTTGTTTTTACGCCTAATTTTGTTTGCTCATCTGAAAGCAGGTTTTCGGTATATGCATTATATGACGGATGTATTCCAATAGCATGCTTTACAGATAAATGGGCAATTAACTTTTTAAGTATAAAAGCATCGGGAGATACGTTTGCATTATGTTTGCCATTATCATTCATCAGGAAAAAAAACAACGTCTTTATAGCATACCGCTCATGTAATTCCAACCACCACTCAAACGTATTAAAAGGATCTTTTGAGTGACCTGTCATAACTTTTAAACGTTGGTAAATGGAAGTAGGGTGCGCCATCATACCTAAAATCATTTTACTAAATCGCCTGCCTTTGTAAGCAAAAGCATGATCTACGTCCATGGTAGGAATATAAGCAAACTTCTTTTCCACAAAGATTAATTCCGGAAACTTTTCTCTGAGAACCTTTTTAAACTTTACTAACCACTTATCAACGACGGGTCGATTTATCCAACCATTTTTCACTAAAAAAGAGTTGGGGCTTTTAAACCTTCCGTGAATATCTCTTTCGTTCGTTTCGTACTCTTCATATCTTGATAAGCATAGAAATATTGACGAAAATATATCAAACGGAATCGTATAACCGTCCGAAGGTAATATCGTCTCCAAATCTTCCCATAATCCAGCAGTATAATCAATCTTACGGATACCAGATTCAAATAATATTTCAGCATTTGGTATGGCAATACAATCCTCTAAAGAAACACCATAAGAAATACCAGCAGTACCATCAAAGTCATTAGGATGAACGACCTTATAATCAATACCAAAATATTCGGTAAATACAAAATCCAACACGTATTTTGCCCTGTTAGTAAGTTGGGAAATGTAGATAACTATCGCCGTTGTTTCCATATAGAATAGCTAATTTAGCATAAAGTTCAGGATTTTGTCATATAATATTGTCTTACCAAAATTTGAAGGGCCTTTCGACCTGTTATTATTCTTCATAGAAAGAGATGAGTTAGATATTTATGATATTCCCATTCATGTACTCACAAAAGATTTCCTCACTTATGTTCAACAAATGGAAAGGTTGAATATTGAATTAGCATCTGAGTTTATCTTGGTTGCCGCTACATTGATGCGCATAAAAGCGAAAACACTCCTTCCAAGAAAAGAATTAGATGCTTTAGGAAATGAAATCGACCCGAGAGAGGAACTCGTCAACAGATTGCTGGAGTACAAAAAATATAAAGAAGTAGTAGAAGTGCTGAAGCGTTTGGAAGGAGATAGATCTTGCAGAGAAAATAGGGGTAATACTGAATTAGAATTAAAATACATCGCACAAAATATTGCCACCAGTGGTGAGGCAGAACTAGAAAATGTCACCCTTTTTAAACTCATGAAAGTATTTAAAAAGGTAATGGATCGCTATAAAGATCAAAACACAAAAGTTCAACATACGATTGTTCGCTACAATTATACATTAGAAGGTCAAAAAACATATATCCGTGATTTTCTACAAACCTATAAGAAGGGTAGTTTCATGGATATATTTAAAGTATGTGAGAACAAAATACATGCAGTTTTTAATTTCTTAGCTATTTTGGAAATGGTCAGCTTAGGGCAAATAACCATTAACATTGGTGAAGGAATTAATAATTTTTACCTATCTGAAATATAATTTGATTTGATTACTTTCGTTCTATTGTCAACCAACATATAGCATTTATGAAAAAAGTAATCTTTGCATTTTGCCTACTCCTATCAATATATAAAACTTCTTCTGCGCAAAATTATTCTGCTGCAATAGGTACCAGACTTGGGTTTGGATTTGGTTTAACAGGGAAATGGAGTCCCAATCAAAACCTAAATTTTCTGGAAGGTCTTGCTAATTTTGATCTTATTCCCGGCGTTTATGGACGTTATACAGGTGTTGCACTTACTGCATTATACGAAAGGCATTTTGAAATGCCCCATTCTTTTGATGGATTAAACTGGTACATTGGTGGAGGCGGAGGATTTGCTTTTGGGGCACAATTCTTCAATATGTCTGTAGATCCCATTATCGGTTTAGAATATTCTGTAAGGAGATTCAACCTGAATATGTCCTTCGATTTCAAACCACGGTTGTATATATTCAAAAACAATGTTCCCGGTACACGTGTAGAACCTAGGGATGCCGCTTTTGCTTTTAGATACTATTTCTAATGCTGATTACTAATTTTATTGCGAATAGAAACCAATAGTGCTTCCCCGCAAGACTTTCGTTCCAATTTTAAGTGAAGGAGTGTTTTAATCTTTGAAGATTTAACGAAATGCTCCGTACAATGTGTGCAATTTTCTATTTCTGCCAATAGCTGCTGCCTATCATGACGTGTCATTTCTCCATCGATAATGGAATGTATTCTTTCCATTACTTCTTTACAATTATGCCTGGTTGACGGTTTTGCTTCCATACCCTATTTTTTATAACCCATGCTAATGGCATATTTTTCCAATCGTTCCTTTAATAAATTTCTTCCTCTATGTAAACGGGATCTGACCGTTCCAACAGGTATATTGATAATTTTTGCTATTTCCTCATAAGAAAACCCTTCAACATCACACAACAAAATCACCGTTTTAAAGTCAATAGGTAAAGAGTTAATAGCGATACTTACCTCATCTCCGAGTAAGTTATCAAAAATCTCTTCTCTTAAATCCAGATGACTATTTCGAACATTATCATCATCAGCATCCTGATAAGCGATGATTTCTTCATAATCAATCTGACTGGGTCCTTTTGACTTCTTTCGATAGTGGTTAATAAAACCATTCTTCAATATCTTAAACAACCAAGCCTTTGCATTAGTTCCCTTCTGGAAAGAATTAATATATCTGTATGCTTTTAAAAAAGTATCTTGAACCAAGTCATTCGCATCTTCTTCATTATATGTAAGATGATATGCAAAGTTGTATAAAGCATCTGCAAAAGGAAAAAAATCCTTTTCAAAAACAACTTCTTTGTCTATGCTAATATTCGGTTCCATCGCCAACACCATAAAGGTATAAATTTTGAATAACGATATAACGATTTTTTTCTAGGTAGAGTTCCTTATATATCATTATTTTTGGCAAACCATTATGAAAATCAGCACCAACAATATCGTTATATTTTTGTTATACCTCTTTTGTGCAGCTTTGCCATTATCCAAAGCCATTGGAAATATTACTGAATTATCGCTACTTGTTTTTTCCTTTTATCAGCTGTTTACAAAAGAAAGGAAATGGGAACGGTCGCCGATTATGCTTGTTTCTACCACATTTATTATACTTCTTTTTTCCTTATTGAATTCTACGCAATTAAATGAAGGCATAAAAAACTTAATCGGTTTCTCACCATTATTGATCATTCCTATAATTATTTCCATACAAAAAGAAATTGTTTCACGACATTTTAATACACTCAGTTACACGTTTATTGGTGCCACTTTATTTTCCTTCTCAGTTACTTTATTATATACTTATGGTTCAGATGATATAACATCTAAATTATCTTCCTACGACAAAATATTTCTTCCACATCCAAACCATCGCATAGATTTTTACGGAATGATATGTGCTTTTGTTGACAGGATTCAATTGAGCAATCAATTGGGTATTTCCACCTTACTAGCCTTGTTTTTAGCTATTTTTAGAAAAAAATACTTTTGTGTAATACTTGCTGTTTTATGTATTATTGCTTCAATTTTATTAGGTGGGAGAGGCGGACAAATCGCTTTAGTAGGTGGATTACTTATTTTTAGTATGTTCACAATAGCTACACTTCTACAAAAAAAACTACACCTAAAGTTCTTTGGAATACTATCGGGATTCATAATTTCATTATTAATAATTGGTGGAAGTACGTATATCGCATTTAAAAATATTCCTGCACTACAAGACAGATACGAACAACATTTCTATGAAATAAATGAGTTTAAAAAACGTGCCATTCCTCCGGAAGAAATGCAATACCTAACTTCCATCCGCAGATATGTTTCTTGGATCAATAATTGGAAAGTAATACAAGCGAACTTTTGGATGGGTACAGGAATAGGGGATTTCGATACTGAACTCAAAAAAGCATATGCGTCAGGAAAGTACCAACTAACTATTAACCACCATTCACAATACTTATATATTTGGGGTGTTGGTGGTTTAATTGGCTTTTCCGTTTTTATATTGTCTTTGCTAATAGCAGTCATTTATATGTATAAGCTAAAAAAATGGTTTATCATTGGCGTATCTTTCCTATCGTTCTATCTCATCACATTCATTCCTGATGCCGTTTTATTAAAACAAACAGATTGTATGACATTTGCATTTTTCTTTTCAGTATTTTTACTTTCTGAAATTAAGTATGCTTCGCATAACACATATATCGACAGCTGAAACATGGCGCGGTGGGGAACAACAGATTGCCTATCTTACAAAATATTTGAATGGAAAAACTATCCAAATATTATACTGTCCGGAAAATGCGATATTAAATACCAAAGTTGAAGATAATATTCAGATAGTACACTTTACAAAAAATAGCAGTCTTTCAATAAAAGCTGCCAAAAAACTCTATAAAAATGAGCAACGAACGCCTTCTAATATTATACATTGTCATGATTCTCATGCCCATAATATTTATTTGCTTTCATCATTGATCTTTGGACTTAAAACTCCTGCCGTTATCACACGAAGAATTGAAAGACCCATAACGTCTATCATTTCAAAATATAAATACAATTACCCACGAATAGAAAAAATTGCTTGCGTTTCAGAAGCAGTTAAACGAATGTTGCAACCATCTATTAAATCATCATCTACATTACTTACTATTCATTCTGGGATAGATATTGATAAATTTAAACAAAATAAGGCAGTAAATATTTTAAGAAAAGAGTTTTCATTACCAGAAGATTCCTTTATAATAGGAAATATTGGTGCCCTTACTGATCAGAAGGATCATCAAACATTTATAAAAACCGCTAAAGAAATTATTAGACAAATTCCCCATACATATTTCTTTATAGCCGGAGAAGGTGAGCTGAAAGAAATTCTTTTAAATCAAATCACACAAGAAAATCTAAAAGATCACGTGTTCCTATTAGGTTTTAGAAATGATATTCCTGATCTATTAAACGCTTTTGATATATTTCTATTCACATCCATTTTTGAAGGTATAGGAACCACCTTATTAGATGCAATTGCTGCAAATGTTCCCATTGTAAGTACAAATGTAAGTGGCATACCGGAAATTATTACCCATAATTTTAATGGATTTATCCATCCACCAAAAGACGTGAAACATTTGGCAGAAAGTACAATATATCTCTTAAAAAGTAAAGAGTTAAGGGACAAATTTGCTGTTAATGGAAAAATTACTGTACAAAATTTTTCCTATCAACAAACAGGCGAAAAATATCTTCAACTCTATAAACAAATTTCCAAAACATGAAAATTGGTCTTTTTCCGGGTTCATTCAATCCAATACATATCGGGCATCTGCTCTTGGCAACATATATGAAAGAGAAAGCAAACTTTGATGAAGTTTGGTTCATCGTTTCACCGCAAAATCCTTTAAAAGATGTCAAAACATTAGCAAAAGAAGAACATAGATATAAAATGGTAGAAATGGCCATTTCTCAGCATCCGTATTTTAAAGTATCAGATATAGAATTTCACTTACCTAAACCTTCCTACACTATAGATACCTTAAGTGAACTAAGAAACACATTTAAAGAACATACCTTTTCATTGATACTTGGAGAAGATAACCTTAAAAAACTACACAAATGGAAAAACTATGAAGAAATTATAAAAAACAACCACATCTACATATATAATAGAAAAACAGCACACGATTACACAGATAAATGGCAACATCCACATTTTCATTATATAAAACTACCATTTTTAGATATCTCTTCAACTGAAATAAGATCTCGTATTGAAGGTCAATTAGTTATTAAATATATGGTACTTGAAAGTGTCGAAAAGTATATAAATGAACATCATTTGTATCAGTAAATGCTCAAAAAAAGTTTTAAACATTATAATTAATAATATATGTATTTAATTATTAATCAATTAAAAGATATACACATTGCAAACACAAAACGTACACATTTTATGTGCATGGTGTACTTGCAAAAGTTCATAAGTTTTCTCCTTTTTTAAGTGTAAAAAGAAACAAATAAACAAACAAAATTATTAGTCAATTATACACATGGAAACAATCTCAGGTGAACAGAAAAAGCAAAAAATATTCTCCACAAAAACGTGCGGAAAAAGTTATAGTATATATGTGGGAAAAGTAAAAAAACCATTGATTTTCTTAATTTTGACACGTTAATAAGATGTGGAAACTTTTGAATAACTTTTTAGATTAGATAAAACAAAGCATTTAAAATATAAAGTTTCAACAAATCCACGTCGCTAATAAACAATAATAATATTTTATATAAATAATATAATTATGATTAATCAAGCAAAGCAAGACATAGACAAGAACGGATATTTAAGCATTGATATTGATCCGACATTAGATATATTTGCTGAAATTCAACGATTGAAAAAGGAAAAGAATGCCATTTTGTTGGCGCATTATTATCAGGATGCCGATATTCAGGATATTGCCGATTATATTGGCGATAGTTTGGGATTGGCACAACAGGCAGAAAAAACTACTGCAGACCTGATTGTTTTTGCCGGTGTGCATTTCATGGCAGAAACGGCAAAAATATTGAATCCCCATAAAAAAGTCGTTTTACCGGATATGAAAGCAGGTTGCTCACTTGCAGATAGTTGTCCGGCAGAAGAATTTTCAGCATTCAAAGCACAGCATCCGAATCATGTAGTTGTTTCTTATATCAACTGTACCGCAGACATAAAAGCCCTCAGTGATTATATTGTCACCTCCAGTAATGCCGAAGTGATTGTGAATAGCATACCAAAAGAAAAAGGAATCATTTTTGCCCCGGACAAAAACTTAGGTGCCTATCTCGTTAAAAAAACCGGGAGAGATATGATATTATGGGACGGTGCTTGCATGGTACATGAGATATTTTCTTTAGAGAAAATTGCCAAGTTAAAATTAAAACATCCCGAAGCCCTGTTGATTTCACACCCGGAATGCGAAGCGCCATTATTGGAAATATCAGATTTTATCGGTTCTACGACGGCATTGCTAAAATTTACACAACAAAGTACCGCTAAAGAATTTATCGTTGCAACAGAAACAGGTATTTTACACAAAATGCAATTATCCAGTCCAGAAAAAACATTTATTCCGGCACCACCGGATAATTCTTGTGCTTGCAACGACTGTCCACACATGAAACGCAATACATTGGAAAAAATTTATCTCTGTATGCAATACGAACAACCAGAAATATTAATGGATCCTTTATTGATTGAAAAATCAAGACTTCCAATAGACAGAATGTTAGAGATATCTGCAAAAGCAGGCTTGTAAAAAAAAAATCGCGCCGACCAGAGGTCGGCATAAATAAATGAGTATGAAGTACACGACAATCGACCAAAACCTCTTTATTGAAAACAGAAAAAAGCTGATTGCAAAATTGCCAAAAAACAGCATGGCGATTTTATTTGCAAGCGATGAAATGCCCCGCAGTGGCGACCAATCCTTTGTATTTCGGCAAAATCCGGATTTATTTTGGTTAACAGGAATTGACCAGGAAAAAACCATTCTAATACTCTACCCTGATTGCCCCAATCCTTTGTATAGAGAAGCCCTATTTCTTAGAAAAACAAACGAAGTCATTGCCGTTTGGGAAGGACATAAATATACGATGGAAGAAGCCAGAGCAACATCCGGAATCAATAAGATATTTTGGAACGATTCTTTTGAGATGGTATTGCCGGCATTAATGACATACTGCGAATCTGTATATTTGAATTTTAATGAGAATGACCGCTTCGAATCCTTTGTTCCATACAAAGATATCCGTTTTGCCAATGAGTTGCGCTATCAATATCCGGGACACCCCATACATAGGTTAGGTCCCATAATGTCTTCCTTGAGAAGTATAAAATCTCAGATAGAAGTTGATTTAACACAAAATGCCTGCAATATTACACGTGATGCATTTTTGAGGGTATTGAAATTTGTAAAACCCGGCGTTCAGGAATATGAAATTGAAGCCGAGATTATCCATGAATTTATCAGACAAAGGGCTACGGGACATGCTTATACACCTATCATTGGTTCTGGAAAAAATTCCTGTGTTTTACACTATATAGAAAATAATAAAACATGCTTAGACGGCGATATTTTGTTGATGGATTTCGGAGCGGAGTACGCCAATTATAATGCAGACCTCACGCGTACCATACCCGTAAATGGACGTTTTTCTCCCAGACAAAAGGACGTTTATAATGCCGTACTACGTGTGATGAAAACAGCTATAACCATGTTAATACCGGGAAATACATTGATGGAGTATAATAAAGAAGTCGGTAAAATAATGGAATCAGAATTAATAGGCTTAGGATTATTGGATAAAAACGATGTCGCCAAGCAAGACCCTGAAAATCCATTATATAAAAAGTACTTCATGCACGGCACCTCGCATCACCTTGGCTTAGATGTTCATGATTTAGGTCCAAGATACCAACCAATGCAAGTTGGAAACCTCTTCACCTGTGAACCAGGTATTTATATTCCGCAAGAAGGCATTGGAATAAGAATTGAGAACGATATACTCATTACAGAAAACGGGCAACTCGATTTAATGGCAGACATTCCACTAGAAGTAGAAGAAATTGAGGATTTGATGAATGCGCATTAGGTTATTAAAATGTTCTAATGGTACGACTCCTTTTTATACCTATGCCCAATTGTGGAAGTCCTATTGCCAAAAACGGTATAGATACACTCCCACCAACCATTATCACATAAGAACCTATTGAATTGCTTAATAGTGGATGAAATAAGTTTCCAACATTATTATAAAATGAAGCAACGATTCCTGTCGCAATCAATCCAACGCCACCAATAGTTGTAAATGTGATTCCAGAAACTTTCAATTTTCTATACCTTAATAATTCCTTGTCTGTATTGAGTTTGCAAACATTAAGTGCAGTATTATTTATAAAATTAGTATTCTGATTTATTTTAGAATAATAAATGCATGATGGCTGGCTAAAAGATTGCAACCAAAATAAAGCTAGGGCAAGAACTATACACTTTTTCATATTATCTTTTCTGACAAAAATAAAGGCATGTGATTTAAGAAAATAAAATATTCAACAAAACGCTAAATTTCTTCAACAAAATGCATAATCGGTGTTCTCCCGACACAACGGGATGTCAACAAATAACAGCCTTCCAACTTTCAATTCTAACATATTTTCCTCTAATGATGAATTTCGGTTAAAAAGTTTATAACTTTATTACATGTGTGATACTTTTTATATTCCGGCGCATATGTCTGTATCGGGTTTCCCTGTGTTAGCAAAAAATTCAGACCGTGAACCCAATGAAGCACAAAACATTGACCTGTTTCCGGCACATGAAGCCAAAAATAGTAAACAGCGTTGCACGTTTATTGAGGTAGAACACCCACAACACAGATATAGTGTAATGCTCAGCAAACCTTTCCAAATGTGGGGAGCAGAAATGGGTGTAAATGAACACGGATTAGCCATCGGCAATGAAGCTGTATTTACCAAAATGAAATTTAAAAAAGACAATTCAGGGCTGACGGGCATGGATATGTTGCGACTAGCTTTGGAAAGTTGCACCAATGCAGAAATGGCGTTGGAAAAAATTGTTTCGTTATTAGAGCAATACGGACAAGATGCCTGCGGAGGATATACAGACAAAAACTTTTATTACCATAATAGCTTTTTAATCGCCGATAGGGAAAAGGCTTTTATTCTGGAAACCGCCGGACAACATTGGGTATACCGACAAGTAACACAGAGAAGCGCAATTTCTAACCGACTCTCCATAACTACGGCATATGACGGAATTTCGAAAGATACCGTTGATTACGCCACCAAAAAAGGATGGACAAAACAAAAAGATTTTTCCTTTGCAGACGCCTTTGCAGCACCTTTTATGAGTCGACTTGCCAAAGGAGCAGAAAGACAATATCTTTGCCATACAAAAATAGACTATCCGAAACACAAACTCGACACAACGGATATTTTTGAAATTTTAAGAACACATCATGAAGAAAAATTCGAGCCACAACATGCCGGAATGAACAATTTATGCCTCCACGCCTCAGGACTGTTTACGCCTTCCCAAACTACCGGGTCAATGGTGGCGATGCTGGGGCAAAAAAAATTTCCCGTGTGGTTTACAGGTACTGCAGCATCCTGTTTATCTATTTATAAACCTTTCTATTTTGATTCTTCCTATCTAGCGAATAATGTTTTATTTACTTCTACGAATGTTTATGATGAATCGTATTGGTGGCAATGGGAGAAATTCCACAGACGTGCGTTACCGGTGTATCAAGAATTCATACAAGCATTTACATTAGAAAGAAATCAGGTGCAGCAAGAGATATTTCACTTGACGGAGACTCAATATTCAGAAAATGTTAGCGATAAAGCAGTAAAGATTTCCATGGATTTTTTACAAAAATGGACAAACATAGTGGAGAAAATTGCGCCTAAGAAAATGCCTTTCTCTTATAATTATCACTGGAAAAAGTGGAACAAGCAAGCAAAAATCATCTAAAATGGAAACGATACAAACAGAATTTCTAATCATCGGTGCAGGCTACGCCGGAATTGGAGCAGCTACACAATTACAAATGGCAGGAAAGAATTTTTTAGTGGTGGAAGCAAGAGATAGAATCGGTGGGCGGGTGTGGTCTAAAACATTGCCCAATAATACTACGATAGATTTAGGTGCGCAATGGATAGGTCCGGATCAAAAGCTGATGTGGGAACAGGCTTTAAAACATCGGGTGAAAACTTTTGATACCTATGACGAAGGGAAGAATATTTTGTATTACAACAAAAAAATGACGTACTACAAAGGTACAATTCCAAAAATAGACCCTTTCTCATTAATAAGCTTAGGGCTATCCTTAGATAAAATCAATAAATGGTGCAAAAAAATACCGTTAGATAAACCGTGGGAAGCGCCGGATGCGAAAAAACTTGACGCTATTACCGTACAAAATTGGATGAACCAACATATTCGCTTTCCAAAAGCCCGTTTTTTGTTTAAAGTAGGTGTGGAAACAGTATTTGCTTGCCCACCATCAGAAATTTCTATGCTGCAGGCATTGTTTTATGCGCACTCGGGAGAGGATTTTGAAAAACTCATTTCCATACAAAACGGCGCACAGCAAACAAGATTCGAAAAAGGATCGCAGCACCTGTTACAATGTATGGCACAACCTTTTCAGGATAAGATTCTCTTGGATAATCCCGTAAATGCGATAGAACAATCGGAAAAGGGTGTTAAGGTTTACACTAAAAAATCTATCATAACCGCTAATAAGGTAATCATTACCGTTCCGCCGGCATTGGTAGAAAAAATCTCCTTTTTACAATCACTACCGGCAAATCGAGTGCAATTGCAACAGCGTATACCTATGGGTTCGGCAATGAAGAGTTTCGCCGTGTATAAAAAACCCTTTTGGAGAGAAAAGGGCTTCAGTGGTCAGGTGGTATCAGATTTGAATCCTGTACAGGTAACATTTGACTGTTCTCCGGCAGACGCTTCCTGCGGCATCATCTTATCGTTTATAGAAGCTGAAAATGAACGATTTATGATAACTTTATCAGAAGAAAAAAGGAAAGAGTTGGTATTGCAAAGATTATCGCAGTATTTTGGAAAAGAAGCATTAGAACCCGATTATTATTTGGACAAAAGTTGGGCAGAAGAAACGTGGTCAGGAGGTTGCTACGCAGGAAACCCTACCCCGGGAACGTTGACGAGTTTTGGAGAATACCTGAGAACACCGTGCGGAAACATTCACTGGGCGGGAACGGAAACAGCCATGAAAGGAAACGGCTACATGGAAGGCGCCTTAGAATCCGGATACCGCGCAGCGAAAGAAGTATTATCCAATTAATGATTTACAGGCTGCGGAGTTGTGTAATACGTAATTGTATTGCCACCACCTAACAAGTGAATTTGTTTATCTCCACCATTTACGGCGTCACAACTAGCTATAGAATAACTTGTGCCGATGCCAAGGGTGTGGAAATATACACGTTTACTATCTTCTGTCCAATATGGAACGGCGTTGGACAAATTATCATTCATAATAGTCATTTTATCGGAGCCATCCGGTTTTATCCGAATAATTTCTGAATTAAATGGGGTATTGACATATCTACAAGTGGTAAATGCAATATATTGACCATCAGGACTCCAACAAGGGTCGAAACAATATAATTTATCATTAGTGAGTCTTACTTCATTTGAAATAGTATTGGTAGACTCATTATAATCAGCCACATAGATTTCATATAAGTTTTGTGAGGAACTGGCACTCAATCCTGGAGGTAAAGAAACATAAACTATTTTATTTCCATTCGGAGACCAAGCCGGATCTGCAAAAACGCTATTTCTTGTAGAGATAATTTTAGGACTCAGACCTTCTGTATCGGTAATAATTAACCGCCAATTATATGTGTTAAAACCTCTTGGGACATCTGTACAATTTGCTGCCATTAAGAGGTAGTTTCCATCAGGATGCCATTTTGCAACACCTTGTTCCTTCCATCCATAACTACCTTTAGGTTAATTATTTTTGGGGAACTACCATCGATATTATATATCATCAAATCTGCATTTGCATAATAGTTTAATCCCGGGTTTTTTGATTGAACATTACCGATTCTTGGAGAACGATAGCATAAAAATTTTGTTTTATCAGGAGAAACTCTTGTCCACCAATAATTATGGGATAAATCATTCGTAAGATTTGTCTCATTAACACCGTCATATTTAAAAACCTGATAAACTACCTGCGCTTTACTACTTTTATCATAGTAAATTGTGAGGTTACTTTGCTTATTGGTTATACTCGCTTTATTTTCTAATAATGGCGTCTCTTTTTTACAAGACAATAAAGCAATACAGAAGAAGATACAAAAGATTTTCATAAAAGTAATTTTCTGAAGTAAAATTACTATAGTTATTCTTGAAAATCTTCACCCCAAAGGGTGGTTTTTATAAACTACTTCAAGATCTTCACCGTATAAGTTCTACCGGAAGTATTGGTAAGTTTATTATCACGCAACCATGGATTCAGCATCTTTAATTCTTTATAACTCATGCCGTGTTCTTCTGCATAATTCCCGAAAGAACTTACCGAACCCGAAAGTTGTTCTTCTGTATATTCATACGGTTGGTACATATCATCGGGGGTAAAATTATAACCAAAATCTTTAGGGTTTTGATGAATCATTTTCATGGCCAATATTCTGAAAACATACCTGCTGGTTTCAGAACTTAAAGACATATCATAATAGTTGGTTTCCGTTTGTCTGCCTTTTTGTTTTTCAAATCCGGCAACGCCCATATTGTAACTGGCGGCGGCATTTGTCCAGCTGCCAAGTTTATTTTTCGCATCGATGAGGTATTTGCAGGCGGCATCAGTAGCTTTTTCCACATTGTAGCGTTCATCTACTTCTTCATTCACTAAAAGACCATAAGAAGGGGCAGTACCTTTCATGAACTGCCAAAATCCGGCCGCCCCAGCGGGAGAAACCACATCTGTGAGGTTGCTCTCAATAGCCGCCAAATATTTAAAATCTTCCGGTACACCATTCGCCCTCAATCGCTCTTCAATAAGTGGAAACCACCTGTTGGCGCGCTTCAATACCAAAACAGTATTGGATTGCCAATAAGTATTGACCAGCAGTTCTCTATCAAGTCTTTCTCTTACTTCTATATCATCAAGAGGAACTTCTTCTCCGCCAAAATCCAATTTAGTTGGAAGTTTAACAGGATATATCTGTGGGGCAACAGCATCTACAGCAGAACCAAAAGTGGGGGATTCCTGCTTGCCAATTTTTAAAAAAGGGAGATAGGCATATTTAGGCGCAACATTCGCATTGATAAATAGCAACATCACGAACAATAGTGCCATTACCAAAGCACCGCCGAAAAAGGGTTTTTTAAAGAATTGAAAGATATTTTTCATGATATATATTTTATTCAATGTATAAAGATTATAAAAACGAATGTTACAGCTGTTTATTTTTATAAACAGGTACTGTAGAACATGGCTCACCAAACATAAGACTTTTAACGACGGGAATGAGTTTTTTGGTCACTTCGAGGTAAGCACTGTCCGGAATTGGAATTGTCCCGCACCCTTTGATGACGACTCTTTCTTGCTTATATTTTTCTGTGTCAATGTTCCGGATATTTTCCAAAAGTATTTCTGCGGTGGTTTGTTCTTTAGTTCCGAAATAAATCTTTCCTGTAGCAGGAAGGAGCGTACTTGTTGCCAACATATATGCCCATTGCGGTATAATGGCATCAGTACTGCAAAACACAGTGGCTATTTTTTGGTGGAAAGGAGAAATATCTAGGTCTTTTAAGTGTTGGCGGAATTCTTTTTCCTTTAGAATCAATTTTCTAAATAAAAAATCACTGATATCCAGTTCAACAATCTCTTGTTTTGGAAGAAAGTCCTCCAAATTTAAAGTGATGATACCACTCTCCGCAACTTTATTTACTAAAATATCCATTTTGTGCAAAGTACAGCAAAAATTATTCTCAAAAATAAAAAAAGCGGGCAATTACACCCGCTTTTTTATTTATTAAGATTTTTTAATCAATAGAACTTATATCTCGTGTCTTCAACTTTAGCATTTTTGATGACGCTGCTGATGATGTTTTGGAACTGGAAATTTTGAGCGGCTTGCATGCCCAGCTGTTGCTTGATAAAATCCAAAGGCAAGTCCATTCCTTGATCTTTATTGATAGAACCTGTTTTAACAACGAAGGCATTTCTCTCTCCGGCCATAGGTTTGGACGTTGCACCGGGTTTTGTAGCAAAAGCCAATGCCACTAATTTTGGTTCTTCTCCAAGTGAGTCAACTTCATCGCTGGCAAATAACAACTGTGCGCTATCGAGTTTGATGATATTGGGGATGGTTTCAAAATTTCCACCGGCTTTTTGGAGTTTTTCTACCAATAAAGCACCTTTTTTCTCCTTTCTTACCAAATCCTCTACCTCGCCTTTAACATTTTCTAAAGGCTGCATTCCTTTTGGATTGATTTTAGAGAAATGAACAATAGCAATCTTATCCCCTAAATCGAAATTGGTAACAGCACCCGGTTTTTTTTGATTGAATACCCAGTTGACGATTTCTCTGGCTTCTCCAAGTACATTTACCGCTGCTTGATTTTTCTCAAGACCGTAAGATGTTTTAAGATTCTTCGTCTTTGCATTTTTTGCGAAAGTTTCTGAAGTTGAACTTTTTTGCATGAAGTTCATCGCAGCACTGTAAGCGGCATCTTCGGTTTCTTTACTGGCTTGAATAGGAATTTCTACATCAGCAAATTTCACTGCAGGTGTTTTTGGATTGATACCGGTAAGCCAAATTACGTGAATACCAAATTGAGACTCCACTTTCACGATATCGCCCAAATTCATTTCATAGAAGACTTTGTCGTTAAAAGGCTTCACCATTGCGCCTCTAGGAAAGAATCCCAAGTTTCCACCTTGTACCCTACTACCTTCGTCAGTAGAGTGTTTATAGGCTAAGTTTGGAAAACTTTCTTTACCGGTTTTAGCAGAATCTATGAGTGCGTCTGCCAATTTATTCATTCTATCATAAGAATCTTTGCTGTTAGGATCTACTTTTAAAAGAATATGGCTCGCTCTTACTGAGTCAGACAACATTCTTTTACCCATTACTTTTGTAATGACATAGCTTCCATTTCTAATATAAGGGGCAATAACTGTTCCTTCATTAGTAGACATTAATTGGTCAAAATTGGTGAGTTGTGATTTTTCAAAATCTTCTTGTGTATAGTAAGCATCATCCAAACCTCTTGTCGTTCTACTTTTACGGAACACCGTATCGTTTGAAAGACCGGAAAACTCAGTAAATCTGTCACTGATGGCTTTATAAGCTTCTGCAGAATCTCCTTTTGTAGGGATGATAGGGAATGTTACAAACTCGATGTCACGCGTTTCTTCTTTCAGTTCGAAGTCTTTAGCATGTGCATCCATATATTTTTTGAGATCGTTTTCTTCAATTTTTATTGTATTATCAGCGATAGAAGCGTAAGGAAGTGCATAGATGGTCGCTTTTAAACTTTCTGTATTGGCGCGTAGGGCTTCTTTAGCATAAAAGGTAGGGATATTATAACTTTTAGAAATTAAAGCAGCATATTTTGTTTTTAGCCTGTCCTCGATAATAACATCTTCCAGCACCTTAATTGCATCTTTCACCTCTTGAGGTTGCTGTGCAATATTTAGCAACGTTTGGGAGGCCAAATTTTTATCGTACTGCCTGGTTTGTGGATTTACGAAGATTTGTCTGGCAAAAGGATGGGGATTATTGCCTGCCTCTGCATCCGCAATTTCAGCATTTGAAACCACCAATCCCAAATCATCAATAGATCTACCCATGATATTGTCCATGGCGATATTATTCCATACTTCTTCCCTAATGGCAGCATATGTTTGATCATTCAACTCGATATCGGGTCTCATGATTTTCAATCTGTTTACATATTCTTCCACACGAAGTGCAAAATCCTTTTGAGAGATTTTTTTGCCGTTAATTTTTCCAACATTTTGTTTTCCGGCACTACCCATTCTAATTCCATTTTGTAATGCATCCATTAATAAGAACATTACAAGTGAAACCCCAATTATTCCTAACAACAATCCGGTTCTCTGTCTGATTTTACCTATTACGGCCATTTTATTATATTATTTTATTTTTAAAAAGAATGTGCAAAGATAAAGGGATTGAAATTATTCTCAAAATGAGTTTATTGTTAATAACTGTGGGAAACCCATAAAAATCAATAAAAAACAAAGAAAAATGCTATTCTTTGGCATTATTCTCTAAAATGGTGAGTTTTACCGTTTCAATTTTTGTGTCAGAGACATCTAAAATTTTAAATTCATACTGTTCAATGGTGATGATTTCATCTTTTTCTGGAATGGATTCGGCGTGCGAAATGATAAAACCTGACAAGGTTTCATAGTCACCTTCGGGAATACGGAGATGATACTGCTCATTAATGTGTTCAACTTCTAACCTTCCGGACAAAATAAAATCATTTTGCGATAGCTGACTCTCTATCAATTCGTCATTATCATATTCATCCTTAATTTCTCCGAAGATTTCTTCCAAAATATCCTCTAAAGTAATAATGCCTGCAGTACCGCCATATTCATCTACTACCCAAGAAATGCTTTTATTTTCTTTTATAAAGTGATTTAAAAGATGTTGTAAGGCCATCGTTTCAGGAACTATACCGATTGGCATTATAATAGATGCAATATCTTTCGGCGCATTATGCATATCAAAATGGTGTACATAACCTAAAATATTGTCGATAGTTTCTTTATATACCAAAATCCTTGAATGGTTAGACTCAATAATTACTGCCAGCAATTGGTCAATGGTTTCACCTACTTCTACGGCTACAATTTCTTTCCTTGGCACCATGCACTCCCTCACCTTTATATTTTCCAGATAAAGTGCATTTTCAAACATTTCGGTGTCCACTTGTTGTTCTTCATCTTCCTCTGGGCTATGGTCTTTGATGAATTTCTCTAAATCTACTACGGTATATTGCACTTTATTTTCATCAACTTTTACACCGAAAAGCCTTAATGTGAGTTTAGAAATACTGCTTAAAAATAGCACGACCACTTTAAGCAAGAGATAAAGTATATAAAATGGAAAGATTAACAGCGGCAATAGGGTGTCAGCATATACCCGGAATAAAATTTTCGGAATAAATTCACTCAATACCAAAATAAGAAAGGTAGAAATCAATGTTTCAAAAATAACAGCACCAAATTCCGGCAATCCCAATCGCGCTACCACCGGTTCCAGAATTTTTGACATGGTAAGAGAAAGTGTAACAACAGCGATATTGATACCGATGAGGTTGGTGATGATAAAGTCAGATGGATTTTTAAGGAACTTATACATCAACTTTCCTGAACTAGAACCTCGCTTCTGACTGAGCTCAATTTTTAAACGGTTGGCAGAGAAAAAAGCAATCTCCATACCAGAAAAAAATCCGGCAGTAATCAAACAAGCAACGATGATTCCTATTTCCACGATTCAAAGATAGTGATAAGTTGTAGTTTTATCTAATTCCATATCTTCACAAAAGAACAGACATGGCATTTATTTCCGATTTTAACGCAAAATTGTCTTTACAGGTTTAATAATAGTGCAGTATTTTTATGCAAAAATTTAAAAAATGAAAAGATTATCTATTGTTAGAGTATTGCTGTTTTTTACTCTTATGCCCTTGATTCAAAGTTGTAATAACTTTCCTTTTCCAAATGGAAATGATAACTTTCCAAATGATAATTGTATAAATCCTGTAGCATGTTATCCATTTAATGGGAATGCGAAGGATGAAAGCAGAAATCATTTACATGGAATCGTAAATGATGCTGTTTTAACAACAGATCGTTTTGGCAATGAAAATAGTGCGTATGAATTTGATGGAACAACAAGTGCCATTCTTCTACCAAAACTCAAAGCGTTTGATATGAGTTTTAATGAAATGTCTTTTAGTGTTTGGACAAAAATGGATGAAATGGGATGGGGTACCGTTTTTTATGTTCAACCAGATTCCAAGAGAATGGGAGCATTCGTAAACTATGGACATAGAGGCGTAAATTCTATTTTTTGGGATCATGGCAATTATTCATCCGGAAGGGCGGAACTTATCGGTGTTCCTTTAATTACAGAATGGGAGCACTATGTTTTTATTTGTTCAAAACGTCATAACTATATGAGGGTATTTAGAAACAATGAGTTGGTAATAAATAAAATAGGAACCGTAATAACATTGGATGATTATAATCAAGTACTCAATTTAGGCACAGGTACTGGGAATGTCGGACATTTGAAAGGCAAGCTTGACGATATAAAAATTTATGCAAGAGCAATATCTGCTTCAGAAGTAAATGAACTTTTTCATGAGCAGTAACATTTAAAAGAATCTTTCAAAAGCGGCATTGGGGATTATTCTCGAATGTCGCTTTTTATAAATGTCTTACCGAAACCCCTCATTTTCATATACATTAAAATTGCCTTTCACACGTTTGATGGTATAGTTTTTAAATTCTTCATCAGATTCTAAGCCTTCGCCAACAATCATTTCTTCTTTATTTTTAATTTTTATCCAACCGGGTGCTTTTATTCTTTTGTTGCGGATATCCCACTCTATCTCTTCTGCAAGGAGGGTTTCTTTTCTATAATTGACCATTTTCACATGACCCCTCATCTTTGTGATTTTGGTTTGCTCATCATTATAAGCGTAGTCTGCTACCAAGGTTGCCGTTTGTTTTCCATTATCATAAAAAACAACATTAATCCCTTTATTAAATTCTAACGCATTGTTTGCCTGATTGTACTTTTTCATTTCCGGTGCCGTCATAACGGCTCTTTTCCAACCATTTTCTGAATAGGTGATTTTTGGGCTGTCGGCTACATCATAAGAAACTTCTTCTTTTTTAGTAAGTGCCTTTACTTTGGAGATGTCATTCTTCTCGCATGCAAACACACATGCAAGCAACAGAAAATATCCTGCCTTTAAATATTTAATTGAATTTCCGCTTAACAAACCACCTGTCATTGAAACTAAATCCAAACTTAAAGCGGACAAAACTCTCTTGCAAAAGGTTGTTTTTAGTTGTGCCTCTTGCCCCCGCTTCAACACCAAAATTGAAAGAATAGTTGGCACTTTTATTTAAGAAACCTTCATCATTTGCAATAGTGTTTAAAATAGGCAAACCAAAGCCTAAGCTAAAGCCATATTCATTGATAGAAGTGCTGTTGGCAATAATATTTGACTTGGTATAATTAAATCCGGCACGATATTTTATTTTTTTTGAATATTTTCCGGTCAAATCTGGGTTCGGAAGATATTCCCCACCTACGCCTATTCTCCAACTGCTTTGTAAAACTGAAGCGCCGTTGCTTTCATACCCTTGATAATTTTTCCAAGGTTGGTACCTAAAATCGACACCGGCTTTCCATTGTAAGCCTTGGTCAAACATAATGCCCATATTCAATGTTCCGGGAATCTTCACCTGAGTTTTTTGATTCAAACTTTCCTTCAGCGTATCAACATAATCAGTAATTAAGTTCTCCTGAATAAAGTCTTCAATTCCTTGATTTTCTGCACGAGGCACAGGACCATAAAATTGTTCGGTATTAAATGTATAAGTTCCTTCATCCAATTGACTGAGTTTACCCAATTTAATACCCGGATTTCCGCTTATTCCCACCGTAATTCTAAGCGGTTCTTTTTTTGTTTTAACGGTATCAGAATATTGCGCACCAAAATTATAATAAATACCCTTCACCCTTAAGTTATTGTATTTCCAAGTGGTGGAGGAGTTTGCATCGGGAAGTAAATCTTCATCTAATGGATAAGCAAAAGAGTTGTTGATGAGTTTTCCAAACATGTATCCGAAATTAGCACCCAAAGAAAATCCTTTAATCTTTACACCGGAACCAAAATACAGGTTGTAAATTCCACCATCCCCTTCGAACTCTTTTACTAATTTTTCGCCATCAGTACCAATAAACGTAGAAGTGTCCGTTAATAAATAATCTTTTTTGCTAAAAGGCACCATTCCGGCACTTATACCCACATGTTTCCCGGCAGGAAAAGATAATGCTAAATAGTTTAACCCACCATTTCCTCTAGAATCTTTAAGTGTGGTCGTTTTAAGTCGCTCTACGGCCGCACTTACGGCCGCTTCAAAAGAAGTAAAATAGAGCTCAGAATAGGAAGCCGGATTGATAAAACTTACACTTTCCCAAGAACGATACGCCGTTCCCAAGCCACCCATCGAGGAACTTTGAATGAAATTATAATCACCAATATATCCTAATCCATATCTGGAGTAGGGTGTGCTTTCCTGAGAAAATCCTTTTGAAACTAAAACAAGAAGTATGATGCTGAAGTATAGCCTAAGATTGATACTGAACATTATAATTTAAAATTTGGTTTAATCCCAATAAAACACAATTAGGAATCGCAAATATCTTGTTTTTTAGTTTAGATTCAAATATTTGTGCATCTCCACCAGAAATTATTACGGCTAATTTGGGATTTTTAACTTTATATTCATCTATCATCCCATCTATTTCATGAACAGCACCGTTCACCACACCTGATAACATACTGGTTTGGGTTGAATTTCCGATGAGTGGATTCTCCTGCTGAAAAGGTATTAGTGGCAATTTTTTGGTATAAGTATGCATCGCCCAGAATCGCATCTGGAGACCGGGATGAATACTTCCCCCTAAAAAAACGCCTTCTTCATTGATAAAATTAAGGGTGATACAAGTTCCGGCACCAATAACAAGAACTGGTTTTTTTGGAAACAAAGATCCCGCAGCACAAATCAAAGCAATCCTGTCCATACCGAGCGTATGCGGCGTAGAATACGCATTGACAAAAGGAAGGTTTGTCTCGGGAGAAAGAATAATGGAATTATCAAAACCACGAAAAAAAGACTCCCACGTTACAGGATAGTCCTTTACAGACGAGAAAATGACATTTTTTACTGCATACTGACTCGCCCATCTTTTTAGCTGATATATAGACACCGTTTTTGCGGCATATTCAAAAATCAAATCATTCTGATGAAAGACTGCGATTTTAGTGCGCGTATTTCCTCGGTCAATACATAAATTCATTATATCAGTCTTTTGGGTTTACAATGATAAGATTTCCTTTCCGGAAAGAAGCCTTCCAATAATACCAATCCCGGTTTTTTGTTTTGCTCAATCGTTCCAAGTAAATCGTTGAAATTCAACGATTCAGCGCCATTTTTGGTTGCCCAACCTAAAACAGTTTCAAAAGACAACCAAGATTGATACTTAAATATCGTTTTCATCTCTTCCCAAATACATAGCTGCCAGTTGCTGGTCAGGCTATCCGTACCAATCGTCACCTTCGCACCTGTTTCAACAAAATGCTTATAATTCGGAAGTCGGTTTTCTATATATAAATTGGCGTTGGGACATGTTGCCCAGAAGCATTTTTCGAATACCTCTTGTGCTACAAGTATATCTTGTTTTCTCGTAAGGGTATTGTGAACAAACAAAACACGGTGTTGAGGAGGGATTTGTTGAATGGCATATTCAATAGAAGCATTTTTTATTGGAACCATATCCATATGAGTGCCGAACTGATTAAAGAAATCAGAAAAGTCACTATGGCCATTCCGGAAAAGTGCATCTTCAGCAGGTGTCTCTTGATTGTGGATTGAAATGGTTGCTTCTCGTTGATTTTCAACGTTAAGCATGGAAAACAATTTTTCAGAAACCGAATATGGAGCATGCGGAACACAGCTCTTTTTATTGAAAGAATTCTCTTCCAATTGGGTAAATACAGAAATGTATTTGTCGAAATTCACCTGCGCATCACTACTTTTCATCAGGTCGAAGAATTCCACAAAAGTATAGTAGAAAAGACGACCTTGCCGTTTCTGTAAAAACGAATCTGTAGTATTAGAAATATCTCCAACAGCAACAATACCGTTTTTCAACATTTCTTCCTCCGCCAAACGAATGGCTTCATAAATAACATCTTGTGAGGCATCTCTTCTGGTAATCACTTGTCTGATAAATTCTAACAAACCCGTTCCAGTATCTACTTTCCCTAACATGTGCGATAACTCCAGATGACAGTGTGTATTTACAAATCCGGGAACAATAGCACCGCTAAATTTTTGAACAGTACCGGCATCATGTTGGGCAGCATCTGTAATATCCAGAATGATCCCAGAATCATCCGTGACAATGACATGGTTTTTCAAAGGTTCAGAACTTACTGGATAAATAATATCTGCACTGAATTTTTGCATGTACAAATAAATGGATAATTTTTGAAATATTCTGTTTCCGTAAACCTAACAGGTTTTCAAAACCTGTCAGGTTTATTGAAACTAATAATTGATCACCTGTTCGACCATTTCCGGCATGATACGGTATTCATATTGTTGGTTGCGAAGCCGTGGTTCGAAGCCCGCTAGGCGAATAGATTCTTGGATGCCCTTTGCAGTGAATCGATGTGGAGCACCTGCGGCAGAAACTACATTTTCTTCTATCATTATTGAGCCAAAATCATTGGCGCCAGCGTGGAGGCAAATCTGCGCAACATCCTTTCCTACTGTTAACCAAGATGCTTGAATATTGTCGATATTTGGCAACATCATTCTCGATAGTGCAATCATTCGGATATACTCATCTCCAGTTACCTGATTGCGAATATTTCGAAGCCTAGTTAATAGCGTATCTTCATCTTGAAATGGCCATGGAATAAAAGCCAAAAATCCTTTTGCATTTATTGGTTTTTCAGATTGCACCTGACGAATCCAAGCCAAATGTTCCATTCGCTCATAAATAGTTTCAATATGTCCGAACATCATAGTTGCAGAAGTTGTCAGCCCAATCTGATGGGCGGCGCGCATCACATCCAACCATTCCCCACCGCTACATTTCCCTTTTGCCAGTAAACGCCTTACCCTATCATTGAGGATTTCAGCACCGGCACCCGGCAAAGAATCAAGTCCGGCTTCTTTTAATGCCGAAAGAACTTCCTTGTGGCTAAGTCCCTCCAATTTACAAATATGTGCTATTTCCGGTGGACCCAAAGCATGGAGTTTAATATCGGGATATAACTGTTTTATTTGTTTGAAAATATCTGTATAAAATCGCAAGCCGAGCTCCGGGTGATGGCCGCCTTGTAGTAAAAGTTGGTCTCCACCATATCGAATGGTTTCTTCAATCTTCCATTTATATGTTTCTATATCGGTAATATACGATTGTTCATGTCCGGGTTTTCTATAAAAATTACAAAACTTGCAATTTGCTACACAAACATTCGTTGTGTTGACATTTCTATCGATCATCCATGTGACTACTTTTTCTTTTTTCCGCTGCCAGCGCATGGCATTTCCTATCGTCATCAATTCCGTAGTAGGTGCTTGTTCAAATAGGAAGACGCCTTCTTCAGGAGAAAGAAACTCGCCATGTAGTGCTTTTTCATATAAGTTTTTGAGTTGCATCATATCATTGCTATGTATGACAAAATTACGCTTTATCTGGCAATCAAGTGCGTAAAGTTTCTGTGAAGTTCGATTCAAAGTAGCGAAGGTTGAGCCGTTTTCAATGAGCAACAACCCAACAGCAACTATTGCTTATCTAAATGAGTGAGATTTTTAAATACTATCATTAAATCCGTCAATCCTGAATATTCCTTGGCATAAATCAAATGTGCCCTCCTGATAATTTCTTCCTCCAAGTCGGAATTTCGTAATATATCTAAAGGAGAAAGCACGCCCATTTTAATTTTTGGGAGATTGTTTTTATGTTCTTCGCCTAATCTTTTATCATAACCCACCCAACTTTTTTTACCTATTAATACATAAAAAATGTTAGACAAAAACGTTGATTTTCTGCGATTTATCAAAATGAATATAGGCGAGGTAGCCAGGAATAATAGAGACAATAATATGTCTATCAATCGTTTATTTCTCTTTCCAAAGTCATTATTTATTTTGAAACTTATATCGATTGTATATAAATCTCCGGCTGTATTTTTAGAGTTACTCCCAATAATTCCGGCACCTTCTTGTGGGGCAATTTTAAAGTCAATACCTTCTAAAACAGTCATGTAGGAAATGATTTGGTTACTGCTCAGATGGCTACTACAGAAAATAATCTCATCGGGCTTCATGATACCGGCAATTTCTGTGATTTTTTCAGGCTTACCAAGAAACGCCTCTGCTTGTTCATCTTCTGGGTGTGTGCTCACAAAACCTAAAAACTCCTTTTTTACACCAACCTTTTTCAATAAATCAACTATGCGCTCAGCTTCTTCACGAGAACCGGCCACCATTAACCGCTTAACATCGGTAAATAACGATTTAGACTTGCCTTTTAAGGAAAAATATAATAACCTGCTAAAAAATGTAAACAGAGATGCCCATACAAAACCTACTAAAATCATACCCCTGCTGAACCGGAATTTCATGCTGAGAAATCCATATACTGCTGCAATCAGTATTGTACCAATGGTGAGTCCTCGGAATATCTTCCAATATTTAATGTTTTTGTCATAACCACCGGAAAAGAAAATAGATAAAAGCCAAATAGAAATATAAAGCGGAACATTTACATATAAGAACTCCGGGGGATAGGTAACCTTATCTTTAATCTTTACTACATTTTCCCAAAATTCCTTGATAAAAAACAACCCGATAAAAATAAACAAGGCATCCAAAAGCGTCCAACCCAAGCGACTGATAATGCGATTGCCGACCGCCATCATTGCCCTCAAATAAATGCCGATTTTTAGAAAATATACCAAGGCACCCTTTCCTGTGCCATGAAAGTGTTTTTCTAAAAAGATAATCATGGCCTGATAGAACACTTTTACGTAGTTCAAACTACCTTTTCGGGTGCTTTCACCTTTGAAATGGATAATTTTCGTTGTAGGAAAATAATAGTTTTTATAACCTGCCTGAACGATGCGATAAGACAAGTCAATATCTTCTCCATACATAAAAAAGGCTTCATCTAACAGGCCTATATCGTCTAATACCGATTTTCTTAACAACATAAATGCACCGGACAATACTTCTACTTCGTGTATGGTATTTTTATCTAAGTAACTAAGGTGGTATTTCCCAAAAGTTGTTGAGTGAGGAAAGATGGTGGAGAGACCTGTCATTTTGTAAAAAGCAACCATTGGCGAAGGGAATCCTCGTTTGGACTCCGGTAAAAAATTGCCGCGACCGTCAATCATTTTAACGCCAAGCCCACCTGCATCGGGGGTTCTTTCCATGAAGTCAACCGATTTTTGGAGTGTATCCGTTTCAATGACAGTATCAGGATTTAGTAGCAATACGTATTTCGCCATCGATGTTTTTATGGCCAAATTATTGGCTTTTGAAAACCCATGATTTTCTCTTTCTGCCATCAAATGCACTTGAGGGAAATGTGTCTTCACCATTTCTACTGAGCCATCAGCGCTGTTATTGTCAACGACAAACACATCAAAATTAAAATTTACTTTGGAATGAAAAACAGCTGTTAAAGCTTGTTCAAGGAAATGCTTTACGTTGTAATTCACTATGATGACAGAAAGCATCATGAGTTTCCGTTCAGGTATTTTTCATAAGGTAGGCGAGCGGCGATAGATCTTGCCAAAGTAATATCATCTACAAACTCCAATTCGCCACCAAAAGCAATGCCTCTGGCGATGGTGGTAATTTTTATAGGGTATTTTCCAATGATTTTTGATAGATAAAAGATAGTGGTATCGCCATCAATAGTCGGATTAAGTGCCATAATGACTTCTTGTACATTTCCCTGCAGCAGCCTATCCTCCAGACTGGCAATATTGAGTTTTTCCGGACCGACACCATCGATAGGAGAAATCAACCCCTCTAAAACATGGTAAACACCTTGGAAATGACGGGTGTTTTCAATAGAGATGATATCGCGAAAATTCTCAACGATACAAACAATACCATGGTCGCGACGTGGATTGGCGCAAATGGAGCAAACGTCCGTATCGGCAATATTATGGCAAACCTTACAGTGTTTAATCTCTTTCCTCATTTTAACAATAGCCTCCGCAAATTGTTCCACTTTGGAAGGTTCTGTTTGCAAAAAATGGATGACCATACGCAGTGCTGTCTTTTTCCCAATTCCGGGCAGTGATGCAAAAGCATTGACGGCATCTTGTATGAGCAAAGAAGGAAATTCCATTAGATTTAAATTAATGCGTTGGCAAAGTTAAAGTCTATTTTTAAGTTTTACACAATAAATGGTTGATAAATATAATCAACAAATCTGCCTATCAAACTATAAAGCATGTATTTTTGATGTTTTGACCATTTTTATCGCAAGAAATGCTGAGTCCTTACCTAATATTGAGTTGTATAGCATTGTATTTTGTTATGCTGTTGCTGATAGCATATTTCACTTCCAGAAATGCCAGCAATAATGCCTATTTTACCGGAAACAAAGCTTCCATCTGGTATTTGGTGGCATTTGGTATGATTGGGGATTCTCTTTCCGGGCTTACCTATCTCTCTGTGCCGGGATCTGTAGAAAAGGCGCAGTTCAACTATCTTCAAATTGTTTTAGGGTATGTAGTGGGGTATTGGGCAATTTCTTATGTCTTGCTTCCTTTGTATTATAGGCTGAATCTCACTTCAATTTATGCATATTTAGAAGAGAGAATTGGTAAGGTTTCACAAGTAACGGGTTCATTCTTTTTTATTCTTTCCAGATTAATCGGTGCCGGAGGGCGTTTATTTCTTGCTGCCATCGTTTTACAGAAATTCGTTTTTGATGCTTTTAACATTCCCTTTCCGGTAACTGTTTTTATCATCATCGCACTCATATTGGTATATACCCTTAAAGGTGGCATTAAAACACTGGTATGGACGGATGCTTTTCAGTCCTTCTTTTTACTGATGGGCGTCATTTGTACCATATTGTTTATTGGCAAATCACTGCATCTTTCTGTCGGGGATATGTATCACAAAATCGTTGATTATCAAAACAATCAAATTTTCTTCTGGGATTGGAAACCGAAGAATTTCTTTTTTAAACAATTCATAGGAGGAGCATTTATTGCGATATGCATGACAGGTTTAGACCAAAACATGATGCAAAAAAACCTGAGTTGCCGCTCGTTGGGAGAGGCACAGAAAAATATAAATATGTTCAGCATTATCGTATTGGTTGTTAATTTGTTCTTTTTGGTTTTGGGTGCATTATTATACATTTACATTGCGGAAATGCATATTCCTGCTCCCGAAATTGCAGATGAATTGTTCCCAACGCTTGCATTCGGACACTTAGGGATGGCTGCCGGACTAATTTTTGTAATTGGGTTAACAGCAGCAACCTTTAACAGTGCCGACTCCGTTTTAACCACGCTGACGACATCTTTTTATATTGATTTTTTACATAAGAGTCAGGATGAGGCAGAACAAAATAGACGGTTAAGATTGAGTATTCATGCAGGTTTTGCGGCAATCCTTTATATTGTAGTGATGTTATTTTCCTTATCAAGAGATCAGTCGTTGGTATTTACGGTTTTGGATATTGCAGGCATAACATATGGGCCACTATTGGGTTTGTTTACCTTTGGAATTTTAACGAATAGAAAAGCGAATGATACAATTGTGCCGATTATTTGTATCTTTAGCGCCCTTTTATGTACCGGATTGTATTGGGCATCCAAGCAAAAAGCCGCATGGCTCGGAGGATATGTAATTGGAGCTGAATTGTTGATTATCAACGGCTTCATTACATTTTTTATTTTATTATTGACCAGTAAAAAAAGTGATTATGGCATTAGAAGAGTTTAAAAAGAAAAAACCGTACCGCGATAAAACGTGGACACAAATCAATGCTTCCAATAGTTGGAGTATATTCAGAATCATGGGCGAATTTGTAGATGCCTATGAAACCATGAACAGAATCGGTCCCTGTATTTCCATATTTGGTTCTGCAAGAACAAAACCAACCAATAAATATTATAAATTGACCGTTCAGCTAGCTGAAAGACTGGCAGAAGAAGGCTATGGTGTTATTACAGGTGGAGGACCGGGCATCATGGAAGCAGGAAATAAAGGCGCCTTTCAGAAGAAAGGAAAATCTGTAGGGTTAAACATAGACTTACCGCATGAGCAGTACAATAATAAATACATCGATCAGGATAAACTCATTAACTTCAATTATTTCTTTGTTAGAAAAGTTGCCTTCGTAAAATATGCCCAAGGTTTTGTGTATATGCCGGGAGGATTTGGCACAATGGATGAATTATTTGAAATTCTCACCTTGGTACAAACAAGAAAAATCGACAGAATTCCTATCGTTTTAATGGGTAAAAGTTACTGGAAAGGATTAATACAATGGTTTGAAAAAGAACTTTTAGTAAAACAAAGAAATATCAGTGAAGAGGATTTGAAATTGTATTTAGTTACCGATGATGTCGAGGAAGCCATTGCTTATATTGATAGTTTCTATGAAGATACTTCACATGAGTTTAAGCCAAACTTCTAAAATACTTTTCTTCTTTTCTTTATTGTATTTTTACGGGAAAGACTCCTTCGGGAAGGAAAAAAACAGTTACCCACAGAACTATTTTTCCTCACCGTTAGCGATTCCAATTTCACCGGCCGGCACGTTCTGTGAACTCCGGTCTGACCATTTTCATTCCGGTTTAGATATTGGCACAAATGAAAAAACAGGTCAGCATGTACTAGCATGTGCAGATGGTTTTATTTCTAGAATAAAAATAAGTGCTGTCGGCTATGGAAAAGCATTGTACATTTCCCATCCTAATGGTTATACCACGGTATATGCGCATCTGGAAAAGTTTAATCCAACACTCGAAAAATATATTAGAGCCGAGCAGTACAAACAAAAGAAATTTGAAATAGAAATCTATCCCAACAATGGCATGCTTCCGGTAAAGAAAGGCGAAATAATTGCATATTCCGGAAATACCGGTTCTTCCGGTGGACCGCATCTCCATTTTGAAATTAGGGACACAAAAACCGAGCATGCTTTAAATCCCTTGCTATTTGGGATAAAAATGCATGATAATATAAAACCGATTATTAAAACAGTTAAATTTTATAACCTCAACGATTCATACTACGCAGAGGAAGGAAAGGCATATGTTCCGGTTTTGAAGAGTACCGGTGATTATCGTCTTTCCGGAACCATAGTAGGAGAAGGCTTTTTTGGTATATCCGTGAACACTACCGATCAAACGAATGGTTCTAATGGTGTAAACGGAGTCTATAGCATTGAAATGTATAAAGACAGCATTTTAATGTTTAAATGGAATGCAGAAGAACTGGATTTTGACCAAACACGCTATATCAATGCATTTATGGATTATCGGGAGAAGGAAAAAAACAAAGGTAATTTTTATCACCTGTTTAAACTCCCCGGAAACCGCTTGCTTAATTATATATCGTTGAAAGACAACGGCTACATATATCTTCAAAAAAACGATTCCGCAAAAATCACCATATCTGTTGCAGATGTTAATGGCAATAAAAGTACATTAGTAGCTTCAGTTAAAGCCGTTCCTTATCTTCGAAAGCCGTTGGTGTTTAATTACGGTCCTGAAAAATCCACTTTACTAAAAAGACCGGGAATAGAAATTGATTTCGAACCAGGTACTTTTTATGATAATGTCAATTTAATCTATTCCAATTTAGATATCTCCTTGATAAAGGGAGCATATTCAAATATACATCAGATCCACCACACATACTTGCCTTTGCACATATATAATTATATGTATGTAGAACCATTTCAGGTAGCAGATAAGTACCGCGATAAGGCTCTAATTGTTTACAGAAACTTTGAAGGAAATGATAGAGGGCTACCCACCGTTTGGGAAGGCAGCAGATTAAAGGCAAAATTTAGAAACGTCGGCAAGTATTATGTTGCTCTGGATACATTGGCGCCAACAGTAAAGTTCATAAATTTAGACGTTAAAAATCAACGATTTAAGGGAAACTATATCGCAATTGAGGCAAAAGACATCCTCTCTGGAATCGCTTCCTTCAATGGATTTATTGATGGAAAATGGGTATTGATGGAGTATGATGCTAAGAAAGATCTGTTAAAATATTTTTTTGATGAAAATTGCACAAAAGGAGAACATAAATTAGAAATTGTTGTTACAGATGAAAGGAAGAACGAAAAGAGATTAAAACAAGTATTTAAAGTATAATATGTCACTAGAAAAAGGAATGATTGCTCCGGATTTTACTACTACGGATCAGAATGGAAAAACAGTAAGGCTCTCCGATTTTTTGGGAAAGAAAGTCATTTTATATTTTTATCCCAAGGATGACACCCCCGGATGTACGAAGGAAGCTTGCAATTTCAGAGACCATCACACAGAGCTGGAAGACAAGGGTTTTGTCGTTTTAGGAGTTAGTCCGGACGCAGAAAAGAAACATCAAAAATTTATTGAAAAATTTTCTTTGCCATTTACATTATTGGCAGATACCGATAAAAGTATAGCAAACAAGTATTTTGTTTGGGGAAAGAAAAAGTTTATGGGTAAAGAGTACGAAGGAATTTTAAGAACCACTTTTATTATTGATGAAAAAGGTTTAATATTGCATAAGATTACAAAAGTATCGGTAGACAATAGTACACAACAGATTCTCGAAGAATTGAGTGTTTAAAGATAGAGGGGTTTTTTTATTTTGGGGCTATGTGCAATACATAGCCCTTTTTTTATCTATATATTTTTGATATAAAAAATCTCTCCTATATTTGCACATGGAAAATAACACTACACTTCGCACCCAACAAAAATTCACCGGAGAAGGTCTTACTTTTGACGATGTGCTATTATTACCGGCTTACTCGGAAGTTTTGCCGCGAGACACAGATATCAGCACGTACCTCACCAAAGACATTAAAATTAATATACCTATCGTATCTGCCGCCATGGATACCGTTACAGAATCACAATTGGCAATAGCAATGGCAAGAGAAGGAGGGATAGGAATATTGCATAAAAACATGTCGATTGCACAACAAGCAGCAGAAGTAAGAAAAGTAAAACGCTCAGAAAGTGGATTAATTATCGATCCAATTACATTACATCCTGACGCATACATTGGAGAGGCATTAAAAATCATGACCGAAAACAAAATTGGTGGCATTCCAATCGTTGGGGAAAACAATCAACTAGTAGGGATTTTAACTAATAGAGATTTAAGATTCAAGCAAGACAAATCGTTGAAAGTGAACGATTTGATGACTAAAAAGAATTTGGTCACAGCACCCGAGGGCACCAGTCTTAAGGATGCAGAAAACATTTTACATGAGTTCAAAATAGAAAAACTTCCGGTAATCGACGGCAATGGGAAATTAGTTGGGTTGATTACCTATAAAGACATTTTAAAAGTTAAAAACTATCCTTTTTCCTGCAAGGACGAAAGAGGAAGACTGAGGGTTGGCGCAGCAGTAGGCGTTACTGCGGATATGTTTGATCGGATGGAAGCACTCATACAAGTAGGCGTGGATGTCGTTTGCATAGATACCGCACATGGACATTCAAAAGGAGTTTTGGATGCCGTAAAAGAAGCAAGGCTCAAATTTAAAGACATACAAATTGTCGGTGGAAACGTGGCTACGGGTGCTGGAGCTAAAGCGTTGGCAGATGTTGGTGTAGATGCAGTGAAAGTGGGCGTTGGTCCCGGTTCCATTTGTACAACACGGGTCGTTGCCGGAGTAGGCGTACCCCAGTTGTCCGCTATTTATGAGGCAGCAGTTGCCTTAAAAGGAACAGGCGTTCCCATCATTGGCGATGGGGGAATTCGTTATACTGGAGATGTTGTCAAAGCATTGGCTGCTGGGGCAAATGCTGTTATGGCGGGATCATTATTTGCTGGAACAGAAGAATCTCCAGGCAAAACCGTGATTTTTGAAGGACGAAAGTTTAAAGTTTATCGTGGCATGGGTTCTATGGAGGCCATGCAAGAAGGCTCTAAAGACCGCTATTTTCAGGACGCCGAGGATGATATCAAAAAACTGGTTCCAGAGGGAATCGTTGGAAGAGTGCCATTCAAAGGCAGTCTTTCAGAAGTTGTTTATCAATTTGTTGGTGGTCTCCGTGCGGGAATGGGTTATTGCGGTGCCAAAGACATAACAACATTGCAGGCAGAAGCAAAATTCGTAAAAATCACCTCCAGTGGCATGAAAGAAAGCCACCCACATGATGTGACCATCACGAATGAAGCCCCGAATTATAGTAGATAGTAGTACGTATTGCATACAGCGATTTTTGTATATTCTCACCAATGACCGTTTTAGTTTCAGCATTATTCTTCGTGTAACTTCGAGCTTCTCTGTGTGCATTGTGATATAGCATTGTATCACAAGTTTTCCAAAGAAGGCACTAAGAACGCAAAGCTGTTATACAGTTGTAGATATTGAAGGCGATTTTTAAAAATAATTTATTCAGATGAATTGGCATATTTCTTCGTGCTTCTCTGTGGAGCTTTGTGATATAGCATTGTATCACAAGTTTCCCAAAGAAGGCACTAAGGATGCAAAGTTGTTATACAGTTGTAGATATTGAAGGCGATTTTTTAAAAATAATTATTTTTCTAATGCAAAAGTCAATAGTTCCATATTTATAAAGGGATTGGTCTTCCTACGATATCGAAAGCATGTATTTTAAGATATCTTTTTTGATGCTCAAAAAATGATGTCTTATCCATTCTCCATTGCATTATGCTTTGTATATTCTCGGAGACATCTTTTTTCTCTTTTATACTATTTAAGGTAAATCCCAATTTTTTAGGTATCCCTTGACTTCTGGTATTTTCTATATGGCAGAAGATATCGATATTTTCCAAACCTTCCAACAAAAATCCCACTTGAATCAATGCAGAAACTGCTTCCATCGCAAACCCACAATTAATATAATCTACATGTAACCAATATCCTATTTCTCTTGTTTTTTCTTCATCAGAGCGAATATGAAATCCGGTAGAGCCAATAAATTTTTGCGTTTCCTTAGTAAAAATTCCAAGTGGATAATCCTTTCCAAGATCAAAATTTCCTCGAAAAGTACGCAGCAAATTTATTTTTGTTTCAATATCAGTTGGTTCATCTTTTGCCCAAGGCATCCATGGTAAGAGGTGTTCAAGGCTTTGTGTAATGGCAGAATGAAACTGTGATGCATCTTCCGGATCATAACAACGAATCAAGAGCCTTTCTGTTTCAATCTTATAAACCCGATGCAAACTCATTATCGGTATTTATAGATAGAGCCCTGTAAATTCTGCCACTTTGTCTCCGACTTCTTTTGTGCCATATTTGCCATTATTGATGTCTTCAGTTACGAAGCCTTCGTTGATGGCTTTGTCTACCGCTTTTTCAATGGCTTTAGCCGCATCCGGCATTTTAAAAGAATAATCCAACATCATTGCTGCAGACAAGATGGTTGCCAAAGGGTTGGCCCTATTTTGTCCGGCGGCTTGTGGGTAAGAACCGTGTATGGGTTCATATAGTGCTGCGGTATCTCCAATGGAAGCCGAGGGTAAGATACCTAAAGAACCTGCAATTACGGAAGCCTCATCAGAAATGATATCTCCAAAAAGGTTTTCCGTAAGAATTACATCGAATGTGCGCGGTTTTTGGATGACATGCATAGCACCACTATCAATAAATTGATAATCCACTTCAATTTCGGGATGCATACCAGCATATTCTGCCACAACCTCTCTCCACAACCGCGATGTCGCTAATACATTTGCTTTATCTAGGAGGGTAACTTTTTTTCTGCGCATTTTTGCCAGTTCAAAAGCTTTCTTTGTTACCCGTAAGATTTCATCATAAGAATAAGTACAGGTGTCAAAAGCAGATTTTCCATCTTCCGCCCTTCCACGAGGCTTGCCAAAATAAATTCCACCTATTAATTCTCTAACCACCACAAAATCAACGTCTTTAACGATATGATTTTTTAATGGGGAGCTCTCCAATAAGGCATCATAGCTTTTTACCGGGCGGATATTGGCATACAAACCCAATGCACTGCGCATAGCCAACAACCCTTGTTCAGGACGTATAGTCGCTTTTGGATTGTTATCATATTTAGGATCACCAATGGCGCCAAATAAAATAGCATCACAAGCTATACAAATTTGATGTGTTTCTTCCGGATAAGGGTTGCCGACAGCATCGATAGCAGCAGCACCCACTAAAGCCCTTTCATACTCAAAACCGCACTCTAAACGTTGATTTACAACTTCTAACACCTTTAATGCCTGATCTATAACTTCCGGACCAATGCCATCACCAGGTAAAACCGCTATTTTTTTCATAACCAATAATTGAAATTCAAAAATACCAAACCTATTCACATATTCATTTTAATATTATGTTGTGTTTCCATGTTCAACCCAGAAAAAGCGTTGGACTTTGTGACGAAAGGAAATTATACAAAATAGCTATGAGGCACGGAATTTTTCTCCCGCAGACGTAGTATAACTACGTTGAGGACAGAAAAATGAGTACAGAAATAGATATGAAGTAGAATTTTCTTGCAGTAAATTTCTAACACTTTTTCTGGGTTCAATACGAAATGTTGTTTGAATTAAAAATACAGCTACCTTTGTAACCATCATAAATAATTCTATGAAACAAAGCATATTGTTTTTTCTTGTACTTCTTTTTTGCTTCGAATTAAAAAGTCAAGAAACGTTTCCTATTAATGGAATTTCTGATCATCGACAGGAGAAATACCTGATTATAAACGCAAAGATTGTTACAGCATTCGACCAACAACCCATAGATGGTTCAATATTAATTGACAAAGGAAAGATTATATCGGTGCAAACAGGAAATGCGGTGGTTAAGGATGCTATTATTGTGGATGTTCTCGGAAGCTATGTGTATCCATCCTTTATAGAAACCTATGCTACCTATGGCATTGAAATTCCAAAAAAGAACAAACCCGGCTTTGAAGGGCCACAATTTTTATCAGAAAAGCAAGGCGCCTATCATTGGAACGAATCCTTAAAGCCCGAAACAAAGGCAGCAGACGTTTTTATACCAAACGCTGATCAGTCTAAATCGTTCATATCTAACGGTTTCGGCGTTGTTTTAACCCATGTAAACGACGGCATATCTCGTGGCAGTGGTGTTTTGGTAACTTTAGCCAACAAATCACCACATGAAGTCATTCTGAAAACGGAAGCTTCTAATCAACTTGCATTCAGAAGAGGCGCTTCCACGCAAGATTATCCCAGTTCACTTATGGGTATGGTCGCATTGCTTCGTCAAACGTATTATGATGGTCAATGGTATGCAAAAAATCCCACAGAAAAAAACCTTTCTTTGGAAGCATGGAATCACTTGTTGACTTTGCCAACAGTATTTGAAGCCGGTGGTTGGGAAAATATCTTACGCGCAGACAAGATAGGAGATGAGTTTAGCATACAATATGTTATCAAAGGAGCTGGAAATGAATACCAACGCATAGAAGAAATTAAAAAAACCAACGCCACGCTGATTGTTCCCGTACAACTTCCTAAAACATTGGATGTAGAAAATCCTTTAGATGCAGACAAAGCCAGCCTGTCAGAACTAAAGCATTGGGAGTTGGCACCGTATAATTTATCTAAATTATTTCAGGCAAAAATACCATTTATCATTACTTCTTCAGATATGAAGGATGCAAATGACTTTTTGTCAAGTGTTACCAAGCAAGTGAAAAACGGACTTCCCGTTTCAGAAGCCATCAAGGCGCTTACCTATACACCTGCGAAAGCATTAGGCGTTGATAATCAACTGGGAAGGATTCAAAAGGACTTTCTGGCGAATTTCATCATTTGTAAGGGACCTTTGTTTACAGATACGTTTCAAGTTTATCAGAACTGGATTGCCGGAGAGCAGCATATCCTCCAACCATTCGAAGAGCAGTCTATCTGTGGGAAATATATGTTCCTGTCGAGCGATTATTCCGCAGAGATGATTTTAAATGAAAAAGGTGGAAGTAAGCTAAAGATGCAAGACAGCACTGAAATAGATATAGACCTTTTAGTTACACCGAAAGATCTTCAAATGTCCTTCAGGTTTCCGGATTCAGCAGCTATAAAAGGCTATACAAGGTTTTATGGGTGGAAAAGCGGGTCGAATTATGCAGGATGGTCTGCATTTTCCAATGGCGATTATATACAGACTTCCATCAATTATATCGGAACAGATACCAGCGCATGTAAATCTGCAGACAAAGGTAAAGAAGAACAGAAAAAGGAAACTCCGGTAATCGGTGAAGTAATATTTCCTTTTGTAGCATATGGCTGGACGGAGAAACCGATGGCAAAAAAAGTATTGTTTAAGAATGCAACAGTTTGGACAAATGAATCACAAGGAATTTTACAGGAAACAGATGTATTGATTGACAATGGGAAGATTGTTTCAATTGGGAAAAACCTTCCTTCGGGAAATGCTGTCATCGTTGATGCTACAGGCAAACATCTTACATCGGGAATTATCGATGAACACTCACATATAGCGGTTTCCGGGGGAGTAAATGAAGGAACGCAATCCAGTTCTGCAGAAGTGAGGATTGGCGATGTCGTAAATTGTTCAGATATAAATATTTATAGGCAGCTATCGGGAGGAGTTGTGATTTCACAATTATTGCATGGTTCCGCCAATCCGATAGGTGGTCAGTCGGCAATTATTAAGCTTCGATGGGGTTTAAGTCCAGAGGAAATGAAGATGAAAAGCGCACCCGGTTTTATAAAATTTGCCCTAGGAGAAAATGTGAAGCAATCGAATTGGGGTGATAGGCAAACCGAGCGTTTCCCACAAACAAGAATGGGTGTTGAGCAGGTTTATATGGACTATTTTACGCAAGCACAGGAATATAATAAGAACCCAAACCATCGGGTAGACTTGGAGTTACAAGCCTTAGCAGAAGTGCTTAATAAACAACGCTTTATCACTTGTCATTCTTACGTTCAATCCGAAATAAACATGTTGATGAAGGTAGCAGAGCATTTTCATTTCAATATCAATACATTTACGCATATTTTGGAAGGATATAAGGTTGCAGATATTATGAAAAAGCACGGGGTCGGTGCTTCTACCTTTTCTGATTGGTGGGCTTATAAATATGAGGTAATCGAAGCGATTCCTCAAAACCCGTGTATTTTGAATGAAATGGGTATTATAACTGCTATTAATTCTGATGATGCCGAAATGGGAAGAAGATTAAACCAAGAAGCGGCAAAAAGCATCAAGTATTGTGGGATGTCAGAGGAAGATGCTTGGAAAATGGTAACGCTAAATCCGGCAAAGCTTTTACACATCAATCAGACCACAGGAAGCATACTTCCCGGGAAAGATGCAGATTTAGTGCTATGGTCAGATAATCCACTTTCTATTTATGCAAAAGCAGAACAAACATACGTGGATGGTATTAAGTACTTTGATACAGAAAAAGATAAAGCCATGCAGGCTTGGATGCAGCAAGAAAGGGAAAGGATTATCCAAAAGATGATTGCTGACAAAAAATCCGGCGCACCTGTAGATATCCCGGTAGTAAAGCAAGAAAAAAATTATCACTGTGATGATATGGAAATTTATGATGGACAATAAACCTAAACACATGAAAGCAAATAGCACATTTATAAAATCGTTCATTTTCAACGTATTATTAGTAATAGTTACCAGTTCTTACGGGCAGGACACGGCTATTTACCTGATGGGAGGGTATGCCCATTTAGGCAATGGCAAAGTGATAGAAAACACATTGATTTGTCTGGAGAAAGGAGCAATTACCATGGTAGCAGATGCTACCTTAATAAAAATCAATCTTCAAGGGAAAAAAGTCATAGATATTTATGGGAAGCATGTTTATCCCGGAATCATTGCTGCCAATACTACTATTGGTTTGGATGAAGTGGAGGCTGTCAGGGCTACAGAAGATTATTATGAAGTTGGCGAGTTTCATCCAAGTGTTCGTGCTTTAATTGCGTTTAATACAGACAGCAAAGTGCTGCCAACATTGACAACCAATGGCATATTGGTGGCGCAAACCACACCGCAAGGAGGGTATATTTCCGGATCTTCTTCTATCATGCATTTAAATGGCTGGAATTGGGAGGATGCACAGCTAAAGGCAGACGACGGCATACACCTATGGTGGCCGGGAAAAGTAGCCGGCAGTGACGGAAGTTTTAAAGATTATGAGGCAGCTGTTAGCAAGATAGAGAAGTACATGGTGGATGCAAAAGCATATTTGACTGCGAATATGGCAAATATGAACTTAGGTTTTGAAGCGATGAAGCCTATATTTTCGGATGTTGCTAAATTATATGTACATGTTAACAATGCCAAGGAAATTATCGATATGGTTGCATTCTGTGATAAACAGGACTTAAAACCGATTATTTATGGTGGAGCAGAAGCTTATTTGGTAGCAGATTTGTTAAAGACACATAATATACCTGTGGTATTGAGCAATGTACATGATTTACCACCACGCCCAGGTGCGGATGTAGATTTGCCGTATAAGATGCCCAAGATATTGAAAGAAAAAGGCGTGCTGTTTGGGTTGAGTTGTGAGGGTTTCTGGCAAACAAGAAATTTGCCTTTCTTTGCGGGTACTGCTGCTGCTTACGGATTGACAAAAGAAGAAGCCTTACAAGCGATCACTGGAGACATGGCTAAAATTTTAGGAATAGACGCTACTGTTGGCACACTTGAACAAGGAAAAGAGGCTACGCTTTTTGTAAGTGAAGGGGATGTATTGAATATGAAAACCTCGAAAATTCTTAAAATATTTATGCAAGGGGAGGAAATAAATCCGGAAAACTTCCAAACGGAATTATATCACAAGTATCAAGAGAAATATGGGTTTTAATTAAACCCCGAAATTCACATTGGAAGAAAATATGATGCGATGGAATGTCAGAAGGCTTTAATTTGTCTAGATTACCAGAGCTGGTATAAATTTATGGTTGATTTTGGATTGTCTTGTCTTTCTGCGAAAAAGATAAACAGTATTTCGTAATTTTAGATTTGAATTTTAACGATGAACTGGTTTAAACTTTAAGAAGTATTAAAGCGAATGCTAAATAATGCCAATTTAACCAAGAATCATCAAGGGTGTCAAAACGAATAAGTAATGTTCTAAAAGAATCTATCCAGGCAAAACATCTTT
>JAIBAX010000088.1 GCA_019694955.1 Chitinophagales bacterium | reverse complement strand
TGCTATCGCCTTCTTCAAACGTGCGGTACTCTGAACCATTGTAGCCGAAACTGCCGTTTGTGAGGGATAGTTTGTTACCACTGAGTGAAAATGTATTATTGATCCCCTTTAGGGTCATGGGTGCTACGGAATTATCAAAGTAGAGCCCTTTGTTATCCAATGAAATGGCTGAAAAGGCACTCACATCCCATCCCCAACCAAGCATGCCATTGCCACCACGGGAATTGTAGTTGATAGAAATGGAGGGTTGTACGCCATTGATGCCATCAGGAATATACAGTGGAATAGTATAGCCGAAACTACCATCACTACCCACGCCATGACTACCGGAAACGGTGCCGATGGATTTGGTGACATCGATGGTTTTTGCAGAATAGTTCGGAAAAGTTGGTGATATTCCGGCATAGCTGTACAAAGAAGCACAGAGCAATGTAAAGAGTACATATTTTTTCACGAGAAGCGATTTAGAGTTTCACAAATTTTTTAGTGTAGATATGTTCCTTCGTTCCACGATACTGCAAGATATACGTTCCCGGAGTAAGGTCGGCAATATTCACCATGGTTTGTTCCATAGAAAGGGTGATGCCGTCGCACACCATTTGCCCTGTTTCGTTGTACAGGGTGACCGTACCACCTACCATTTCGGTAGGAAGAGACACTAAAATACCTGTGGTGGCAGGATTGGGGTACAACATAAATTCCTGTACAGGTTGCAATTTAGACAACAGGTCTTTTTTATCGGGTTCAGATAAATCCGGTGGTGGCGTTTGCGCCATTCTGCAACTGACGGCATATGCCACAGCAGTTCTATTGCCATTTACATCATAATCATACGTCCATGTCTGTTGGGAATATCCAATACTTGCCATACAGAGAAAAAAGAAGGTGAGGATTGTTTTGGTGTTCATATGATTGATTTTAGTATCTTAAAGGTACGTTGAAATATCTGCTTATGCAAGTGAATTTTTCTTAAAAATGATGAAAGTAGTGTTTTTTAAAAAAGAGTGGTCAAAAATCTCATTATCTACTAATTTTTTTGAAATGGGTGCGCGTTTTGATAACCAAACTAATATTTAACCAAGTTTTTTATTTTCATCATCATAAGTATCTTCATCGGTTATGTTCTCATTTATTCTTTTTATATACTTATAAACAGTAATTATTGTTAGTTGAAGAGAAGACCCTTGAAAAACTCCAGACAAAATTCCGAACATGATTCCCTGTTCTCCAGCAATAAACGACGCAAAAAGACACGCTCCGCCAATTATTAAAATGGTTGTTGTTATTAATCGTTGATATTTGGATATTTCCTGATTTACTATATAAACCATATAAAAGGATACCAAAAAACAAATACCAAATGAGAGAAATCCGTAGAAATCCAATCTATAGCGCAATATGAATAGAAAAAAAACAAATGTAAAAGATGTAATAACGCCCCATCTAGCAATGTCAATAATTTGATACCTATTCTTTCTAAATTGTGTTTGAGCAAGAGAAACTACTAAACTACCTGCAAAAATGGCAATTATTATCCAAAGCATATCAGTAAACGAAGTGTTCTCGAAGAAGTTTCTTATTGCTTCAAGCGGAGTTAATGGATGACCTTGTTTCATATTATTTAGTGTTTAATTTTTCAGAAGCCCACAATAAGAATCGCATTGTTATAAATATACCATCCTTACTTTTAAAATCCTTAGCTTGATTCGTTGAAATCAAGATACCAATTTCTGACGATAAACTTAATTCCTTTATTTTATCAAACCTAATAAATGAAGGAAATCCTTTTACTGTATACTCAATGGACGATGGCTCACAATTACTTATTAACAAATATAATCTCTTCTTAAAACTTGTTTCATAGTTTTCATTAAAATGCATGGAAAAAATATTCTCTATACCAGATTCCATAACTTCCTCTATTTCTTTATAATTATTTAGAGTAAGGAAACTTTTAGGTAGCGTTCCTAATATCCCACAAAATAAGACTAATAAATCTACAAACAATGCTATAATAAATGCCCCAACAGCTAAAAAGTGTCCTTGTTTTAAGAGCATAACCGATACAATAAACTGATGTTGCTGTTCCCCTGTGTACTTGTCTAAACTTAAAAGCTTTGATTTTACTTTTGAAAAATCTATTTTAAAAGAACTTGGAATTCTATCTATAAGAGACAATGCGCTATATTTTAATTGAGGAATTGTTTTATAATCTGAAACTTTTAAACTATCAACAAAGTTATAAAATTCATTTACCTCTGATATTCTAATTAATTGTTTTTTTAATGTATCAGGAAGTTCAATATTTTTTTCAGAGTATGCACTACCCAATATTAATGGATAATATTCTTTCTTTTTTTGTTGGAAATCAGAAATTGAAGAAAGAGTAATAAGTCGATTATTTGATGTTATAGATTTATAAATTGAATCATGCTGCATTTGCAAAATAACAATTCTCTCATATTTTGTTAGTGTAGGGAAAAGTTTATTCTCACTATTATCTTTTTCCTTTCTTTTAGAAAATTCCAGTGCTTTTTTATTCTCGCTACTCGGATTGTTTGTAAATTTCTGTTGGTTTTTTGAAAGTGCGTACTCAATAGCCTTTTGTTTTGAAGTACTTCTATCTAACAAATTGGTTAAGGTTGCTATGCTTTTTGAAACTCCTTTTGAACTCGTGTCATCCCATGTAATAAATCCAGACTTAAAATTGTTACATGCTTTTGTTATATCAATTCTACCTGAGATACTATCTTTGACTAGAGAAACTATTTCAGTCACTTCATTTTGCTTTCGAACAATTTCATCAGAAACCCTTACCTTCTTTTCATAAATCACCTCAAGTAGGGATGAATATGAAAAGAAAACAGAAACTAGCATTGCAATTGAAAAGATAACAACTATCATAGGTCTTAATCTATTACTTTTAATGGCTGACCCAATTTTCCACACAGAAGCAAAAAGAAGACCTTGAACACCCACAGTAAGAAGAATTGCTACAAGAAATGGGGTGTACTGTAAAAACCCTTCAAACGTTGTATATCCTGATGCAATTGTTAAAGCAATGGCTGATAGCCTAAGAAAGATATAAGATGTCTTTTCTTTCTTGCTACCAACACCATCGGCAACTAAAAGTGATTTTAATATTTCCAAGAATTCTTCCATTTATATTTCTTACTCTTTTAATACAAAAAAGCTACCTTACAACTAAGATAGCTAATATACCAAATTAAAATGAACTTAGTATTAAGTTGTATAATCTAATTTCTGTTTTAAGGTAGCATGACTTATAATCATTCCCCCTAATGCACCCGCTATGAGTATTGTCATAGACAGATAATCAGATTGGAAGAAATAAATGCAGGGAAGAAAGATTCCTGAAATTAAGAGGAAATTTGCAAATACCTTTCTTTTCCAATACGTGATGAGTAGTATTCCAATAACCTCCTGTAACAGAATTAATCCGGCTGAGATCAATTCTTGCAAAGAAATTTTGAAATAAATAAATGGTAGTGCAATAAAGATTATACCAATAATTGAATAAAGCGTTCTTGTTAACTGTTTCATTTCTTAAAATTTAATTGTTTAGAAAAATCTGAACTCGATACTGAATCCAGATGCAACCAAACAATTAAAATTCTACAGTGCATTATATCAAAAAAAAATCTTTTGTCAACAAAAAAAACCACCCCTACAGGTGGTCAAGCACATACAAAACAGCACGCTGTGCATGCGGTAGTGCTTTAAAAAGGTAATTGCGGTCACCTTCTAAGGCAGTAAGCCATGACTGTATGTATGCCGCAGAT
>JAIBAX010000087.1 GCA_019694955.1 Chitinophagales bacterium | reverse complement strand
GTTGTCATTCAAAGATTATACACAAATAGTTCTCCAGCAGGGTTTTTCCTTTTTTAGCTTGTGCTATTCTTTTCAAAAATAAGGAGAAGAAAATGTCTACACCGGAACATCAATTTGATTTTTGGCTTGGCGAATGGGACGCAACATGGGAAGGTGGAAATGGAACGAATCGTGTTGAAATGGTATTTGGTGGCAAAGTGGTACAGGAGAATTTTACAGCGCCAGATTTTATTGGAATGAGCGTTTCTTGTTATGACCCAGAACGGAAACTATGGTGCCAAACCTGGGTGGATACCAACGGCTCGTATCTCGACTTTACCGGCGGCTTCGAAAACGAAAAAATGATCCTCACGCGGGACGCTATCGTAAAGGGAGAAACATGCAAACAACGCATGATTTGGCACAACATTACTGCAAATGAATTCGACTGGAATTGGGAACGCTCTGATGATGAGGGGAAAACCTGGCAGTTAAAGTGGCAAATTAAGTACTTACGTAAATTCAGTTCAGAATAGCTATCTTCCTTGAAATCGAGTAAAAGCAGCTACATTTCTTTATACTGGGTTTTTTCTCCAGATACGCACATACAAGGACAGAATAAAAATATATGCAATTACAAAAGCTTGAACAAAGCTATCGAAAGCTGTCCGTGCGGATGTACTTAAAAATCCTGCATATGGATAGCCTAAAATAAAAAACACACCTATGATTAATATCAAATCAAGAGATATTTTTTCGTATCTTCTGTATATCAAATAAACGACGACAAGTGTAAGAATCCCAAGAACCGGCAACACAGCCCAATGATTTATTCTTAGCAAGTCAAGCCCCATAAAAAACAAAAAATTTGCAGAATACACTGCAAGGGTTAATACAAGTTTGAATAGTTCCAACTTAACACCTAATACAAGAAAAGTAAGCACAAAAACAGATGCAAAAAACATAAGTCCACGAGGGGCATATTGTAGCAATTTAATAGAAAGGATTTGGTTTGGGTCAGGCAAGACCAAGGGCTTAAACTTAACACCAAGCTCCGGCTTAACAATAGCATTATCAATCGTCCACAAAAAACTACGTCCCAAATCATTATTATTTTGTTCAAACTTAATTGCAGTTGTATCAGGTTGTGTTATTCGGTATATAGTTTTAGTATCTACATCAATCTTCATGGAAAAGTTCTGCATCTGCCTGCTAGTTGGAACTCGATAAACAAATACTTCGGAACCTTGGGTAATATAGGAAATCGTTATATTTACCCTTTCACCTGGACTCATCCTAATTTGCCATAAGACAACACCATTCTTGATTGTTGTTTCAGGTTTTATATCTTTGTCATTTATTTTAACAACCAAGTCTTGTATTATCCGAGATGTTCCTATCGGAAATGAAAAATTCGTTTTCGTTTCATACGAAGATTGATTTGCAACTCCATATTTGTAAATAGCATTAACCCAATATGTTTGAAATTCTTGATCAACAAAGTGAATATTTGCATACCCATCAAAGTCTGTAATACTCTCCTGAGCAACTTCCTCTTCAACGTTTTCATTTATATATAAAGTTTGATTGCCAGTTAGGTCTGGAATTTCTTTAATAATTACATATGATCTGCTATGATCCACATGTAATTCATTTTGATATAAGGGTCCTCCCCATCCAGAGCGAAAAACATCACCATCCTCTGTAACATTTTCCTTTGACAGTTTCTCGGCTTGTGGTCTAAAAACCTTAAAACTGCTATTCAAAAGAAAGTAAAAAGCACCGGTAATGCTCAAAAACATAAAACCGATGATCAGAGACTCTATCAGTCGGGAAAACCATCCTAAATTTCTGGAATTCGAATCTTTGGAGTTCATTAAAGCAGTACTACACGTTAAAAAAGTAACTGCAATAATAAGCAAACTAGCCGATGGCTCCAAAGAAAACCATCCTGCCAATAAATTACTTATCTCACCAACCATAGATTATGATGCCTGTATATCCTGTTCTTTTCTTAAGCTGGCAACATATAAGGATAAACCGGTAATATACAATATCATCCCAACTTGCATCAAAGCATGAAAAGCATTTTGCTGAGATAACTCTGTGATCAACCCCGATAAAGGATAAATTATGGTGAAGAAAGCAATTAAACCATAGATAGACCATCGCATTGGGCGTGAGGGCAACCTACGGAATAATAGGTAAGACAGGAATAATGTAAGAGAAGCTCCAATAACAAGGGAACCCCAAAAGCCAAAGAAATAGTCGCTAATTGCAGCCATTAGTAAAAATTGCATGGAATACACGGCGGAGAGAAGAGACATGTCTAGAAAACGTACTTTCATGCCCCAAATGATCATAGTCAATGCCAGCATTGCTCCAAGCAATGTCAATGCATATGGGGAAAGTACTAAAACTCGTAGCACTTGCGCACCCGGTTGCTCAGGTGGCAACAAAGAAATACCCATTCCGGCAACGGTGATTGCCCGGTCAAGTTGCCAAGTTAAGATTGACCCCAAATTATCTTTTGTCGGTTTGATATCCGTGGGTGTAATCGTTCCATCAGGATAATTCACCAAAGATACCGGCAATCTATCAACTTCAAGCGTTAAAACAAAGTTTCTAATTTCACGTTGGATCGGGATTTGGTAGTAAAAGTAATCCATACCACGAGAAGAATAAGTGATAACAATCTTGCTTTCTTGATGAGGCTTCATCTTTGTTGTCCAGGTAACAACATCTGAACTTATTCTGAGTTTTGGGCTCAAATCCTGCCCGTCCATCGTAATCACAAAGTTCTCAAATAAAGTCTGTCCGTATGAAAGAGGAAAGTTAAAGGTAGCATCTGTAGTGAGGTTAGAATCATTCAATATGTCGTATTCAAACGCAACATCTAGAACATATCCGCTATAAAACGCGTATCCCTTTTCGCGTTCGCTCAAGCGCATATTGACCTGTCCTGCAAAGCCTACAATGCTATTTTGGGGAACATCTTTCCGAACCAGGATTGTTTTATAAGTAGGCGCGTCTTCGGGGTTTTCTCGTGGTTGTTCTTCGAGTTCTTCAACTTCTATCGAATGATTGACTGTTAATTCAATTTGTTCGTGAGGTCTTCCCCAAATCGTGAAGGCACTAGAACGGCTGGCATCGCTCAAACTGCCATGTGTCGAGTAAAATGATGCAACATTATCATTTAAAATAATACGAAAACCCCACATTAATCCTACAAACAAAGTAGCTGCTACTATTGCACCAACTGAAGTCTCGAGAAGCTTTTTTAGCCATGTCCAAAAATCAGAAGATGTCTCTTTATAATTTTGAAACCCAGAGCCAAATAGAACGATGGCGGTGATTATCATCAACAGACCAACCGTAGGCTCAATATTTATCCAATTTACCATTTTATTTAAAAAATCTGCCATCCTTACCTCCTTAACAGTAAGGAGATTCTACTATAAAACAGTCTTTCCCAAAAAACTGGCATCGTAAAAGGAATAAAATGTCGACACTCTCCCCCACTGCTCAAAAAATTCAAGATTTACTAAACGCACTTGGCTATACTTATATTGTTATTGAGCACGAAGAATCCACACGCACCGCTCAAGAAGCTGCGGAGCAAGCTGGCTGTGAGTTGGGGCAAATTGTTAAATCCTTAATCTTTCGAGGGAAAAATAGCGGCAAACCGATTCTTGTGCTCACATCCGGTCCCAACCGCGTAAATGAAAAACAGATCAGTGAATACGCTGGTGAACCCATCGTCAAAGCAGATGCAGACTTTGTCCGCGCGGTTACGGGATATGCCATTGGCGGCGTGCCTCCGCTGGGGCATGTCGAACCAATGGAAACTTATCTCGATGAAGATTTTTCAAAATACACCACGGTCTGGGCAGCCGCAGGAACGCCAAAAGCAATCTTTG
>JAIBAX010000086.1 GCA_019694955.1 Chitinophagales bacterium | reverse complement strand
AAAACCATCGTGCCTATTTTTGTGTAAGTTCCGCTCAATGGTGAGGTTCGCCACTGTCCAACCAGCATTTCTAAGCGCAAAATCTTTTTGGGTGTAGCCGTCTGTTTTTTTGATATAAGGTGGAAACCCTATCATGGATTTAAAATAATCGATGGCTTTTTTACTTCTAATACGCTCATCCCATTGCGCCCTGGCAAACACTGTATTGCATGCATTGAATCGTTCAAATGATTGCGTCACATCCTCCTCTGCTTGCGAGGCAAATTCAGGTGCTTCCCTTTGCGGTGGATGATGAATAGACAACCTCATTTTACTTCAAATATATTCTTCTACATGCTTGATGCAACATTCTCCCTTTTAAAACATGTAAATACCATTCGATGATTCCTGCTAAAAGAAAAAATGACCCCATGATAGCCATTTCCCAAATAGAAACATCCATTAGTACCAAAGCCTTAAATAGCATTAAAATTACAGTAAATTTAGCTATTTTTTGCACTACCTTTAGCAAAACATGGTGAAAAGTCCGTATAAATCCAATAAAATTATAGTTTGTCTTGAATCGCATGGATTGTTGGTGTTGGACAGTAATGCTCGCAATGTTTCGAGGATTATAGTCCCAGAAAAAATAAATATTCCTGTCTAGGAAATTACCATCATTACCAAACAACACTGCTCGGCGAAATATTTTAAAAGAAGTAAAATAGCGGACATTTTTAAAAGTAGGAAAAAATATCGTTCCCAATAGAAACTTACCCAAGCGACTGACTAAATCAATCCAGATAGAGCGTTGGTGATACACGTGTTTAGGCGTGCCTCCCACCATTTCCATCTGCTCATTAGCGGTAATGGAAGTCAATAAAGACAATATCTCTTCAGGAAGATACTGCAAATCATCATCAAAAATTACGGCAAATGTTCCGTTACTAGCCTTCAAACCATTGATGGTAGCTATGGGTTGCCCATAATTACTATTATTCTCTAAAAGTACTACTTGTATTTGTCCATCAAAAACGCTCTGTTTGCACCAGTTGCCAATCAAATCACTCGTTTTATCCGTAGAACCATCATTTACTATGATAATTTCTGTTAAAAAGTCAACATCTTTCAACGCTAAAATAACTGCGTCCAATGTTTTTCGGATAAAGGACACACTATTATAGGTAGGAATAATTACGGATAAGAAAATTGACGATCTGCTTTCCATTGGGTCAATATAGTGCAAATCTGTAAATATTTTAGCAAATATTTGTAGATTCCGATTTAACCCGGCATCAGCATTTGAAATTTACTGCAAGAAAATTCTATGTTATATCTATTTCTGTACTCATTTTTCTGTCCTCAACGTAAATTTTTCTACGTTTGTGGGAGAAAAACTCCGTGCCTCATAGCTATATTGTATAATTTCTTTTCGTCACAAAGTCTAATGCGGATTCTGGGTTGAATGAACTCCATTTCTCATGTATTTAAAAATGTCTATGCTTAATTTTGAGAAATATCCTTATTTTGGCAAAAAAAGTCATTTATGTCATCAGGTTTTATTTTATCCCTAGATCAAGGTACCACCAGTTCCCGTGCGATATTATTTGATGCAGCCGGAGAGATAGTTTCGTCGGCACAAAAGGAATTCACCCAAATCTTTCCAAAGCCGGGGTGGGTAGAACACGATCCTTGGGAAATTTGGCATACACAAATCGATGTCGCCAGAGAAGCGGTAGCGAAAGCCAATATACAACCCGAACAAGTGGCGGCCATAGGCATTACCAATCAACGGGAGACGACCGTAGTGTGGGACGCTGAAACGGGAAATCCAATATACAATGCCATTGTTTGGCAAGACAGGCGCACCGCAGATATCTGCGACAAGATGAAAGCGGATAATATGCAAAACTATGTTCGTGAAAATACCGGACTCGTAGTAGATGCGTATTTTTCCGGCACAAAGATAAAATGGATCTTAGATAATGTAGATGGGGCAAGAAGAAAGGCCGAAGAAGGAAAATTAAAATTTGGCACAATAGACACCTGGCTTATTTGGAACCTTAGCGGAAGAAAAGTCCATGCTACCGACTACTCAAATGCCTCCAGAACACTTATTTATAATATCAAAGCGTTGGCTTGGGATAAAAAATTATTAGATTACTTAGCTATTCCTGAAAACATTTTACCTACCGTAAAACCTTCCAGTGGCATTTTTGGTAAAACTGCACCGGAAGTATTCTTTGACATTGAAATTCCAATTGCAGGTGTAGCTGGAGACCAGCAAAGTGCATTATTTGGTCAGGGGTGCTTTACGCCGGGAACTGCTAAAAATACTTATGGCACCGGATGCTTTATGCTCATGAATACAGGTACAGAACCTGTAGAAAGCAAAAGTGGTTTACTTACCACCATTGCCTGGGGAATAAATGATGCCGTAGAATATGCGCTAGAAGGTTCGGTCTTTATTGCGGGAGCGGCCATTCAGTGGTTGAGAGATGGACTGAAACTTATAGATGCTGCTCCGGATTCTGAGTACTTTGCAATGAAAGTTGCAGACACTGAAGGCGTGTATGTAGTTCCGGCATTCGCTGGATTAGGAGCGCCTTACTGGGATATGTATGCCAGAGGGGCTGTTTTTGGACTAACACGTGGCACAAAAAAAGCACACCTTATCCGTGCCACCCTTGAATCGTTGGCATTTCAGACATTAGATGTTTTAGAAGCCATGGAATCAGATGCCGGCATTCGACTGACGAGTCTCCGCGTGGATGGCGGTGCTTCTGCTAATAATTTGTTGATGCAGTTTCAATCAGACATCCTGCATGTAGAAGTGGAACGACCCAAAGTAATAGAGACTACTGCCCTCGGTGCTGCTTATTTGGCAGGCATTGCTGTTGGCATCTATAATATGGAAGAATTGGCAAAAAACAGACCTAAAGACAGCATTTTCTCCCCACGAATGAATGCTGAAAAAAGGTTAAAACTTATCAAAGGTTGGAAAAAAGCCGTTCAAAGAGCTATGGACTGGGAAAAAGACACCGATTAATTGTAAAGCTATGTTTAGAACAAGTATCGAAATAAAAGCGAAGTGTACGCATCAAGAGGTCATACACGAACTGCTGACAAAGCATGAAGCAGAGTTCCTTGGAATAGACCATCAAATAGACACCTATTTCAAGGTTCCGAATGGTCGGCTAAAGCTTAGGGAAGGAAATATCGAAAACTTCCTGATTCATTACTTTAGAGAAAATAAGGAAGGCCCGAAGAAGTCTGAAATCACCATTTTTAAGAATAGTCCACAATCCTCGCTAAAAGTAATCTTGGAAAAGGCATTGGGCGTACTTACCATTGTAGATAAAACCAGAAGAATCTATTATATCGAAAATGTAAAATTCCATTTAGATACTATTGAGGGGTTGGGTAGTTTTGTCGAAATTGAAGCATTAGATAAAAGCGGTGTACTGAGCGAAGCGCAATTAGAAGAGCAATGCCGCAAATATCTGAGGCTATTCAATATTCAGGACAATCATCTTATCTCCAAATCTTATAGCGATATGATGTTAAATATTGTGGAAAACAATTCTATGTTGTAATTTTTTTATACGCCTTCTGCTTCCTATATTTGATTATTCTTTCACATTTAAAAAATTAGATTTCAATGAAAAAGTTATTTTATTTATTCATGGTAGCTGTTATGTTTTTGAGCGTTCAAGCTTGTAAAGAAAAAGAAGCTGAAGCAACGGATGAAACTGCAACGGAAGAAGTTGTAACAGACGAAGCTACTGAAGAAGCAGCTCCTGCTGAGGAACCTGTTGAAGAACTTCAAGACACTACTACAACTGCCGCTGAATAATTATTGGCGAAAGAAAGAACACAAAGCCTTCCGTTTGGAAGGCTTTGTGCATTTTATACCTATTATTATAACGAACCATAAAGGCAATTATAAA
>JAIBAX010000015.1 GCA_019694955.1 Chitinophagales bacterium | reverse complement strand
GTTAGTCTCTTTGATAGCTCCCATGTCTTCTCCTCTTAATCGTACCATATTGGAATTGAAACATATATAAATCTGCCGTAGTTGCCGGACTTAGTAACTCTTAATCGTACCATATTGGAATTGAAACTAGTATAGGTTATATTGAGCCTTTGCATTCGCTATACTCTCTTAATCGTACCATATTGGAATTGAAACTTATTATCTATTTCCGCAGACGTGAGAAAAAATTTGCTCTTAATCGTACCATATTGGAATTGAAACCCATTTACCCAAAACCCGGAACATTCCCCATACCTATCCTCTTAATCGTACCATATTGGAATTGAAACATTTGGGCGAAATCGGGAATTGCAAAGTCGAATCCTCTTAATCGTACCATATTGGAATTGAAACTATAATCGAGTAAACTACCCTCTTCGATAGGTAACGGCTCTTAATCGTACCATATTGGAATTGAAACAACATTATCAATTAATTATCTTAAAATTTTTAACATGCTCTTAATCGTACCATATTGGAATTGAAACTCGGTGGGGGCTTTGTTTTTCATTTGCTTGTCTCTTCTCTTAATCGTACCATATTGGAATTGAAACCCACAGCACGAAGTTAAATAGTAGTACTAATGCTTCTCTTAATCGTACCATATTGGAATTGAAACTTTGCTCTGTGTTATCGCTTTTTTCATAAATTAGTTCTCTTAATTGCACCATATTGGAATTGAAACTTCTTTAAAGAAAAAACAACTACTAAAACAGCTGCTCTTAATCGCACCATATTGGAATTGAAACGTCTTTACCGAACTCCTTTTTCTACTTCATCTTGAACTCTTAATCGCACCATATTGGAATTGAAACATTTAGAATGATGGTAAATTCGCTATCTGTAATTTCAGTACGGTTCTTGCTCGACTTTGAGCCGGATGGTTTACTTCACATATTTTTACCCTTTAGGCAAAAACATGCTCGAAAACGTCGCTTTTTATTTTATTTATTGGCAGCATGTCATTTCTCCAGCATAAATTCGAAACGTACAGTTATTGGAATAGATTTACAATCGTTGACGTATCTTTGGTGAGAAGTGGAATTATTGCAATAAAAGGATACTTACAAAAACGAAACACCATCCGTCTTAATCGGGTAATACGACAATTAATACGTTTATTGTAACGAATAAAGATTAAGAGGCCGAAAGAGGCCTTAAATGCTTTAAATTGAAACTGGGACTTAATCGAGGTTTGCCCATTTAGATTCCGTTGCTCGACGTTAAGGGTAATAAAATATTTTTTCGCTTTTTTTGTTTTCATAATTCAATTGTTTTAAAATGTTATTAAAAAGTTTAACAAAACCAGTGTGGAATTAAAAAATCTCTATAGCCTAGCATCATGCTGGCCCTTAATCGTACCATATTGGAATTGAAACTTAGCTGTGTATATTGCACGATTTTGATTGGTGTTTCTCTTAATCGTACCAAAATGGAATTGAAACTTCATCAGGATCTGTTAAGTCAACAAATACCTAGTCGCTCTTAATCGCACCATATTGGAATTGAAACAGAGACGAAGGATGATATCATAAAGGCTGATAAACGCTCTTAATCGCACCATATTGGAATTGAAACGTATTACATCATCCTTGATGAGTGTTTTGTAATTGCTCTTAATCGCACCATATTGGAATTGAAACGAATATGTGGCGCACCACAAGCAATTAATACTTCCCTGCTCTTAATCGCACCATATTGGAATTGAAACTTGTGCCGGCAAAGGTGGTTCACCAAAGAAACAAACTCTTAATCGCACCATATTGGAATTGAAACATCATATTTCATCACTATATTCAGCAGAATAGCCTAACCTCTTAATCGCACCATATTGGAATTGAAACGTATTAGTAGTTGCACCACTTGGAGTTCGTCAAGACTCTTAATCGCACCATATTGGAATTGAAACTAGTCTTGCAGGTAAATATGCTTTGGCATTGATGCTCTTAATCGCACCATATTGGAATTGAAACCTTGTATCATGTTTGTATATTTAGAATTTATCAAACTCTAAATCGCACCATATTGGAATTGAAACTACTTAGCAACGGCACTTAATACCTGACGTGTTGGCCTCTTAATCGCACCATATTGGAATTGAAACTATTGAGCAATAATTGCACCTTTTAATTCTTGTATTCTCTTAATCGTACCATATTGGAATTGAAAATCGGAAAAGCCACTCCATAAAATCCTCCAAATATTGTATCACAAAGCTGCTCAAAGAAGGCAGTGAGAACACAAAGGTGTCAATAGAAAAAATGGGTGAAATCCCTCCCAAAGCCTTCACATCATTCTTTCACTCTATACTCCCCATCAAATACTGCTGTCCAAGTAATTCCACCATCCCTTGAATCCTGAATATACTGCCGGACGGTACCTTGCACAACATCGTATGTAAATGTCATCCGAGTCTTTTTTATTTGCCCTGAAACATCTAAATTATCTGCCATAAAATCCATAACGCCATACCCACTACTTATTTCTACAAAATGCGAAACATCACCACTCGACCCCACCCAATTCTGATGCCATTTCTTATCCATTGGATTATAATAGTTAATACTATGTCCCGAATAAGGATTTGGTTTCGTACTATAATACTCATGTATGGCACAACCACCATCTTCCTTCGTTATATGGCTATCTCCTACTTTCTGATCATTCACAAACACCTCCCAATCGCCTACCCAAAAATCAAACTTATTGTAACTAGAATCACTTAAACAGGGGTATATGCGCTGCATAATTTTATCTTTTATAGCAGAAAATGCGGTACTATCCCGAACATCATCAAATTCCTTATCATTTAATTTCTGGAGGTTGACAAAACCATTATCAACAGCATTGTTCAAACATATAAATCCTTTGTCCGGCTGGTGGGTTTGGAAATAGGCTTTAGCAAGGTTTAAATTGGTTTGATTGGGAACAGAAAAATTCAACGTCAAGGCCTTCAACAAATATGGTATTGCTGCCTCATACAACCCCGTCAAAACCATTGAAACACCCAAACCATTATAAGCTTCTGCCAATTCCACACCTTTTCCTAACGTATCTTCACCAACCTGATCTAAATAGGCATTGTAAAGCGAAATTGCTTGTGCATAATCTTGATTTTGAAAGGCTGTTTTGGCAGCATTCAAATCCTGCGAAAAGGAATGGACACACCAACCAAATAACATAAATAGGCATAATATTGACTTCATAACATCATATTTATCACAAAAGTAATTATAAAATAGCCCGGTAATAAAACCAAATTCCTTGTTCTGGTGTCTTCACTAGAACACCAGTGGCATACTTTATAAATCACCTTATTATTTAAATAAAAGTAAGACATAAAATTCAAGTGTAAGTCTTAAATAATGTAAATAAAAAGTGCGCATCAATTTCTTGTGCGCACTTCCTAAAACTTATTGTGGTGGTTATTTTGAAATCATCACTTTTTTAACACTTCGTGTATTTCCATCGCTTAACTCAATCAAGTAAACCCCGGTTTCTAAATTGTTCAGTTGAATATTGGTTTGATTAACATATTCTTCTACGTTTAAGGCTTTGGCAAACACTTCCCTACCTGTCAAATCATAAACCTTCAAAGTTGCTTCGTAATTATTATCTGAGTTAAAAGTAACGGTAAATTCGCCATTATTAGGATTGGGGAACACATTAAATTCTGATACCAAATCTTCATAGGTAATACGATTCTCCGGCAACTCTCTGAAATTTGAAGCACTGATGTTTGCACGCAAAGTATAGCAAACTGTGCTATTAAAAAATCCTGTTCTTCCTGTAACCCGCACAAAATATGTTCCAACAACAGTTGTGTTGAAATTAATGGTTTCATTAGAAAGGCCACCATTGGTAGATTTTGATAATAATACACCGGCAGCATTATACAAATAAATATTATAGTCGTTCGGAAGATTGGTCAGGGTAATTTGGATATTTTTCTGATTAGGAGTATTAACAAATGCAAACCAATCTCTGTCGATACTACTGCCTATATTAGCTTTTATATCTGTATTTGCAGAAATCACCTTTGCTTTCACCCTAAATTCATTGGGCTCATAACTATCTGAACAAGGTGCTGCTAAAGTTTGGAAACTCGTTGTTGCACTATAACTACTGGAAGTTGCACCACAAACGGCTTGTACTGCCACAGTATAGGAAGAAGAAGGTGTTAATCCTGTTAGCGTAACGGAAGTTGATGCCGTATTAACGGTCTGAACCGCCCCACCAGAAATTTGATATTGCACATTATAAGAATTGGCAGCACCTACAGAACCCCAACTAACCGTAGCAGTAGTAATAGAAGGATTTACAAGAATACCGGTAGGCACACTACACGTGCCACCTGGCGCGACACAACCATTAGAGGACAATATGCTAACACGTGCCCCGCCTGTGCCAAAAAGTGCCTGCATCCTCGTCTTTTGTCCGCTGGTAAACATTACCATACAGGCATCGTTGGTATAGTCCATATAATTGTAAAACAAATCGCCATTCGGTCCGTTTGAACAGGAAACCTGCGGAAATGATGGACATCCGGAACTTGCATCCGCTTGATTGGGTGTATCTGCTACCAAATCAGAACCTGTACATGCGCTGCCATCATCACCCCAAATATGGTACAAATTCAACCAATGCCCTACTTCATGCGTAGCAGTCCTACCTTGATTATATGGTGCGGCGCTACCACCAGGCAAAGAAGAATACAATAATACCACCCCATCAGTATTTGCGGCTAATCCGGGAAATTGAGCATACCCCAATAAATCGTCACCTAAATTACAAACCCAAATATTTAGGTAGCTATTCCTATCCCAAGCATCTTTGCCGCCACTAGAATTAAACTTTACTTTATTGTCTTGTACAAATGAGGTTACAGTGGTTTGCGTTCTGGTAATACCGGTTGTTGCATTTCCACTCGGATCTCTCTTTGCAAGACAAAATTGAATTTCACAATCCGTCGCCAATCCCGAAAAAGCCGTAGGCAGAATGGAAACATCAGTGTTGGTCTTTCTATAATCCTTATTCAAGACATCCAATTGGTCAAATATTTGCTGGTCGCTCACATTTTGTGCCGTCGTTTTATATACCACATGAAAAACTACCGGAATAGTTATAACGGTCAATTTTCTTTCTGCATCATACCTTACGGCAAACTGTTGCGTTTGTTCTTCAATTTTCTCACGCTCCGCAACATAAGAAGGGTTATTTTTCAGCATTTGCTCATGAACATCCATAGTTCCACAAGTACGATGCGATGCTTGCGCCATCAATCCTACGGATAGAATCATGGACAAAAAAGTTGTAAAAAAGATTTTCATCATAAAAAGTTTACCACAAAATTACAATTTTATTTAGAAGGTACAAAAACAATTATACACATGGGCATGCCCCGCCCTATCGGTTGGGTCGTGTGTTCCGCTTATACACGGTATCGCTTCACCCACTCATGCAGGACAATTTAAAATTTTGAATTAAAAATTTTAAATTATAAATGTTCGCTAGTCCATTCGAAACAATCGATAATCTTTAATTTTGCATTTAAAATTTAAAATTATAAATGATCAAGAAAATCCTACTCATCCAGTCGAAACAATCTTTAATCTATAATTTTGAATTAAAAATTATAAATGACCAAGTTTCTACCAAGAAATCTTTGTTCCCGACTAATTGGTCGGGACGTGGTGTATCCTTTGCATCTTAGCGGTTAAAAATGAATGAACAACATATTCTTTTCAAAATAGTTGCTTAATTCTACTACATTGAATTAAGAATTACGTTTAATATAAATACTATTCAATCAGTCGAAAAAATCTTTAATCTTTAATTTTGAATTAAAGATTTTAAATTATAAATGACCAAGTTAATACCAAGAAATCTTTGTTCCTGACTAATTGGTCGGGACGTGGCGTATCCTTTGCATCTTAGCGGTTAAAAATTCATGAATATTACATTTCTTTTGAAATAACTGCTCAATTCAACAACATTGAATTTAAAATCCTACTCATCCAGCCTAAACAATCGATAATCTTTAATTTTGCATTTAAAATTTAAAATTATAAATGATCAAATTACCACAAAAAAAATCTCTGCTCCCAACTAATTGGACGGGACGTGGCGTATCACTTGCGTCTTTGCGGTTAAAAAAGGCATGTACTTTTGTAAATAGTTGCATCATGCAATAACATTGTATTTAAAATTAAGCACTGGCTTTAAAGTGCTGCCCAGTCAGTCGAAACTAAATGCAAAGCGAACAGAAATAATCTATAATTTTGAATTAAAAATTATAAATTATAAATGTCCGCTAGTCCAGTCGAAACAATCGATAATCTTTAATTTTGAATTATAAATTTAAAATGATAAATGACCAAGTTTCTACCAAGAAATCTCTGTTCCCAACTAATTGGACGGGACTTGGCGTATCCTTTGCATCTTTGCGGTTAAAAATGAATGAATGAATGTTACATTTCTCTTGAATTGGGTAGTCAATTCAACAACATCCAGTCGAAACAATCCTTAATTTTGAATTTTGAATTTAAAATCTAACATCTAAACTTACCCCTTATAATCAACCATATTGATTGTCGCCTTACAATGCCTGTATTCTTCCTCAACATTCGAGGCGATGATAACGATTTTCCCACTTGTATAGTTAGCCAGCATTTCTTTGTACCAAGATATTGCATGAACATCCAAATTAGAAGTGGGTTCATCCAATAATAAAACTGGTCGGGCACTTAAAAATGCCATGCCGAGTTTCAACTTCTGCCGCATCCCCGAAGAGAAAGACCTGATTTGCTTCTGCGTATGCCTTTCCAAACCTAATAAGGGAGGAATATTCTTCCTATCAACTCCTTTCATTATGGGGTGAAACGAGAAGTGAAAATCAATGCATTCCTTCAATGTAAAATCCTCTACAATATCAATATAGGGTGCAGCATAGCTAATATATTTCCATGTAGCTTCTTCATCTAAGGCCTGCTGCTGTAAAACATATTCCACTTTACCTTTTGTCAACAGCAATCCGCCGGAAATGGCTTTCATGAGTGTTGACTTACCGGAGCCGTTACCGCCAATGATAGCATAGTGTTCATCGATAGAAAATGTATAATCCAAAGACTTAAAAATCCAGTCTGTTCCGAAACGTTTACCGAGATCTTTAAGTATTATCTTCATTTCCTTCACTGCGATTATTCTGAATAAATTCCTCTAATAATCCCACGGTCTGATTGAGCAATAAAATCGACAATTTCTTTAGCGTATTCAAACGTGGAGAAATCTTCCTTTACTTTCTGCAAAGCCTGAGAAATATTATAACCATTCCCAAAGATATATCTATAAATATCCTGAATGATGTGGATTGTGTCCGTAGAAAATTGATGTCTCCGCAAGCCTACCGCATTGATTCCTGAGAAGCTGGCCGGTTCTTTCGCTACTAACACGAAAGGTGGCACATCCTTGCGCAGCAAGGTTCCACCACCAATAAATGCATACCGCCCAATTTTTACAAATTGATGAGCGGCGCTCATACCGCCAAAGATAGCATAATCCCCAACTTCTACATGTCCCGCAAGATTGGTCGCATTTGAGAGGATACAATGATTGCCAATGACACAATCATGAGCAATATGTACATACGCCATAATCAGGCAATGACTGCCAACAAGGGTAGTGCCGGACACCTTAGTACCTCTATTGATGGTCACACATTCCCGAATGGTGGTATAATCGCCAATTTGCACGGTGGAATACTCTCCTTCAAACTTCAAATCCTGTGGTATAGCTCCAATTACAGCACCGGGAAAAATCTTACAATGGCTGCCAATTCTGGAACCACTTAATATAGTTACATGGTGTCCAATTTCTGTACCTTCTCCAATTTCTACATCGGCTTCGATTACGGAAAATTTCCCAATAGTAACATTTTCTCCAATAATAGCCGCTTCGTGTATAAAGTTCAACGTATATTTCTTTAAGGTTTAAATACTTTTGCCGTTAGCTCCGCCTCAGTCACCAAGTTCTTCCCAACGAAAACAGCACCTTTCATCCATGAAATGCCTCTTTTTATGGGTTGCAGGAGTTCCAACTTTATAATCATGGTATCGCCCGGCTTAACAGGGTTCTTAAAGCGACAATTATCGACTTTCAAGAAATAAGTAAGATAATTTTCCGGATCAGGATACTGCGTCAATACCAATATACCACCAGTTTGCGCCATTGCTTCAATCTGTAATACGCCCGGCATCACAGGATTTCCCGGAAAATGCCCAACAAAGAAGGGCTCATTGAATGTAACATTCTTAATGCCAACAATATGGGTTTCCGACATCTCCACAATTTTATCAATCAACAGAAATGGAAATCTGTGTGGCAGTATTTTTTCAATTTTACTTAAGTCAAAAATCGGTGTTTGATTAGGGTCGTACTTAGGAACTTCTTCATTCTTTTCCTTTTCCTTTATATATTTCTTTATTTTTTGTGCAAAGCGCACATTTCCGGCATGTCCGGGCTTTGAGGCAATTATCTTGCACTTAATCGGCGTGCCAATCAATGCTAAATCACCTATTACATCCACCAGTTTATGTCTGGCGGGTTCATTTGGGTAGCGCATTTCTACCTTATTGACAATGCCTTCGCGATTGATGCCATCAGTAGAAACATTGAATAAGTTAGCGATATGCGCAAAACGCTCCTCCGGCAACCTGTTCTCAGCGATGACAATAGCATTTTCTAAATCGCCGCCTTTAATCAAACCGCCTTCCAGCAAAGGTTCTACCTCATGCAAAAAACAAAACGTTCTTGAAGCAGCAAATTCATCATAAAATTCTGACAGATGCTTTAGCTTTGCATATTGCTTGCCCAACACCTGAGAATTATAATCAATCATTACATCTACTGAGTAGTGGTCAGAAGGGATGGCCATCATTTCCACATCTTTCTCCGTATCATAAAAATTAATCGTTTCCTCTAAAACAAAGAACTTCTTCTCTTCATCTTGCTGGTGAACACCCGCTTCTTTTAGCAAATCTGCAAAAGGCTTTGCGCTTCCATCCAAAATAGGTATTTCCTGACCATCCAACTCAATGAGTGCATTATCGATATTCATACCAAAGAGCGCACCCAGTAAATGCTCTACTGTTGAAACACGGATACCATTTGACTCTAAGGTTGTACCTCTCGCTACCTCCACTACCAAATCACAATCTGCTTTTATTTCAGGATGTTCCGGTAAATCTACTCGTTTAAATACAAAACCATGACCCGGAAGGGCAGGTTTTATAACGACATTGACCATTTGACCTGTATGCAAACCTCTGCCATCGAATATTACCTCTTTGCCAATAGTATGTTGATATTCTGTCATTTATTTTGAGGTTGGGATTGCAAAGATAAGAAATCTTCTAACTCTTTTATCTTTTGCAGTAATTCAGGTAATTTTCTATAAACAGCATAGGCTTTATACTGCTCTGTAAACCCTATGGCAGGAGAGCCGGAAACCTTCATTCCGGGTTTTTCTATGGACTTGGAAACACCACTTTGTGCATTGATTTGCGCAAAAGGTGCGATATATATATGTCCCACAAAGCCGGCTTGACCGCCAACCACTACATTCCGGTCGAGTTTAGTGCTGCCGCTAATACCGGCCTGTGCGGCGATGACGGTATTTTCTCCAATTTCGACATTATGAGCGACTTGGACTAAATTGTCAATTTTAACACCTTTATGAATTATGGTTGCACCAAAGGTGGCTCTATCAATGGTGGTATTGGCACCAATTTCTACATCATCCTCCACAACAACATGGCCTATTTGCGGTACTTTCTCAAATATGCCTTGCATATTTGGCGCAAAACCAAAACCATCACTGCCTATAACAACACCTGCATGTAATATGCAATTATCACCAATTTTACTACCATCTAATATTTTTACACCTGGATATATCAGGCAATTTTTACCGATGGTAACATTCGCACCAATAAATACCTGTGGATGGAGAATAGTATCCTGGCCGATACAAGATTTTTCTCCCACAAAAACCAATGCACCAATGCTAACATTCATACCGATAACTGCGGTATTTTCTACTACCGCCGTTATATGTATTCCAGACGTCGGCTTAGGTCTTGTATCGAACAGTGCAAGAACCTTGGCAAAAGATTTGTAAGGATTATCCACTTTTAATAAAACCGAGGCGGTTTCATCTGCTATTCTTTTTGAACAAATTACTACGGAAGCAGCGGTTTTAGCAAGATGTGGTCTATACTTCTCATTCGAAAGAAAGCTTATCTGCCCAGCAATAGCAGTCTCAAGGTCACCCGGACCTGAAAGCAAGAAATCTTCTGTCCCTTCCGGAAATGCTACCTGAATGGCGTTGCAGATATCAGATAAACATATAGCCATTAATCGATAATATCAGCGGCATAACATAAATAACTCTTCTCTATCGGATTGGCCAGTGAGCGTATGTTCAACATATCTGCAACTTCCGATATATCTTTAATACTTCCATCTTTAAACTTAATCCAGATATTATCTTTTGTTGGATTATAGGCATTGTTCACTGATTTTCCTTTAAAAATTAGGTATGAGTGGAAATTATTCAGGATAGTTGACTTGAGGCTTAGTGCCTTGCTCTTCAACTGATAGACTTTATCAATTTCTTGCGGTGTGCCATATACTACCTTAAATAATCTTCTATTTAAAATTCCTTTGCTGATATACGACAGCACCAAATCGTCATGATTCGCCCAAGCTTTAAGGGCGCCCATTATATCATGGTCGTCAAGCAAGGAGAAAGTCTTTAAATGCATTTCATTGGATCTAAAATCAGACATAGAAATTTCACGGTCTAAAAAATGCTTTAATGGAGCAGAACAAGGTAAAGACATTCCTCGTTCTCTAGATAAAAACTTAGCACGCTCAAAAACATTCACCAACATATGGTCGGCAGCGAGCGATGTCTTATGTAAATACACCTGCCAATACATCAGGCGACGACTGACGATAAATTTTTCGATGGAATAAATGCCCTTTTCTTCTACTACCAGGTTATCATCATGTACATCGAGCATTTGAATAATGCGGTCGTAGCCAATAACGCCTTCCGCAACGCCTGTATAAAAACTGTCACGGGTAAGGTAATCCAATCTATCGACATCTAATTGTCCACTCACTAATTGATTGAGGAATTTTTTGGGATACTCATCTTTAAATATCTTCAAAGCCAGATCTAATTGCCCTTTGAATGTTTTGTTCAACTCCTCAAAAAACATTAAAGAAAGTTCTTCATGATGAATTCCATTGACGATACTCCTCTCTAAAGTATGCGAGTAGGGTCCATGCCCAATATCATGCATTAAAATTGCCAATGTCACTGCTTTGGCCTCTTCCTCTGTTATTTGGTGTCCTTTACTGCGCAATACTTCTAAGGCTTTCCCCATCAAATGTACGGCGCCAAGCGTATGTTGAAAACGACTATGGTTGGCACCGGGATATACTAAGGAACTCAATCCGAGTTGGTTAATCCTTCTAAGTCGCTGAAAATAAGGGTGTTCGATGATATCAAAAACGATATCGAATGGAATTGACAAAAAACCATGCACCGGATCATTAATTATTTTTCTTTTATTCAATTGGTAATCCCTATTTTTATCACAATTTTTAATTCAATTCGGTGTTAAATATATAAAAAACAGATTCTTTATTTATGAGTGAGATAAAAATTCTTTGGGCGGACGATGAAATTGACCTGCTAAAACCCCAAATCCTGTTCTTAGAACAGAAGGGCTATTCCATTGTTCCGGTTACCAACGGCTATGATGCATTAGATAAAGTAAAAATAGAAAACTTTGACATCGTTTTTTTGGATGAGTCCATGCCGGGTATTACCGGCTTAGAAACGCTGGCAAAAATCAAGCAAATCAAACAAGACATACCTGTTATTCTCATTACAAAAAATGAGGAAGAGAATATCATGGACGAGGCCATAGGGTCGCAGATTGCGGACTACCTTATCAAACCGGTAAAACCTAATCAGATACTGTTGGCGATCAAAAAAATAATCGACAACAAACGACTGGTCATCGAAAAAACTACTATCGACTACCGCAAGGAATTCCAGGAGATCATCATGGCCATGACGAATAATATGGACCATAAAGAATGGGTAGAAGTGTATAGAAAGCTAATTTTCTGGGACTTGGAGTTAGACAAAGCCAATAATCAGCAAATGCGTGAGGTATATAATATGCAACGCACTGAAGCCAACAAGGAGTTTTTTAAATTCATTCAGCGCAATTATTTAAAATGGTTGAAGAACTTATCGTCACCGGAAACGCCTACCCTTTCACATACCTTGTTTAAGTCGAAAGTGATACCCAATATTGATGGAGAAGTGGCAACGTTCTTTATCCTTATTGACAATTTGCGCTATGATCAGTGGAAAATGATTGAACCGTTGATGAATGAGCATTTTAGAAAAGTTTCGGAAGATTATTTCTTTTCTATACTGCCAACGACCACACAATACAGCAGAAATGCCATTTTTGCGGGACTCATGCCTTCGGAAATTGAAAAGAAATATCCAACCAAATGGTCACATGATGAGGATGAAGGTGGCAAAAACCTGCATGAAGAATGGTTTTTTAATGAACAACTCAAGCGGTACGGCACACCCATTAAAACGAGTTATACCAAAATCACCAATCATGCCGATGGCAAGAACTTAGAAGATAATATTCTCAACCTCATGAATAATATGTTGAATGTCATCGTATATAATTTCGTTGACATGCTTTCCCATGCGAGAACAGAAATGGAGGTACTCAAAGAGTTGGCGAGTGATGAATCGGCATATAGGAGTTTGTCCTTATCATGGTTTGAGCACTCTCCTCTTTCAGACGCATTATTGAAGCTAAAAGATAAAAAAGTACGCTTAATATTTACGGCAGACCATGGCACTACGAGGGTACAATCGCCCGCTAAGGTAATTGGCGACAAGAACACGACTACCAACCTTCGCTATAAAACAGGGAAAAACCTCAACTACAACCCAAAGGAAGTTTTAGAAGTGAAAAATCCGGATGAAGCATTTCTACCAAAAGCCAATTTGAGCAGTTCATTTATTTTTGCCAAGGAAGATTACTACTTTGTTTATCCAAACAACTACAATCATTTTGTCAATTACTATAAAAACACGTTTCAACACGGTGGTATTTCTTTGGAAGAAATGATTGTTCCGTTTATGGTGTATCAGAGCAAGTAGTTATTTGATTTTGTTGTATGTTATAGGTTTGGTCGTTTTTTAAAAACGAATTATCTTGGTTGTAATTTTTTTATTCTTTGAAATAATCGTTAGGAAATAAACATTTGTGGGCAGATTAGACATATCTATTTCGAACGTTGGTTGGTTAATAATTTTCCCATTCATTAAAATCTTTCCATTCAAATCATACAAAATCCATGCGGTACTTTCTGCATCATCTATTACAACTTTTGATTTTGAATGTGTCGGATTGGGGTATATTTTTATTGACGAGTTGGAAACATTATGCACAGAAGTACTTGATAATATAAGTGTTTTCGCAAGGTTAGTCATTACCGGAAGGTTAAAATCGAAATAAATATCAGCGCTATTTGTGATTTCAGTACCAGGCGTTAGGTTTTCCTTTGGCAATATAGAAAATGCAACATATCCTTTAGATTGCTCATCATTGGTTGTAGAATCGGGTAGGTTTATGCCTGCAAATACAAACTCTAGCATGTCTTCTTTTTGCACATTTAGTTTGTAATTATGGCTAGAAGATAAGATTTCCAAAGTAGACAGTTCCAGTTTATCCTTATCCAATTTATCTTTTACAACAACATTAAAAGCGGTATCCGTTCCCACATTTTGGAAGTGAATCACATAAATCAATTCATTTTCAACGCGCTTATAATCTTTCAGAATTTTTGGTCTGTTGACAAGTTTTTCATTTGGGTCAAAAGAACCTCTTACAACGTCCGTATATATAGAGTAGTTATTATATGGTGTTGAATCAGGAGTCATGCCTTCAATCCAACATTCGAATGTAAGTTCTTCTCCTAATACCAGCCCTTCATCAGCGGTAAATTGCAAACTTCCTTGCTTAGTTTGGAAAATACTTAAATCAATGTTATCCCAAATTATCGTATCAGAAGTAAAATTGGGGTTACTTAAATCTCCTGAGAGATAGGTTAAACCATTAGGAACTTTCAATTTAACGCTCACATTACTTTGAGGCAATGTTCCTGGGTTTGAAATTCTGTAGATGATGTCAACAAGGAATCCAGGACGTATCCTGGCATTGGCATAAATCTGGCAACTCAAATCCTTAATATTTGGTTTTAATTGCAAAGCAAAATCATAAGACACTGTATCAAACCCTAAAACGGCTGGATCTATGATATAGCTTACAGGTGTTTTAGTAGTATAAGGCCAACTATATGGATATATGGCAATTGTATTCAATTCTATACTATCAACACCAATATTGTAATTTCCTTCTAAATTAATAGGCGCCATCCAACCAAGAGGTTCTGAATATAAAAAAACAGGAAGAATACTATCAATAGCCGGATTATACTTAAAGTCGTTGTTGATATCAAGAAAAACCCTTCCTTTAACACTCTCCTGATAAGGGCAACCTGAAGTTTCATCACAAATATTTGTCAGTAGGTTTCCATTCTTAGAAACCGAATATTCTTGATAGGGTTTGCACGTTATCAGTGTATTGGTAACTTCAAAGTACTTGGGAGAAACTGTCATTGGATTATAGTCTATATAACCTGGCAAGCAGCTAAGCGGGTTATTATTCAAAACGGCACCACCACTTTTATTCAATGAAATGGCACTCGTAGAAGAAATATTGTTATTAGAAAAATTAGGAATAACATTTCCGCCCAAAATTTTTTCAAAGTCAAGATGTTCAATTTCGTTATAAGAAAAATCCGCCGCCCCAAATGGCATGAGAAAATACGGCAAGCGATCCATATCCGATAGCTTATTATGGGCAGCAGTAATTCTAGTGCCAATATTTGCTGTATCATTTTTTGCGTTGATTTCTTCAATCAGGTTATAACTACAATCTACATCGTTGGAAACATATTCCGGCAAGTATAGGCTTGTCAAGAGATTATGTGAGCAATCCAAATAATCAATTCGTTTAGGCAATTTTCCCAGAGCAGTTATTTTATTATTTGAGATATTTACATCAATAATTTGTTCAGGAAAATCTCCTAATGAAGTAAGTTCATTATGCGATACATCAAATTTTATGATATTTCCGTTTGGGATATTTGGTATCAATGCAATGTCATTATTGGTACAAATCACCTCAGTAAGAGCATTTGGCAATTGTGGCAGTGCATTAACTGAAGTATTAACTATTCTTAATGATGTTAGCGTTTCTGGTAAGCTTGGAATTGCTTCCAATGCATCACAATTATATAGCCAAATTTCTCTTGTCTTACTTGAAAAAGCCGGAATATAAGTTAAGGTAGACATTTGTAAATTCACTATTTGAACATTCCTAAAGTATTGCATACCTTCTAATGAAAAAATACTTCCATGTGAAATTCCAGATAAGGCTATTGCACCAAAAGTTTGAACATCCAAGCAGGTAGTATCCAGTTGGTCGGAACCATTAAAACACAAAGGCATTTGTCCTTTTAAGTAATTCCTAAAATTCGCATCAGGGATGGTAACAAACTGCCCCTTTAAAGTGATAACTGCATGAAATAGAAGAATAAGAAAGAGATTTTTTTTCATACTTTTGAATTTTCAAGTAAAGTTAAATATAAATTATTTATGTTGTACTCCATCAACCAGCTAAGTGAGCAAATAACCAATTTTATTGAGCAATACCCAATTAAAACCCTACTTTTCTATGGCGAAATGGGTGCTGGAAAAACTACTTTTATTGCCGAACTCGTCAGACAAACTTGTGGCACAAATGATGCTTCCAGTCCAACGTATTCTATTGTCAATCAATATAATGGAAATGGAAAAGCCGTTTATCACATGGATTTGTACAGATTAAAGAATTTACAGGAAGCCTTAGATGCGGGCATTGAAGACATTTTATATTCGGGTGCTTATTGTTTTATAGAATGGCCTGAAATTATCCTTCCATTAATAGAAAAACCTTATCTTGAACTCAGATTTAGTTTTGTAGATAATCAACACCGAAAAATTGACATTATAGAACATCCGTAGTTATGGAAGAGACACTATCTAAAATAAAACAGGAGATTGCATTACTCCCCAAAGAAGAATTGGCCAACTTAGGTAAATCGGGAAAATCTTTATTCATCGGCATTCCAAAAGACACTGATTATCAAGAAAGTAGGATTCCACTTACACCTAATTCGGTGGAAAGCCTGATTAACAAAGGTCATAGAGTAGTGATGGAAGCAGGTGCCGGCGAAGGCGCCTTTTTTGCTGACAAGGATTATTTAGAGGTTGGTGCTGATGTAGTTTTTTCCAAAGAAGATGTGTATAAAGCAGAAATTATCGTAAAAGCGAGTCCTGTACATCCTGCGGAGTTGCGTTTATTACAGGCACAGCAAGTAATTTTTGCACCCATTTTACTACCCAAACTAACCACTGCCCATTTAAAGTCAATGATGGAAAAAAAGGTTACAGCCCTAGCTTTTGAATATATAAAAGGCGAGTACGACACTTATCCATTTTTGCGGTCGATGAGTGAGATAGCTGGCAACTATGCCATTCTCACTGCTGCCAAGTACTTGAGCAACGAATATGGGAAAGGAATGCTTTTAGGTGGCATAACGGGACATCCACCCACAAAAGTAGTGATTCTTGGTGCCGGTAGTGTGGGCGAAGCCGCCGCACGTGCCGCCCTCGGATTGGGTGCGAGGGTACAAGTATTTGACGACAATATTTCTAGATTGATGCGTTTACAGAATGATTTGGGTCGCAGGATTTATACTTCTGTGTTGGATTCGGGCAATTTGAAAGACAAATTATCTCGTGCGCATGTGGTGATTGGTGCTTTAAAACCTGTAAATGGAAAAACACCCTGTATAGTAACGGAAGAAATGGTTGCCGGAATGAAAGAAGGCTCCGTAATCATAGATGTGAGCATTGACCACGGCGGTTGTTTTGCCACTTCGAGGGTTACCGACCATAAAGATCCTATCTATAAAAAACATGGTGTCATGCATTACTGCGTACCGAATATGACGTCCAATGTATCGCGAACGGCATCATATGCTTTGAGCAATATCGTAACACCCATTCTTAAGAATATGGCAGAGGCCGGAGGAATAGATAGTTATATCCGGAGCAATGCCGGATTCAGGCATGGTGCCTATTTGTATAAAGGTGCTTTAACAAAAGAATTCCTAGCAAAGAAATTCGACCTCAAACACACCAATTTGGAGTTATTGTTGAGTGCTGATTTTTGATGGAAAATATCTTTCAACACAAAAAGGAATCTAAACCCTTCAGATATTCGGATTTTTGAATTATTTTTCCGTCCCTATTATTGTAATGTTTCCTTTTCGTTCAATCATATTACCATCACATTTCGCTTTCAAGAAATATGCATAGGAATCTTGTGGTACTTTATTCCCCTTGTATATACCATCCCAACCGATGTTCTGATCGGTTGTTTCAAATACCTTATTACCATATCTATCAAAGATGATTAGGGTCATTTCATCTAAGGTAAACCTTGTTTTAATCCTTAAAACATCATTCATACCATCGCCATTGGGAGAAAAGGCACTCGGAATGAAGACATTATCTTCCTTACAATCATTATTGAGGCGGATATAAATAGAATCTACACTTGTACATGCCGATTCCTTACTAATGTGCGTGACATAATACCACCTGCTACTATCCACATAAGCGGTAGTCGTAAATTCATTCGGGCTTGCAATCAGATGTGCCGGTTCCCATTCCACATAATCATACTGCCCTTGCAAATTAACTGTAAGTTGAATGCTATCCCCTTGATTTACTTCGGTGGCACTGGCTTCAATCTCTAGCTGTTCATTCAAAAATTCAACAACTAACTGTATAGTGCTATCACAACCAAAGGAACTGGTAAGTGTAATATCATACGTACCTTCTTCGCTATACGTTTGATTATTATAGGTAAAACTTGTACCTCTACAAATAAGCCTTTCTATTTTTGTAGGAACTTCATTTAGTACATTTAATGTGAGTTCAATGATGCTATCACAACCGGCTGTTTGTATATTATGGGAGTACGTACCGCTAGCCGTTAAATTTTGACCATAGAAACTATATGCATCACCGGAACAGATGGAGGCTTGCTCTTTGACAAGGATGTTTTGCTCTAAGCGGTAGGTCAACCGCACAGAATCTCTACATCCATTGATGTTTACAATTCTCCAAATAACATACTGCCCCGTATCTGCCGAGGTGATATTGTTTACCTGCAAGGTATCACCAATATATACTTGACCGTTTGGTTTCGTCCATTTATAAGTAAAATAAACGGATGAAGGATAGAACAGTTGCACACTTCCCCCATCGCAGGTATTGCCTATTCGGGAAATGGGCGGATACTTTAGGGTATCAACAGAAAAATCATAAGTATTGGAATTGCCACATGCGTCTGAGATGCGGGCAGTATAAATACCGGTTTTCTTAAAATTAAAAAGATTAGAAGATTGTAATGGATACAAATCTGGACCAGAAATTACCTCATACTCGTAAGGTTCTACACCCGTATTTACATCTGGAATCAAATTAACATAAATATCGCCACCACATTCAAAAACTGTATTGTAGCTTATTTTTGGGCGTTGATAAGGTGGAATAATGATAGTGTCATAATAATTGTAAAAATAAGGGTAAGGTTCTTGTATGTCGTTACTTGATATTAATTCAACAAATTTGGTAGATGCTTGTACTTCTAACATTATACTGTATTCGCCTTCTGTTAAATTCACAAATTTAGTTGTATCGTCAGTATAGTAAGATGAAAAAATATGTCCATCTTCAATGAAATTTCCATTTTTAAAAATAATAACGTTTGAATTATAAAAGGCATCTTCATTTAATCCACTTGATGGTAATAAAGGTTTGTTGGAAATATTGAGTTTATTCCTATTTAAGCAACCTGCTTTAGGCGTATAAACATTTTCAAAACTACATAACATTTGAGGCGTTACGGTTAAATCATAGATGAACTCATTATTGCAATCATCAAAAATTCTAAAACGGTAGTTGCCAACACCTAGTTCAAAATAAAAATCATTGTCATATTGATAATAGCCATTTTTATTATAGCGTCCTAAATAACTATGTCCAGGTCTAGTACTTCTAACAAAGTCTGGAGTTGATAAAACTTCAAGATGTGGATTTAAGAAATTAATAGTTCTTATTCCAAATCTCTTGGTTGAGTCTAAACAAACATCTCCTGTATTTAATCCATCTGTTATTAATTCAACACTAACTGGGTCTAATACAACTGCATCAATCCAAACAAATTGATCAACAAATTGATTGCCACAAGGGTCAGTAATTTTAGCTTGATAGGAAATAAAAGGTTGTTGGTGCGGAAAAAGAATAGCTCCTTCTTCAATTGTGTCAGTATGTACGATAGTATTCGTGGTTAAATTTTTTAATTCTAATTTTAAAGGATATAGAAAATCCATATAACATTGCGTAGAATTGTCGAATCCATAAATTAAATCATAAACAAAGCTACATTCAAAAGGCTCTAAAGTAAAATATCTGTAGAAAATATAATCGCCAATGGTAAATGTCAATTCAATGCTATCCATACATTGATTATAAACAACTAAGTTAACTTCCATGCCATATTCCAATCCATCTAATTCCGTTGTGATTTGATATTTGGATAAATTATTATAATATATATGTGTGAAATTCTTTAGGTAAGTATTGCCGTTGTAACTAAATTTGCCTGTAAAATTTGAGAATTGATTCTCTTTTGTTTTTAAGAGAAATTTAAGTGTACTTTTTGTACAGCTATTTACAACAAAACTAGAACAGCTAATATCTTTCATATCCGTATCATAAACAGACAAATCAACAAACCTTGTTACAAAATTTTGACAAGAGTCGTACAGCCGTAAAGAATATTCGTCATTGGTTAAATTGAAAAAATTGCCATTGTTTTGGGTAATCGTGGTGCCACGAGTGAGATTCTTTAATTCCCATACAAAAGGATCTTTGGTGCTGACTGTTGCTACCGCAGTAATAGTAGCATTCGCATCTTTATTACAAGTAGCATGCGTGAAGGTAAAGGTAAAATCAGGCGTAATATAGTCACTTTCAATTGTTATAGATTTAATAACGCTATCATTCGCAAAATTAGTGGCCAACACCTTATACGTCCCTTTTGCCAAAGCTGCAAAAGTATTGCCACTTTGAGCAGGTCTTGTTTCCGGTCCATCAATAATGGTATAAATCAATGGTGGTCGGTCGGTGCTAACATATAGCGTAATACTGCCGTTTTTCTGACAAGAACTCGGCAATACCTTGACAGAATCTACGGTAATCGTTCCAAAACAAACCTTTGTCAGGAATAGAGAGAGTATTAATACGAACTTTTTCATATGGCTCACATTCAGAATAAGTATTGCCTTTCAACACTTAAAGGGCTTTGAATGCTTCAAGTGTCAGGTATTTGTTAAATTATTTTTCCGTCCCTACAATAGTAATATTTCCCTTTCGTTCAATAATACTACCATCGCATTTCGCTTTCAAGAAATAGGCATAGGCATCTTGTGGTACTTTATTCCCCTTGTATGTACCATCCCAACCGATGTCCTGATCGTTGGTTTCAAATACCTTATTGCCATATCTGTCAACGATGATCAGGGTCATTTCATCTAAGGTAAACCTTGTTTTGATCCTTAAAACATCGTTCATACCATCGCCATTAGGAGAAAATGCACTCGGAATAAATACATTGTCTTCCTTACAATCTTTATTGAGTCGGATAAAAATAGAATCTACACTTGTACAACCTGTTTCTTCGCTAATATGTGTTGCATAATACCACCTGCTGCTATCAACGTAAGCGTTCGTTGTAAATTCATTTGGACTTGAAATCAAATATGCCGGTTCCCATTCCACATAGTCATACTGCCCTTGCAAATTAACGGTAAGTTGTATGCTATCTCCTTGGTTTACTTCCGTGGCACTGGCTTCAATCTCTAGCTGTTCATTCAAAAATTCAACAACTAACTGTATAGTGCTATCACAACCAAAGGAACTGGTAAGTGTAATATCATACGTACCTTCTTCGCTATACGTTTGATTATTATAGGTAAAACTTGTACCTCTACAAATAAGCCTTTCTATTTTTGTAGGAACTTCATTTAGTACATTTAATGTGAGTTCAATGATGCTATCACAACCGGCTGTTTGTATATTATGGGAGTACGTACCACTAGACGTTAAATTCTGACCATAGAAATTATATGAATCACCGGAACAGATGGAGGCTTGCTGCTTGATAAGAATGTTTTGTTCTAAGCGATATGTTAATTGTACAGAATCTTTACATCCATTGATATTTACAATTCTCCAAATAATGTATTGTCCGGTATCGGCAGAGGTGATATTGTTTACCTGCAAGGTATCGCCGATATATACCTGACCATTCGGTTTCGTCCATTTATAGGTAAAATAAACGGAAGACTGATAGAATAGTTGCACACTTCCTCCATCGCAGGTATTGCCTATTCGGGAAATGGACGGATACTTTAGGGTATCAACAGAGAAATCATACGTATTGGAATTGCCACATGCGTCAGAGATGCGGACAGTATAAATACCGTTTTTCTTAAAATTAAAAAGATTAGAAGATTGCAATGGATATAAATCTGGACCAGAAATTACCTCATACTCGTAAGGTTCTACACCAGTATTTACATCTGGAATCAAATTAATATAAATATCTCCGCCACATTCAAAATCGGTTGAATTGCTTATTTTTGGGCGCTGATATGGAGGGATTTCAATAGTATCAAGGTAATAATAGTAAGTAAGTCCAGATTCATCATCAAAAAAAGCAACAACATCTTCACTAGAAACGACCTCAATAAATTCGGTATTCTGGTAAAAATATGTTTTAACTTCGTGTTTAACAGGCAATAAATTAAGAAATTTAGCAGTATCTGGAGGATAGTAATTATCTGTATAGAAAAAATCTGTGTCTAAAAGGGTATCATTTCTTAATATTTCTACATCGGAATAAAAATAAGCAGAATTATTTATGTCTGTAAATGGTTCAACTGGATTTGCATTAATAAAAAGTTTGTTCTGATTTAAACAACCTGGTTTGGGTGAAAAAATATTATCGAAACTACAGAGCATATCTGGAGTTATGGTAAAATTAAATATTAGTTCACGGTTACAGTCATCATAAAACCTAAAACTATAATCTCCAACACCGAAGTCAAAATCAAATTCTCCATTATCATAATAATACCCAAAAAGATTGTATTTCCCAATGAAACTATAACCAGGTCTAGTACTTGTAACAAGGTCAGGAACAGATAAAATTTCAAGTTTTGGGTTAATGAAATTATATGTTCTTATTATGAAGCCCATTGTTGAATCCAAACCCACATTTCCATTAGGCGTTAACTCGACATAAGGTTCACCTAAAACAACAGAATCAGGCCACGCGAACGTGTGTATATACTCATTTCCACAAATGTCGCTTATTTTAGTTCTATATAATTTATTCGATAATTGTGGAGGCACCCCTAAATTCCCAGCATTTATAATATTTGTAAAAACAACCGCGTTTGTTTCTACATCAGTCAATTCAATAGTTAAAGGGTATAGCGGATACATTCTACAAGGAAAACTAGGAACGGCATAAAATAAGTCATACACGACATTACATTCTACAGGATTTATATTAAAAACTGGATTAAAGAAAAAATCACTTCTAAACTGATAACTTATGCTATCCAAACATTGATTATAAACAGTGACTTTGGCATCCATATCGAAATCATACCCTTCAATCTCCGTTTCAATTCCATATTTATTTATTCCAATATATGTAGTGGTGAAATTTTCAAAATAGATATTACCATTGTATTCAAATTTTCCTGTAAAACTTGCTAAAGGGTTTTCTTTCATGTCAACGATAAACGATACAAATGATTTGGAACAAGTTCTTTTGACTAAATTATTACAAATTACATCATCAATTTTAGTGTTGTTTTGGGTAAAATCCACAAATTGGGTGACAAAATTCTGACAAGAATCATATAATCTTATTGAATAAGAATCATTGGTTAAGTTTATAAAATTTCCATTATTTTGGGTAATTGTAGTTCCGCGAGTGAGATTCTTTAATTCCCAAATATATGGATCTTTAGTTGTTGGTATGGCAATAGCAGTTATGGTAGCATTTGCATCCTTATTGCATGTGGCATGAGTAAAGGAAAGCGTAAAATCAGGAACTATATAATCGCTTTCTATGATTACTGACCGTATCACGCTATCACTAGAAAAATTAGTGACCAACACCTTATAAGTCCCCTTTGCCAAGGCTGCAAAAGTATTGCCACTTTGGGCAGGTCTTGTTTCCGGCCCATCAATAATTGTATAAATCAATGGCGGTCGGTCGGTGCTAACATATAGCGTAATACTGCCATTTTTCTGACAAGAACTGGGTAATACTTTGACAGAATCTACGGCAATCGTTCCAAAACAAACCTTTGTCAGGAAGAGTGAGAATAATAATAAGAGCTTTTTCATTTAACTAAGATACTAAAAATATTTTTTATTTCAAAAATATCCATAAAAAAATTGCATTGCTTACTCAATCGCCAATTTTCCGCTATATATCGGTACTGCACCGATAAGCACTTGAATGACATACATCCCTTTCGGCCATTCGTTGGCAACGATAGAAAAGCTATTTCCATTTGTTTCTTGCGTACGCAATAACCTGCCATTCAAATCGTAGAGATGAAGTGTAAGGTTTGCTGCTTCAACACCTTCTACTTGCACCATCGCAAATGTTCTTGCAGGATTAGGGGCTACCACAACTTTCGCCTTAGAAAATGCGGTGTGATGATAGCCCGATAATACTCTGATAAAATTTTCTCCGATGGTATGGTAAACGGCATTCGTTCTCACTGGAGCATTCCTGTCAAAATAGATATCCACATCATTCTCGATTTTGGTTTGAGGAGCCAAATTACTTCGGGGACTGATACGAAAACTGAAATATCCTTGACTCGCTAACTCGTCCATGCTTTGCCAAAGCAAGTCAATCGTGTCAAATTTCACGACCAATACATTGTTGCGGATATCTATTCTACAGGGGTGAGATGAACTTACAAATTCAAAGGTGCTAACATCCAAGTCTCCCGATAGCGTATCTACTAAAGCTACACGGTAGGCAGTGTCGGTGCCAGTATTTTGAAAATTGAGTACATATTGGAGGTTTTGCGTTGGAAGAATATAGTGTTGTTCATCATAGCCGGTTGGATATGCAAGCTTCTCATTAGGATCATAACTACCTACTGATTGTACGCAGAACTTACTGGTAGCATAAGGATTCCGATAAGTCGGAAATTGGTTGACGAATCCCGTAGAAATATTGCCCGTAAAATTCGGTTCGCAACCTTCTACAACAGCGCTCACCACTGAATCGCCAAAAATAGGTGGGATATCAATACTTAACGAGGCATCCATGCGATAGGTTTTTCCGTTGGCGATAAATCTTTCGGTTAAAAATTCTCCCTGCGCCAGTTGAAAGTTCATCCTCTTTATCATTAAATCGTCTTCATACACTAAATAAACACCTTGCTGCTGCATGGCTTTGCCATTGTTGCGCAGGATAAATTGTACAGAATCACCGAGGCAGGAAGCGTCTATGCCTAAAACAGCTCCACGAGAAAGTTGGGTTATACATAAAGTATCGGGGTAAATATGGGCTTCCATGCAATGCGTCATACCAACTATTGTAGAGTCACAATTTACAGAAACCAACCCTGTTATATTTCCAGTTTGAAAAGGCTCTACACGACCAACATTAAAGCGATAAGTATTATTGCCAAGAGCAATAGGTGGAATATTACATGAGCCAGTATTTAATTGCAAATGCGTGTCAAAAACTACTTCCACATATGTATTCGTTGAATTTACGGGTCCGTAATTAGTGTACCATACTTCAAAATTAGTCAACGCATCGCACCATCTAAGCCGATTAATATTGGAACTCACAGTAAAGTAAGGCCCACAAATATTGGTGTCGGTAGAAATTCCTATATTAAGTTCGTAATTTCTGTTTTCGGAAGGCTTAATTTCAATTTGAGAATTACAGTTTGGAATGGTATTCTCAAAATAATTATTCAATGTAATTTTATTTATATTATAAACGCTAGAATCGACCAACGCTCTGAATTCTCCTTTATAATCGGTTAATACGCTAAAACTTTTTCCGTGAGATGAACTTATATGAACAACTGCGTTTTTAGCATTTCCATAGTTGAAACTTAAAGAACATTGCCTTAGAAGATCAAAAAATACTTTCCCAAATAAGAACCGCTCGTTAGAGTTTGTTTGCGCACATGAATAAAAGTTATTTACAACATCTCCATCAATACATAAAGGATACGATAGTAACTCGGCATCCATAATCGATAAATAATTAGGCAAGCATGTAAATGAATTTGGGAGTAGTTGTAAGACTACTAAAGATGAGGGCAAAGGAGGTAAACATTCAATATTATTATCACCACACTCTAAACTAGATAGCTTATTATTAGGTAAAATGGGTAATTCAGTTAATAGATTTCCTGTACACCTTAGTGTTGAAAAATTGCTCGGCAGTTTACCAATCCTAGTTATCGTGTTGTTTTCACAAAACAAATGCTCCGTAGACTGAGGTAATTCAGGGACTATTGTAATTTGATTATTACTACAGTTTATGTATTTTACTTTTTGATTTAATGCTGGCAATTCTGTTAGAAAATTGTTATGACAATAAATACTAAGAACATTAATAGGCAAAGGGGGTAAATGGGTCAATTTATTAATGCCGCAAAACAACATAGCTAGTGAATCAGGAAGTTCCAAAACAGAAATTTGATTTCCGCTACAAGCAAGAAGTTCTAGCTGATTTGGAAGATTGTTTAAAGATTTTATGTTATTGCCCATTACATCCAGCTCTCGTAAACTTGATGGTAGTGGAGAAACTGAATCAATCTTCCGCTCAGTAGTAGAATAAGCAATTAAGTGTGTCAGGGTACTTGGAAGTTCAGGAATAATTTTAATACTTGTATTAGGACAGACTAAATATTTGCATTTAAAATATTTAACACCTTCAATACTAAAAATATCACTTCTATCTGATATATCAATTGTAGGTATTACTTCATTCTTAGCACAAACTGTATCCAATTGATTTTGAGCATTAAAACATGTAAAAAATTTACTTTGAAGATAATTTCTAAATGCAGGATCCGGAATCTCCACAAACTGCCCCTTTGCACTACTACTTACTAGCAGCATCAACACAAGCACAACCACACTAAACACCCTTGACTTGGCTAAACTTTTATAAGCCCTATCGGAATATTTGCCATTATTCACTACTTGGCGAACGACCTTACGCATTTTAAATTCAACTGGTGTCATATTTTTTATTTTACTTCTTAAACTACTGCCTGTAATACCTGCAACAGCGTCCATATTACATATCAAAAGTAAATGTCGATATAAAACCATGCATAAACAAATACATTTTTATATATTTGTTAATAATTAAAATACCATTTTATATTATAAATTAATGATAAACAGTGATTTAATACTATTATTTAATTCGTTAAATGATTCTGAGAAAAGAGGAATAAAAAAATGGATATCTTCTCCCTACCACAACCAACGGAAGGATTTAATCGATTTATTCGACTACCTGTTATCTCGAAAGAACATTTCTGCTATTACCGTCAACAGATACAGGGCTTGGGAAGCGATATATCCGAAACTGCCGTTTCATGCAGATAATTTCCGTATCCTATGCACATTTGCATTAAAAACACTTGAAAAGATGTTAGTTTTCCGACAGTGGGAAGCAGAGAAAGTACGATACAAAAAAGACCTCGCCAGCGTATATGAACAACGCCGACTTCACCGTCATGCCCTCTCCTATTTACATGAGACGGAGAAGCAATTGCGATCTTCCCCATTAAACAATAGCGATCAATTCAAACAACATGCAGAAATACAAACCATGTTGTTTCGACTAAAAGAAAAAGACAATAGAGACAACGACAACAACCTGCAAGCGTTAGAGATCAAACTCACCTATTTCTACATGGCAGAAATAATCAAATACGCCTGTATCATGGCTACCCATCAGGTGGTTGCCAAAAAAGAATACACGTTCACATTCCTTCCAGAAATTCTTGAAAAATGCAATACCGCACCGTTTTGCGAAATTCCGGCCATTCGCCTCTATTGGTTGGCATATCATTTTGTACAAGACAATGATGCAATGGATGCCTATAATGAATTCATGACGCTACTACCGGAAACTATCACCGAATTTTCTTCAAATGAGGGACGCGATTTATTTCTACTAGGTATTAATTTTTGTATCAAAAGAATTAATCGGGGCGATGTAGATTTTAGAACCAAACTATTTGCCATCTATCAACATGCCATCTCAATAGACATACTCTCCGAATACGGAGAACTGAGTCGCTTTACTTTCCGTAACATCATTTCTCTTTCTCTCCAACAAAAAGATTATGCATGGACGGAACAATTTATTCAAAATAATATCAATAAAGTAAATCCTGATTTTAGGGAAGGGCAGTTAAAATTCAACATGGCTCGTTTATACTTCGAGCAAAAGCAATATAACAAAACTTTGCCACTTTTATTTTTGGATAACTATGGCGATACACTCATCAACCTTGCTGCGAAAACAATGTTGGCAAAAATATATTATGAAACCAAGGAAATCGAATTATTAAACAATTCTTTAGACAATTTCACTGTTTACCTAAACAGGCAAAAGAAGATAGGTTATCATGCCGATAATTATAGAAATTTCATTTTTATACTAAAAAAGATCACCAAAACGAATATCTCCAACAAGAAAACCGCACAAGCTTTGATAGCACAAATTGAAGAAACACAACCACTGACAGAGAAAAATTGGTTAATAGCACAATTAACCTCGAGGGTTAACCTCGGAGGTTGATTAAACCAACCTCGAGGGTTGATAAACTTTATTGGCTTTATTAATTAAATATTTTAAATAATATTATAAAAATCAACGAATTACATCTAAAAGGCAAAACAAATCAACCTCGAGGGTTGATTTTCAAATCCTTGACAACCGATTTCACCATATTCTCTGCGCAAAAATTGCCAAAGGTGATATACTTATAAAAACTGCTTTCCACGATTTGCAACTCTTTCATAATTTCAGCAGTCGTATATCCTTTGTGGTATAGCCGCTCTACAGCGCCATAAAAATGCTTGAAATTATTTAACTTAGCTGTCAGCCGCTCTTTACCTTGCTTTACTTTCGGGTTGTGCGCACAAAACAAAGTATCAAAATCCAATTGCACCAATTTTTCCAAAGACTTTATCTGCAAGCCTAAGTCCTCAAAATCTGCAAAGTACTTGATTTTATCAGCCACATATAAATCTCCGGAAAAGAGATATCCCTTTTCTGGAATGTGATAACAGTAATGATCTTCAGCATGTCCGGGTGAATACACGGGAAATATTTGCAGGTTTTTACTGTAAAACGGCGTTTCCTCCAAGATTTCCAATTCTACTTTTTTTACTTCGCCACTTAACATGAGTGCCAAGGGGCTTAAATTTAAGCCTTTCTTCAGCTTTTCATAACCTAAACGATGTATGTATGCAGGAACTTGCCGCTTTTTCATCAGGTAACCCACGTTACCGGAATGGTCTTCATGGTGATGCGTAAGTAAAATTCTATCCAAAGGTTTGCCCTCCAATGCATGCAAGATATTGCCACCATTATGGCGCTGTCCCGTATCTATCAATATGCCATCTAGCCAATATGCGTAAACTGTCTGCACGTTTTTTCCTAAACGATACACCGAAAGACGCCAGTATTGCACATCCTCATACCCGAATGGAGTGATTCTCACCATAATTTTTTCAATTCATGCATTGATTCTTTGGAAATGCAAATTAATGACCTTATTTTTAAAGTCAACATTATTTTTATCTAAACACACGCCATCATGAAAAAAGTCTTAATAGGAGCCGGAATATTTTTTGGCATTGCTGCAGCCATTGCATTAGGCATCATTATCGCCAAGCCTTTGGAGAAATATGCCGTTAAAATGAAACTGGAGGATAATTTAGGCATATATGTCAACAATAAAATTCCTTTAAAAGCGGAGGTGACAGAAAATCCGACCATTTCGATTTTGGACGATTTAAACACTACTATCGACGTTACAGACAGGCTAACGATAGATTTAAATGATGTCATAGACGTTCCGTTGAGGATGAACTTGCGGGTTCCATTGAATACGGAATTGCTCATGAACGACATCTTAGATTTAGAATTTGATTTACCCGTTGATATTTCATTAGACCAGACAGAAATGCCCTTAAATGGATTGGTGATTCCCTTCAATCAAAAATTGATGATTAATGACAGCATTCCCCTAGATGTGGTAATACCCATGGATCAAAAAATGAAAACCATTATGGGCATGAAAATCCCAGTAAAAGGAAATATCCCTGTAAAGCTAATGGTGCCCATTCAACAAGAATTGACCGTTTCAGACACGATAGTTTTAAATGCACAGGATTATGATGTTCCATTGAGAACCACCATCCCTGTAAAAGCAAAAGTTCCTGTAAATCAAAAGATACATATTGAAGGAACATTGGATGTACCTGTTGACCAAATGGTACAAATACCATTAAAAAAAGTCATTTCAACGCCAGTATTGAATAAGTTCAACGCAACAGTAAAAAGCAACACCCCAGTAAAAGTATCTATGTCTGAACTACAGGCGCAGGCTGGATTTTCAGAACCACTAAAAGTATCTATGGAAGAATTAACCATCGATCCTAGTCAAATAAAAATTGAACCTAAGAAGAAAAAAGAGTAATTTCCGAGTCATATTAAGCAATAAATACTTACTGAACCAAAAGACTAGTAATTTGTTTAACAGAATATAATCGTTATGAAAAGAACAATTTTAGCAATGTTTATTGCCATATTAATGCTTTCTTGTAAAAAAGAAACAGACAACGGCAGTACCGAACCACCTATTCCAACGGACAAACTACCAATAGTGATGGCACACGGTGTTCTTGCCTCTGGAGATACTTATGAGCAACAAATTTTGCGCTTTATATCGAACGGCTACGACCCTCGCGTTCTATATGTTTTTGATTGGAATACCATCGGATTTGGCACCAGTAGTGATGTTTTGTTAGATAAGTATATTGATGAGGTATTAGAAAAAACAGGGGCTTCGCAAGTTATTTTGGTAGGTCATTCTGCAGGTGGTGGCCTAGGTTATGGATATTGTAGCACTCAAAAAAGGGCAAACAAGGTAGCCAAATACATACATATTGGCAGTGGTGGCATCACCAAACCAGCCGGACCGGGCTCTGAAGGGAGCATCCCAACCTTAAATATTTGGTCGGAAGGCGATAAAGTGGCAGGTGGCAGCAATGTGGAAGGATGCACCAATATTGAACTTATTGATAAAGACCATTATCAGGTGGCAACCGGCGTAGAAGCGTTTGCAGCCATGTATGAATTCATACATGGTGTACCGCCAGCCACCACATCCATAACACCGGAAAGTGACATAAAGCTCTCAGGAAGGGTAATAACCTTTGGCGAGAATCAACCCGGCTCAGCGGCGACTGTAAAAATTTTCGAGTTAAAAAGTGATGGTTACAGAAAAAATAGCAGCCCCGATGCTACAATAGTAGCAGATAATAAAGGGTATTGGGGTAGCTTTTCGGCGAAGCCCGATACCTATTACGAGTTTGAAGTCACACCCTCCAATCCCGATGAACGGAAAGTACACTATTACAGAGAGCCCTTCAAGCGGTCGGATAAGACTGTTTACCTACGGATATTTCCACCTAAAGGCAGCCTCGCCTATAATTTTCTGTCGGATCTCCCTGAAGATGACAATCAATCTGTCAATGCATTCTTTGGTGCTAATCAAGCTGTTGTGAGTGGCAGGGATGTTTTATTAGTTAATGAAGACACGCTCAGCACGACTAAATTTGCACAAGATACTTATACAACCATAGCGATGTTTTTTTATGATACGAATAATAATCAGGCAACAGATTTAAAATCCGTAGGACTTTTTGCAAATAGTGCTTTCTTAAAATTTGCAGACATTTATTTCCCTGCTCTAACACCTCAAACCGTTACATATACCTTCAATGGAAGGCAATTAAAATGCCCCAACTGGAAATCGGGGACAGAAGGTGTAAGTGTAATGGTCTTTGATTAGCAAGGAGAATGAAATGACAAAAACGCCCTTAAGATATAGTGATACTGCTATCATTCCTGAATTAGATGGATTGCGTGGTATTGCCATTGGTATGGTATTGATTTTTCACTATTGGACAATGTCGATACCACATCCTTTTGGCACAATCTCAAAAATCATCTTGGGAAGTACAGCACTTTTTTGGAGTGGTGTTGATTTATTCTTCGTTCTTTCTGGGTTTTTAATTGGCGGTATTTTAATCAGCCATCAATCTTCACAAAACTATTTCCGCACATTTTATATGAGGCGTTTCACCCGAATATTTCCCATTTACTATATGATGTTCTTCATATATTTAATTTTGAGCCATACAACAATATATAACCTTATTCCCAGTTTACTACAAAGCCCCATTCCGGCTTGGCCATTTGCCTTTTTCATACAAAATTTTTTTCTTAATCCTGATCTCTTACAACCGACCTGGCTGGTACCCACTTGGTCGCTGGCCGTAGAAGAACAGTTTTATTTATTTATACCTACATTATTATGGGTTGTTGCTAAGAAACGTATTCCCATCATACTAATGGCTCTAATCATTTTGCTGGTTACCATACGATACAGTTCTAGTAAAATTCCGGAATTTTGTTCACCAGACAGGTATATTGGTCTCTTATTAGGAGTTTTAACAGCATATATCTGGAAAACGCCAAAACTCAAAGATTTTATTGACAAAAAATCGTCATATTTATATTGGATTTTTATGGTATGCTTTATAGGTGGAATTGCCATCATGGCAAAAAGTAAAGAAGCTACTGCATTGATTTTTATTTGGATAGCAATCGTCTACATGTTTTTATTAATGATTGTTCTGTTCAGACAAAAAAGTTTGTTGCATCGCATCTGTCGTTGGTCGTGGTTAAAAAGACTGGGCGTTATTTCATATGGAACCTATTTGTACCATATTCCCATTTTTTACCTAGTGCAATATTATATATTCAAGCAAGCAGAGCCCGAAATATATAATTACACCACACTATTCTTCCCATTGGTATCATTAGCTGTAACAATTATTGTGGCTAACCTATCCTATAACCATATTGAAATGCGTTTCCTACAATTTGGGAAGCGCTTTAGGTATTAAACGCTTAGAATAATTTACACAAAGAAATCCGGCATTAACTCAAGTGAAGGATCTATTGCATATCCACTCAAGTCAACTATACCTTCTGCTTGCAGCACTTCATCGTCGATAAAGAAGTTGCCATTACAAGTTTTCTTATCTCTTTGCAAAATATAAAAAGCGGCATCCGCCATTATCTCTGGTTTTCTGGAGCGTCTCACCATTTCATCCCCGCCTAACAAGTTTTGCACGGCGGCTGTTGCAATGGTAGTCCTAGGCCAAAGCGCATTTACACCTACTTTACCTTTAAACTCTTCTGCCATGCCCAACACACAAAGGCTCATATTATACTTTGCCATTGAGTAAGCGACATGTGGCCCGAACCATCTAGGTTCAAAATTTAACGGTGGCGACAAATTGAGGATATGACCATTTTCTGACTTCAACAGGTGCGGGAGGCATTTTTGCGAGGTCATAAATGTACCGCGACCATTGATTTGGTGCATTAAGTCATATCTTTTCATTTCAAGCTGCAATGTTGGAGACAAGTTTATGGCACTTGCATTATTTATAAGGATATCGATTCCTCCGAAGGTGTCAACCGTTTGTTGAACAGCAGCAATTACCTCTTCTTCGTTGCGGATATCACATTTAATGGCTAACCCTTTACCGCCGGCTTTTTCCATGTCCTCGGCAGCAGTATAAATGGTGCCTACCAACTTCGGATGTGGCTCGGTAGTTTTCGCCATAATAACGATATTTGCTCCTTCTTTTGCTAATCTCAAGCCAATAGCATGACCAATTCCTCTGGTTCCGCCGGTTATAATGACTGTTTTGTTTTTGAATGCTGTCATAGTACTACTTTATTTGATATTCTGATTTAACGGTTATTGACGCTGTTTTATTCTTACTACTGGTATTAAAAACACCACCATAGCTATAATCTTCATCGGAGTTTTGTCCGGTAATTTGAAATACGCCCATGCTTGACTTCACCAAACCTCCTAAAGAAGATTTTGAATTCTCTGCCATTGTTTTAGCCCTATTTCTGGCATCATCGGCCGCCTTTGCGAGTAGGTTTATCTTCAAATCCTTTAATTTGGAGTAATAGTAACGTGGAGAATTAGAGTTTAGTTCAATTCCCTGATCGATAAGTTGGGCGATATCTTTAGAAACGCCTTCAATCTTATTAATATCCTTCGACTCAATACTGACTGTTTGAGAAAGACTGTAGCCATTAAAGCGTTGTGAATAATTGCCATAATCGTCCCTGACACTGGCAAAGTCTTTATTTATATTTACGGAAGAGAAAGAAATCTCATCAGTCTTAACTCCTTTTGCTTCAAGGAAAGTTCTAATTTTTTTCTCATCCTCTTTTATGAGCGCATAAGCGTCCTTCATCTCAAAAGATTGCCTGCTATAATAACCATCCCAAACAACCATATCACTAACAAAGTCGTATTCAGCAAGTCCCGTTACTGCAATCGTTTGTTGCTTTTTATATTTGTATTTATATGCATTACCAAGTAGAAATGAAGCAATAATCATTGCAACACCAATCGCAATAAGACCTATTTTCTTTCCATCTTCCATATCGACCTATTTTCGAGCAAAATAGTGATTTTTTAAACGAAATTATGATTAAATATAAATATTTATCTTTTTATGCCGTGTTTCTCCAATGAGGTAGTCGCAAAATGCGACCACCTTATTATCTCTCTGTCTATGATTGAAGAATTTAGCCAAGCCTAGAGGTGGTCGCAAAATGCGACCACCTCTAGTTTTTCACTTCTCTCCAATTCTAAACCCAATAGGTGTTCTGGGTGTTTCTTGTTCGGCTATATACTGTGTTAAATAGCTAAACACTGTTATAATCTTCTCATCTTGACCCTCTACTCTCCTTTCCAATTCTTCCAGTTTATGAAGAACGTCCTTGTTGGTAAGAACCATTTCCCTTAATCTGGTAAATATTCTCACAATTTGGATATTCACTTCAATAGCACGATCACTATTGAGTACGCTTGCCATCATTACTGCACCGTATTCTGTAAAAACATACGGTAGTTTTGAAGAAAATTTCAAATTTCTCAAATGAGGAAATCCGATGATTAGCTGTTCTTTTTCCTCCTGATTGACTTGAAACATAAAATCCTCTGGAAATCGCTTCAAATTCCTTTTCACTTGCTCATTGAGTCGTTTTGTTTCAACCCCATACAACTCGGCAAGATCCATGTCAATCATAACTTTTTTCCCTCTAATGACCAAAATTTTGTTCATAATCACTTCATCAGGTGCCATTACTTTGTTATTGTTCATACGCTAGTTTTTATGAGGTGGTCGCAAAATGCGACCACCTCTGGTGAATAATTATATACTTTTGACGCACTTCCAACGTCATACTATATATAGATACCTAAAACAGCGGATTTCCACGAAATGAAGGATTTTATTTTTTCTATCCTCAAAAATTAGCCTTATCATAACATAAAAATTACAATGCATGCATTTATTTTATTTATTTTTGAAATAAAATTTATTCTATGCTCAAGAAAGTTGTTTTCATAGATGGTGTACGCACACCTTTCCTAAAATCAGGTACTGATTATATGGATTTAATGTCCTATCAATTGGGTCAATATGCGATTAAAAGTCTCTTAGATAAAACGGGAGTAGATCCAAATGAAATCGACCGTGTGATATACGGCAACGTAATTTCTAATGTAAAAACAGAAAATGTAGCGCGTGAAGCCGCAGTAACCGCAGGAATTCCAGTGAAAGCACCTTGCAACACGGTTAAGCAAGCCTGTATTTCTGCCAATCAGGCAATTTCTAACGCCATGGATACCATTCAATTAGGAAGAGCGGATGTTATCATTTCCGGTGGAGTGGAATGCACTTCTGATACACCTATCGGATATACAAAAGAAATGCGTAAGAAATTATTTCAGGCGCAAAAACTGAGTTCCACAATGGACTATATTAAGTTCGCTACTACTTTGCGTCCTAGCGACTTCTTACCTGACCGACCTGCAGTAGCTGAGTTTATTACAGGCAGAACCATGGGGCAGGATTGTGAAATATTAGCACAAAAATTTGGTGTAACACGTGAAGAACAAGATGAACTAGCAGCAGCTTCTCATCAAAACGCCGGAAAAGCTTTTGAGAAAGGTCTCCATGACGACATCATCACGGTTCAATTGCCGCCTAAATTTGCGCCAATTAATAAAGATAATGGAGTGAGGGGAGACACAACCGTTGACAAAATATCCAAGTTAAAACCTGCCTTTGATAAATATGTCGGCACTATTACTGCTGCAAATGCTTCGTTCCTTACAGATGGTGCTTCGGCAGTTTTACTAACTTCTGAAGATAAGGCAAAAGAATTGGGCTTACAACCCAAAGCCGAGTTGATTGATTATATTTTCACAGGAGGCGATTTATATGATGAATTATTATTGGGACCTGCTTATTCCATAGGAGAGTTGCTTAAGAAAAATAAACTTACCATCGCTGATATCGATGTTTGGGAAATCCATGAAGCCTTTGCAGGTCAAGTCCTAGCAAACCTAAAAGCTTTGGAAAGTGCTGACTGGTGTAAAGAAAAGTTGGGGTTAGACAAGGCTGTGGGCAGCATCCCAAAAGAAAAAATTAACGCATGGGGAGGTTCCCTTTCAATTGGTCATCCATTTGGTGCTACGGGCGGACGTTTGCTAACAATGGCGGCAAATCGCCTTCAAAAAGAAGGTGGACAGTATGCCATTCTCGCCGCATGTGCTGCCGGTGCGCATGGTACAGCTATGCTAATTAAAAAGTATTAATATCATTCCAAAGTTTGACAATGAAGAGAGAAGATTATATAAGTATAGAAAAAAAATCCAATGGCATCTGTACCATTTGGATGGATCAGAAAAACGAAAAAATCAATAAAGTAGGTCCCGATTTAATTGGTCTTTTCGAAGAAATTTTTGCTGAATTGGATAAGGATTCTAGCGTAAAAGCTTTTGTATTAGCCAGTAAGAAAAAGGATTTCATTGCAGGTGCTGATATTGAAATGTTCCAAAAAGTAAAAAAGAAAGGCGATTTCGAACCAATCACCAGAAAAGGACATAAAATACTCAATCAGGTAGCCAGTTCTAAAAAACCTATTGTTGCAGCTATTCATGGAAATTGTTTGGGAGCAGGACTTGAAATTGCGCTCGCCTGTCATGCCAGAGTAGTTTCCAATGACAAGTCTACAAAACTTGCACTTCCCGAAGTGAAATTGGGTCTGCTTCCGGGCGGTGGTGGAACACAACGCCTCCCTCGTTTGGTTGGGTTACAAGCTGCACTTGACATGATGCTAACCGGAAAAAACATCTTTCCTTATCCCGCACTCAAAATGGGATTAGCAGACAAAGTGGTTCACGTGAACGCACTTCAAAAAGCAGCAGAAAAATTGGCACTAGAGTTAATAGAAAAGCCTATTAAAAGGGAAAGAAACAATATTAATATAGATACACTGAAAGCAGGATTTCCTGCTTTGCAAGGCAAACTCACCAATTTGATTCTTGAAGCACCACTCGTTAACAAAATAGTGTTCGACCAAGCAAGAAAGATGGTCGATAAACAAGCGCACGGTTGTTATCCTGCTCCGTATAAGATTTTGGAATGTGTCGAAATAGGTTGGAATCAAGGCATGGAAAAGGGACTGGACGCCGAAGCCATTAAATTTGAAGAATTATTATTAGGAGATGTTTCGCCCCAATTAATCAATATTTTCTTCGCCATGACGGACAAGAAGAAAAATCCTTATGACGAAAAACTCATCAAACCTATTCAACGCATTGGCATGGTAGGTGCCGGGTTCATGGGTGCCGGTATAGCAGAAGTTTCTATGGGTGATGACATACACGTCCTATTGAAAGACATCAATCAGGATATGATATCAACTGCCTTTAAAGGCATCTATGACAGTTATAATAAGCGTGTTAGGAAAAAGGCTATGACAAAAGTGGAGTTGGAAGAAAAAATGGCACTGCTTTCCGGTTCACTTAATTATAGCGACCTTGACAATCAAGACATGATCATTGAGGCTGTGTTTGAAGATTTAAATTTAAAACACAGGGTTCTGGCAGATTGCGAAGCGAATACGAAAGCTAACACCATTTTTGCATCAAACACTTCTGCTTTACCTATTAAACATATCGCAGCAAAGGCTAAACATCCCGAATTGGTAATAGGTATGCACTACTTTTCTCCAGTGCCCAAAATGCCTTTACTAGAGATTGTAAAAACGGATCAAACTGCTGATTGGGTGATTGCAACATGCTATGAAGTAGGCGTTCGTCAAGGGAAAACCGTTATTGTTGTAGATGATGGCCCCGGATTTTATACTACAAGAATCCTTGCTCCATTAATGAATGAAGCACAGCTTTTATTAGACGAAGGGGGTGATATTCTACAAATCGATAAGGAGATGAATCTCTTCGGCTTTCCTGTAGGACCCATTACACTTGCAGACGAAGTAGGCATTGATGTAGGCGCACATATTATGAGTGGTGAGTTGATGCAAGATTTATTGAAAACAAGACCTGCATTTAAAGTAAGTAGGACGCTTTTAGACATCTCAAAAGCCGGATACAAAGGAAGAAAAAACAAAAAAGGATTTTACAAATACGATGAGAAAGGAAAAAAAGTATACGGCGAAGTAGATACTAAGATATATTCTTTCTATGGCGGTAATTCAAGAAAGAAATTCAAAGCTGATGACATTCACATGAGATGTGCTATGGCCATGGTAAATGAAGCTGCTTTATGTTTGCAGGAAGGCATCATTGCCAATCCTTTAGATGGTGATATCGGAGCAGTTTTCGGTCTAGGATTTCCTCCTTTCCGTGGTGGCCCATTTAGGTATATCGATAGCATTGGCGCACAGAAAGCTGTTGAGATATTGAAAGATTTGCAACAAAGATTTGGTGAGCGCTTTGAACCAGCGCCTATTTTATTAGAATACTCCCAATCCAACAAAAAATTCTACTCCTAAACCAAGAATTTTTAATTCTTAACGGCTAGACTTTATCATCTAGCCGTTTTTTATTTTAAATTTGTTCTATGAGCGAAACAATTCATATCAAACCGGAAAATTTTCAAATCAACAAATACAAACAAATTATTCATGAATATCTGACAAAAGAAGAAATCAGGCAATTACATGAAAAAAATGATTTAAAAGGTTGGTGGGAAGTCATTTCTAATTGGCTTTGGATAATTTTTGCTTTCGCTTTAGCGGGAATTTGGACGAATATATTTACTATCCTTGTCGCCTTGTTTATTATTGGCGGCAAGCAATTAGGATGTGCCATTATCATGCACGACACCTCACACTACGCTTTGTTTAAGTCCAAAAAATTGAATGATTTTGTGGGTAATTGGCTAGGTGCATATCCTATCATTCACAATGTCGAGCAATATCGCCCATATCACCTACAACACCATATTGCAACCGGCACAGAAGATGATCCCGATTTATCTTTGACCAAAGGTTACCCTACTAAAGTTTGGTCGATGGCAAGAAAATTTTTGCGTGATTTATCTGGTGCAACTGGAATAAAGGCGCATATCGGATTAATATCTATGCATCTTGGCATTTTAAAGTATAATCTCGGAGGACTTATCATTAAAATAAAAAAGGAAGAGCGACCGTTATCGCTATTGGTTAAAAATGCATTTCACTACTTAAAAGGACCCTTTGCAGCTAATCTTATCATATTTGGCAGCTTATATCTCTTTGGAGAACCCTGGTTATATTTACTTTGGATAGGCGCATTGCTGACCACCTATAATTTTTCTCTTCGTGTTCGTTCAATAGCAGAGCACAGTGTTGTTGAAGATAAATCTGATCCTTATAGAAACACCAGAACGACATATGCCAATTTTTTTGAACGAATCTTATTTGCTCCATTACATGTAAACTATCATTTAGAGCACCATTTCCTGATTGCGGCTCCTTCGTACAATCATATTAAAATGCATAAAATGCTTAAAGAGCGTGGTTTTTATGAAAAGGGATTGCTAAAACACAACTACCTAGAAATTATAAAGATGGCCATCATACCTTCGCGTTAGGGAAATATTTCTTTATTTTAAAAAATAAATTGATACTTTTATTTCCGAATTTCTGCAATGAAAAATAAGCATCAGGCTCGTGCAACAACTGTTAATAAGGATATTACCATTTATATCCCATGGCTATTAATGGTTGCATCGATATTACTTTATGGATGGACGGCCAAGTTTAATTTTGGATTAGATGATTCTTATATTACTGTACCATTATCGAAAGTAGACAATACTTTTAAAGGCTTTCTTTCCCTATTATATAAGTGGTATGATGGTTCAGATTACCGACCTATCACTATGATGTCATTTTGGATAGAAAGACAGATTTTTGGAGAAATCAAACCCGGTACTTCGCACTTGATAAATGTATTAATTTTTGGCTTATTATTAACGAGAATTTTCAAATATCTTCAAATACTACGACCCTTCAGCGACACCAAAAAGGGATTATTGTTTAGCACAATGGTATGTATTTTCTTTCTTGTCCATACAAATCATGTAAGTGTTGTCGCTAATATTAAGAGTAGAGACAGTTTGTTGAGCATGCTCTTTGGGGTGATAGCTACTATACAATTTATGCTGGCTTGGGATAAAAAACAATACTATCGGTTTGCGTTGTTTGTACTTTTTATGTTAATGGGTCTATGGAGTAAATTGGATGCATACTCGTTTTTATTTCTTCCGATACTATCCATACTTTTTTTCCGCGAGTTTGAGCAAAAAAAAATGATACTGCTTGCCATTATATACTTAAGTTTATTTGGCATTATCACCCATCTTCGCGTGCAAATAATGAAACTACCGGAACAAAACGAATACTTGACTGTGCTCACCGATCCCGGAGAAAATCCATTGGCAGCGCATGATACACTGATGAACCGCCTTTCTATGGCGTGTATTTCTCTATTTTACTATGTAAAATTTTGTATCCTGCCTGTTGGGTATTATTTTTTCTTCGGTTATAATATGGTGCCATTGCGACCACTCTTTCATCCAATAAACATTGGAATTATTGTAGCTGCTTTGGCAATTTTAGCCGCTTGTATTTACATGTTTAAGAAAAATCGACTGTATCTTTTTGCATACTTGTATTTCGGTCTCGCAATAGCCTATGCCTTAAATCTTTTTAATGTCGTTGCCGGCATCGTTGCTGACAGATATAATTTCATTCCTTCGTTGGCATTTTGCATTGCATTAGCGGCATTATTGATGGATTTGCTCAAGCTAACAGATATTAAAGGCATTTTCAACAAATATTTACTGGTCATCATCATTATTTACTGTGGGTTTACTATTTCAAGAACAGGTGATTGGAAAGATACATTTACGCTTTATCTGAGTGATATCCCTCACTTAGAAAATTCTTATAATGCAAACAGAATCCTCAGCGCTGCCTATGTTAATATGGGTCTGGAATTGGAATACACGCAACCTGCCGTTGCGGAAGAACATTTTAAGAAAGCGGATGAGTACGCCGACAGGGCTCATAACGTTTATCAAAATGCCGGTGCTACATGGGCGATAAAGGGTATTACTCAACTCCATTGGCAGGACAATAGAAAGGCACTAGAATATTTCAAAAAAAGTGAGTCGGTAGATTCCACTTTTTTATCTTCAATAAATTATATTGGACTAGCATATAGAAATATGGGCATGATGGATTCTGCTTATTATTATTTCCATAAAGTGATGTTAAAAGAGAATTTCTATAATTACTCAGCAGATAATTTAATCAACTGGTATATTGATATGAAGCAACCCGAAAAATTAGATAGTTTGATTCAATACTATAATACCAGATTTCCTGATGATATGTGGTTAAAAAAGCGCATTGAAGAGCTTAAACAAAATGGTTATTTATCGGGCAAATAAACAGCATTCCACCAGAACTTACTACTTCTGATATTTCTCCTTCATATATTCACCCAAATTGCGATGGATGCTTTCATTAGAGTGGAGAAGGCTATTCATAACCGCTTGTCTATCAGCATCAGATTTGTTCTGGCTGATTTTTTCTTTGGCATCGATACGTTCTATCTTGATTTCGAAAGCCAGCATTCCTTTTAACAAACCTTCCATATATTTCTCGGGGAGTGTCCGCCACTGTTCCATATATTTTTCGTCAAAGGAAAGAATCGTTTTCTCCAAAACACTCCGTTTTTCGCTATCCCTAGTTAAAACTTGCGCTATACCATATGCATGTACTGCAATATAATTCCATGTTGGCACATTGACAGGCGAAGCATATAACTGCGGTGAAATATAAGCATGTGGTTCACTAAAAACCACCATTGTCATTTGATTATCCAATAAATTGACATGGTTGTTTTGTTGTGCCAAATGAGCAATTAAATACCAATCGTCACCACGTCTCTCAATAACAAAAGGTAAGTGGGTTGCAATTGGAATTCCATCTTGAACGCCTACAAGAATTGCGAAATTATATTTTTCAATAAACTGAAAAACTTTTTCAGCATCCTGCATTTTAAAATGCTTTGGAATATACATTACTCGACATAATTTAAATCTTTACCGAATGTTTCTTCTGTAAAGAAGGTGGCAAAAATGGACAACGTAAAGGAAATGGCCGAAACAATTAACGCTGCACTGATGGAACTAATACCTTTACTTACCGTAAGATACATAAAGAAGTTTGTAACTGGAATGACCGCTCCACGCACAAAATTAGGCACCGTATTCGCAACTGTTGACCGAATATTAGTGCCAAATTGTTCTGCCGCATTGGTAACGAACAATGCCCAATATCCTGCGCCTAATCCTAAAAGGAAACACATCATATAAAAATAAGTTGCCGTTACATTTGTTCTAAGCAAAAACAATAAAACAAAAACCATCAATGCCAATTGATACACCAACATAATCTTTTTTCTACTTTTAAACAACTGGCTCATCAATCCGCTTAACAAATCTCCTGCGGACAAACCTATATAGGCATACATAACGCTGGTACCAACAAGAATTTCTTTATCTGTACCTATTTCCTTGCCAAAAACATTCGACATATTTATTAAAACGCCAATTACACACCAAATGGGCAAACCAATTAATATGCAATTCAAGTACTTTAAAAAAGTCTTTCCATTTTTAAAGATGAGACTTAAATCTCCTTTAGCAACTGAAGATTCTTGCATTTTCTTAAACATCCCTGACTCAAAGGCTCCTACTCGTAGCACCAACAACAGCAAACCTAATATTCCTCCGATGATATAGGCAATCTGCCACTTATCAAAATCTGTATGCAACCAACTGTTTAAAAATTGACCTTTAGTAGCTACCTGTTGTGCAACGACTGCTCCTAATGCACCAAAGGTAACGATAATCATGGTTCCAATACCTCTTTTATCCTTATGCATACTTTCAGAAACCAATGTTATTCCGGCACCCAATTCTCCGGCAAGTCCTAAGCCTGCCAAAAACCGTAAAACTTTATACATGCCAATATCTGTTACAAAAGCATTTGCTAGATTTGCTAATGAATACAACAGAATTGAACCAAATAGGATGGTAATGCGTCCTTTTTTATCGCCAAGAATACCCCATAAGATACCACCCAACAGCATCCCTCCCATTTGCCAATTAAACAAGTCCTTCCCCACCAATTCAAGCTGCTTTCCAGCAAAACCTAGTGCTTCCAAACTTTCTTTTTTTACCACATTAAATAAAACCAAATCGTATATATCTACGAAATATCCTAATGCGGCAACTATGATTAATAAGGAAACCCCTTTTTGTGAAGACTCATTCATGCACACACATTTTATGTGCTGTAAAAATAAACAAAAAATACAAACATTCTAAATAACCAATCATTTGCTAAATTTAATCAATACCAATACATCTATGCTAATTTGAAGGTATATTTGCAGCATGCTAATTAAATGCAAAAGAACTATAATCGTCCTGCTAATTTGCTACTTTCATATGAATGTAAAAGGTGCTATTTCACTTGGGCCCTATTTACAATCACCCACCACAAGCAGTATCAACATACTCTTTTGGACAGATACCATATCTAAGCCTATTATAAAAATTGGAAGACAACCGCAGAAATGGGAAAAGCAGTATGTTACCATCACCAATAGTTTTGTTTTCAATATCAAAATCAACAACCTATTGGAGAATACTACATATTATTATGGCATCTACATCAATAATCAATTGGTTGCCGGTGGTGACAGCTTACATTATTTCAACACTTTTGTAAAAACCGGACAGTTGACCAACTTTAGTGTGTGGGCATTGGGTGACTTTGGTAAAGGTACAGAAGAACAAAGGCGTGCAAAGATTGCCTTTGAGCGCTATAACAGCACACACACCACTGCGTTTTGGCTTTGGCTGGGCGACAACGCTTATCATTCCGGTACAGTTGAAGAATTTCGCAATAAAGTATTTGACAGATACTATGGTTATGATAGCATCATGCGTTTCCTCCCCTTCCTGCCTACTCCCGGAAATCACGACTATCTCAGCCTTTTACACTATGGTGGCAATAAGGAATCATTGGGTGCATATTACAGCTTAGTAAACGTGTATCAACAGGGAGAAGCCGGCGGCGTGGCGAGTAAAACAGAAAAATATTACTCCTATAATTATGGACAAGTACATTTCATTTCGCTCAATTCAGAATGTTGGTCATATAGCGTTTGGGGGAACATGCGCATGAAAAACTGGCTCAAAAAAGACCTCGCTGCCAATCAGCAATTGTTTACCGTAGTATATTTTCATCAACCGCCTTACAGCAAAGGCTCGCATGACTCAGATACCTTTTGGGAATTATTTATGAAAGCAATGAGAAAGCGAATCGCGCCTGTTTTAGAAGAATATGGCGTTGATCTCGTAGTTTGTGGGCATAGTCATGTGTATGAACGCAGTTTTCTGATAAAAGGGCATTATGGCAAATCGACCAGCTTTAATCCAAAAAAGATGTTGGTCAGCAAGTCATTTGGTGATGTTTCCAAAGGAGATATGCCATATGTGAAGTTTACCAATGGCAAGAATGCGAATCTGGGTACAATTTATGCTACCTGTGGTGTAGGAGGAAGACCCGAACCGCTCCCTGACTTTGGACATCCGGTGATGGCTGTGCAAGCGGCAGGAGAAGGCACTGAAGGTTCATTGATTTTATCCTTTGAACAAAATAAACTATCCGGAAAATACCTAAAAGGAGACGGCACTTTCGGCGATCAGTTCACCTTAATCAAATATACAAAAGCTGGGAAGCAGAAGAAGAAAAAGGTCGCAGAGAAGTAAGCCCTTTGATTTTTAATCTACATGTTATTCTCCTTGTTACATTATTCGTTCCAGGATTCATGACAATATATTAAAATTGTTTAAAAAAATCATATATTTGTCTTCTATTATGTCCTTCAATATGTCTATAAAAATGTCTTAGAATATGTCTACAAAATTACATAGAGAATATCCACATCTAATATTTCGCAGGCATTGGAATTTATCTGTAAAATCCTTACTACTACTGGGTCAATGCGAGGCTTATGTAAAAGCTATAAACAACACGCCAATTCTTCCACATCACTACAAACAATTGATGCAAGTAGCAATGATGAAAGGTGCACAGGCAACTACAGCAATTGAAGGAAATACATTATCTGATGACGAGATTATACAGATAATGAACCATCAAAAACTGCCGCCCAGCAAGGAATATCAGGCGATAGAAGTGGAAAATATTTTGGCAGCTTTTAACCAATTGTTATCTGAAGTTGTCGATGATAATATTGACCACTTTATTTCTATTGAATTGCTTAAACGATTTCACAAAATGGTTGGTCAAAATTTAGGTGAACATTTCGCTGCCATTCCTGGTCATCTACGCAATTCGGATGTTATTGTTGGTCGTTATCGCTGTCCTGACTATAGGGATGTCCCTATTCTCTTAGAAAAGCTTTGTGAATGGCTAAGAAATGAGTTCAAATATGGTCAAAAAGAGCAATCCTTCGCCGAAGTCGTTGTACAAGCAATTGTTACGCATATATATATCGAATGGATACATCCGTTTGGTGATGGGAACGGTCGTACGGGAAGGTTAGTGGAATTTTATATTTTGTTAAGAGGCGGCAATCCTGATATTTCTTCTCATATATTATCCAACTATTACAATTTGACACGAAATGCATATTATCTAGAAATTGAAAAAGCTACAGAAAGCAGGGATTTGTCCGCCTTTATTGAGTATGCTTTACTTGGATTTAGGGATGGATTGGTGCAAACGCTGGAAATCATTCAAAAAAGTCAATTTCTGAATACATGGCAGAAACTTATTTACGACAAATTTGATGCTATACGTGCATTCAGTCGTGAGGATGTATTTAAAAGACAAAGAACACTAGCATTAGAAATCCCATTTAACAAGGAATTTACCGCATCACAGGTGTCTGACTTAACAATTCCTTTGGCGAAACAATATTCAGGTAAGGTAAGTGAAAAAACAATTCAAAGAGACATAGAAAAACTCCTTGAATTAGAATTGGTACGCAAATCAAAAAACGGCTATATCTCTAATACTGATACGTTGAGAAGCATGATAGCCAAACGCAGACCACTTACAAATGGCTAATCACTGCACCAACAACTTCTTAGTAGCTTTTTTTCCTCCTTGCACTACTTGAATCAGATATGTGCCTTTGGCGATATTCTTTCCGAGATCTACTTTTTCGCTGTAAGCATCTTCTATAGACACATTTTGCTTTGACCACACGATTTTTCCAGTAATATCAAAAATCTGAATGGTAGCAGTTGCCTTTTGGGTACTTTGCAAGCCCAAGTTAAAACTCCCATCTATCGTTGGGTTAGGTGATATAGAAAAATTATTAAGGTTCAGTTCGGTTTCTTGTTGTGTTTGTGTAGGCGTTCCGGATTCTTTTACCGTCTTGATAAACACTACTTCATTCGCTTTTGAACCACTTTCGGTCTGTTTGATTTTGACAATATCTACAGCTTGCTTTTTATCGGAATAATCGAGGAAATACTGAGGTAACTCTGCTGTGCCAACTTGCGTTAAATCAATAGATTCAGTGGTATTATCAGCCGTTTTTCTGGAGATCTCAACCGCATTCCCCGCTTCATCTAATGTTAGCAAGGTATTATCATCTTTGAATTGCCATATTTCCTTACCGTTGTCTTTCATTTTTGACATGTTATATGTCTTGGTAATTTTCTTGTAGCCAAGGTTAAACTTTATCGTATAATAACCCCCTTCTCTGAAATAGACAAGTTCTACTTCATCCCCCCACTGTAGTTTAGCCAATTCGGCTAAAACTGTTTCTCTTTTGTGTACTGTTAATCCATTAATATGTGTGATGATATCGTTTTCCTTCAAAGCTGTGTTTTTAGCTGCGCCATCATCGAAAATATTGACCACTTGAACACCGGCAACAGGATTTCCATTATTATCCAAGGAAAAATCCTTAATTGAAATGCCCAAATAACCCGGCTCTCCAGCATAAACTGAAGAAAAAACTAAGAAAATAGTTACCGCTAGTAAAAATTTAAAACAATTTAAAACCCTCATTTTCCACAATTTATAATGTCAAAGATAATTTTATCTGAACATAATTGCAATAATTTAAGAAAACTTTAGAATTTTGTAGTTAAAAGAGGCACACTTTTTGGTTTTACAACATTAAACTTGAATATGAAATTTTTAACGACTTTATTATTTTCTGTGATGTTTATCGCACAATCTTGGTCTCAAACAGAATGGAAGCAAGAAAAAAGCGAAAAGGGCATTACCATTTACACCCGAAAAATGACAGATTCCAAATTAAAGGAATACAAAGGTACTGTTGTAATGACCACTACTATCCCTAAACTTGTGGCTCTTTTTAAAGATATTACTAAACACGACAAATTCATCTATAAGGCAAAAGCAGGTTCTGTAAAAATGACCAAAAAAATCAGCGATAATGATTTTTATACCTATATGATTATTTCGGTGCCATTGGTGAGTGATAGAGATGTAGTTACACATTATAAAATTGGTGCGCCGGATGCTAAAGGTGCCGTTACCATCGAATTAGAAGGTGCTGCCGATTTGGTACCAAAAGTAGATGGACTAGTACGTGTTCCAAAAATGAAGGGCTATTGGAAGTTTGAACCTATGGAAGGTGGCAAGGTAAAAGTTACCCATCAAGCATATAGCTCTCCAGGCGGAAATGTATCAGATTCTATGGCAAATACTTCTGCTGTCGATGCTCCTTTTACTATGTTGGAGAAACTGATGGCTTTGGTAAAGTAGATCAATAGTCATTGGCAACACCGTATTTAAGTTTATTGGGATTTTGTCGGGTATCCCAAATTCTAAGCACAGTAAGACTTGATTCACTTTCTTCATATATAATAAAATAATCTCTCGCTATTATTCTTTTGACATTTTCAACATTGGTATTCCTACCAATTGCAGGGTTTTTTAAAATTGACTTTAATGTGTCTCTGAACAACTTATTTAATTTCCGACTATAAAGATTAGATTTATTTCGATTGTTCCAATAGGAAAAAATTTGTACCATATCTTGATAGGCGTCTTCAGACCAAACTATCCTTTTAGCCATTTTTCCGTTAGTTTAACTAGTTCTTCGTCAGAATAAAATTGTCCATTTTTAACTTGTTGTCTAGCCTTTTCAATGGCCTGTTCTTCCGCTTCATTAAACGCATATACTTCATCTTTACTTGTCTCAAACTCAAGAAATCTAAGAACATTCTCTAGAATATCTTCATCCATAGTAATTTGAATTTTACTAATCAATTGATTTTGTAATTCTACCGTTGACATGACATTTTTTTACCAAATCTAAAGAAAAACTTTGAAAAAACTGGTCTTCGCTTTAAAAAATTCCCTAACGGTAGGTGAATAGAATAGACAAATAGACAGACTACACCTATTATGACGCCAACTGCCGAAGAAACACCTGTATTTTCTCAATTTGCTTCTGCGGTTCGTGCAACCAGTACCAACTCCACATATACAAAAGCGGAACTTCATACTTCGATAATAATCCCGACTTATACAACGCACTTCTATAAGCTGCATGACCAAAATAACCATGCTTACCTTCTGTTTCCAGAACAAGCACCAAATTATGTGCGGCATCATAAATGGCTATATCTAAAACAATACCACCAAAATGTGCATCCTTTTCAACGGCATAGGTAGGCTCTAAACTATTTTTCAATAGCACCCACAACATATCTTTAAAGCGCTCGGAGGTGGAACTATTCATGACATTGCGTTCACTATCCTGCAATTTAATCGTATTGATAAGGTTATCTCTCAATGTAATATTGGTCTCGGAAATAGTTTTTGCATACGCCAAATAAGCATAAAAAATCCCTTTCCCAGTATTGCCCTTCTCCTTCACTTCATCGTGAAAGTTCATATACACTTGTTCAGGAATGGATGTATATATTTGAATGGCTTTTTTTGCTCTTGTAATGATAACATTGAGCAATTGATATCCTTTAGTCTGTGCCAATGGGCCAATTTGCTGCCTGAATTTACCTTCTTTATCCGGACCAAAAGTAGTGCTCATCAGAATATAATCTCGCTCATCTCCTTGAATATTTTCAAGGTTTTTGACAAATAGCCCTGCATCTATCAATGCTTCCAACTGTTGCGCCGTTTCCTTGCTTTCATATGATTTCTCCATAATCAGCTCCCAAATATAATTGCGCTGGTGAAGATTAAGAGTGGCAACACCCACAGAAGGAAAAACACCCTCTTCAGCCTCCATTTCGCTAAACAGGTACTTAACGATGGCTTCCGCTTCAGTGGTATTTATACCATCTTTATTATACATACCGTTCACTTGAAACAATTGAATAGGAATATAATCCTCCTTTTCCGGCATGGGTACTAATCTTGAATTATAGAATGCAGCATTGGAGAAATTAATCAAATCTGGATGTTGGGAGCGATAATGGAAATCCAAGTAGGTGAAATTATAATCACTATCGCTGGCAAACTCTAATAACGATTCGCTATCTGCCAAAAAATCTGCCTGTTCAGTTTCTTCTTCAGCTTCTTCACTTGCTGCCAAAAATACAGGTGTTGCAGCAAAATAACTAGATGGTGGCATTTGGTGCTTATCACCGGAAATAATCTTCGTCTTTCCCCGTAAAAGTGCTGTAAAAGTATCTTCTACACGCAATTGACTGGCCTCATCCATCAATACAATATCAAATAACCCTGCCTTTAGCGGTAAAATAGAAGCACCTACAACCGGACTGACCATCACTACCGGAAATGTGTGAACAAATAAATCGAAGTCTGAAAAAATTATTTTCCGCAATGAATTACGTGTTTCAAACTGCTTGTTTTTCCTATAGTTATAGAGTTGTTTTATCTTAGAAATGTCACGACTTGCCAATAGTGTATTTCTTTTCTGCTCCCAGTCAAAGAGAATTTTCTTGGGAATCAAGGCTTTAAATTTCTGCTCAATATCCGACAATTCATCTAAAACATTCTGCGTAAAGCCATCGAATTGAAAGCGTTGACTGAATGTTTCAATGACTTTGCGCCAATAAAATGCCTGAAACGTCTCTGCCCACGCAGGATAGTTTTGTTGCTCAAATGATTGCTTACAAATAATTTTGATGGCAGATGTTTGGCTTTCCAAATAAGCTGCATATGGATAGAAGTCGAGAAATGCTGCACGCAATTGTAGCACAGGTGTTAGATGATACAGTACCTGCTCCAAATGTGGTATGATTTGAGCAAAACTTGCCGTTGTATGAATATCCGGTAAGTTCTGTGCATATCCCTCACTTTCCAATATCAGTTTCAATTTGGCGTAATCGTTCTGGCATTGTTCTTTTTGCTGCTTAATCTGCTTATGCTTACCGCCAAACAAACCAAGTATGGCACCTTTGGCTTGTGTAAAACCACCCAAAGCATTAAAGTCCTGGCCGTACGTTTGGATATTATTTTGTATGTTTTCTTTTAGCTTTTCAACGGCAAGCTGTGTATCTTCAATACCTTCGAATACTTTTTCCGGTACTGCTTCCAACGAATATTTATGATCCGGAATTTTCCTAAAAATTTGGGTATGCTGTGGAGAGCGCTTATACAACAGTTGCAGGTCGTCTATTTTTTCCTTAGTATGTGCATACTCTTCATAATCATAAGAAAAGGGAAGGCTTTTGTGTTCTTGAGAAAATGCTTCATCGGCATAGGCATGCAAATCCATGTTTAAGGCAGCCACCATTTCGAGGTAGTTATAATCGCCAAAAAAAGGCTGTTCTACCAGCAAAAGTCTATTATTGGCATCCTTTCGCAGCTTCTCATACTTCTGCTTTAGTTCATCATATTCTAGTTTCTTAAACACAGCCTTAGCGGGCGGTTCTCCTTCTACTAAGTTGCGAATACGTTCAACGATAGGCTTTCTGTTGGCATTGATGTCTTCAATGAGTATCGACAAATCTCCTAGTCCCATATTGCGGAGGTGATTGTATATCACTTCCATAGCAGTACGCTTCTCTCCCACTACTAAACACGTAGCACCATTGAGCAGTGCGTTGGTAATAATACCCGTTAAAGTCTGACTTTTTCCGGTTCCGGGAGGGCCTTGAATGATGATTTTCTGCTTTTCCTGTAAGGTGAGTAGCACCTTCTCCTGACTCGGATCCAAAGCGACGGGCGTTACCGTATCCTTTTGATAGCTGCTAAAGGTTGCTGCTTCGTCTACAATACCCTGTTCAGCAAACTGTTCAATATCCCGAATAATGCTTTGCTTTTGGGCTTTATACAAACCAAACACCCCTGACCAACGAATCCACGGTGCGTCACCAGTAAGTTTATCTAACCCTTCTTTATTAGAACTTGGCAATACTTTCAGTACTTCACTTTCATCTATGGTGACTGAGAATTTCTCCAGCAATCCATGTGTGAGTTTTACCAATTCTTGTTCGTCAATAATGCCATCTTCAAGAAATGTTTCTAAATCGTCTATCTTCAACTTTTCTGTTGTTTCAAGATGTGTTTGTAAGGACTCATTGAGGATAACCGGATGATCTTCATTTCTGGATATTTTCCATGTATTATTCCGTTGACTATCTTTCTCTAATTCCAAATACCAAATTAGAATGGGTGCTTTCAACACTTTTTTAGGGTTAACAGGATCTCTCTTTACCAAAAGCGGATAACCGAAAGCGAAAGTTTTAGTACCTTCTTCCTGAAACATATCACGTTCCTGGTAGTACATAAAATTGAGGCGTTTGACAATTTTATTGATTAAATCGGCTTCTTCTTTCGTTTTATTTTTAGTGAGCTTAGGATCTATGGTAATTTGAAAGGAAAAGCTATGTTTTGTTAGTAATTCTTGCAAAAATTTCAGATGCATGCTTTGTTCAACATTCACCAAATCATACAAATCCAATCGCGCATAGTTTCCCGGCAAGGCATTTAGATGGATACCACGGGCGTCGCCTGTTTTTAATTTTTTGAGGAGCTTATCTAAGAAAGCTTGTGTAATGGTCATGAAAGTTATCCTTTATTTTCAATGAGTTAAAAAAGTAAAGGCTACAGCAATCCATTGCAAAAGTCAACAATCATTTTAAATACTTGCTCTTTTTCGACCTCGTTATGGGTTTCGTGATATAAATCTTTGAGGCTCACAAAACGTGCATTCTTTCCGGCATTCTGTGCAAATTCCTTACTTCCATCATGAGACGTAAGTTGATCTCCACTTCCGTGATAAATGAGTGTTGGAACAGAAAGTGAAGCAGCATGATCTATTGCCCATTGTCCATTATCTATGATGGCCATGCCCATTTTTGCTGATATTTTATCATGCACCAAAGGATCATTTTTATATTTATTGACCACTTCTGCATCATGTGAAATATGGTTGGCATCCAGCCCTGTTGGTAGGCTTAACGTTGGTAAAAGGTTTTCAAATAGTTTTCCCGCCATAATTTTTACCTTTGGCGGTTCAAAGGAAAGTTTAAAGTATGGAGAACTCAAAATGGCGCCGGCAATCGTTCTTTTCCGTTTAAGGATAAAATTGCCTACTAACCCACCGCCCATGCTGTGTCCATAAAGAAACTTTTTCTTGCCCGGAAACAGTTCATCGGCTTCGTCCAGAAGCTTTTCAACATCATTCAGCAATGCTTCATAACTGGGCGTATGTCCGCGGTTTCCCTTGGAATGTCCATGCCCGCGCAAATCCATTGCCAATAATACAAATCCATTATCGGTAAGGTATTGAGCGACATGTTCGTATCTGCTGCTATGTTCGCCCATGCCATGAACCAGACAAACGACGGCTTTTGCATCTTGCGCATCTGGCGTCCAATACTGTCCAAAAATCTTTATTCCATCAAAGGTATTCCATGTCAACTCGTGGTGCTTCATAATTAAATTACTTTTGCCTGTAAATATACAGATGAAAATGTCCATATCCAAAACAACCCTCGAGGTTGAAAAATTCAACCTCGAGGGTTGTTTTGAATATTATACTTTATATTTGTATTTTAAGGGCAACAATGCTATAGGCGTCTTAAAAACAACAACATGAAAAAAATGAGTTTATTACTAAAAATTCCTTTAATACTGGTTGCTTTGGCAGCATTATATGTGATTGGTGTAATTATTTTTGCCACCCTAACCGACTGGAAGCCTGAAGAAAAAATCACTATTGAAACAACAGGGAAGGGAAATAAAAACAATATTACGGATTCAGTTTTCACCATTTATAATTGGAATATTGGCTATTGCGGTTTAGGGGCTGAATGTAACTTTTTCTATGATGGTGGCGATATGGTACGTCCTAAGAAAGATTTTGTCGACAAATACTTCAAAGGTGCTAGCGAGACAGTCAGCACTTGGAAGGATGCCGATTTTATTTTTCTGCAAGAAGTAGATGTTGACTCAAAACGCTCTTATGGCTTAAAGCAAGCGGAACAGTTTTCCGAGCAAATGAATCAAGTCGGGTTTAATGCTTCTTTAGCCTATAATTACAAGGTAAAATATGTTCCTAAACCATATACCGAACCAATGGGAAGGGTTAATTCGGGCATTATTACTTTTTCAAAATTTGACCCAACAGAGAACACAAGGCATCAGTTTTCTTCGAAATTCCCGTGGCCGGTAAGGTTATTTATGCTGGACAGATGCATGCTTTTGCAACGCTATCCATTACAAAATGGCAAGGAATTAGTCGTTATCAACCACCATTTATCTGCTTATGACAATACGGGAGAATTGAAAGCTGCTGAAATGAATTATATGAAAACGGTGCTTTTGGAAGAATACAAAAAAGGCAATTATATAGTTGTTGGTGGCGACTGGAATCAATGTCCGCCCGATTACGACCCTTATACTAAGATGACCAAAGCCGAAGCAGCATATGAGCAATCCAATATTCCAAAAGATTGGATGCCGGAAACGTGGACATTTGCATATGATTCTACTGTTACAACCAACCGGAAGGTAAAAACGGCTTATGAACCGGGAAAAACATATACGACCGTTATCGATTTCTTTTTGGTTTCGCCAAATATTAAAGTCGAAACCATTAAAGGCATTGATTTACAATTCAAAAATTCCGACCACCAACCTGTTATGTTACAATTCAAACTCAGATGATAGAAGAATTAGCACTTACAAAAAGTATTCTTGAAGTCCATCAGAAGGAATTAGGCAAGGACTATGATGCCTATAAGAATCACATCAACAGGGTATATACTTTTTTTAGAAAAATATATACAGATCCTTATGACCCTGTGTTGTTACAAGTTGCCTTAGCGTTTCATGATATCGGCATTTGGACGCATAAAACATTGGATTATTTGGCACCTTCTAATGATTTGGCGCAAGCGTTTGTGAAAAAAAATCATATTAAAATAGATACAGTATTATTGGCAGAAATCATCCTAAACCATCATCAGGTGTCAAAAAACGGACATCCATTAGTTGAAGCCTATAAAAAAGCAGATAACATAGATTTGAGTTTGGGTATTATTTCCTTTGGGTTGGAACATTCATTTATTCGGGAAACCTACCAATTGTTCCCGGCAAAAGGATTTCATTGGCTATTGACAAAGTTATTTTTTAGCAACCTGATAAGTCATCCTTTGAAGCCAGTACCCATGTTCCGATTTTAACGCCGAGAATCAGCATTAAAATTTTACTTTAAGAAAATCCTACTTTATATCTATTTATTTATGTACTCTTCCAAACCTCATAGCTATTTTGTATAATTTCCTTTTGCTACAAAGTCTAATGCTGATGCTGGGTTTAAGCAACTGGAGTGTTTTCATCTAAAATATTTTGTAATATCTCTGTCGTATCGTCTTGGTAAGGGATTTTTATTGCCGTACTTTCTTCTAACCATGACTTTACTATCGGCAGACGCTTTTCTTTAAGGTTTTTTACTACAACCACTCCCATTTTTTCTAATGCATAAGCATTACAAACCTGTTCAAATTGACCCTTCATGGGTATTACCAACAATTTTTTACCCAGATACAGTGCTTCTGAGGGTGTTTCAAATCCGGCACCACTTATAATACCGTTGGACGAAGCCATACTTTCAACAAACTTATGATTCTCAACGGGAAAAAAAGTAATGTTTTTCCTTTTCTCTTTTTTCTTACAAAACTTTGAAAAAACATGCCACTCAACATCTCCAAGTTTACTAAATTTCTTTTCCAATTTATCGTCATCATAAGCTGGTAAATAAACTGTAATATGTCCTTTATTGCTTATATCCGTATTTCTAATTTCTTTTCGGATAATTGGTGAAAATATTTTATTGTTATATGCTTTAAAGTGAAAACCATAATCTTCATTTGTTGGTGCATATAGCTTTAAAAAGGTATAGGCTATTGGATCCGTTAAAGACGGTCGAGGAACATTGGGTTTTAAGATAGCACATTGATGACTTAATGAGAGCGACGGAATGCCTTTCTGCTTTGCAGACCACGCACTTACTGGTTCAAAATCATTAATTACTAGATTATAATTCTCTACTGGCAACTGGATGATAGACTTAATAAAGCTTTTAGAATCTAATAAAGAAAAGGTTTTCAAATAATCAATATCGCCATTTTTTCCAGACACAAAACTCATTCCCTTATAACAATATTTGACGTCGAAGGGTAATTTTATTTGAGATTGTGTGCCACTTATCAGCACATCAACATGGGATAATTTTTTAAGCTTAGGAATAATCTCGGTAGCCCGCATCAAATGCCCATTTCCTGTTCCTTGAAATGCATATAATATCCTCAAAATAAATACTTTAGCATTAATTATAACTCTATCAAACGACCATTTCTTTTATCTTAATTACTGAAAGCATATCTACATTTTTCAAGTGGTCATAATAAAAAATATGCCAATCATTATCATAATATTCTAATGCCGATAAATTCTCTACCCAATCCCCGGAATTTAAATACATAACTGTACCATCCTCGGTTTCGATTCTACGTTTTTCCGGTTGATGTATATGTCCACAAACTACATAATCATATTTATTTGCTATGGCTAGCTTGGCAGCCGTCATTTCAAAATCCTCTATATATTTAATGGCAGTTTTTACACTTTTCTTAATTCTATGAGCAAAAGAATAGGGCTCTTTGCCTATTTTTTTAAGAAATCTATTTATTAAACGATTCCCTAATATTAAATAATCATAAGCTATACCACCTATTTTCGCTAATTTGGTAGTATGTTTCATAGAAAAATCAAAAATATCTCCGTGAAAAAACCACGCCTTTTTCTTATCTAGCTTCAATACAATCTTATCTGAAAGATAAAAATTAGCCAATTTAAAATCTGAAAATTTCCTTAAAATATCATCATGATTCCCCGTAAGGTAATACACCTCCACTCCTTTGGTAGTCATATTAATTATCTGTCCAATAACTTCCATATGCTCTTGAGGGAAATAATTCTTATTGAAAGCCCAGGCATCCACTATATCGCCATTTAAAATTAGTTTCTTAGGATGAACGGATTTCAAGTAATTCACAAGTTCTTTTGCATGACAGCCATAAGTTCCAAGATGGACATCTGAAATTACAACAATTTCTACATTACGTTTATTCATGTCAACAAAATTACATTGGATAGTGGAAAGTGATGTTAGGGCATTTCTAACGAATAAAGGTTTTCTTTTGAAGAAAATTAATATAAAACCATTAATTTGTGTAGAAGAAGAGTAATTTTAGAGATTTTTTTTTAGACTAACTTATTCCAAAACCCCTTTCAACCCATTTAAAAAACCATAATACGCATCCTTCTTTTCAAAATTCTTATCCCATAAATGCGGAAAGTCCTCGCTTGGCTGAACAACACGCAAATTCAAGTATATATTACAAAAAGCGTTCACATCACTGATTCCCCACATCGTAATACCATGACGGAGGTTTTCTGGAACATACTTCTGATAACTGTAAGCAATTACATTATACGCTTTCCTTTGTTGCTGATAGTCGAAGTAAGTCATCTCCTTTTTATCGCCGACAGGAAAATTCATCTGAACATCAAATTCTGAAATATGAAAAAGATAGTTCTTCTCCACTACTTCATCAATCAATGTCTTCATCAATGCCTCATCTATATTTGGATTTATAAGATGAAACTGATAGCCTATTCCATCCACTTTTACGCCTTTTCCGCTCAAAGAATCCGCCAGAACCAAAAAATTCTTCCTCCGTTGCCTTGCATCATCAGATTCCATACCGACTTCATTTATAAATAAAAGTGCATCCGGATCTGCTTCTTCTGCCCATCTAAATGCCTTTTCTATATAATCATCACCAATATGGTATAACCAAAAATTATCTTCTTTTTGCTTAAACCCACTGCCGAAAAATGACGTAAATGGCTCATTTATAACATCCCAACTCGCAATATCGTCCTTATACCTTCCCACAACTGTATGGATATACGTTTTTAGCCAGTCTTCATACTGCTGTTCCGTCCAGTTAACATGTCTTATCCAGTCAGGCACAGACGAAGGCCAAATCAACACATGTCCGTGAATGCGTTTGCCTGTTTGTTTTGCATAATCAACCATCTTATCTGCTTCCGAAAAATCATACTGATCCGATCCTTTGGAGACCACATGCATTTTCAAACATGTTTCCGGCGTAATGCTGGAAAATTCCACCGTCAGTATTTGTCGACGTATTTCTGGTAAATATTGATTCCTATCCGGATATCCTGATTTTCCAAATAAGGTCATGCCGTTTGGGAAAGTCCAGTTATAAAAATCCCTTCCATTATTTCTATAGTTATTGCCGATGGGAAAGGTTGCTACCGACTGCAAGGTTTCTGATGGAACGACCGTTTCTTTCTTACAGGAAAGTGCCACTACCACGGTGCAAAAGAAAATGAATAGATTCCGAAATGTAAAAAATGCGCTCATAAATACAATTTTAAGGTCTTTTTTTGTAAATGCAAAATCAACCCTCGAGGTTGACTGCTTAAAAACCATCATAAAAAAAATGAATACATTCCGAAATGCAAAATATACGCTAATAAGTAGGATTTTAAGACATTTTTTATAAAAAAAATCAACCCTCGAGGTTGAAGTTTATGAAAGAAGCAAAATCAACCCTCGAGGTTGACTGCTTATTCACAAAAGAATTATACCTTTGTATCAAAATTAACAGCATATGCATACACCCGGTGTTTATCTGCCTAAAGACATCCATTTCAAACTCGAAGACATTCCCCACCATCCTGAACCTTTAGGAGTTTTGGTGGTAAATCCCGCTTTTTTTGCCATTATTGATGTAAAAAACCCATACATGGAAGGAAAAGAAGGTCATGTCAACCATCAGAAGGTAATGGAGCAATGGCAAGCACTGTACGACTTATATCTAAAATGGGTAGATGAGGACGAATTAGAAAGCCTCTCCGAATTAGAAGGTGTTACAGGTTGTGAAGACATGGTATTTTGTGCTAACCAGTCACTACCATGGACTAAAGATGGCGAGAAGGTGGTAGTGCTTAGCAACATGCGTTATCCAAGCCGACAAAAAGAAGTACCTGCCTTTGAAGAATTCTATACCTATTTAGGTTATAAAATATACAAGCTTAATACAACAGATTTACTAGAAGGGAACGGCGATTTCATCATTCACCCGGGAAAAAATCTTTTTTGGGCGGGTTATGGACATAGAACGGGCTTAGAAGGAATAAAAGAAGCTGCCGGTTATTTAGGTGCAACGGTTATTCCGCTAAAACTGGTGAGTGAGTATTTCTATCACCTTGATACATGTTTTGTACCATTATCTGAAGATACGGTAATGCTGTGCGAAGAAGCCTTCGACGAAGAAAGCCTCTCCGCAATTAAAAAAATATTCAAAAATGTCATTCCTATTGATAGAACAGAAGCTGTAAACACATTTTGCTTGAATGCTACAGGGTTGCGACTTAAATCCGGCAAAAAAGTTGCCATCATCCAGCGTGGTAGTGAAAGCACCAATAAAATCCTTCGCGATAACGGTTATGAAGTATATGAAGTTGAAACAGGAGAATTTATGAAATCCGGCGGCTCTGTCTTTTGTATGAAGATGATGCATTTCTAAAAAATTATTATGGTACAGGTATATAGCGAAACAGATACGCTCCGACAGGTTGTTATTCATCAACCTGATTATGGAATTGAACAGGTAACACCTGATATTGCAGAAGAATTGCTGTATGATGACATCGTATATTTACCAAAAATGGTCAAAGAGCACAAAGTATTTACGAATAATTTGCGTACTTTTTTAGGAGATGAAGGGGTATTGGAATTCAACGACTTGCTGGAACATGTCATTACCATAGATGGTGTTAAAGATCAATTGCTCTTCAATATTGAAAAATTGGAGAATGCCAAACCGGAGGTGATGCGGATATTGGAAGGATTGAACCATATTGATTTGGCCGACACACTGATTTCAGGCATGCACCCAGAAACTGAAGAGACGTTGATGCATCCCATTCCCAATCTGGTTTTCACCAGAGATATCGGCGTAGCTATCCACGATCACTTTTTAATATGTAAAGCCAATAAAAAGGCACGCTTCAGAGAGAATATTTTGGCAAAAGCTGTTTTCAACCACCATCCCATCTTTGAACCCACGGCACATACTGGCAAGGTTATTGACTTTGTTGAATGGGAAAATTTCGATCCTAAAAATGACATTTCTATTGAAGGAGGAGACGTGATGATGTTGCAAAAAGGGCATCTCTTTGTCGGCTTGAGCGAAAGAACCAGCCATAAAGCCATCGACCGATTAAGGGAAATATTATTTTCTAAAAATGTTATCGACACCCTTACTATTGTAAAAATTCCTGCAAAGCGGTATTGCATGCACCTCGACACCATCTTTACGATGGTAGATAGGAATGTATGCATCGGTTTTGAACCATTGGTTTTTAAACCTAATTTCGATGTAGTGGTGGAACAGTATGTACGCAATGGTGCCAATCAGCGTTTTGATTCACTCAAAACATGTTTGCAACACTTGATACCGGATATTCAAACGATTCCTTGTGGTGGCGGTATTTTTCCTTTTGCAGAACGCGAGCAATGGACTGACGGCAGCAATTTAGTTGCCTTGAAAGCTGGTGTAGTATATGGCTATGAACGCAATGAATACACGGCAGAGGCATTGGAAAAGGCAGGATTTGAAGTATGGGCGGCCAGTGGGTTGACCAAAGAATTTAAAGATGATGCCGCTGCCATGGAAAAAATGGAATGCACATTCATCACCATACCTTCTGCCGAACTCTCTAGAGCCAGAGGCGGCCCACATTGTATGACAATGCCGGTATCACGGATGTAAGTAAGGCGAATTCGAGAACAATCCAGATCGTTCGTGTCTCCACGAACGGCGTTGGAAGCATCCTATTATGAACCAAAACACCTAATATTTATGGTTGATGCCTACTCCCCTTCTATCTTATTCCTAAAGATAATCTTCCCTTCAATATTATCTGCGACAATAGGTCTATCTTTCTCCACTTTTTCTGCCAGCAACATTTTTGAGAGTTCGTTGACAACTTCTTTGGTAATAAGTCTTTTCAAGGGTCTTGCTCCAAATTGCGGGTCGTAACCCTCTCTTGCCAATAAATCTATTGCTTCCTCGGTAAACAAAAGTTCTAAGTCCTTTTGCTTCATCTGTGCCTTAAGCTTATTGAGTTGTAGCGAAACAATCTGTCTGATTTCCTTCTCTTGAAGCGGTTCGAATGTAATTACCTCATCAATTCTGTTGAAGAATTCAGGTCTCAACATTTTCTTAAGCGCTTCAAGGACTTGTACTTTCGCCGTTTCGAGTGCTGCAAAAATTTCGCTTTGATCTTTTAGGTTTTCCAGAGCCTCTTGCATGATATTCGAGCCCATATTGCTCGTCATGATGATGATGGTATTTTTGAAGTTCACAAACCTTCCTTTGCTATCTGTGAGGTGTCCATCGTCCAACATTTGTAGCAATACATTGTATACGTCGGGATGTGCTTTTTCTATTTCGTCGAATAAGATAACCGAATAAGGTCGTCTTCGAACGGCTTCCGTCAGCTGTCCACCTTCATCATATCCTACATATCCCGGAGGTGCACCTATCAGTTTAGATACGGCATGTTTTTCCATGTATTCAGACATATCTATACGTATCATGGCCTTTTCATCGTTGAAAAGTATTTCGGCTAAGGCTTTTGCCAACTCAGTTTTACCAACACCGGTAGTACCAAGGAAAAGAAAAGAGCCAATGGGTTTGTTTTCATCAGAAAGTCCGGCACGGCTTCTGCGGATGGCGTCCGAAACAGCTTCGATGGCAGTAGCTTGCCCAATAACACGCTTACCTATTTCATCTTCTAAGTGCAATAATTTTTGTCGCTCCGACTGTAACATCTTAGATACCGGGATGCCCGTCCACTTAGCAACAATTTCCGCAATATCATTGGCTTCAACTTCTTCCTTCATCAGGCGTTGTTTGCCCTTCAGCGATAAGAGTTCTGCTTCTAGCTTAGCAAGTTGTTCTTCTGCTTCGCGGATTTTACCATATCGCAGTTCTGCTACTTTGCCATACTCACCTTCTCTTTCTGCGGTTTCTGCCTGAAATTTATATTGTTCAATATCACGTTTGACGGTTTGTATCTTATCCAACACACCTTTTTCTCCCTGCCATTTTGCACGAAAGGCATCTCTTTTTTCTGCGAGTTCTGCAATTTGAATACCTAAATCTTTGAGTTTCGCTTCATCATTCTCCCGTTTGATAGCTTCGCGTTCTATTTCCAATTGACGAAGTCTGCGTTCAATTTCATCCAACTCTTCAGGAACGGAGTCCATTTCTAGGCGCAATTTAGCAGCGGCTTCATCAATTAAATCGATGGCCTTATCCGGTAAAAATCTATCGACGATATATCTGGAGGATAATTCAACAGCAGAAAGGATGGCTTCATCTTTGATTTTCACTTTGTGGTGTGCCTCGTACCTTTCCTTCAATCCTCGCAGGATGGATACAGTATCTTCAATGGAAGGCTCATCGACAATAATCTTCTGGAATCTTCTTTCTAATGCTTTGTCCTTTTCAAAATACTTTTGATATTCATTCAGCGTAGTTGCACCGATTGCCCTCAGTTCTCCTCTGGCTAATGCAGGTTTTAAAATATTGGCGGCATCCATAGCGCCTTCGCCTCCACCTCCTGCACCTACCAAAGTATGTATCTCGTCTATAAAGAGAATGATCTTACCATCCGACGAAATTACTTCTTTTATAACAGCTTTAAGTCTTTCTTCGAACTCACCTTTATACTTTGCACCCGCAATCAGTGCGCCCATGTCCAGCGAATATATAATCTTTGAGCGAAGGTTTTCCGGTACATCACCGCTAATAATACGATGTGCCAACCCCTCTGCGATAGCCGTTTTTCCCACACCGGGTTCACCTACCAATATTGGATTGTTCTTCGTTCTTCTGGTAAGGATATGCAGCACACGTCTTATCTCCTCATCTCTGCCTATTACAGGATCCAATTTCCCTAAGGTAGCTAATTGATTTAAGTTCTTAGCATAGCGTTCCAAAGAATTAAAGGTAGATTCGGCACTTTGTGAGTCAACTTTTGCTCCTTTTCTGAGTTCCATAATTATTGTCTTTAACTTGGCATCTGTAACACCGAGGTTTTTGAGAAAATTAGCTGTAATATCTTGATTTCCGGTAAGGCTAACCAATAGATGTTCTACTGAAACATACTCATCACCAAACTCTTTTAGGAGGTTTCCCGCCTTTAATAGAGATTGTGCCATTGCTTGTGAAGGATATTTTAATTGGTCACCTTGTATAGTAGGCTGCTTTTTAAAGATATCCTGTAGCCCTTGAGAAATTGTATCTAAAGAAATGCCTAATTTATTAAAAATAAAAGGCGTAACATCCTGATCTACTTCTATAATTGCTTTTAATAAGTGAAAGGTATCCAGTGATGGATGGTGTGCATCAAAGGCTATTTGTTGTGCCTGCCCTAATACTTCCTGTGCTTTTGTTGTAAAATTATTTGGGTTCATCTTTTAACCATTTTCTGTAAGATGCTCAAAAACTATTCCCTAACAAATATTGCAAGTAAACCTGTAATTTTGGCATATTTAAATAAAAAAAGCGGCAATCTTTTCAGGTTGCCGCTTCTTTATCTGCAAAAATTGCTTATTGTTTCACAAATTTCACTTCATACTTCTCTCCGGTTGTAGTTTCGTTGAACTCTACAATATATGCTCCGGAAGCATACTCATTTGAGTTTAAGGTAAATGTATGGAAGCCTTTGTCATAAGTGACTGTTTTCTCTTCCACTACCTGTCCTAACGCATTGGTGATTCTTACATTGAACTTACTAGGTTTGTTGATTTGTAAGTCCACAAAGAACTTATCTACCGTTGGGTTCGGTCTATAACCTACAATACCAGAATTAAAGGTAGAACCAGAATTGCGTTCGATGGCAATAATTTTAGAATAAGTGTATTTACCATCATTGTCTACTTGTTTTAACCTATAGTAGTTAATGCCGAAATTTGGTGTTGAGTCAACAAAAGGATACTTTGTATTTACCTGACTATTGCCCACCGCATCGACTGTACCGATAGCATCAAAATCTCTGGCATTTACTGAGCGTTCAACTATAAAATAGTCGTTATTGAACTCAGAAGCTGTTACCCACTCTAATCTATTTATTGGTCCATCATTCCATCCTAAGAAAGAAAGTAATTCTATAGGGAGTACAGGATCTTCTGGGCTCACACGCTTGGACACGGAACCACCAGAGAACGAACTCACATCAAACTCAACATAGTTAATGCCATTTTCTGTCCCGCTTGAAGATGTTGAAACCGCTGGCGTTAATAAGGTGAAATTACCACCGTTAATTCTGTCTGCTTCTACGTCTGAAGCAGGAGCATAGGCACTGCCATCATTTGTTTTATACCATATATAATCACTCACATTTGCTATGGCAAAACCTGCGCTTATTACATTCGCAGCGAAAGCATTTGCAGCATTCGTAACCCTTGTCAAATCTGTACCTGGGAAGTAGAAACGTACTTTTACTTTTCCATTGAGTGTCCCTGAGGTTACTACGGCATTCCAATACCTTCCTGATGAGAAATTGCCATCTGTTTGTACAGCATTTCCCGGAACAATAACAGAAGCATCCCAACCCGTAGTACTTGGATTCGTAGAGGTTGCCATTGTTGCGGTTAGTGTCACTGCGTTGGTATTATACCCAGCACCGCCTGGTGTTTTGTTTATAGCGAAGTAAACAATTTTCTTACCTTCCGTGGTGTTGTAAAAATATGTCCATCCACTTTCTGTACACAATTCTACGAGTGGCAACGATTTATTATTTCCTAAGTATGTTACCATACCAGTGTCACCGCATACACAGTTTACAACAGGTACATTCACACTGGCACATGAAGCTGAAAGGTTTCCGCACAAATCTGCCCACCTACCATAGTAGGTTGTAGTTGTTGTAGGTGATGGCAATTGGAACAATCCATTTGCACCTGTACCATAACCTATTAATGTACCACCGCAACTACCTGTGTACCAGTAAGATTGTGTACCAGAACCGCCTGAAAGTGTTAAGGTAATCAACCCTGGATCTCCGTCACAGAAATTAATGGTATCTACTGCTGCAGAAGTAGGATTCACAGGAGCCGGATATACTTTTATACTATCTACATTACTTACGAGAGAAGAGCCACAAACTGCTGAACTCACCGTCCTTCTAAAGTAATAAGTACCAGGAGATACGATTGTCTGGGAAGGAGGATCGTAATTTATTGCATTATTCGTTCCTGCACCATTTACCCAACCTGCACCATTGGCATTGGTTTCCCATAGATAGGTATAAGTACCATTTCCGCCAGATGGCGTACTGCCATTGACAACACTAAAGTCAACGCTCGCTCCATTTGCCGCACAATATACATAGGTGGTAGGCTCAACAGAATTACCATCTAATGCAGGATAAATTGTAATCGTTACAGTGTTGCTAGTACTTGTACACGCATCAGAGTTTACTATTCTGCGATACATATATGTTCCATAAGTAGTGATGTTTGCAGGGTCATAACTTTGTGTTGTTACACCTACATTAGACCAGTTGGTTCCACCATCTGTACTAATTTGCCACACATAACCATAAGAACCATTTCCTCCAGTTGGAGTTGAACCTACAATATTTGCGGGATCTAATGAGCCACAAGCTGTTGTTGTTGCAGGTGCTGTGATGGTATTATTCGCAATATTAGGATATACTGTCACCAATAAATACTGTGGTCTTGACCAACCGCAACACTCATCTCTTACACGTAGCTTCACTTGATAGGTTTCAGTCACCGTTTGACCATTTACGAAAGTATATGAGCCAGGTGTATGAACTGAACTGGTGAACACACATGCCCCAGGAGAACTGGTAGAATTTGGAGAACTAATTCTCTGAATACACCAATCATAACCTGTGGAGTCATTTAAGTTATTCGTTTTACAATTAAAGCTTATTGTCTCACCTGTACAAATGTTTAAGTCTGTTGGTGAGTAGTATATTGTAGGCAAAGACCGAGTACCATCAATATAAACCCATCGGGCGTATGTTCCTGGTGAACTTGAGGTGACAATGTCTTTTGTTCCCGTTGTTGTATAATAGGTATAAATATTATCCGTGGAGGAGGTGTAACTGGTTACTCCGCTGGACATATTATCCATGTAGCTACCTCCCGAGCCAAGATTTGACCAAGTAGGTCCTGTTGTTTTTACTAAATTAATCTCTGAGTTTGTACACCCATAAATATAAGTTGACTGCACATTTACTGTTGGTTGTGTTCCTCCGTTATTAGTAAAGGTATTCGTTGCGCCATTATTATATTGCCCGATTCCGGTAGATACGCCAAAGGTTCCATTACCTCCTTTACCACCGGCGCCACTGGAGCCTCCGTTACCACCACCACCGGCGCCTCCCACTTCACCGCTACAGTTTGTATTTCCAAAGCCACCTGATCCACCAGATCGACCGAGACCTCCATTACCGCCAGTTCCGCCAGCTCCTGCTGTTCCTCCTGCAAAGGTACATTGCGAATAAGAACCTGTGGAATTACCACCATTAGATACTAAATATAGACCAAAGCTACCGCCGCCGCCGTATCCGCCAGTACCACCAGTACCACCATAGGCACCGCTACCGCCGCCGCCGCCGCCGTTACCACCACCATCGTCACAACAAATACAACATCCGTACTGTCCGGAGCTACCGCCGCCGCCTTTGCCACCGCCGCCGCCGCCGCCGTCACCACCGGATGGTTGTTGTCCACCGGGTGTATAATAGTCCGCATTGGGATTTAATGGGTTAGCACCATTTGCACCAGCACCACCAGCAGATCCGTTTCCACCAGTTCCGCCGCCGCCGCCCCAGTTATTACCACAGTCAGTCCTGCCTGCTCCGCCACCGCCACCAGAAGTAGCACCAGCTGCGCCGCCACCACCATTGCTACCGTTTGTGCCATTCAGCGTACATCCCCAACAGTTCCAGTGTTCTGGCCCACCTTGATTTCCACCGCCACCGGCACCACCCATACGAGTACCTGAACCTATTGATGCACCACCGGCACCACCGCCACCATTTCCTCCATCACATGATCCTGCACCGCCGCCATTTCCATTATTGCCACTATAGCCATTCGCCCCTGCTGTACCTCCGACACCGCCAGTAGCATTTCCGGCTAAGATATTACATCCTATTATTTCAAATCCCGTACAGTTCTTTGCCCAAACTGCCATAACTGATTTACCACGATTGGCCGTAGTTCCAGATGCATTTGCTGTTCTTATAACCAAATCTTGCAAACGCCAGTTATTTACTGCATTGGCAGAAATACCCATTACGTACTCTACCCCTGAACCTGCTGTACCACCAGTACCATTAAAAGTCACCCTAGTTTCATTAGCATTTCCAGAAATACCCCCACCGACATTTTTCGTCCAAGTGGAGCCGGACTTTGTAAATCCACCTTCAACAGTAACGCCCGCTTTCATCGTTACAATAGACGCTTGTGTGTAGAGTCCTTTTTCCATTCTAATATGTAAACGAGACCCTCCACACAGTGACATTGCTTGTCCAAGTGTTGCCACTGGTTCTGCCGGTCCACCTGAATTTAAGTCATTACCCGTTGTTGATACATACACATAATTACAAGCAGGCTCTACTATCTTATAAGTACAAGTCATGGTAGTATTGGTACATCCTGATCGATTAATTGTTAGTGTTACGGTATAGGTTGTTCCAATGGGTGTCATCGGGAAGGTTATATTTGTACTTGGGCTTGAAGGAGCAGAAATTGTTGGTCCCCCTGGGCTTACAGACCAAGTGATACTTGTATAGTTTGCACCAGCACCTACTGTTGGAGGTGTTGGAACGGATAAAGTCACTACCGATCCTGGTTGAATACTACTACCACATGTTATTGAAGCTGAAACCGGAGGTAAATATGGCCAAAATGACACCCTGGTACAAGGTGAGTAGGTTTCCGAATATCTAGATCCGGAACTTCCCGTACTACCACTTCCATTTCTGTTCATACCTTTTAAGCGATATACCCGTGTACCCGCCGTTACTGGTACGGTATAAGATTCGCAGTTTGCTCCTGAAATATCTGTCCAACCACTTGCTGGGCAAGACCCATCAGCCGTACCTGTTGGAGGGCTAGTAACATCAGAAACCTGCCATTGATAGTAAGTACAATTAGTAGAAGTAGCTGTCAAAGTAGGTGGCGTTTGATTGGTACAAAGCACCTGATCTCTAGTTCCACTCACTGCTGATATGCTTGGCGCACTGATTGTCCAACGATACTTTAGTCTAACCGTCCAGTTATTGTGCGAACCTGTTCCTTGTCTAATGGGAACATCTACATAATTATCTGTATTTGGGGGGCTATTGCGCCAGTTAACGGTTGTTGTCACAGGTCCGGCAAAAGCGTCATCATCCCCCACTCCAAATAGACATCCTGTGTTATAGTCTTCATCACCACCGCAAGCATCTTCTTCCCATACTTGTATTTTAGTGGTAAATGTTTCCATGTTATTGGTACCGTCTGGATATGTCTTATTTAAGAGGTTCGTAAAAGGGAAAGAATAATCCCATGTAGGATTAGAAATATTCCCTTGTGGACCATTAGAATAAGAACCAGGCTCTGAAGTTAGATTGTCCCAAACTTTGTAGTCCATTCTAAGGTCTTCATCATCGGCAGAACCTGCTACACAATCTGCCCCCCAGTCATAATCGCTATCAGACCAAACGCCGTTAACATCTACGGTCAAGGTAATTGGACCATCTGAATATTTTGGAGAAGAGCAGGTCGCAGGTAATGCGTCTACCCAATCCCATTGATAAGCAAAAACGACCGCAAAACCATCACTATCGCCTTCATTAGAATAAAACTTGTTGGTATGGAAGTATTGAGTGGTTCCAGCCTCGCCTCCTCTAAAATAACAAGGATTGGAACTCCAGCTATTCTTTGCTGCAAAATCATCATCACTTTCAGCATTGAAAAGGCAACAAGAACTAAAGTCCCAAACACCACCGCCGCAACCCAATACATTGGGGCAGTCATTTTCAAAAGCACCTGTACAAATCCATTCAAAAAAGTAAGGTACGTTTGTTCCTGAATAAGTGACGTCGAACAATTTATAACCATTGGCTTCATTTGCTGCACCGTTTGCCCGCACCTCTGCGTACATTGTCTTATCAAAATAGCGTGCTTCCTGACCGTCTGCACGGCAGTCAAAATAATTAGAATAGTCATAAACGCCAATTGTATTCAATGGTGCTCTTACCCTAATACCTGTCCACGCATAATTTTGATTGCCCACTTCTGAGCAGTTCGCATCTGTCCAAACCTTATTAACCCATACCCTAAGTCGTATCCGACCATCATTATAGGTCTGCGAAAATGCAGAAGTTGCCAACAAACACCAAAAAGTGAGTAGAATCACTTGCTTTGCGTGTTGTTTGAATAATTTGTAGAATATATTTCCCATTAGTCCCGATTTTAAAAATTTAGATTATTACAATATATGAATAAAAGTTTATAATTACCGCTCATTCTTGAGAAAATAACATTTATCTTGGATTCCGGTATCTCTTCATCTTTGAATTTTACTTTGTAGTGAAACCCGAACAAGTCATAACCATAATAGTCTGACTTTTCTAATCCCAAGAATTCGACATTTTTAAACATAATTTTATTACCCTTAACGTAATTAATGGCTTGAGATTTTAACACGTCTTCAATTTTTCCGAAGACATTTAAACTTGCAGAATCTACAAATTTATTTAATTTTTCCACCATACTGAAACGCTCTTCATCTGATAATAAATAGCTTTGAAGATTCAAATCTACATTACTTCCAGATAAGTCCTGAAAGACAATTTTCTCTAAATTTATCAAACCTTCATCTGTAATTTGCTTTTCTAACTCTTGAGAAATCAATGAATTACTATATAAAAGGATGAGAAATGAGAAAAGTGAAAATTTGTAAATTTTATTCATAGGCAAAATAACATTACTCAAAAATAAAACTTTTTTCTATATATTGCACAAATTATTAATTATTTTTTTACACACTATGGGTAATAAGTTTACAATTCTATTGATTATTTTTCTTTTAAGTAGCTGTCATAGTAGTGAGGAGGTTGCAAGGATAGATTATTCTTTGAAGAGAGGTGTTAATTTTTTAGAATCTAAGATGAAGGAGTTTGACCCAAATCTGATCGGGTTATTGCTGTGGAACAACGAAAGATTGAACTTGGGTATTAAAATTGATACGGGTAAATTATTCAAGAATTATAATGAGTACCAATTAAAAAACATTGAAATCATTCGCAAAAAATTTACCAATACTCAAGATTTCAATGCATACTTAAAGGAGCACCCGCAAATCCCCATTGACGAACTGATGGTGAGGGCATATTTTTGCGACCAATTTGGATTAAGCGCCAGTTTCTACCCTGAGTTATATAATTTATCGATGAGTACTGAATATGATTTAGCACATGCACTGTTTATAACTTCATTGTGTATCAATAAAGGTTGTGGGGAGTCATTACAATTAGACAGTCTACAAAGTAAGATGATTACAAGAACTGTAAAATACCTCAAGGAAGATCCTAGTGTTACCGATTTAAATACGGAGTTCACTGCTTTTCTTTTATATTCAGGGCAATATGATCTTGTCGACAAAGATTATTTAGAGAAATTACTCCAGCAGCAAAATGTAGATGGTGGATGGGTAGGAGAACATTCCAAATCCTATAAGCCATACGAACTTCACACAACATTTTTGTCGATTTGGGTTCTTGGTGAATGGAAGAAGGAAGTCTTGAAGAGAGAAATGGTTAATAGTAAATAGATAGTTTACCACATTTTTTTTCAGATATAACATATAAGATTTCAAGCAGATTATAAAAGGCTGAGATAATACTGCTCCTTTTCTGTATTTCCCTTATCATGATAATATTGAGCGATGTCTTTCAATAGGCGTTCTTGCCTGTTTCCATTTTTTACAGCTAGCTCCAATGCTTGGATGGCAGCATCTATATTGCCTTCTTTTCTATAGAACACACCCATATTCAAATATGCCAAATCTGAATTGGGGTAGGCTTCTTTCAACTTATCAACCATACCAAATGCTTTTTCCTTTTGGTTGCTTTCATAATATAGTTGGGATAAATAATACATGGCTAAATCATGGCTAGGTTGGTTCTTGAGGGTCACCTCATAGTTGGCGATAGCGTCATTAAAACGAAGCATAACTTGGTAACATCTTGCCAACAGAAAAGTATTTCTCGGATAGTCAGGGCTAATTTTTGCCGCTTTCTCTAAATATGGCAAACCTAAAGCCGGCTGGTTGCTCATTTCTGTGTAGAAAGCCCCAAGTTTTGTGAGCGTATTGGTATTTTCAGGAAGGATGGCTAAGCTTTGCTCATATTGTTGAACTACCGCAGTATAGCAACTATCAGAATATTGCTGCCTACACAACTTTTCAAGTTCTTCTCCATACATATAATGTGCAAAAGCTGATTTATCTAGATAAGCAATATCGTGCTTCATCAAAGTCAGGTTGCTTTTCCATTGCGTATTTCTTATCACTGTTTTAATGGTAAAAAGGGCAATCATTATCGAAAGTAACGCAACGTAGTGATAAGTATTGGGCATCCATTTATCAAAAATGTTGCGAACAAATAATACCAATAATACCGAAAATGGCAAGGAGGCTAGTAACATCGCTCTTTCGGAAACGATACCGGCATTTAAAACAATCATATTGGTATATAAGAACATGGATATTAACAAAAGACAGATAAAAAAAGTAAGTTTTGGGTTTCGTTTAAAGTAATAAATAGCACTATATCCTAAAGCGCCAACGCTTGCTAAACCTAATAAAACGCCGACTTCCAATTGTTGCGAAACGGGAATGGTATTATAGCCATAGTAAAAGCCGAGATTCAACGGGGCTATCATCTTCGCGATATACCAAAAGAATATTTTAAAGCCTGTTACAATCTTAAAAGAGGCATATTTCGCATCCACCAACGGGTTTTCGAAGAAAAATATTTCGCGATAAGTACCATTATCATTTAAGTGAATAAACATTTTTCGGAAGATATAAAAGGAAATCACCACCACTATAGACATTCCCAGTAAGGCGGTGTATTTCTTCACATTTGCTTTATGGAAGAAATAACCCATCAGCGGAACAAAGGCAATAGTAGGAATCATGGTAAGCTTGGAAAAAATAGACAGTGTTAAGCCCAATGCACCGAAAAGTATGTGCTTTAATTTTCCGTTTTCAAAATATTGTCCGCAATGCCAAAGATACACCATTGAAAATACAAATGATAAGAGGTCGTCTCTATTTTTCAAACTGGCAACTACCTCTGTATGAATTGGGTGCGCAGCAAAAATGGCTACTGACAACCATAAAATCACAGAACTTTCGGTCTTTAGCCAAACTTTCAGCTGTCGAAAAACCAATACTACTAAAATAGCGTACAAGAAGGCATTAAAAAAGTGACTCAAACCCGGATTTTCGCCAAATAAACTATATTCTACCGCATAAGTAATCTGTGCCAGCGGTCGATAGTCGATATCTACTCCATCATCAACTATCCAAGGGTTCGATAAAATGCGCGGAATATCTTTGATACCTATTTTACTAACTGCGAAGTGGTCATCAAAGGTGAAACCATTTTGCGTGGTATTTATGTACAGCAATAATGGGAGTAAAAACACTATCAATGTAATTATCCAAGGCTTATCTAATAACAAGTCCCCATTTTTTACGGGGCTGTCAACGGATATGGGTTCACTTTTGACGATATTTCCTGAACGCTTTTTCTTCATGCCTGGTTGAAACTTTAATAGAGCTGGTTCTTATTATTGTCTTCCAAATATAGATATAATCTTTAAACCCGGAAACAGCATGATAAATTTACTGCAAGAAAATTCAACTTCATATTTATTTCTGTACTTGTTTTCTGCCCTCAACATAGATATTACTAAGTTTGCGGGAGAAAAGTTCCGTTCCTTTTCTTGGCTATTTTGTATAATTTCTTTTGGCTATAAAGTCTAACGCTGATTGTGGTTTAAAATATCACAACATTTGAATTCATTGCGGCTTATTTGTACTTTAGCATTTTTATCATCATCCTGTTTGATAATATCTATGCTTGTTCCATTCAATAAACTGTATACGGCTTCCAGAAGTGCTTCCAACATAAAGGACTTGATAGATTATCCGGAGCGCATTTACAGTGGTTTTTACACAAAAAAATGTATAGCACACTTTGAATCCCTATATCCTGAATATGAAGCACTTATGACAACTTCATGTACGGCGGCACTAGAATTAATAGCATTGGCTTTGGATTTTAGCAAGGGTGAAGAGATCATTATGCCTTCCTATAATTTTGTGGGCGTAGCAAATGCGTTTGCGCTACATGGTGCGAAAATTGTATTTGCCGATATTGAACCCCATTCAATGAATATTCAAGCGGCAAGCATAGAAAGTGCCATTACCAAAAATACAAAAGCTGTATTGGTCATGCATTATGGTGGCGCTCCCTGCGAAATTGAAGCCATTAGGAAACTGTGTGACATCCACCACCTTATTTTGATAGAAGACAATGCGCAAGGAATTGGCGTAACACATAACGGAAGGCTGTTGGGCAGTTTTGGCGATTTTTCCACTATTAGCTTTGATAGCCAAAAAAACATAAGTTGCAGTGAAGGTGGTCTGATTCTCTATAAAAAGAAATTCAAAGAACGCATCATAACTGTATTTAATAATGGCACCAACAAAGCCGCTTTTATGCAAGGGTTGACGCCTAATTTTGAATGGATATCAGAAGGTTTGAAGTTCAATATGTCCGAATACAATGCTGCTATCCTTAGTGCCTTATTAGACGAGCAACAACATATCTTACAGGAAAGAATGGAGCGGTGGAACGCCCTTTTTGAGACGCTTGAACAAGGATGGCTTCCAAATGATTTTTTACCACATCACCTTAAAAATGGCATCCATAACGCCCATTTATTTTATGTAAAATGCCGACAAACCATTGAAAGAGATGCACTGATTGCCTATTTATCTGCTAAAGGAATTAGCACACAATTTCACTACATGCCCCTCCACCATTCTACCTTCGCAAGAGAAAAAGGATTTGTCATGAAAGATGACCAATATACAACGATGGAAGCACAAAAATTACTCAGGTTGCCAATTTATAATGCCCTTAGTGATGATGAAATACAATATATGTCGGCGTCTATTCATGCATTTTATCAACAGTCTTGAAGGTTATGCTGTCCAAAAAGTTTTTAAACTATATCAACAAATTAGGGCAATTAATTTTTATACCCATAGAGCAATTGCTGGTATGGGGAACAAAAAAAAACGCTATACAATCTATTGAGGACTATCCGGAATTAAAAACATTAGCCAATCATGCGGATGAAATTCTTGCTGAATATCAACATTTTATAGAAACAAATCCATCATTACCTTATATGGATGATTTATCTTTTTCGCAAAAGAAAATTGTTACACAAAAAAAATGGGGGTCTATTTTTCTTAGAATTTATGGCAGGGATATACCGAAAATGCATGTTCATTTTAAAACGACCATGGGTTTACTAAAGGAGATTCCGGGCGTAAAAACAACATTTTTTTCTGTATTTGCACCAAAAACGCATCTTCTGCCCCATCGTGGCCCTTATAAGGGTGTCATCCGCTACCATTTAGGTTTAATCGTTCCTGAAAATTGTGGAATAAAGATTGATGGCAAAACACATTCCTGGTCTTATGGACAAGCATTGTTATTTGACGACACCTATATACATGAAGCGTGGAATAATGCTGCCTCGGAACGGGTGGTTTTATTCTTAGATATTGAACGCAAATTACCTTTCTTTCAAAGTTGTTTAAATAGATGCTTACTATTTCTTATTGGCAAATCTCCGTTTGTATCAGAGATATATAGCAATGCGAAAGATTACCATGCAAATGTTGACAGATAAGCGCTTATCTATCTATTTTTTTCACATCCATAACAATGCCCATAATAAACATTCTTCCAATATAAGGCCCTCCATAATTGGTGACATAATTTTTACCAATTATGTTATTGACACTTGCTTTAAATTCAAGATGGCTTTTGGGTATTTCGATACCTATACCCATATCCAGCGTGCCAAATGCATCCACTTGCCCTGTGCCAAATGCACTTGACCAAAGGAAACTTTGCTGCCACCTGTAATGAATATCATAAGAAAAGATTTTGCCTATCTGGCGACCACTAACACCTATAAAAAATCTATGTTGTGGTGTATTAAAGGCAATATCCTTAGCGGGAATATTGTCAGGTGCAGTATAGTCAATATAACTGTAATTGGCATTCAATTCCAAATACTTATGAAAGAAATAGGCAAAAATCAACCCGACACCCCAAGACTTAATAGATCCATCCAGATTGGTGTATGCATTCCATGTTGTTGGGCGTGTTGCCTGTCCTTGAAGGACGCTATTGATACCGGGAAGAAAATTTCCCTTATGTCTTGTTGAATCTAGACTGACAACCAATACTTGTGCCTGATAGTTATTATAAAGGTTAAGATAAGCATTCACATCTATGAAGAGCTTGCCAAAAAGAAGGGTTTTATAGCCAACATCCACACTAAATAAACGTTCGGGACTTGAATAGTTCATGTGATAAGGATTCAGGTAGGAAGAGTCTTTTGTCGCAAGGAATTTATCCCAATCGTCTTTCTTGATAGCACCACCTTCGTAGATGCCATATCTCTCTGCATTGCTTCTTGTCCCACCCAAAATAATTCCACTGGAAGCAGGGAAATAAATATACTGCGCTATCGTTTCGGGGTTTCTGAAACCCGTTTGTGCCGCTAATCGCAGATGATGTTTCCTATCTGCACCCAAAGATAACTGCCCGGATAGTCGTGGGGTAATATTACCTTTGAAATTTTGGTTTTTATCATACCGCAACGAACCTGAAATAATGCACCTATCTTGCCACAACTTGCGTGTTAATTGTACATATGTGCCAAATTCACGCATATTTATTGGCATTGCAATGCCGTCTCCATCGGGGTCTTCATTATAAACGGTACCTTCTGTATTAAGTTTGTATTGGGTATAATTTCCGCCTATTTGTACATCTACAATTTTAGCAGTCCATTTAGCCAGGCTTATATTCCCCTCAACAAAGTATTTGGCAGAATTATCTTTTAATTTTGCGCCTCCCCGCTGAAAATATTTGTCTCTGATACTTTGAGTGATGGTATCAAATGCAACACTTCCCACCGCGGGAATACCTATATCGGCAAAGTCTCTTGCAGCATTATTTGCCAAGATGATATCTTCTTTAGAAACATTTGTTATAGAACCACCATACTGGGAGATAGCCGTCTGTATCAACTGAGCTGTATAACTTGTCAGGTACTGCGGTGCCCATTGTGCTGTAGGTTTAAATTTTTCATTCGACAGCGCTGCAAGTGCTGTTAAGTTATTAGAATTGCCAAAATCCGTTTTGGTAATATAACTCATTACATTGAAGACATCACTTCTTAATTCCATGCGATGAAACTGTTGTGAAACATTTCTAAATGCATAGCGTTCCCCGCTGTGAAAAACGGTGTTACCATAGCCAATTTTATAATTATAGGACGCTTGGTATTCTTGGTTATGTCCAAATTTCTTGTATAACCCTGCATCTGCCTTCCAGCTTTTCGCTTTATTATTTACCAAAAGATCCTCTTCTCGGAATCCTGTTCTTTTAACAATAAATGGTTGAATGGAATCAATAAACAATGACAACGCATTTTTTGTCGTCGCTTCATCGTTGCCATAATAGGATAAAAATTGTTGATAGATATTGCCAATAATGGCGTTCTTGGCTGCTATCGGGTTTAAATTTATGGCAGTTTCATCACCATAGAGATTCAAACCATCGAAATCCGGCTGTTGGGCGGATATTTGCTGCGTCAGGCGGTCTGTAGAGTAATTTGCACCTAGCCAATCGGTGCCTTGCATATAAGAGACATTTGCTTTTATTGCCCACCCTTTGGGGAAAGCTTCTGCAATGCGCAGTTCAAATTTTCCCAGTGGTTTAACACCCAATGGTTCTGATTGCGTCCATCCTGCTTTAGATGATATTGTAAATCCCTGATATAAATAAGGGTCTTTTGATTTAATGTACAGCAACCCATTAAAGGCATTCGGACCATACAATCCGGAGGAAGCTCCCGGCAAGAGTTCTACGCTTTGTACATCTATATCTGCAATACCAATCATATTGCCGATGCCGAAATTCAGGAATGGAGCCGCATTATCAACGCCATCGATCAATTGTTGAAAACGAGCATTGCTAATGGTAGCAAAACCGCGTGTATTATAAGAAGTAAAAGTGAGGCTGCCTTTATTGGTATGCACACCTGATAACCGCGACAAGCCATCATAAACATCTATTCCGGAAGAATATGCCAACTTTATTGCGTCGATTTTCTCCACTGTTACCGTCGACTCCATTATTTTCTGTTCTACCCTTGGACTAAGAATGAGCACATCCTCCAAATAAATAGTACTGTCCACTTGCAAAGTGTCTTGCGCAGATGTAGTAGCATAAAACAATACTATTCCGACTATAAGTAAAAAAATTCTCATCTATTCTTGTTATTCTTCTTAGAAATATCTTTCTCAATTATTTACGAGTAATCTCAATTGTGCCCTGAGCGTTTTACCAATTGGTGATTTTGGTAGTTGTTGCATGAAGATGATATCTTTTGGAATTTTAAAATTAGTCAAAAAATCTTTACAATATTGTATAATTTCATCCTTTGGAATTACTTTTTCAGTGACCACACAAGCGACGACTTCCTCTCCACTGTTGGGAGAAATTCTTGCAACGACGGCAACATCTAGCACGCCCATTATTTGCGCAATTACTTCCTCCACTTCATTGGGGTACACTTTGTTTCCTGAAACGCTGATCATGTCCTTTTTTCTGTCGACAATAGTATAATAACCAGCTTCATTGCGTATCGCAATATCTCCGGTTTTGAACCACCCTTCGAAAAAGGTCTGTTTCGTTTCTTGTTGGTTTAAATAGTATCCCGCTGTCACTTGCGGACCTTTCAATGCTATTTCTCCGGGTTGGTTGGGCAACAGTACTTGTTGGTTATGCTCATCTAAGAGTATTACTTCGGTTTCGGGTAATGCGATACCGATGGTTTTTAAATCATTGTTTTCGTTTAAAGGGTTAACGATGGCCATAGCAGATGTTTCTGTAAGTCCGTAAGCCTCATAAATAGGAATTCCTGTTCGTTGCTGCCAATGAAGCTTCGTTGAGTACTGGATATGCTCCCCTCCTCCCATACTAAATCGCAATGAAGAAAAATCTACTTCTGCAATTCTTGGATGCTGTAACAACAACTTATACAATGTATTTACGGCTACTGTGAAAGTAATGGGATAGTTTTTGAACACATCAATGACACTGCCAATATCTCGTGGCGAGGCAATTAATATACAAGTGCCACCCATGTTCATGAATGTAAGCACATTAAAAACAATACTAAACACGTGGTAAAAAGGAAATGCTACCAAAATACAATGCGGATACGGATAGGCAGTAGCAGAAATATGTGTAGTTATTTGGTTCACATTGGCACAAACATTTTCATGGCGTATAATTGCAGCCTTCGTTATGCCGGAAGTGCCTCCTGTAAACTGGAGAAATGCCGTCGGCAAGGATTTATCTTCGACAAAGGGCGTGGTTTCATGATAGGAAATTCTGAATGGAATAAAAGTTGTCTCTAAAGGAGGATTTTCAGGGCATTCATCCAGAAAAATTACGTTTTTTATCTCTATGTGGTTCTCCAACGAAGAATAGATAGCCTTAGTTGTAACCAATACTTCTACTTGTGTAAATGTCAATCTTTGCACCAATTCATTTACAGTGAGATTTGGATTCAAATTCACGGCGGTATTACCGCGTGTTTGCATGGCAAACAAAACCAGCAAATAATCGATGGTATTGGAAGCGATTATACTAAAGTTTACGCCAACGGGAATCGATTGTACCTCCAAAAAGTGCATTGCCGCAGATAAATCCCTGTAAAAATCGCCATAAGTCATCACTTTATCAGAAAATGCTTCTTTCAAAAAAATCTTATCTTTAAAAGCAAAACATTTATCTCGAACAAGCTGAAAAATGGTTCCCATAAAGGCAAATATACTTAAATTAGCATTTTTTGAACTGAAATAGTTTCTTTACTTCAATTTTTATTCATTGGCAATGCGTTATATAAAATTTTCCCAACAAGAATCTGCCATACATCGTTTGCGAATTGGCCGTACCGATATCATCCATAATATTGATATGGATACTTTCATTCCTGAGTTATTTGAATCAGGTTTAGATGTTTGCAGACTAAAGATTTCCCTCTCCGACAAGGATGTTTATGATAAGCTTGCTTTGATTGGATTCCCGTTAGCAACATATAGCATCTTAGTTCGTCAGACGATACACTTGACAGAAAAACACAAAAATTTTACTCCGGAGCTCACTATCCTTCCTTATTCCTATAAGCAAAAGGAGGCGCTAATGGACATGGCACGTACCATTATAAAAAATGACACTGCCACCTACTATGAGAACCACATTTATTCGCATTTGTTTAACTTAGATGCAGTAATAGAAAGCAGCGCATCCTATTTTTCTTTTTTTGACAACGCTTTAGACCCTGATAAATATACCTTCCTTGCATACAAGGATGAGCAATTAGTTGGATTTTGCACACTACAAATAGATGGTGAAAATGGTGAAGGCATTTACATGGGGTTATTACCGGAATACAGAAGTGCCGATTTTGCAAAAGAATTCGTCTATACAGAGCAGATGCAGTCTGCCTTGCGCAACTGCCGCACCTATAGTGTCAGTACTGTAATATTGAATCCTAGAAGTTTGAATACCACCTTAAAATCAGGCATGAAAATTACAGACATTCTCTTAAACTTGAATGTATTTCCATTCTTGGATAAAGGAAAAGAAACAAAGAAAATATTCCGTTCCACCCTCCAAAATTTGTTGCAACATATTTATCATTTGATTGCTCAGGAATATCCCAATATGGTAATAAGTGATTTTGTCTTAAAAGCAAATAATACTACCCATGAAGAAAAAGAATGGATGATATATTGTCCGTTTATTACTGAAAAAATGATTATTTTTGTTTATCATGATAGCGAGAAACAATGTCATGGTCACGTAAAGGGTTTGCCTATTCACCATTGATTATTCTCTCCACCACAGTTTTGGCGGAAGTCGCTTATTGATTTTCAGTAAAGCATACATGGCCAAGCTTGCTTTTTTGAAAGGGTTGTGTAAAAGAATTCTCTTGAAAAGTCGATGTTTGATAAATCTACCATCTAAATTATATGGGCATACACGGACACAGATGCCGCATTCCGTACCTTGATTGACCCATACCTTAAAGCACTTCTCCCCATCCACCGTCCATTTTTTTACACCTGTAATATTTGAGACATTATGTACTTCATCAGAGGGTGTTCCAAAAGGAATAGCTTTAGCGGGACAATTTACTGCGCATATATTACAGGTATTACAGAATTCCTTTACGCCAAAGCGTAATGGCTGATCATAGGATAAGGGTATATCTGTAAATATCATTCCAAATCGTACCCGTGGTCCAAATTCCTTTGTAATAACCAATCCATTTCGGGCATATTCGCCTAAACCTGCTTGTATTGCATAAGGTATAGAATTGGCAGTATCATTTAGAGAGGCTACAGCGGTATACCCTAAGTTTCTAATAAACTGCGCCACGCCCTGAACGATGAAGGTTTCCTTAGAATAGCTCATTCCCGGACCAAAACCTGCTAAAGCAGATGGATAGGTTTTAATTACGTCATAAGGCATTGCAACAGCAAAAACAATACAAGAGCTAAGTCCTTGCGGGAAGGAAACTTCCTTTTCTTCGCAATTGACCGCATCAAATCGATGGGTGTAATGCCACCGAGGGTCAATTTTTGCAATACCACATAAGTCAGCACCAAACAAGGCGGCTACTTTCTTTATTTCCTGAGACATTTGCTGAAAGTGCCATTAGAGACGTGGCCGCCGTAGGTGAAGCCATTAAATTAGCCGTTGCCCGTTCTCTTACCCACTGCAAGTATGCGGCAGTTGCGGTATCAAGCT
>JAIBAX010000014.1 GCA_019694955.1 Chitinophagales bacterium | reverse complement strand
TGACAATGCCCAAGTAACCAACACCATTGTACACAACAGCATCATCGGCTCGTTTGCCAGATTAAAGGAAATTGTCATGTACAATAGTATCATCGGAAGTGATAGCATGGTGCAAGGCTCTGGACAGAAACTCAATATTGGTGACAATACTGAATTAGATCTTAGATTATAATCGTTGAAAATCAACGTCTTTGAAAAATATTTATCTCGACTATAATGCAACAACACCTGTCGATGAGCAGGTGTTGAATAAAATGTTGCCATTTTTTACCCGACAATTTGGGAATGCTGCCAGTCACACCCATGCTTATGGTGCCATCGCTCGCGATGCCGTTGAAGAAGCACGCAGCCACGTAGCTCAGTTGCTAAACGCTGATACGCAAGAAATAATATTCACCTCAGGCTCAACGGAATCTTTAAACCTTGCAATTCAAGGTGTTTTTTCCAACTATCGTATAAAAGGAAACCACATCTTGTATGCCGCTACTGAACACAAGGCGGTAATAGATACCTGTATGCAACTCACCAATAAAGGTGCTGTTGTTGAGGCTATTCCAGTTTCAAAAGATGGAACAATCGATGCCGAAAAATTATCATCGTTGATACGCGATGAAACTATTGCTGTATGTATTATGTTGGCAAATAATGAAACAGGTGTCATTCAAGACATTAACAGCTTGGCAAGTATTATTCATGAGAGACAGGCTATCGCTATTTGCGATACCACACAAGCCATTGGAAAAATACCCGTGGATGTTCAAGCGTTACAGGTCGATATTGCCTGCGTTTCAGCACATAAATTGTATGGCCCAAAAGGCGTTGGCGCCTTATATGTTCGCAGAAAAAATCCACGTGTTTCCCTTTCTCCTTTCATTTTTGGTGGTGGACATGAAAGAGGATTGCGTTCAGGAACATTGAATGTTCCGGGAATTGTTGGACTTGGAGAAGCCTGCCATATGGCGATGCAAAATATATCGCAATTAAACGATGAGTTATTAAAAAATAGAGATTTTTTAGAAAACGAGTTGAGAGATTTTATTGAAATTATATACGGCGATACTGCAAGACGACTTCCCAATACCAGCATGATGGCTTTCAAGCATATAAAGGCTGAACAGTTTATTCGGGAAACCATGGGTTGGCTATCCGTTTCTACCGGTTCTGCCTGTACCTCTGCCGACCAACAACCTTCCCATGTACTCACCGCAATGGGTGTCTCCAGAGCAGCAGCCGCAAAAGCCATACGCTTTAGTCTCGGGAAGTTTACTACAATGGAGGAACTAGATTTTTTGGTTCGGAAATTGAAACAAAAATTCCAACCATCTTCATAATGTCTTACAAAAAGATAATAACCAAAATATTGCCTGCAACTTTTTTTAGTGTAATTTTGTTATAATTATTGTTATGATATTTGTTTCCGAAAAAGCGAAAGCACGCATTGAAAAAATCCTACAAGATGACGGATTAAGTTCCAAACATTTTGTTAGGGTTTCTGTCACCAGTGGCGGATGCTCTGGACTTTCTTATAAGATGGAATTTGATCAGGAAGACAAGCCCGGTGACGAGGTGTTTTTTGATAAAGGTGTAAAAGTTGTCGTTGACCCCAAGAGTATTTTATATCTTTTTGGCACAACCTTAGATTTTTCTGAAGGTTTGGAAGGGAAAGGTTTTTATTTTGACAATCCAAATGCAAGTCGTACTTGCAGCTGTGGAGAAAGTTTTTCCTTATAGCATTTATGGGAGATTTAAGCTGGCTATCCCGAACACAATTATTGATTGGTGAGGAGAAATTGCATCAACTCAATAAAAAGCATGTGTTAGTGGTGGGACTTGGTGGTGTTGGCTCGTTTGCAGCAGAATTTATCGCCCGCGCAGGTGTTGGCACCATGACAATTGTGGATGGAGATGTCGTTGACCCCAGCAATAGAAACAGGCAACTTCCCGCATTATCTACCAACCATGGAGAGTATAAGGTCGATATTATGGAAAAAAGGCTTTTAGCAATAAATCCAGACCTCCATATTATTCCTGTTAAGTCATTCCTTAGCCCGGAGGCAGCACAAGAAATCTTGCAAACACCTTATGATTACGCCATAGACGCCATAGACAGCATCACACCAAAACTCAACTTACTAATAGCGGCTTATAGAAACAAGATTCCAATTGTAAGCTCCGGTGGTGCCGGTGGGAAAGTGGATCCAACCCTGATACGCGTAACAGATATCTCCAAAACCTACCTTTGCCCGTTTTCTCGAATCGTAAGGAAAAGACTGAAACGTGAAAAGATATATAAGGGCATAAAAACAGTATTTAGCCCGGAAGTGCCACCCAAATCATCGCTAATCATGACAGATGGCAGCAATTTCAAGAAATCAGCATATGGCACCATTTCCTATATGCCGGCGGCCTTCGGTGGTGCTTGTGCCAGTGTTGTATTGCGGGACTTGCTGAAATAAATATTGAACGCTGAATACGCGGATGTGGCGGATTGGAACAGGTAGATTGTCGCTGTGAAAATCCAAAAAATCTGTGTCATCTGTGTATTGCGGAATCTGCTAAAATAAATATAGAACGCTGAATACGCTGATGAGGCGGATTGGTACAGGTAGATTGTCGCTGCGAAAATCCATAAAATCTGTGTCATCTGTGTTCCATATTATAGCACTCCAGAATATAGAACGCTGGATATACTGAATAGGGTGAATTTTAATTTAATAGCCAAAAAAGTCGTTGATAATGAACGATTCATCTAATATTCTTCGATTTCATGATGCAAAATCTACTACAAAGCCTTCAACAAACTCTCCGCTTTCAACAAGCACTCTTCGTATTCCTGTTCCGGTTTACTTTCTGCTGTGATGGCGCTGCCGACATGCAAAGAAACATATCGGTTGGTTTCATTGTATAAAATACTCCTTATCACTACGTTGAAATCAAAATTTCCGGCTGGCGTCACGTATCCAACCGTACCGGAATATAATCCACGTTTTGACTGTTCATATTGCTCGGCAAAAATCATGGCGTTGCGTTTTGGGGCGCCTGTCATGCTTCCCATTGGAAAAGTGGCTTCAAAGATATCAGAAACCGCAACGTCCTTTGACAATAAACAAGAAACAGTTGAAATTAGCTGGTGTACTGTTTTAAAAGTGTATAATCCGCATAATTCCTCAACGGCAACGCTATTCTTGGTAGCAATTTTAGCCAAATCATTCCTCACCAAATCAACAATCATGATGTTCTCGGCTCTTTCCTTTTCATTATTTTGTAAAGCTTCTGCCAGGTTTCTATCTTGCTGCTCATCATCTCCTCTTTTTATAGTGCCTTTGATAGGTTGGCTGACGAGTTTTTGCTTGCTTCTCTTCAAATATCTTTCTGGACTACTACACAAAAGGTATTTATCTTCCAAGCGAAAGAATACACTAAAGGGTGCCAATGCCAAGTGGCATAATTTCTCAAATATCGCAACTGGTTGTATATCAACGTCTTTAGAAAAAAACTCCATACAATAATTCATTTCATAAATATCACCTTCTTTGATATGATGTTGAATGTCGGCAACATGTTGCAGATAGGCTTCTTTGCTAATGCGCGGCAACGGTTGCACCCTTGCTGGTGTAGGAAAATTTTGCGCTAAAGGTGCTTCTAAAAAGGCATAAAATGTAGCCAGATCCGCCTCAGTGGTGACGCCAATTTCAATTTTTTCATTATAAAAGGAAATCAGGTATTTAGGAATAAAGAAATGTATCGTTGGCATGGAAATGCCATCAAATTTTTCAGAAACCAGCCCCGACTCCACCTGATTCTTGTAATCATAGGTGACGAAGCCAAACTTCCAATCCGGCTTATTCATAAATGCATCCCAATCATCTTTGCTGACAGTATTGCATGAAAAAGTTTCAAGCGCCCCCAGCGCAACCATCGTTCCAAAATGTGCGTAAGGATAGTTCGGATAATTATTGCTGTCTAAGTAACAAAAGGGCGATATTTTCTCTGAAAGCAGCAATAGTTTTTTCTTGAAAGCTGCTTCGTTATGTATTTCTATTGGATAAAACTTCCTCAATATCAATTAATGTCCAATGTGTTCCAGAAGTTCATTTACAAGGTCTATGCTGCTCCATCCCGGTCTTTCTTCCAAGGGCAAATGCAGATTCCACCCATCCGTTTGCAGGGTAGTCAACATTCCAGCAGCGTGGGTATGTTCATCTAAGACTATGTCTGTCAAAATCGCTTTACACTCCAAATGTTGTGGAGGCACGTTGCCCTCAGAAAAAATCAAATATGCTGATTGGGTTAGTGTCGCATCAAAAAAAGCGAGTTTATCGTTGATTGTCAACCATTTCTGTATGCCAAAGTCTTCATGAGAACAAGGATGCTCTATGTCTACTTGCCAACCGGAAAAAGGGAATTTATTCAGGATAAACGCAATCTCTTCTTTGGTCTGATGCAATCCAAATTCTGCTACCAAAAGCGGTTCAAAAAGCCATTCTATTAATTGTGTTGCTTTCTCAATAGTAACATTCTTTGGGTTCAGGGCGTCAAAATTCAAACCGATGTATGCATTATCCAAAACATTGAAATATCGGGCGTCAGTAAGGTTATTGACAGATGCAGCTTTCAACAACATCATGCTTCTTTATACTTAAACCAATAGTGTAATGCTACTGTCCACATCAACAAAAGAAATGCGCATGCCTGATGCAATACTCCGAAGAGAACAGGTACTTCCCCTTTTTTAGATAGATACAATGTCGTAATTCCCAAAAGAACTTGTAGAATCGCCAATAACAACATAATGTGCCGACCGCGTTTGAAAAGCTTTGGTACCGGCATACTTTGCGATTTCAAATATATGAATACCACATAAAAGATGATAATATATGCCGTTATCCGGTGAAAAAACTGTATGGTTGCTTTGTTTTCGAGGAAGTTCTTCCAAGAAGGTTTTAGCGCGAACAAATCTGTAGGCACCCATTCCCCGTTCATTGTTGGCCATGTTGGATAAGCAAGAGCAGCCTTCCATCCAGCCAACATACCGCCAAGGCTAATCTGAACAATGATTAATATAAGTAGGAAATAGATATTGCCTCTTAAGAACTTTGGATAGTACTTTGTTTCTTTTGGCGTTAATTTTTCTAATGCAAAACGCAAAGTGAGAATATAAAGTGCGGATGCCAGCAACAAATGTAAGGTAAGCTTTCCCGGCGCTACCCATGGCATGTCTACCAATCCGCTTTTCACCATTATCCATCCCACCATTGCCTGTAATCCACCTAAAACAAAAATCGAAAGATACTTTAAAGCCTCTATCGGTTTTATATATCTTTTAATAATGAAAAAAAGGAACGGCAACAAAAACACAAATCCCAGCAATCTTGCCCACAGACGATGCACATACTCCCAAAAGTATATCATCTTAAATTGTGACAAGCTCATCCCCTGATTCACCAGTTCATATTGTGGAGAAGCTTTATACGCTTCAAAGACTTCATTCCATTGTGACGCATTTAATGGTGGTAAAGTCCCAGAAACAACATCCCATTCTGTAATGGAAAGTCCGGATTCTGTCAATCGGGTAATGCCTCCTAAGATGACCTGAAAGAATATCATCCCAACGCCAATCAATAACCAAATGCCTACTACTTTATTCTTATGTTCATTCATTGCTTTTCTTTTTTTCTAAAAACTCTTTGCTGATGTCTGCTATTGTTTTCTTTAAGGGTGTAAAGTTAATGCCTAATTCTTTCTTTGCCTTATTATTATCATAAGAAAATTTTATAGACGACAATCTGATGGTTTCCAAAGTGAGCTGCTGCGGTCTCTGCATAATAAGAGATAGGAACTTGTCAACAACGAATGCCAGATATAGCAGTAATTTTGGGACAGGCTTCTTCGGTGGTTTCTTGTTCAGGTTTTCTGCAATTTCTGTACATAGTTCCTGCATGCTTAGGTTTTCTCCCACCAAAATATATCGCTCTCCGGACTTCCCGCTCTTCATCGCTGATATGGAGGCGCTTACCACATCTTCTACCGTCACAAATCCGTTTGTACCAACGGCATAATACGGTGTTCCTTTGTCTACCAACTCCCACATTCTGCGGCTGGCCTTTTCGCCATTATTGATTCCTAAAATGATACCTGGATTGACAACCATAGCATGTAACCCTTCTTCGACTCCTCTAAACACTTCATTTTCTGCGAGATACTTCGACAAACCATATTCAGAATTCCCTTCGTGCTTTTCCCATCTGCAAGCTTCATCGATAATCCCTTTTTCAGGATTGGCGCCAATTGCAGCTATTGAGCTGATATGGACAAACTTAGGGATGCCCATTGTCAAAGCCATGTTTACAACATTCGCAGTGCCGTCGATATTCGTTTTAAACATCCCATTCCGATCTCTGGCAAGGAATGAAATCCATGCCGCACAGTGGTATATTTCCGAGACACCCTTCATTGCTTCTTCCAACGAGAAAATATCTAAGATGTCTCCTTTGGCAATTTCTATGGCAGAAAGCACTTCGGTTAACCTATCTAAACGGCTATTCTCCCTTACCAAAATACGCACTTGTTCGCCGTTTTTGACAAGCGCTCTTACCAATGCTGCACCCAAGAATCCGTTGGCACCTGTTACTAAAATCATGTTGGCTGCGATTTAAAGGAATAAATACAACCACCCATCGAGTCATAATCGGCGCCAGTTACTGATTTAAAACAATTCACCTGATTCAGATAACGAAGAAGTCCTAAAAATCCGATGGCGATAGCTTCCTTATTTTGGACAATCAACTTCTCCGGAACAATTACAGGAATTGGCATGTAATAACTGATGCGTTCTATCAAATACTCATTCAAAGCGCCACCACCTGTCGTAAACATGCCGGAATGCTTGGGCAGAGATACTATATTTTGTTGGACGACATCACCCGTTTTTATGGCTATCAATTCTACTGCCGTTGCCAATAAGTCTTCCGTATTAAAATTTTCTTCTTCAATCACTTCAATAAAATTCCGTACGATATAATCGGTATGCAAGGATTTCGGGCCTGATGTTAAAAAGAAAGCGTCCCGACTCCAATGTTCCAGAACTTCATCGATTACCTTTCCACTCCTTGCCCTTTGACCATTTTCATCATAATCATTGCCTAGTTTTCGGGCATAATGGTTCAGGAGGGTATTTGCAGGACCAATATCAAAGGCCTTTATTTGATTTTGTTCGTGTATGGAAACATTGGCGATGCCGCCCAAATTCAGAAAAATTTGATGCTCATGAAACAGGTAATGTTCCGCCATCGGCACTAATGGTGCTCCTTGACCATTCAAGGCGACATCCATGCTGCGAAGATCGCATACTACTGTTTGCTTGCTGGCAGCTGCTAAAGCCGCACCACAACCTATCTGTGCCGTATAATGTTGTTCCGGTTGATGGAAAACGGTCTGCCCATGAGAAACAACACAGTCAATGGATGCTTGAATCTGCTCATCACGAATAAATGCTGCAACTTGTTGCCCAAAGAATTTTCCGAGTTCAACATGTGTCTTCCAAAAAGTAGGTGCATCTAATTGCGGAATGTCACGCAAAGTTTGTTGAAAAGCAGCAGAATATGGATAATAATTAGCATGAAGTACTTCAAATCTCCATTTATCTTCTTTTGAAAACAAAACATGCACCATATCCAATCCATCTAAAGAAGTCCCGGACATTAAGCCAATAACATGATATTCATTCATTGCATGGCAAAGATATTATTTTTGTGCCGACTTGGTGACTTATCAAATTTAAGAAAATCAAAATATTACCCCACTCCTTCCAATCCACTTTGTTGATTCACCAACCTAAAATACTCACCATTTAAGGCGATTAGTTCATGGTGGTTGCCTGATTCTACCAATTTACCTTGTTTGAATACCAAAATCTTATCTGCATCTCTGATAGTGGATAATCGGTGGGCAATTACAATGGTCGTGCGGTTTTTACCGGCTTGTTGAAGTGCCTCTTGTACCAATTTCTCTGAAGCACTGTCTAAATTAGACGTTGCTTCATCCAGAAGAAGTATCTCCGGATATTTCAGTAATGCCCGTGCCAGCGAAAGTCGCTGTTGCTCGCCACCACTCAATTTCATGCCTCTGTCTCCAATAATTGTTTGAAGTTGTTCTGGCTGCTGTAGGACAAAGTCTTTCGCATTCGCCTGAATTAATACTGTTTCTATTTCTTCTTTTGTTGCCGTTGGCTTAGCCAATAGCAGGTTGTTTAAGATGGTATCGTGAAATAAAATAGGCTCTTGCGAAACTAATGCAATATTATTGCGCCATGCATGCTTAGAAACCTCTGTTAATCGTTGATTGTCAACGACAATACTCCCCGACGTTGGTTCGACAAAGCCACATAATAGGTTTAAAATAGTGGTCTTTCCTGCACCCGATTCTCCTACTATTGCAGTGGTTTTTCCCTTTTCTAAAGTGAAGGTGATGCTTTCTAATATCTCCCTGTCCTCTATCAGAAAAGATACTTGTTCAAATTGTATCTTTTCTTTTAAGACTATTTGAGTGGAATTAGGTGTATCTCTTTCTTCCGGAACTTCTAAAAATTCCTGTACCCGCTCAAAAGACGCCTTCCCTTTCTGGAAGAAGTAGAAAGCATTAGAAAAAGCCTTAGATGGTGAGATAATTTGCGTGAAAATAATCATAAAAGTGATGAATACTTCCGGCGACATGCCCAAGTTATTGCTCAATACAAGGCGACCGCCAAACCAAAGCAATATCACCACCACTGAAACACCCAAAAACTCCGACAATGGCGAGGAGAGATCCCTTTTGCGGATAATGGAAGTAGCAATGGTTCTGTTTTCATTGTTTATCTCTTCAAACTTCTTTTCCTGAAAATGTTGCGCATTAAACATCTTCAACATCTTCATACCTGAGATAGATTCTTCTAAAAGACTGAGCAACTGACCCAATTTCTGTAGCGAACCGGAAGCTTGCTTCTTCAAAGATTTGGCTATCTTACCAATAAAAAAGGCTGAAAATGGTAACATCAGAAATACAAAAAGGGTAAGCTTGGGGCTGATGATGATCATCGTGGTGAGGGTAGCAATGATGTTAATGGGTTCTTTGAAAATTACTTCCAGAAAATGTAGAATGCCAAATTCAATTTCTTGGACATCATTGCTCATCCTGCTGAGGGTATCTCCTTTTTTATTTTGTGTAAAATATGCTACGGGCAACATAAGCGTTTTATGGAAGATATCCTGTCGAATTGCCTTCACTACCCCTGTACGCATGGGCGCTAATGTATGTATGGCAAGGTATCTGAAGAGGTTTTTGAAAAAGAAAACTACGACAATCGTTACACAAATAAACTCCAAAGCAGCCAAATAGCCGCTTTGATGAATCAGGGAATGGATTTTATAGTTGTATGCTGCTACCACAAAATCCTTCCATCCGTGAGCAGTAGATATATCCGGCATTCCAACGGAAGTCGGCGGTGGTGTTAATTTAAAAATAACCCGCAAAAAAGGAATCGTCATTAACAGAGAGAATAATCCAAATATAGAAGATAAGAGGTTAAAAAGGACATTAAACCCAATATTCAGGTAGTAATTTTTAAAATAATGGGATAGTTGTTTTTTGTGTACCATGACCAACAAAGGTAGGAAATAGTACGGAAGCCTGTATATTTGTCGTGCAAAATCTCCCTGTAACACATGACAGCATCTCCTCCCATACTATTCAATCACCTCAAGCACCACTTGGGTGCGGTACGTTTATATATAGAAACGGAAAAAACTAATCACTACACCAATTTACTTTGCATCGGTGCTTCTCAAGCAGATTTTTATATCGGCGATTTACAATTAAACGATATAAGAGAGGAAATATTGCAAAAATTATCGAGCATGCATTTATCCGGCAAAGAGGAATATGTGAATTGGTTACAAGAAAATGGAGGCTTTCAGCAAGTGGCACTGAGCGATGGTTCTATTTGGATTCTATTAGAAGGGACAGACGCTGATTGCTATATTCATATCCATCCGGGCAGGTATTCACCACATACCATTCGGATAAAAGCAAGTACTTTGAAAACGGCTATTGCGCTTTGTTGTAATGGGGTACTTTCTCCGAAAGACATTTCTACTGAAAAAGTTAATGTGGTGAGAAGGGATTTGCAATTATCGCCGATTAGAGAGGTAAAAGATGCAGCCACCATTTTAGAAGCTGTCCAGTTGATATTGGGAATCTTAAACTGATTTTTACATGAGTTCCCCTCATTTAGCAGCCCCGGAGGGAATCGAACCCCCATCAAAGGTACCGGAAACCTTCGTTTTATCCATTAAACTACGGAGCCGTAAGGAAGTGCAAATATAAGATTTTAAATGTTGAATTATAAATTATAAATTGTCAAACATTCAATACTGTGTAATTTCTTTAATATTAAATTAATCGGGGATGAACGTATTTCACTATTCTTAACACTATTGTCCGATAAAATTATTTTCATCATTGTTTCAATTCTTAATTAATTGATTATCAATTGTATTTACAATAAAAAACTGACAATTTTAAAAAGCAAGCTGGTATCATACAATAATTTTACTATAAACATTAAGATTTGTCAATGATTGATAAATACAGTGAGAAATATAAATTATTAGCATTAATTAATCAGTAAGAACTTATTATAACTATTTGATTTTCATGCTAAATGTTTGTCACTTTTTTGTCTTGATACAAAAAAGTAACCAAAAAAAATCAAGACAAAAATAACGCTCCTCGCCTCAACAACCCACGCTCGCCGCCGATTTTTGTCATGCCCACGCACATTTTTATTTTTCCGGACAACAATATATTCTTAATATAACCTGAATTTTGAAAGGAACACTTCATAAATTAATGATAACGAACCGTAAAGTTGCAAAGAATATTCCAAATTCGAAGAGAAAATCCTTGCGTCCTTAGCGTTTATATTGCGCCTCTGCGGTTAAAAATTTTTTATAGCAAGTTCCTATTACACATCACTAAATTCCCAAGAATTACCGGCGAAATTCGTAATGCGTCTTGTAACAATTATCTATTGACCAATACCCAATGACTATTGCCTATTGACATTTCCAAATCCTTAAATTTCCAAATCTTCACATCTCCAAATTTCCATATCTCTAAATCTTCACATTTAATCTATTTCCCAGCCGGTCAACCCTGTGCCTCCACCTGAATGCACTACCAAAATATTTCCTGTTAATCGTTCATTTTCAACTATTAACATGGAGGTGGCTATATGCTTGGCGCTATAAACCGGATCAGTGAGTATGCCATGTTGTTTTGCTAAATATTTCACTTGTTGTCGGATGGTTTCGTTAACACTACCAAAAGATTTAGCGGTAAACGGCTTGTATAAGTGAAACGTTGGAGTCTGGAATCCGTTACAACCTAATAGTAACAGCCATTCCTGCACCAGCTTCACCTGTTCATGGAACCATGCTTCATCGCCTGCCATGCGTACTACATGCATACTTGCCTTTAACCCTGCCATCAAACCTCCGTAACCCAACGCAATTGCCGTTAAGGCTGTTCCGGAATCTATAAAAATATGGTCGTACTCCATCTTGCTTAATCGTTGATTTTCAACTATATCATATGCCAACGTCAAGGCTCCGGGTACGGCTTCTTTGCATGAACTTCCCTCTGGGACAACGAAATAATGTTGATAGTTTTGCTGCAAATGGCGTTCCGAGATTTCTTGTACCAACGGCCATTCTTTAGAAGATATATAGGTGATTTCTTCGGGATTTGTCAATAATTTCAAAAAGAAAGCGTTTCCTTTGTGTGCATCTGTATGATTTTCTTTTAGAAACAGGTGGAACGGGATATTTTTTTCTCGCAATAGCTGTACAAGTCCTATTACATTATTGGAGGATGCGCCGCCAATGATGCCTACTTGCTCAAAATCGCTCTTCTCCAGAAAGGGAATCAAGGACGCATATTTTCTTTTCTTACACCCTGAAATGCCAAAACCGGACTCATCTTCACGCTTGAGGAATACGTGTGCGCGTTCGTAACTTCTTAATAAGTGCGTTCTGGAGTGATACAAAAGCTCGGTATCACAAAAAGAAAATGGGCTGAAAGAAGGTTTATTTTCCATATTCAGCCCATTTATCTGTTAATATTTATGTTATTCTGTATCGCCGTATTCCAGTGATACCAATCCGGTGCTGGTATCGTCTACGTCATTTAGGATTCTTCCGCAATGCTCACAGGTAAGGATTTTCTTCTTTTGTCTAATTTCTGATTGTGTTTGTGGCGGGATTCTTCCGAAGCAACCTCCACAAGCATCTCTCACTACCGAAACAACTGCAAGACCATTTTTATAAGACCTTCTAATTCTTCTGTAGGCTGTCAGCAATCTATCCTCAATTTTTGCTTCTACATCTGCAGCTTTTGAAGACAATTCGTTTTCTTCTTTTTCCGTATCTGCAATGATTTTGTCGAGTTCTCCTTTTTTGACCTCAAGGTTTTTGCGTTTAATCTCCAGCTTGTCTTCAGTTTCTTTCAAAGCTGCATTTGCGGACTCGATAGAAAAATTCGCTTCTTTGATTTTCTTCTCTGACAACTGTATATCTAATTTTTGCAGTTCGATTTCTTTTGTCAGTGCATCAAATTCGCGGTTATTCTTTACATTCAACAATTGCTTGTCATACTTTAAGATAAGTGCCTGCGCATCTTTGATGGTGTTTTTGCGGTTATTGATTTCTTCTTCGGCCTGTACCATGTCGGATCTCATTTTATTGAGTCTTATCTCCATACCGGCAATCTCGTCTTCTAGGTCGGATACCTCGATAGGAAGTTCTCCTTTCATAACCTGAATCAGGTCGATTTTAGAATGCAATTTTTGCAATTCTGTTAATGTAGCCAATTTTTCGCTGATTCCTGAATCTTTTACTTTCGCCATTTTTATATGTAATTAATTGGATTGGTAATGATTTTTGTTAAATGGAGGGCAAAGTTAGGGAATTTTTCTTTTAATATTGTATAAAATAACTGTGAAGTAAATTGTTCGCTCTCAAAATGTCCGATATCAGCAATAAGAATGCGTCCATCGGCATCAAAAAACTGGTGATATTTAAAGTCTCCCGTGATGAAAATATCAGCATTTACGGCGATTGCCTTATTTAGCAAGAAGCTCCCCGCCCCTCCACAGAGGGCAACCGTTTCAATTTTTTTATTTAGCAATGTGGTATGTCTGATGCATGTTGTGTTCATTTTTTCTTTAAGAAAATACAAAAAATCCCTTTCTTCCATAGGCGTTGCCAGTTTTCCATACATGCCTGAGCCGATTTCTTGATAGGTATTTTCTAAACGGATGATTTCATAAGCAACTTCCTCATAAGGATGTGCAATGCGCAAGGCATCCAACACCTTTCTTTCTATATATTCCGGAAAGATGACTTCAATCTTATACTCCTCTTCATGGTGGCGGTGTTCTTTTTCTCCTACAAACGGGTTTGCTTTATCATTGGCACGAAAGGAGCCCTGACCGGAAACGCTGAAGGAGCATTCGCTGTAATTGCCGATATGTCCCGCTCCCGCTGCAAACAGGGCATCTAATACCTGTTCTTTATGTTGCTTAGGCACGTAGGTATATAATTTTTTCAGGACTTGCCGCTTGGGGTCTAGTATTTTTATATCGTGAAGGCCTAACCGCTCGGCAATAACGGTATTGACACCCTGTTTAACGTTATCCAAATTTGTATGTGCTGCATAAATAGCGATATTGTTTTGTATCGCCTTCATCACCACTCGCTCGACATAGTTTTTACCATTGAATTTTTTCAAACCGCTGAAGACTATTGGGTGGTGTGCAATGATTAAATTGCAGTTCATGGCTATGGCCTCGTCCACTACTGCCTCAATGGCATCCAAACAGATGATGGCACCCATTACAGCCATATCCGGATATCCTACGATTAATCCGGCATTATCGTAGCTCTCCTGATAGGTTAGTGGAGCAAAAGCCTCAATGTGTTGAATTATTTCTTTAACGTTCATTTTCAACTATTAGTGTATTATACTTTCGTGCATTTTTGACGAATGATGATTTTATACAAATATAGAAAGTAGAATTTAATTACCTTTATTTTTATGAAAATATTGCGGCAAATATTATTTCCTTTTTCGTTTATTTATTGGGTGATTACAGCTATTAGAAACAAGATGTACGACTCGGGATTTATTGGTTCTACAGAATTTGATGTGCCCATCATTGCCGTTGGTAATTTAAATACAGGAGGAAGTGGTAAAACGCCGATCATTGAATATTTGATACGTGCATTTTATGGCGAGCAATTCATGGCGGTGCTGAGCCGTGGTTATAAAAGGCAAACATATGGTTTCATCGAAGCTGAACCAGAACCGAATCCCAAGACGATTGGAGATGAACCTGCCTTATACAAGTGGAAATATCCTGAATTAGCAGTTGCAGTTGGGGAAGAACGGGTTATGGCGATACCTTTGATCATGTCAAAATACCAAGAATTGGACTTGATATTATTGGATGATGCCTTTCAACACCGTGCAGTACGCCCTTGGGTTCAGGTTTTGGTGACTTCCTATCTGAATCCCTTTTGGAAGGATCAGATATTGCCTGTTGGCAATTTAAGGGAGGTTCAAAGTGGTTATAAGCGTGCACAGATAATCATTGTTACCAACTGCCCAGCGCAGATGGATGATATCGAAAAAGAAAAAATCCACCAAAAGATTAAAATAGTTGATAATCAACGATTATTCTTTTTCACCAATCAATATTCATCTCCTTTTTTATTGGAGAATCCTATGGAACATTGCTCTTTGAATACTGTTGATGACGTATTGCTATTTGCGGGAATCGCTCAGCCGGCGGCACTAAAACAATATGTTTCCAAGGAAATTAAAACTTTACATTGGATGTCATTTCCCGACCATCATTGGTATGATGAAGAGGATCTTTACAGGATAAAAAGGCATTTTGTGTCTATTAGCAGTACCAAAAAAATTATTCTGACAACGGAGAAGGATGCTATCCGCCTTTGGGCGTTTGTTCCTTTGTTAAAAAAAGAAGGTATAAATATCTATGTCTTACCCATGCGGTCAGTGCCAGTGAAAGGTGAAGAAAATAAATTCCTGCAATTGATACAAAACAGTTTGGCGTTTTTTCATAATGAAAGAAGTTAATGCGTACGTCATTCTACTTTCACCAATATTTTTCCAAACTGTTGCCCTGCTGCCATCCTATCAAAGGCGAGTGCCGTATCATTAAAATCAAAACATTTATCAATGATTGGATGTATTTGATGTCGCTCACAAAATGCTACCATACTATTAAAATCTTGATCACTTCCCATGGTGCTACCTAGAAGTTGTAAGTGATTCCAAAAAATAGCTCTAAGATTCAATCCTGATGGGATGCCATTGGTTGCGCCGTAAAAGACATATTTCCCTCCGGGTTTCAGACATGATAGAAGGGCATTTACCTGATCTCCACCTGCACTATCAATAATTACATCGAAAGATACCGATGATTTAGTAAGTTCTTTAAAGGCATCGGGGTTTTTATAGTTAATAGTTCCTTTTGCACCCAGCTTCATGCATGTTTCCAATACCTTTTCTTTGGATGAGCTTACCCAAACTTCTGCTCTACTCGCTACCGCAAACAGGAAGGCAAACTGTGCTACACCACCGCCCACTCCTGAAATCAATACCCTTGTTTCGGCAGTAACAGCACCTTTGTTAAACAATGCATTAAAGGCTGTTAATCCTGCTAATGGAATGGCTGCTGACTCTTCATCGGTCAAATACGATGGTTTTTCTACTAACCTGTCTCTATTTACTTTAACATACGTTGCCAGCGTTCCTTGTGTGGGCATTCCCAATATCTGATATGCTTTGTCCTGAACGTGTGGATTATTGCCCCAATTGATATTTGGATTGATAAGAACCGTTTTTCCTATCCAAGTTGAATCTTCTTCATTATAGACTTTTTCAACAACACCTACCCCATCTGAGCCTAAAACTGCCGGCAGTTGAATTTTCGCATACTGCCCCACTCGAATCCATTGATCTCTGTGGTTTAGTGCTGCAAAACGAATTTTGACCAACACTTCTCCCGAATTAAGTTCAGGAATGGGCATTTCTTCTACTTCAAAACTATGTTCTCTTAATACAAATGCTTTCATAGGAATGTTTTACAATTATTATACTATGGTTTGACTAATTTACAAATAAATTTCTCTCCGTTTTGTTCAGCTTCAAGAAAAAACATACCCGAAGGAAGCTGTTGTTGAATAATAAAATCAATGCCCTTGCCTTCTGATTGCTGAATATCTGATAGAATTGTTTTGCCACTTATGTCTTTAAGGCGTAGCGCCCATGATCCTTCCCTTAATCCTTCCAAATGGACGATAGAAACGCCGTCCGCCAGAATATTCGGGTAAACATGTATATCCTGTAAGGTAGTAATTGGTCGTTTAAAGGTATTTTCAAATGAAAGATTGATGACTCTATTGAACGCATCTCCTTTCGCTATAATAGTAATTACATAAAAACCTTCCTTTAAATCATTTATTTCATCGTAAACAAACGTTCCATCTATAGATTTAAATTTTATGTATTTATCTTTACTGAACATAGGCTGACCATTTTTATCCATAGATGGATGAATAACAGCATATACTTCGATGGTTTCATAGTTTTCCGGGAATATACCATCAAAACTTACTTGCCAAAACAGCTTTTGATGGTTGAGCTGTAAATGTTCAAGATTTGTATTACACTTCATGGTAAGTGTTTTGTCTTCCATGATACCTAAATAAGGTGTGTTTGCGTCTATCTTATACGACTGAGTAGCTTTTTCATCATTGCGTATTGTAAGTATTTCCTTGTCCTCTTGATATAAATCAATTTTTTTGCCATTGATGGATGTTAGATTCAGGGAGGTTTTTGTTGTTTTTGTTGGTACAATAAAAAGTTCATTTCCCGGTTGTAAGGTTACTTCATTTAAATTAAGTTTATCTGAATATACCGATAAATTGCTGTAAAATATATTGTCTTCTTGTCTATTGATGATATTTTCTTCGGCAAACGGCTGGCTTATTCTTCCTGTGCTGAGCATGTCAATATGCGATTGTATGAGTGGCCACATGGCTTCTCCCCAAAGAAAATCGAAATGGTTAAAGAAAGACTTAGGATCACCCGGAGGGGCAAGTGCCTTTAACGACCCCGGTCTAACAGACGAGCCGTAAGGGGCAAGTCCATCGTTAAATGTTCGTCCACCCGGTATAGATTCACTATACGGAAAATTAGAGGCTCTTGTCAATAACCCAGTCACATTAAAAAGTAAGGAGATAGAGCCACCATATATGGGACCAATGGGCAATTCTGTGCAATTTGGGTTTGTGTACGACCATAAGGTGGCAATATCAGCAGGCACCAATAGTGGTAAAGTAGTAATTTTTTTATCTCCCCAGCCGCCCAATGTAACGAATTTTTCAGGATGGTTATTCGGGTTATTGTCCATAAATGGTCTTACCCTATTTTGCACAAAAGAAGTTTGCAGTTGCTTGGTGCCACGGTCTCTAAAGAATTGTCCAAAAATGGGAAAATTATTGAGGATAGGTTCTAAAAATGAACTGCCCCAGTCTGCGAGTGGTGCACCAAAGAAAGGTGTGCTTAATGTGACAACTCCTTTTACCAATGAATCGACTCCGTATTTATACATAGCATATTCGCTATCCAATCCTCCTTTGCTGTGTGCGATAATTATAATTTTTTTTGTATCGTTGAAATGCGATGAAATTTGACGTATCATGCCCGCAACGACTTGTCCGTTGCTTTCTAAGCTGCCTGTTTGAGACTGATTGAGAAAGGTTGTTTGATAACCATTTTTATAAGCCTTGTCATACATTTGGTTGCCGATAAAAAACCAACCATAACCATTGTCTATCCACCCATGTATGAAAATCAACACAGGGCTTTCATTATTAAAATTATCCGGAGTAGCACCATAAATAATCTGATTTAATACCGGTTTTGCTTGCTGGCAGGATGCCTCTAACGGAGGGTCGAGGAATCTTTCTGCGAAGGTTTGTGTATATAAGTTTGAAAAAATCGGAAACAAAAAAAGTGTAAATAGTTTTTTCATAGGAAATTAGGTTTGCTACCAATGTTAATTTCCAACTAATATAAGAATAAAAATCACTATTGTCCGATAAAAATGTTTTCTTCATTATTTCAATTCTTAATTAATTGATTATCAATTATATTTACAATAGAGAATTGATAATTTTAAAAAACAAGCTGGTATCATACAATAGTTTTACTACTAGCATTAAGATTTGTCGATGATTGAGAAATATAAATTATTAGCATTAATTAATCAGTAAGTGCTAATTATAACTATTTGATTTTCATGCTAAATGTTTGTCACTTTTTTGTCTTGATACAAAAAAGTAACCAAAAAAAATCAAGACAAAAATAACGCTCCATGCCTCAACAACCCACGCTCGCCGCCGATTTTTGTCATGCCCACGCACATTTCTATTTTTTCCAGACAACAACAAATAAAAATACAATCAGGAATAGAATTTGCACATTAACCATTAAATTTGAAAAAGTATTTCGTTGAACAAAATCATACAATTAGATGAACATATATTTTAAACATTTTGCATTTATATTATTCTTCTCGTTTTTTATCAATGTCTCGGGGCAGGGAGGAGAAGAATTCCTTAATTCGGGCATAAAAAAATCGAATGCCGGGGATTATTCAGGATCGGTTGCGGATTACACGAAATATATAGCCATTTGTCAATCGCTAAAAGATGGTGCTAATGAGGCGAAGGGACATTGGATGCGTGGTATTGCCTATAAACAATTAGGCGATTATTTAAAGGCAACTGATGATTTTTTGCAAGGCTTCCCTTATAAACATGATGATGAGTTTTATGTCAACATGGTAGAATGCTATTATAAATTAAAGGATTATGGATCTTTAACAGAAATGCTTCAGAAAGGCATGCAGGCGTCCGAAAATCCTGACACGAGGGGAAAATTATTTAAATACAGTGGACTTTCACTATATGATTCAGGTCAGAAACAGGATGGTTGTGATGCCTTCAAGGCTTCTAAAGAAAAGGGAAATTTGGAAGGAGGAAATCTTTTTAAAGAATATTGCCAATGCGACCCTAATAGTGTCTATTTTGACAAAATCATCTTTGCGGATTACATTGCCAAAAATTCTAAGCAAATCGTTGATTTCGAACGATTAGAGGATGGAACTTTATATAAAGGGTCGCTGGTCAATGGCAAAAAAAACGGCACTGGCACTTGGAAACGTTCAGATGGAAGTATGTACACCGGAGCCTTTAGTGAGAATCAACCTAATGGATTAGGCACTTATACATTTAGCAATGGCTCAACATATGCCGGAAATTTCGTCAATGGATTTCGAGAAGGGAAAGGGAAAATGGTGTTCACGAATGGCAGTTCTTATGATGGTGAATGGAAGAATGACCAGATAAATGGTCAGGGCGTTTATAACATGTCAAATGTTGGAAAGTTCACTGGTACTTTTGTTAATAATGAACCCAATGGCAACTTTATCATCAACTATGACAACGGCGATATTTATCAGGGTACATTAAAAGGCTGGGCAAAAAATGGAAGAGGAATTGCCACATTCGCGAGTGGCGATCAATATACGGGCGACTATGTGAATGACCAGTTTCAGGGTCAGGGGAAATACGTCTCTTCAGAAGGATGGATGTACGAGGGTTCATTTATTTCTAACAACTTTAATGGAAAAGGTAAAATGGTCATGGCAGATGGACACTCTTGGTATGAAGGGGACTTTGCAAATGGCAAGTTTGAAGGACAAGGAGTTTTACAAGAACTAAATGGATACTATAAAGGCTTCTTTAAAGGAGGGAAAAGACATGGCAAGGGCATTCAGTATGACAATAATGGAAAGGTTGTAAAAGATGGCACATGGAATGAAGGTACCTTTTTGAATTAATTTCAGAAAAAGCATTAGAAATTTACTGCAAGAAAATTCTACTTCATATCTATTTCTGTACTCATTTTTCTGTCCTCAACGTAGTTATTACTACGTCTGCGGGAGAAAAATTCCGTGCCTCATAGCTATTTTGTAAATTTCCTTTCGTCACAAAGTCTAACGCTTATTCTGGGTTAATTTCGGAATGATTTATAAAGGAGTCCACTCGTGTTCACATGAAGACATGTGAACAGGGAATTGGGTTGTATTCATGGACTAATTTATGATTACTTTTGTGATAATTTTCCTAATTTTGAAAGCCTCACAATTGTTTTATTCGTTAATAATCAACTATTTGCATTAGAACAATATCCTTGCCTTGATGGTATGGTTTACTTTCTTCATTTCTTCGAGTACTTCCGGATTTGAAGTGTCTTCTACATCAAGAACTACATAACCTATCGTTTCGTTTGTTTTGAGGTATTGCCCTACGATGTTGACAGAATACTGTGAAAGTTTGCTATTGATTTCAGAGAGTACTCCCGGAACATTTTTGTGTATATGCAAAATGCGGTGCGTGCCTTGCTGTAAAGGAAGGTTCAAATCCGGTACGGATTGAGATCCTACCGTGGAGCCATTATCCATATATGCGCCTAATTTTGAAGAAACCTCGATGCCTATATTTTCTTGTGCTTCTTGTGTGGATCCGCCGATATGTGGGGTGAGAATCATATTGTCCAAACCTTGGAGGGTGCTTTCAAATCCCGGACCTTTTGACTTAGGTTCTACAGGAAATACGTCTATTGCTGCGCCGGATATTTTTCCAGATAAGTATGCTTCTCTCAATGCTTGTAAATCTACCACTGACCCACGACTCAGGTTTTGGAAAATGGCACCTTGCTTCATAAGTGCAAATTCCTTCTCGCCAATCATATTTTTGGTTTGCGGTGTTCCGGGTACATGGAGGGTAACGATATCTGCTTGTTGCAATAGTTCTTCAAGCTGATCGGTACTTCTTGCGTTACCAAGTGGTAACTTTGGTTCAATATCATAATATAAAACCTTCATTCCCAACGATTCTGCCATTACTGATACCTGTGAACCGATGTGACCATAGCCGATGATTCCCAGTGTTTTTCCTCTAACTTCATAGCACCCTTTTGCTTCCTTCATCCAAATGCCTTTATGTGCCAATGCATTTTTTTCCGGTATGCGGCGCATGAGCATGATGGAATTGGCAATAATCAATTCTGCTACTGACCTAGTATTTGAATAGGGCGAATTGAAAACCGCCACGCCCTGTTGCTTGCAAGCTTCTATGTCGATTTGATTGGTACCTATACAAAATGCCCCGATCGCAAAGAGCTTCTTTCCTTTTTCGATAACGGATGCGGGAACATTGGTTTTTGACCTTATTCCTAAAATATGGTAATCTGCAATGCATCCCAATAGTTCTTCTTCACTCATAGCATTCGGTGAAACATCTATATTGGTATAACCCCGCTTTTTAAAATCGACAATAGCTGAATGATGCACTCCTTCTAACAGGAGAATCTTAATTTTGTCCTTTGGAAATGATAGTTCCTTGCTCATTTGTTATTCATTTACTTGCACTACTGTTGGCGCTAAAACATGGAACTAATGTAGCGGTTTAAGTTATTTTCTCTGACTTTATAAACGTTATTTAATGATTATATTATAATTTGGGGTTTGTTGGGATTTGGAAATTTGAGGATGTGGGAATTTGAGGATGTGGGAATTTTGAAATGTCAATAGGCAATAGTCATTGGGCATTGGTACATATAACCAATGTCGCATTTCGCTGTACGAATATCGCTGTACTAATAAAGGGTAATTATTTATCTTTGAAGAAAAAAAGGTGACACGATATCCGGAGATAGCCATAGATGTTCCTGATGGCAAGTATGTTTACTTTGCCTCAGATTTTCATTTAGGCAATATGAATATCGACCTTTCTATTGAAAGGGAAAGGAGGATTACACGTTGGCTATCAACGATTCAAGTGGATGCCGCTGCTATATTCTTAGTTGGAGATATTTTTGATTTTTGGTTTGAGTATCAGCACAGTATTCCTAAAGGGTGTACCAGACTTCTTGGCAAGCTAGCAGAATTAAGTGATGCCGGTATTCCGATACATGTTTTTACGGGCAACCATGATCTGTGGATGTTTGGATATTTTGAAGAAGAGCTTAAGATTCCCGTCTATCATGAACCTCGCATATTGAATATATTAGGTAAAAGGGTTTTTGTAGGGCATGGTGATGGGCTTGGCCCGGGTGACAAGAAATTTAAATGGATGAAGAAAGTTTTCACGACACCCTTTTTTCAATGGTGTTTCCGGTGGTTGCATCCAGATATTGGCATAAAAATTGCCTCATTATGGTCGGAGAAGAGCAGAACAAATCCAGAGGAAGAGTGTTATATGGGAGATGAACGGGAATGGCTGGTGCAGTATGCTAAACGGAGATTAATGGAGGCGCATTATGATATCTTCGTTTTTGGTCATCGACATTTGCCTATTAAGAAGAACTTGAATGAAAGCAGTATATATATTAATTTAGGTGATTGGATTGTAAACAATACCTACTTAAAATTTGACGGTCATGAAGCGAATTTGGAGCATTTTACTGGTAGTTAGTTGCCTTTTTTTCAATGGGCAGGTCATTGCTGCATCGCAATTGGATTCTTCTCAGCTAACTTTTGTGGCACAGCTATCAGATTCTGTTAAGTACATCAGCATCGACGGGCTGAATAATATTTATGTTTTAAACCAGAAGAATTTCCTGATAAAATATGACGCTACAGGGAAGAAAATCAACGATTATAATGATGTGTACCTGAATGAAGAGACGATTATCTCTTGCGAAAATCCTTTTAAGACGGTGCTTTATTATCCGGATCAGGGTAAGCTCAAGATTTTAGACAACAGGCTCTCAGTTTCTGCGGAGATAGATATTTATGCTTTGGGCTTGGTGGATGTTGCAGCTGTTTGTCCGACGAAAGACAATCAACATATTTGGGTATTTGATGAAGGAACAATGAAGTTGTATAAGATTAGTCAAGCTGGTAAGTTAATATATGACTTAGATATGCGGGACTTACCCGGAAAGGATGATTTTAGTCAGGGTGCGCCTGTGCGGATGATTGAAACGAATAGCAAGTTATTTATGATCAATGAAAAAGCTGCCGTATATATTTTTGACAATTTTGGCAACTTCAACAGGAAATTCAATTTTATTGCTAAACCTACAGAAATTAATGCTACTGACGAGTTCTTAATATATAAAATGCACAGTAATATAGTAGTTTTTAGCGTTAAAAACTATGACTCTACGATTGTTCCAGTTGAGATAGAGAGTTCTCAAATCGTTGTTGGGAAGGGCATTGCCGTGGCCAGACAGGCTACAGGTTGGAATATTTATAAGTTTTAGGGAATCTACCGCAAGCGATCCATAGATTCGATTAACTTTTCATCGGCAACTACTCCACGCAACCCTAAAATATTAAATATTAAGGCAAAGAGTGGAAAGACAAGACCGGGTTTTGGTAAATTTATCTTTGTTGTCGCATTGAAGGCTAAGTAAAACACTAATAACCCTATCAAGATACTGATTAACACACAATTTAATCTTCCGAGTTTTATTTGCAAGGGTCTGTTTTTATATAAGAAGATATTAATTAGTGCGATTAAAGCTGGGATTGCGCCTAACGCTAGTAAAAAATAATTGTGGTAAACTAAGAAATTGGTTTGGTTGCCGGTTTCCATATTCACACTCGCTCCGAGTGGGACAAAGCAAATAATTGCGGAGGCGATGGTTGCAAGAAGGAAGTATATGGTTTGAATTCTTTGTATCATAATATTATTTGTATGCGAAAATAAGACAAGGAATTCTATTTCGGAAGTGTTTCCGGTATTTTATAGCATAATGATTTATAAAAGAGTCTACTCAAAATCTTGAGGAGAATTTCAATCGATATTATTGTATCACAAAGTTTCTCTAAGAAGGCACTAAGAAACCAAAGGTGACGACACTAGAACAAAGAATTTGGTTCTATTAATGGGGCTCTTTTGTGATTATTATCTCTTTACCTATTAAACAAAAAATCCCGACCTTGAAAGTCGGGAGTATTGTCATCATTTTGGGAAAGATTATTTTCTTACCAGATCTTCCAAAAGGTTGCTGATTTCTGAGATACGATTTTTATCTAAAGAATAATAGATAAACTTGCCATCGCGCTCCGTAATTACAACACCTGCTCTACGCAATAATGCCAAATGCTGAGATGCTACTGACTGCTCTAAACGCATTTTCACATAGAGTTCAGTCACTGTCATTCTGCCTTCTTCTTCCAGAATCTTTATCATCTTCTGTCGCAGGCTATGATTCACTGCTCTTAAGATTAATACAGATTTCCTTAAAACCGAGTAGTCCAATTTAATTGGATCTGCGTCTTCCTGCTTACCCTTAAACAGTAGGACTTCTTTTGATGCTATTGCTTCCATCTTTTTCCATTTTTCGTAGTATTATTGATACAAAAACCATACCAAAGCACTAACAAATAGAAAAAAAATGAAATATGATGAAAAAAATAGCTAATTGTTTTTGGTGAAATACACCTCTTTAAGGTATTGGGGTTCATAATACGCAAGATCTTCGTATTGTTGTTCACCAAATTTTTGTTCACTAAGTATCGCAATGTCTGAAGCGTTGGGAATAAAGTCTGCAAATATCTGGTTGGGGAATTTCTCTAGTAGCAAGGTCTTGGCACTACCAGTACCAAAGAACAGCACATCATCTAAGGCGACAAATTTCCTTACAAACTCCTCATTTACAGTGTAATGCGCTGCCTCCAATATGGTGTCTTGCATGGAAACTGCTTTTGCGAACACTTCTTCTCTCCTCGCATCTATTAGTGGGACGATGCACTTTGCTGTTTTTGCATACCGCTGACGGATGCCCTGTATCATGCCGTCCAATCCAGAAACATGAATGAGTGGAATTTCTAAGGCATAACATAATCCTTTAGCACAAGAAGCACCCACTCTAAGTCCCGTATACGACCCGGGACCACCGCTAATGGCTACTGCATCCAATTCTTTGAATGACTTCCCGGATGATTGAAATATTTCTTCAATGAATGGGTTGATTAATTCCATGGAGCGATTTGCTTCCGTGTTTGTACGTTCTGCAATAACACACCCATCTTGAGCCAGCGCGATAGAACACACTTGCATAGATGTTTCGATATTTAAGATGAGTGCCATGATTGATATATTTGGATAAGGTTATACCCAATGATTAGAATGGCAAAGATAACAAACAACTTCTGTAAAACCATTGCACTTATTTTTTGTGCCAATGAAACCCCTATGGGCGCCATAAAGACTACACCCACTACTACAGGAATCAGCATGCTTAAATGAAAGATGCTTTGTTGATGTATGGTAGCATTCCAATAATTGTAAAGTGTGATGACAAGGGTTGTCATCATCATGACGCCTTGGGCGATGGAGAAAGAGCGTTTTATTGGGTAGTTCTTTATGCCATGCAACATTGGATTTACTACAACGCCTCCTCCCAATCCGGTAAAAGCGGTACATATGCCGGTTATCAGCCCTGTGATAAAAAAGAATACATTACTCACTACTAGATTTTCCTGCGTTTTTGCTTTTGAAGGAAGTACTTTTATAAGTATTGGAAGTAAAAACACAGTAAACAGGATAAAAAATATAGACTTATCAAAGGATTCCCATCTATGTATCCACCACGTTGCCGTAATCCCTGTTAGCAAAGCGCCCATCCCCGTTAGCAATACTTCTTTAGGGTAAAAATTTTTAAGCTTAATTTGCCTGATAACGCCTGAAAAGGAACCAAAGCATACCGCTAAAATGCTGTTAGCGATTACTTGTTCGACTAATGTATGTCCATTGTACTGTGGGAAGTTTCTCTGGAAATACGCTTGAAAGACTATCACATAGATAACGCCTCCACCAATTCCAAAAAGACCGGATAGCAATCCTCCTATACATCCTGTCAACAAGAGAATAAGAGACTCCATCGCAAATTATTTGCCTAGTAGCTTATTGTATTTGGTTAAATCGGAGAAGTACTCGAAAGATTTAAGGATATCCTGATCGTCTTTTAGAGATGCTGCAATCCTTCCTTTCTCATATTTATATCTACTAACGATTTCCATTTCGAGCATTCTTTTTACTTCGTCTTTATGCTTTACTAAATCTTTTTCTTTATCTAAAGAAATCTTAGACTCTAAGTCTGTGATTACAGGTTGTATTGCGGCCAAATATTTTTCCTTTTCTGCGATCTCTTTCAATTTTTTTACTTGCGCTTCTGTTTCTGTATTATACTTGTATTCTTTGTCTTTCATATAAGATAAGAATGCTTCAAAATCGGCATCTGACATTTTAAACTTCTCGCCACCTTCTAATGTTGGGTGGCTTTTCTTATATGAACTGGCGTAATTAAAGATGTGGTTATTTTCAAAAAGGCTATACGTTACGTCAGAAAGTATTTGCTCTTCTGTGGTTACATCCGGTTCAATTCCTGCTCCGTCTTTCACTGTTCTTCCGCCCTTAGTTTTAAAGGATTTTCTTAAAGAGTCGGCTACTGCCAAGGCTTTGCCTTCATCATTTCTATGCGAATAGTCAATTCTTTGTATACATCTTCCACTGGGAATATAGTATTTGGAAGTGGTTACTTTTAGCCTGGCTTTATAGGCTATTGGTCTGGTAATTTGTACCAACCCTTTCCCATAGGAATTTTGCCCAATCACGATGCCTCTATCTAAATCCTGAATGGAACCACTCACGATTTCTGATGCGGAAGCGGTACCGCCATCAATTAAAACGACCAAGGGTATTTGCGTATCCACGGCTTTATTCATGGTTGTATATTCGTTGTTTGCATCGGAAGTTTTTCCCTTGGTATAGACAATTTTTTGTCCTTTGTCGATAAATACATTGGCTACATTAATGGCTTCATTTAATAAACCACCTCCGTTTCCACGCAAATCGAATACGAGACCTTTCATGCCGGGATGGTCTGTTTTGAGCGATTTCAAGGCGTCTGCTACCTCCTGACCTGCTTTTTCAGCAAAATTATCTAATTTTATATATCCTATCTCCTCGTTTAGCATGCCAAAATAGGGTACATTATAAATTTTTATTTCTGTACGTTGGATGGTAATATCTTCAATTTTATCTGAGTCGAATTTCTTGATTTTAAGGCGTAGTTCTGTGCTGGGTTGACCTTTTAGGAGTTCGCTAACCTGATCGGTGTTATAACCTTGTGCGGATTTGCCATCGATTTCGAGGATAATATCTCCTGCTTCCAACCCTGCCTTTTGTGCGGGATATCCTTCATACGGTTCTGAGATGACGACATAATCTCCCATTTTCATGATTCTGGCACCTATCCCATCATATCTTCCCGTAGTCTGAAGTTGATACTCGTCAATATCTGCACCAGTGATATAGTTTGTAAAAGGATCTAGAGATGCCAACATGGACTCTATGCCTGTTTCCATCAATTTATTCGGATCTACCTCATCTACATAATAAGTATTCAATTCTTTAAAGAGTGTAGTAAATATTTCAATGTTTTTAGAAATTTCAAAATAGCGGTCTCCTGCGGCAGTTAATACTAAAAAGCCAACGCCCAACAAGGGGGCTAGGATATACTTTCTTTTTGTTTTCGCAAGGATATGTTTAAAATTCATATGTATATTTTATCTTTTAACGTCTTAAAAATATTCCAAAAAATCATATTGCTTGTGCAAAATACTGATTTTTAACAATAATTAGTAGAAAATGGATTACTTCACGGGATCGTAGCCACTTCCTCCCCAAGGGTGGCAAGAAAGAATGCGTCGCAAGGCCATCCATCCTCCTTTAAATGGCCCATATTTGATAATGGCATCTTTGGCATATACACTGCAAGTAGGTGTGTATCTACATGCCGGACCTAACCAAGGGCTGATAATTAATTTATACATGCGTATCAGTAGCAGTAGAAAGAAAGTCAATATTTTTTTAATCCACCTCATATTTCTGTACAAATGTATGGAGAAACTGCTCAATTTCTTTTTCCATAGAGGAATAATCCATCATTTCTTTGGATTGATATACAATGAGGATGGCGAGTTGTTTGGATTTTTCTGCAAGCAAATTGTATAATGGAAGCTTTTTCTTGCGATATTGCTCTTTCAGCCTTCGTTTAATTTTGTTTCTATCTGTTGCCTTGGGGAAACTTCTTTTTGGCACGCTAAAGCATACCTGAATGGGATATTTAGTTTCTAGGGGATGTTCTACAAAGTAGATTTTAAGATTGGGTGTATATATAAAAGACTTACGCCTGAAAAGTGATTGAATGACCTTTCGACTTTTCAGGCGTTCGTTTTTATTTAAAGACTGGGCGCAATATTTAATAGATTCCGCCGTAGTATTACTTATTTAAGTTTACGTTCGTCAGAAACAGATAGGCGTTTTCTTCCTTTTGCTCTACGCGCTTTCAATACTGCTTGTCCGCCTTTGGTTCTCATTCTTTCTCTGAAACCGTGCTTATTCTTACGCTTCCTTACCGATGGTTGGAATGTCCTTTTCATTGCTCAAAAATTTTAGGATTGCAAAGATATGCTTTATCTTGTTATTTTTTATCGTTTACGAAAAATTAATCTTCCGAAATGGCATTTACCCATTCATGGATACCAAAAATTCTTCGTTATTTCGGGTGCCTTTCATGTTGCGCAACAACATCGTCATAGACTCTTCTGAATTCATGTCGGCTAAGTGATTGCGTAAAATCCACATCTTCGATAGAGCTTCTTTATCGTGCAATAAATCATCTCTACGTGTGCTGGAAGCCACTACATCAATTGCAGGGAAGATGCGTTTATTCGAAAGTTTTCTGTCTAGTTGCAGTTCCATGTTTCCGGTTCCTTTGAATTCTTCGAAGATAACCTCATCCATTTTTGACCCTGTATCAATAAGAGCAGTAGCTACAATGGTTAGCGAGCCTCCATTTTCAATATTTCTGGCTGCGCCAAAGAATTGCTTTGGCTTATGTAATGCATTTGCCTCCACACCACCAGACAATACCTTCCCTGATGAGGGTGCACAGGTATTATGTGCTCTAGCAAGACGTGTAATAGAATCCAACAGTATCACTACATCATGTCCACATTCAACGAGTCTTTTTGCTTTCTGTAAAACGATATTAGACACTTTTACGTGTCTATCGGCGGGCTCGTCGAAGGTAGATGCCACTACCTCTGCGTTTACGCTTCTAGCCATGTCTGTGACCTCTTCAGGTCGTTCATCAATTAGGAGTACTATGAGATATACTTCCGGATGGTTTTTAGCGATGGCATTTGCAATGCTCTTTAGGAGCATGGTTTTTCCTGTTTTCGGCTGTGCTACAATCATACCGCGTTGTCCTTTGCCAATGGGAGCAAATAAATCTACCATTCTTGTAGAATAGTTTGTTGCAGACTCAAACAGGTTGAGTTTTTCATCAGGAAACAGCGGTGTGAGGTAGTCGAAAGGAATTCTATCCCTGATTTCTTGGGGTGTTTTTCCGTTAATGGTCTCTAGCTTTAGAAGGGCGAAATATTTTTCTCCTTCTTTTGGTGGGCGCACTGTACCTTTTACTGTGTCACCTGATTTTAACCCGAATAATTTTATTTGCGAAGGAGAAACATATACATCATCAGGACTTGACAGGTAGTTATAATCTGAAGATCTGAGAAAACCGTAGCCTTCTGGAATGATTTCCAGTACACCTTCTCCGGCGATGGCACCATCCAATTCAACATTAAATTCTGACGAATATCTTCTGGAAGAATTTCTGTCGTGACCATTTGAACGCTCTTCTTTCTTTTTATCTTCTGATTCCTTTTTATCGTCCACATCTATTGGTGTACTTTCTACCACCTCGGCATTCGAAGTTTTTTCAGCTACTTCCTTTTTCTCTTGCTTTTCTTGTTTATACCTTTTGAAGTCTTTTTTCGGCTGCTGTGGCTCCTGCTTAGGTGCTTCTTTTGGTTCTTCTTTTACAATTGGTTCAATCATTTGCTCACTGACTACTACCTTTTCTTCTTCCATTTGAGGTTCTTCGTCAACGAAAATGATCTCAGACGATGATGTTTTAGGTGTTTCCTCTGTGCCAGTCTTCTTTCTTTTTCGCAGCACCCTGTTTTTAGAATCCTGTATGGTAAATAGTTTTCCTGAGTTGGAGGGTGTTTCTGTTTGAACAGGTTCTGGTTCAGGTTTTTCTTCTATAGTTTCTTTTGCCTTAGCAAGTTGTTTTTGCTCTTCAATCGCTTTGGTAATAGACTCAATGAGTTCTCCTTTTTTTAGATACCTTGCTTTGGGTATGTTTAAACGTTCGCCTAATTCTTTTAAATCTGGCAATAACATATCCGGAAGTTGATTTACTTCAATCATAAATAAGTATTTGTATGGCTATTCAAATTTTTAATAAAAATTCTCTGTGGAATGAAATAGTTATGAATTATAACTATCAGTTGACTTTGCAAAGTAAATGCTTTTTTCTCATAAATAAAAAAAAATAACGTCTTTTTTACAAAACCCTTGGCTTTCACCTTATACAAGATAAAGGAATAGCTATCTTTGCAACAAATTGTAAGAAATATGTTGCAAATCGACCTTATCAGAAGAGAACCGGCCGTAGTAAAGGCAAAATTGGCAAAAAAACACTTTACCAATACGGAAGTGGTGGATGAGATTATTTCGTTGGATCAGAAAAGAAAACTCGTTAAGAGTGATGTTGATGATTTATTATCACAAAGGAATAATATTTCTAAAGAAATAGGCAATCTATTAAAAACAAAACTGCCGGAAGATATTGCAAAAGCAGAACAGTTAAAGAATGAAATTGCAGCTATTAAAGATAAAATTGCAGTCTTAGAGAAGGATTTGGAAATTATTGAGTTGGCGCAGTTCAACCATTTGGTGAGTTTGCCCAATTTACCTGCTGATATTGTTCCTGAAGGCAGATTTGCTGAGGACAATCTCTGTGTGTTTTGTGTAGAAGAGATTCCTAATTTACCAGAAACGGCTTTGCCACATTGGGAGTTGGCTGCGAAGTATGATATTATCGATTTTGAATTAGGCGTTAAGCTGACCGGAGCAGGATTTCCGGTTTATAAAAAACAAGGCGCAAAGCTTCAAAGGGCACTCATTTCTTTCTTTTTAGACGAAGCCATTGCAGCAGGATATGTAGAAGTAATTCCACCTTTGATGGTGAACAAAGACTCTGCATTTGGTACCGGTCAATTGCCTGACAAAGAAGGTCAGATGTATCATATTACTGAGGATGAGTTTTATATGATACCGACGGCAGAGGTGCCTATTACTAATATTTATAGAGATATTATATTAAAAGAGAGTCAGTTTCCGGTTAAGATGGTGGGATATACGCCTTGTTTCCGTAGAGAAGCCGGTTCTTATGGTGCTGACGTTCGCGGATTGAATCGCTTACATCAATTTGACAAGGTAGAAATCGTTCAGATACAACATCCGGATAAGTCTTATGAAACATTAGATAATATGGTGGCTCATGTGGAAGGGTTGTTGAAAAAATTGGAATTACCGTATCGGATTTTGCGCTTATGTGGTGGCGACATGAGCTTTGGTAGCGCATTAACCTATGATTTTGAATGCTATAGTGCCGCACAAAAGCGTTGGTTAGAAGTGAGTTCTGTTTCTAATTTCGAAAGCTTCCAGTCAAACCGCCTAAAACTTCGATATAAAGATGCCAATGGCAAGAACGTCCTTGCGCACACCTTGAATGGTAGTGCTTTGGCATTAGCGAGAATTGTAGCCTGCTTATTAGAGAACAACCAAACGGAGAATGGCATCAGAATTCCAGATGCATTAAAACCGTATACGGGATTTGAGTATATTCATTAAACTTTTCTACCCAAAAGCATTCAACCCTGTAAGATCCATACCTGTTATCAGCAAATGGATATCATGCGTTCCTTCATAAGTGATTACTGACTCCAGATTCATCATGTGGCGCATCATTGGGAACTCTCCCGTTATGCCCATACCGCCGAGTATTTGTCGGGAATCTCTGGCAATGGTAAGTGCTGTTTCCACGTTATTGCGCTTCACCATAGATATCATGGCGGGAGATGCTTTTCCTTCCGCCGCTAAACATCCTACTCTCCATGCCAATAGCTGTCCTTTGGTGACCTCCGTAATCATTTCTGCTAATTTCTTTTGTGTAAGCTGAAACTGACCGATGGGTTTTCCAAATTGGATTCTTTCTTTACTATATTCCACTGCTACATGGAGGCAGTCCATTGCAGCGCCGAGGCTACCCCAACCGATGCCGAATCTTGCTGATGACAAACATGATAAGGGTGCTTTTAATCCTTTTGCTTTTGGAAGGATGTTTTCTTCGGGTATTTCTACGTCGTCAAAAATCAATTCTCCTGTTATAGATGCCCTCAGCGACCATTTTCCATGTATTTCCGGTGTAGAAAATCCCTTCATGCCTCGCTCAACGACACAACCTACAATTTCTCCCTGATCGTTTTTCGCCCATACTACCGCAATGCCGGCTTTTGGGGAATTGGTAATCCACATTTTGGCGCCGTTGAGGTAATATTTTCCATCTTTATACTTCAAAGTTGTCTCCATGCCTTGCGGATTGGAGCCGTGATTGGGTTCGGTAAGTCCGAAGCATCCCAAGTATTCTCCTTTAGCCAATGCAGGAAGGTATTTCATCTTTTGTTCTTCGCTGCCATATTTCCAAATGGGAAACATCACTAAGCTGCCTTGTACACTTGCCGTAGACCGCAAACCTGAATCGGCTCTTTCTAATTCTTGCATGATGATGCCATATGTATTATAATCAACGCCTAAGCCCCCATATTCTTGTGGGATTTGTGGTCCGAAGGCGCCAATCTCTCCCAATTCCTTTACCAAATGCTCCGGAAATGCACAATTTTCTGCGGCATCTTCGATGATAGGTATTACTGATTTATTGACCCAAGCTCGGACGCTATCCCTTACTGCCTTTTGTTCATCTGTTAATAACTCATCTAAAAGAACATAATCGAATCCTCTGTAGGATTGTGCATAACGGTTTATCATATAAGATATTTTTTACGATATTTGAAAACAAGTAGCATTAATATTAAGCAAAGGTAATGACTAAGAAAGATATTTTAAGTTTAGAGGGCATGCATTTTTTTGCATATCATGGTTTTTATGAAGAAGAGCGTATTATTGGTGGCGAATTTGAAGTAGATGTTTCCATAGAAATCCATGCTGAACATGCCTCCGAGGATGATGCGTTGGAGCGAACGGTTAATTATGAAAGTATTTATCAGATTGTTCAGGAAGAGATGTCTGTTCCTCGTAAACTAATAGAAACATTGGCATATTCCATATTGCATCGGTTAAAGGTTTTAAGTGCCGAAGGTGAGATTAGGGTGAAAATACGGAAGCTAAGCCCTCCTTTGGCGGGTCAAGTGGGTGCTTCTGCATTTGAAGTGATAGAACGTGCTGACTATTCCGAAAAGCTATTAAATTAGTCGCGGCGATGGCTCTATCAAACGTGCAACATTTCATTTTCGTGGAGACACGAAAATGGGAGAATTCAGAACACTAAATGTCGTCTCCCTTTCTCTTATTTTATAGCATTTGGATTAACCGAAAGAACTATTACCTTTATACCTTCATTTATGGAAGGAGTTAATATCTCGACGAATCAGAAAGGTGATGTAAAAACACTCAGAAAAGTTCTGCGGCTTGCCAGACCTTTTAGATCGTTATTCATTTTTTCATTTGCGTTGGGTGTTTTAGTGGCAGCCATTTCCACCATACGTCCTTATTTGATAAAAATAATTGTCGATGACCAAATTCTAAACAGGAATTATTCCGGCATATTGAAGTGGTCAATAATCTCATTGGTGTTCCTTGTTTTGGAATTCCTAAGTCGATATGGATTCGGTTATATATCAGGAATTTTAGGGCAAAGTGTTATCAAGGATTTACGGGTAAAGGTATTTAACCATGTGAAGCGGCTTAATTTAAGGTATTTTGACCAAACGCCTATCGGCACTATTACGACCCGAACCATCAATGATGTTGAAGCCATCAATAATATTTTCTCTGAAGGAATTATCACCTTAACTACGGATATTCTCACGTTAATTGCTGTGTTTTCGCTGATGTTTTATCTCAATTGGAAGCTTACGTTGGTTTCCCTCATTCCATTTCCATTTATTATTCTTGCCACCTATGTTTTCAAAGAAGCGGTAAAAAGTTCTTTCCATGAGGTGAGGGAAAAGGTCGCTCAGATGAATGCCTTTGTACAGGAACACCTTACAGGAATGCGCATTGTTCAGGTGTTTAATGCTGAGCAACAAGAGCAGGAAAAATTTGAGCAAATAAACATTGAACACCGAGATGCTAACTTAAAAAGTGTATGGTATTTTTCTATTTTTTTTCCGGTGGTAGAAATTATTCTTGCGCTTTCCATCGGATTAATGGTGTGGTATGGTGCTGTTTTATCATTAAAATATAATGGGAAACCAGGTGATATTATTGCGTTTCTGATGTATCTGAATCTTGCCTTCAGACCGCTGCGTATGATGGCTGATAAATTTAACACCCTACAAATGGGTTTGATAGCGGCAGAACGGGTATTTAAACTTATTGAAACGGAAGACAAGCTCGAAAAAACCGGCACCATTCAAAAAACAGCTATTCAGGGCGATATAGAATTTAAACATGTATGGTTCGCTTATGATCAGGAAAACTATGTCTTGAAAGATATTTCATTTAAGGTAAATAGTGGTGAAACGATCGCTTTGGTGGGTGCAACGGGCTCAGGAAAATCATCTACGATAAATATCTTAAGCCGCTTCTATGAGATTCAAAGAGGAGAAATTCTTCTGGATGGCATTGATTTAAAAAATTACACGCTAGAATCGCTCAGAAAAGGAATCGCCGTTGTGCTTCAAGATGTGTTCCTCTTTTCTGGGACGGTTATGGATAATATTACCCTTAATGACCCCAATATTTCTGAAGAGACTGTCTTAAAAACAGCGCAATTAGTGGGTGCTGATGAATTTATTCTGAATCTCCCGGGCGGGTTTAACTATCCGGTAATGGAGCGTGGAGCAACGCTGTCGGTTGGACAAAGGCAGTTGATTTCTTTTATTCGTGCGCTGGTTTACAATCCTAAAATCCTCGTTTTAGATGAGGCAACCTCCAGTGTAGATACGGAATCTGAGCAGCTGATACAGCGTGCTATTGAGGTAATGGTAAAAGGAAGGACTTCTTTGGTGATTGCACACCGCCTTTCTACTATACAAAATGCGCATAAAATTATCGTAATGGATAAGGGCGAAATCAAGGAAATGGGCACTCATGAGGAGTTGTTGGCGAAGGAAGATGGATTGTACCAAAAGCTGCATGCCATGCAATTCCAAGGTACATAATATCTTCTCACGTTCACGTGAAGACACGTGAACACGGAATTTCTACATAAGCTATAAGATTACTTCGTCCTTTTTGAATCGTGCATTCACTAATATTCTTCTTCCTTTGTGCTTCTCTGTGTCCCTTTGTGAGGTTTCTTTAAGAAGGCACCAAGAACCTAAAGGCATCACAACTAGAACCTGAGATGAATGGGTTGGTTTGTAAAAATTTTTGCGATAAGTGCGTTAATTAATGTTGAAATTTGTTTGTCCATATTAAATTTGTTTGTTTTTGGTCATTCTAATAAGTAATTTTCAGAAAAAAACGTGGCACAAAAAATTACATTTGACATTTCCGGCAGGGTCGTACATGCTTTTTTGTATAAAAAGGATAACAAAAAAAGACCGGGTATCATTTTTTTGCATGACATCAGTGGTATTGTTCCTGCTTTTAAAAAGACTGCTGAGTTGCTAATGGATGCTGGTTTTCATGTCTTGCTACCCGATTTATATAGTGATTTGGGTGCTTCAAAATACTGTGTGCGGATGTTTTTTGATGAATTATCCCGGAATAATTCTGACCATGGCAACACTCCTTTGAATGAGGTGTTAGAGATCTTAGATCATTTCAAGGACTTTGAAGAAGTAGATGAGCAAAGAATTGGCATGGTAGGGCAATGCTTAACGGGTGGTTTTATTCTTCATGCTGCCATTAGGGAAGAGGTAAAGGCTCCTGTTGTGTTTCACCATTCTTTTGGCAGGAAAGGCAGTGGTTTCCCAAAAGGCTGTGCTGCTTTAGTGCAAAATACCATTCAAGGACATTATGTGTATATGGATCCTTTTGTTCCTGCAGAAAGGCTGCGGAAATTGGAAGCAGATTTGGGTGAAAAGTTTGAGAAACATATGTATGTGTTACCGCACGGTATTCCTCATTTATTTTTCAATACCGCTCAAGGCAAAAAAGCGTTTAACAGAATGGTGGATTTCATGAAGAAGCATCTGGAGCCTGTTAGCGAGGTGTAATCTTCAAATGTACTAGGTTAACTGCTTCACCATAGAACAACTTAGTGGTATTGGCAAAAGACGCTGTATAATCTGAGACATAAAACAGGTGCTTGCCTCCTTTTTTCTTTCTTAGGAGATTTTTACTTTCCATAAGATTCTTTACATATCTCCCAACGATTTCGTTGGTGGCCATTACCTCCACTTTTCTATTATGCTTTAAATAATAGGCTTCTACTTCTTTTTTTACTAGAGGATAATGGGTGCATCCCAGTACCAATGAGTCTATATCACTCAGGATGGGATCGTTCAGGTAGTTTTCTAAAACGAGTTCACTGATTTGTCCTGTTACAAATCCTGATTCTATCATCGGCACTAAAAGCGGTGTGGCAAGGCTACAGACTTCTACATCCGGATTCTTTTCTTTTATTTTTTTAGGATATATTCCGGAGTTAATGGTGCCTTGCGTACCTATGATGCCCACTTTTTTAAACTTGCTTTCGATGGTATAATCTACAACAGGGTCGATGACATTGATGACGATGGCTTTGTTGCCGGACAGCTCACAAAGTAGTTCGTAAGCTACGGCGGATGCGGTATTACACGCGATGATGATTACCTTGCAATCCTTGAAAAGAAAAAATTCGCCAATAGTTTTGGAGAAAAAACGGATGGTATCGGCAGATTTATCACCATAAGGAAGGTGGGCTGTGTCACCGAAGTAGATGAGGTTTTCATTGGGGAGTTCTTTTAAAACAGCATTGGCGACCGTTAGGCCGCCAATTCCTGAATCAAAAATCCCTATAGGTTGTTCCGGGTTAATCACCTCGGTGTATTTTTATATACCTAATTGTTTTTTCACTAATGCGATTACATCATCGGTTTCATCTGCATATACTAAGCAACCTACTGATGTATCAAAGATATAGGTGTATCCATTTGCTTTGGCTACTGCTTTGATGGCTTCATTAGCTTTATTGATAATAGGTGTATAGTGTTCCTCGCGTTTTTTAGCCATTTTTTCACTGATGCTTGCTTCAAATTCGCCGACTTTCTTTTGCAGTTCCATTACTTCTTCATATGCCACTTGTTTTGTTGCATCTGATACATTTGAATCATTCATCATTTCTTCAAACTTCGTCGCTTCTTCCTGATAAACAGTAACCATCTTAGTGTAACTCTGTTCCAAAGCCTTTCCATAATCCTCAATTTTTTGGTCTGCTACCGCAGATTCAGGCATTGCTGCCAAGAGTTCGAGTGAGTTGATGTAGCCAAACTTATTGACTTTCATTTGTGCTTGTGTAGAAAAATAACATGTAGCTACCAAAGCAAATACTAATAAAATTTTCTTCATTGTTTAATGTTTAAAATTGGGATTGCAAAAATAATGATTTTAATTATATCCAAGGTTTTTTAATACCTGATCACTTAAGTCGTAGCTAGGATTGGTGTACAAGAGGGTTGCACCACCGCTGGCTTTGTCGAAGATGAAGTCGTAACCTCTAGTAGTGGCCAATTTTTGAATGGCATCAAAGATTTTATCCTGTATAGGTTGTACCAACTCTTGTCTCTTTTTATATAACTCGCCTTCGTATCCGAATCTGGCTTTTTGAAGTTTATTGGCTTCTTCTTCTTTGGCAATAATTTCTTCTTCACGTTTTCTTTTCATGTCTTCAGTTAAAAGAAATTCTTCTTGGTTAAACTTCTCATACATCGTCGCTACTTCCTGAAACTTCGCATCGATTTCTTTTTTCCAACCGGCGGCAATCTCATCTAACTTTTTTTGCGCTTCCTTATATTCAGGAACTTTTCCTAAGATATATTCTGTGTTGACATATGCAAACCGCTGTGCTTGTGTGGCAAATGATACCATCATCAGAAATCCAAAGAGAAAAAACACTTTTTTCATATTCATTTATTTTACAGTATTGAAAATTTCAAACGCTATGCCAAAAACAAAAAATTCACAAATATTTAGGTTTTATTATTCAGGTTCGAATCCTAAAATTATGGTAAATTCTCCATTTTTTCCGATATAATCAAAGAATCCGTTAGACTTGGTTATCAAGCTTCCCGGATTATTATCAAACCTTACGCCGTAATCCACTCCTAATAAGCCAAACATTGGCAACATTGCACGAATACCGATACCCACGCTTCTATTGAGCTTGAATGGGTTATAATCTTTAAAGCTATTCCATGCGTTTCCAGCCTCAAAGAATGCTAAACCCCAAACAGATGCCTGTGGGTTCAGGCTGAATGGATAACGTACTTCTAAGGTGAATTTGTTAAATATGGACGCACCACCGTTTGGTGAGTAAACATTGTATCCTCTATGTGCGATGATGTCTTGACCGAATAAGGTAATATTTCCGGGAAGTCCATTACCGCCAACTTCAAATCGCTCAAAAGGCGATGTGCCTACTTTGTCGTTATACTTGCCAAGGAAGCCAAACTTAGCTGCGGTTCTAAGCACAAATTTCTTACCCAATGACTGATACCACTCTACATTTAGTCTCCATTTGTGGTACTCTATCCATCTATACTTCTCATTTGGAGAAAGGTCATTATAATTGTCTTTTTTCTTGATAAGTGAGTAAGGAGGTGTAAACTGACCAATCAACTCAACATTAGCACCACTAGTAGGGAAGATGGGTTGATCTATGGAGTTTCTGGCGAATACAATCTTTAGGTTGAGGTTATTGAAATTTCCATCACTAATACTCTCTCCATTGGATGCTAGAAATTGTTGGAAATTTTTAAGGTTATAATTTTGGAAGTTCAATGAACTTTGAACGATGAAATAATCATCGGGTTTCTTCAACCTTGTTCCTAACCCGATAGAGAATCCATTGGTGATTTGTTTTCCGGATACATCTCTGTTGGCATCCAGTGTTTGGAATCTTGAACTAAATGCACTTATGGAGAAAGCATTTGGTTTTCTTCCACCTAACCAAGGTTCTGTAAAGGAGAAATTATAGGATTGATATCTTTTACCGTTACTCTGTGCACGGATGCTCAGTTTTTGTCCATCTCCCGTTGGAAGCGGAGACCATGAACCCTTTTTAAATATGTTTTTTACGGAGAAATTGTTGAAAGAAAGTCCGAGTGTTCCAATCAACCCCTCTGAACCTCCCCAACCGGCAGACAACTCCACCTGATCTGCGGATTTTTCAACGACCTTGTATTGTATATCAACAGTACCTGTTTCAGGATGTGGGATAGGATTTACTTCAATTTTTTCAGCATCAAAGAAACCAAGGTTAGCGATTTCTCTTTGCGAACGTATTAAATCGGTACGACTAAATTTATTACCGGGAACGGTTCTTAGTTCTCTTCTGATGACATGGTCATTTGTTTTGTCATTTCCTTCAATGATGACCTTGTCAATGGTTGCCTGCGGTCCTTCGTTGATCCTAATCTCCAAATCTATGGAGTCTCCAACTACGGCTGTTTCTGTAGGGTTAACGGTAAAAAACAAGTAGCCATCATCATAGTATAAGGTAGAAACATCTGTGCCATTTGGGTCGAGGTTGAGTTTCTTTTGTAGGAGTTCGCTATTGTAAACATCTCCTTTTTTAATGCCTAATATTTTTTGAAGATAAGCAGATTCATATTTGGAGTTCCCCTTAAACTCTATGTTTCTAAAATAATATTTCTTTCCTTCATCGACGACGATTTGCACATTCATGGCACTTTTGGATGCCAGATATACGGTGTCAAAAGTAATCTTCGCATCCCTATGTCCAATTGAGTTATAATAATCAATCAATGCTCGTTTATCTTTCTCATAGTTTTCTTCATTAAATTTGGACGATTTAAAGAAAGAAAGTCTTACACGATCACTCAAGAAGTCGCGTACTGAGCTGAAGTTCAGATTGGCCAGGGTATATAAGAAGTTTCTTCTTTTGGTTTTATCTGTCAACACTTCTTTATCTTCTGGTTTAAAGAATTTAACAGAAGTTGCTGCTTTGGTGTTTTTCATGGCTTTTCTTATCTTGCGAGGGTCTCCTTCTTCCACACCGACGAAGTCTATTTCTCCCACCTTTATCTTATATCCTGGATCAACATTTACCATAAGGATGGCAGAATTGGGCAGGGTAGAGTCTTTCTTTTCGGTAATAGTAATGGTTGGATATAGGTATTTTTTCTCTTGTAAAACATCGCCAATGGTATTCTTTACGTTTAATTTCAAGGCTTCCGTGACGGGTTTACCTTTTAAAATATCTAACTTTTTATTATAGTCTTCGATGGTTCCTTTCTTCATGTTTTTTCCGGAAAATTCGAAGGTAGAAAGCTTAGGCTTCTCTTGGATTCTAATTTCCAGATGTACTTTGTCTCCGTCGATTTTATTGATAAACACTGAAACATCTGAGAAGAGTCCTTGTTTCCACAGGTTTCTGATGGCTTTTGAAATATCTTCTCCAGGAATGAGTATTTCTTCGCCTGCAACTAGTCCGGTGAGCGACTTGATGATATTTTGGTCGAGGAAGTTTGTTCCGGTTACTTCATAAGAAGCGAGGATATATTTTTTTGGATTGCTGTAATCTATGGTTAATGAGTCTAGACCTTGAGAAAAAGATTTTCCCCATGTCAGCATCATTACTAAAAATATCAATATAATTTTCTTCATTCACTTAGTATTTGTTCGCTGGTCATGCCGAAGCGACGTTCTCGATTTTGGAATTCACATATAGCGGCATAGAGGTCTTCTCTACTGAAATCCGGCCAGTATTTTTCTATAAAACACAATTCTGCATAGGCAATCTGCCAAAGCAAGAAGTTGCTTATTCTCGTTTCTCCGCTGGTTCTAATTAATAACTCAGGATCGGGAAGATCGTGTGTATATAGATGATTATGAACGATTTCCGGTGTAATATCCGATGGGTTGAGTTCGTTATTTTTTACTTTTTCGGCGATAGATTTCACCATGTCGGTAATTTCTACTCTTGAACTATAACTCAATGCAAGAGTTAAGGTCATTCTGGTGTTGGCAGAAGTCTCTCTTATGGCCTTATCCAAAGCCTTTTTACAAGAATCTGGAAGCAGGTCTAATTGCCCGATGGCATTTAACCGGATATTGTTTTTTTGCAAGGTTTTCACTTCCCTTCCTATCGTCAGTATCAATAATTCCATTAAGGCAGATACTTCGGTTTTTGGTCTGTTCCAGTTTTCCGTAGAAAAGGCATATAAGGTGAGGTATGGAACGCCGATTTCTGCGCACGCTTCGCTGGCTTCTCTTACTGCCTGCACGCCATTCTTATGACCAAACACCCGATGCTTCCCTTGTGATTTTGCCCACCTCCCATTACCATCCATAATGATGGCAATGTGCTGTGGTAGTTTGGTAACATCTATTTGTTCTTTTAGCATATCTGCAACAAGTGTTTCAGTTAATAAGGTCGCGGGCATTTAGGATTATATATGGTGTAGGTGAGTCCAATGCCAAAAAAGTTAAACCTATCTTTGTCTTTACTGGTTCCTCTTTGCTTCCCTTCTACTGCGATTGGGTCAAATCCTGCTTCCGGAGATCTGTCGCTGAGTATTTCAGCAATATTTTCATTTCCTTCAGAATAAAAAAGTAAATCTTTATCCGGATATACTGTACTGATATCGTCTATGTAGTCTGTGAAAGTTCTTCTACTGCTAAACTCTACATTTAAGGAAAGTTTTTTATTGATGGCCCACTTGATGCCTCCACCGAAAGGAATAGCAAATGCAAAGGTTGAGTAGCCGTTCACCTGCTCTTCATCATAACCCTTTTGTCCTTCAGTACCCAATTCTTCTAACCTATACTTTCTGCCATTATACACGGTAGTAGGTTGAAAATGAAAGAGGCTAGCACCAAAATAAATATAAGGAGAAAACCGATCCTTCTTAACATAAGGATTGAACTTAAAGAAATTTAATTCATAAGTACAGGCAACCTCCAAAATTTGTGAGGAGAAGTTGAGGTTTCGTGCTTGCAAATAAGGATAATTTTTTCTTTTCGAATCTGAGGCTTCTATCCATCCATAATTTAATCCTGCTCTCAATGACATGCGTGGATTAAAATTATATCTGTAAAAGATGGACGCAAAAGGTCTTGTTTCTTTAAAGGAATAATTGGGATTGATATCTCCATAATAATTGGCTCCACCTGCGAGAAATCCAAACTCCTTCTCCTGAGCACTAAGCTTATGCGGGGACATAAAGCACCCTGCCATTAAAATTACTACTATGTGAAATGCCCTCTTCAAAAAATGAGATTGAAAAATAATCTGCAAAGATACAGAATTAACGTAGAATAAATAAGCATAGTATTTGGCAATAAAAGTTAAAAAACCTTTATGGAATATTCATAATGTGGCTAATTTCTTGAATCTTCTCCCCAATTCAACTTTTCCCGAAGGGTTTTCAGATAATGGCTGTCGGGCATCTTGAATAAACGAAATGGGAAACTTTCTTTCCTGATAGCTATCTGATAGGTTTTGTCTGCCAATTTATTCCTAGAATCGATGGCACACAGAAAATACCTTGAACGGCACTCTACTTCAAATGAAACCACCGTATTATCGGGTATCACGATGGGTCTGGCATTGAGGTTGTGTGGCGCAATTGGGGTTAGCACGAAATTTCCGGATGTTGGAAAGATAATGGGTCCACCGCAACTCAATGAATAGGCCGTGGAGCCGGTAGGTGTGGCAATAATAAGTCCATCCGCCCAGTAAGTAGAGAGAAATTCTCCATTTAAGTAAACGTGTACAGTAATCATGGAGGAGGAGTCTGTTTTTAGGATAGATACTTCGTTTAACCCGAAGTTTTCCTCACCAAAGAGCGGTTTATTGGTTTCTACATGTATCAATGCGCGCTCCTGAATGGTGTAGGTATCATTTTCAATGGCATCTACCAATGCTTTGATGTCTTCTTTATGGATATCCGCAAGGAAACCCAGTCTCCCCAGATTAACACCTGCTACCGGAACGCCACTGTCTTTGATAAGACAAACGGTATCTAATAATGTTCCATCTCCGCCAAGGGAAATCATGATATCTATATTTTGTTGTATAATATCTTCATAACAACTAAATGTTTGATGTTTGGAGAGAAATTTTATCTCATTTTTCAAGGTTTTTAAATAATCTTCGTAAATGGTAACGTTATAATTGCGCTCTTCAAGGCATTTGAAAAGTTCTTGAACATAAGGGCGTTGCTCTTTCTTTAAAAAACGGCTATATATGGCAATATTCATGCGAAAATCTATATCGGTAACTCAAAATGTAAATATACGCCATTTTTAAAATCCTGATTAAAGGAATATTCTAATCTGAAAACACGGTCGTAAAAAGTAACAAAATCCACTCCTACACCCCAACCATAAATCATCTTATTTCTCAAAGTATTTCCTTGCGCATAATAGCTGTCGCGTACTGCACCGGCATCAAAATGCCCTCCAACATATAAAGAGAGTGGCATGAGACCAAACTTCTTGCCTTTTAATTTTTTTATATAATTGAGTTTTACATCTAAGACTTTGTATTTATAATCATTTTTAAACAAAAAGAATCGCTGACCATCAATTAAATACAATTCGTTCCCTCTAACAAAATCCTGACGAAAACCCATGCCTCTTGTAAGAAAATAAGGTTGCTTTTCAGGACCACTTAACATCATTCTCATGGAATGGCTTGTAAAATGCTTGCCGCTTTCACCCAGACTGATATAATGATTGTAGGTAAATGTCATTCTGGTAAGGTTCACATCTTCTTTAAACATTCCTAAGCCATCTCTTTCAAAATCAACCTTTAAGAACCATCCTGATGTGGGAAAGAATTTAAAATTTCTGAAATCTGCCTCATAAGAATACCCCAACTGAAAGAAATCCACCCTATTCCGACCATCCAAGAGATAATCAGGATGACTATTGGATAAAATATCAGAAATATTATAGTGAAAATAATTGAGCTTAAAAGAATGTATGTTTCGAATCTTGGGTCTGTAAATAAAATTGGTATTCACTTCATATCTTCTTCTCAGGTGTTTATCTGCTTCCAAAAATTGCGTTTGGTCTTCAAAAGCACCCGTTTGCACTTGTTTGCTTTGGGTAAATCCAAATTTAAAATTACCGCCCAGCGATTTCTTCTTATTAAAATATGGTACACGATACTCTACTTCATAGTTCTGCGCAAATCCGAATGTCGCCGTACCAGAAATAGTGTGGTTCAGCCCGAAAGCATTCTTATATACTACCATCGCACCATACTGCACTCTTTTGAAACTCCTATTTTGCTCTGTCCACCAAACGTTAAAATTTCTATCAGCCAAGTTAAAAATTGGTATCGGTCTAAAGCGCGCTCTTTCAGTTACAGAAATTACGATGTCTAATGAATCGTTCTCCCAATTCTTGATATTGAAATTTATGGCCGCAAACAACGCAAGATTCTGTAAGTTGGTTTGGCTTTTCTCAAATTCCTTTGACAGCCGTATTCCTAATATAGTGTCTGATTCTTGAAAGGTTAATTCTCTTAGGATAACAAATTCCCTAGTATGCTTATTCCCTTCAACTGTGATATTGCGAATAAAAAGGCTACTCCCTTCCTGAGCACTCACATACTGGTTGAACAGCAAGAATATGATACTATACAATATATATATGCGGCGACTCACAGACACAAATGTAAAGAAAAGTATAGCGAAATTTATACATTCAAATAATGAAGCAAAGAATCCAATCGTTGTTTTAAAGACGCTTCGTTTATAGACTGATGAAAGGTGGACACCACTTCATAGTGGTAGCGTTCGAAACTCTGTAAGATTCCGGACAAATCTGTCATGTCAATTTTCAGGGTGCATTGCACTTTCCCTTTGTCGGCAGCACTACCCAGATAACAAAAAACAATATGCGCTCCATTAGACTCTACAATACGGGCAATCTCAGATAAAGAGTAGTCTTTGGGTTGCATTTGTAGCACTAAAACACCGCCCTCTTGTAAAATGGCCATATTTTTTTGCAGGAAGTTGACAATTTGTGCTGCGCTTATTACGCCGAGATAAGCATTGTCATAAACAGATTTAACAGGTATTAGTTCAACTTGGTAGGATGCCATTTCTTTTAAGAGAAATAATAAATGTTCTCCTTCTGCAACAATAAAGTCAGGGTATTCCAATGTCAGAGATGCTATTGTGGCTTCATCATCCATTTCCAACAGGATTTCCTCTGTTGCCATGCCCACATACACACCATCTTCCAGCACTGGCAAGCATCTTAAACCTCTTTCCTGCATTAGGTTTATAGCAAAAAACACTTTGTCTGAACTTTTCAGATAGGGTACGTTATTATCTATAAGTTCTACTGCTATCATTTCAGCGCTGTTAAAAATTTGCCTAAAATCGTGTTAAATTCTTCCGGACATTCCATCATGGGTGCATGACCACATTTATCTATAAAAAAAAGCTCCGCATGCGGAATGAGTCTTTTAAACTCCTCGCCAACAAATGGCGGTGTGATGTTGTCATTTTTACCCCAAATCAATAAGGTTGGGCAAGTAATTTGGTTAAGTTCTACTGAAAGATTATGTCTGACAGCAGATTTTGCCATTGTCACCACTCGTATAGCTTTTTCTCTATCCATGATGGTTTCATAAACATCGTCTACCAATTCTTTGGTGGCAATCTTGGGGTCATAGAAAGTTTGTTCCGTCTTCTCTTTGAGGTATTCGTAATCGCCACGCTTCGGCATGGTATCTCCAAATGCCTTCTCAAATAATCCGGAACTTCCGGTAAGGGTAATGGATGAAACCTTTTGTGGTTGATTCAACGTGTACACAAGTGCAACATGCCCACCTAGGCTATTTCCTATTAAATGTACTTTTTCAAAGCCAAAGAAATCAATAAATTCAGTCAAGTATTCCACCAATCCATCAACTGTCGACGCTCGAATGGGCAAATCATATAAGGGCAGTATCGGAACAATAGTATGGTAATTGGAAGCAAATTTTGCCATCACATGTTCAAAATTTGCCAAACTGCCGAACAAACCATGCAACATCAGAATAGGTGCTCCTTTTCCTTGTTCTATGTATTTAAACCTATTTTTTGTTCTGACTTCCGGCATGTGATGCAACTTTACGATACAAATTTGACTATTATTGTTAACTTATTAAACTCACAATTGTTTATTTAAGAAATTATAACCTAAAATCCATGCCAAGCATAGCACCAAAATTAGGTGTGTTTGGATGATCTCTATAGGTTGTCCTCCAGAGAAAATCCATTCTAAAAAATTTAAAAATGTTCTCAATACCAAAACCTACTTCCATATAAGGCGCTTTGCCAAATGAATACATAGCACTTTCTTGGTTGGCAAATTGATTTGCAGAGGAATTTCTACCCCAAACCATTTTTGTTTCTATCACCTCTCTCCATTTCAACTTCCTGATTCCAGGAATTCTGTTGAGGAAAAATCCATCAAAGTGATGCTCTAATGTCAATGCAATCCAGCTGTCTGCATAAAACTCATACTCATTCATCAGATTGAAGGTTTGTTTTCCATTATTATAGAAAAACGTTTCATTGCCATCCGGAATAAAACTTAATAGCGAAGGCACCGTACCAAAGACCTTTCCACCCCAAAGTTTATAACGCATATTTCCGATAGGATTGACGGCAAACTCATCACCAATGGACAAGGATATTTTATGATACGAAAAATTGCTCTTAAATAGGTTCTTGATTCCGTAAGCATATTCCACTTCTACAATCGGCAAAGTTGTTCCCAAGCTTGGTCGAAACAAATTATCGGACAGGTAACGTTCTTTGGGTGCAAACCTAAGATTTAACACCAGTTCTGATTGGTTGATTTTGGTAATCGTATCATAGCTCATTTCCTGCTCTTTGTATTGTAAGAACTTTAATGGCAATGACAGCAAAGGCTCAATCCTTCTATTTTGCAGGGTCAATCTCGAAGATATACCGGGTTTCCATTCCCGCTCATAATATAGTTTTGCCTGATCCAGTAGCATAAGTTTGAAAGGCACTTTCCTGCGAACCAACCGAGTGAGTATATTATCGGAAGGGGCAATATCCGTAGAGGCGGTTTGCGCCTTTACATCATGCAAATAAGATGCACCTAATATTTGTCGATGCGCTTTCTTAAATATCCAATCTACACCGGCACTCCCTACAACTAATTTTGATTTAATTCCGTACCCTATATTTCCTTGAAATTGCAAATACTCATTGAACTTATAATTCGTTCGCATGCCCACATTGAATTTCCATCCATCATATGGATTATTGACAATAAGGTTGTATATAGAACCTAAGTCTATCTTCCCTACATGACCATATCCTGTAGATAAAAGATACAAGATATTGGAATACTTCTTATACGCCGGGGTCGATTTTACTGTATCTATCAAATGATAGATATTGTTTTCATTTTTACTTAACCCTACATGTCTGGCACTATCCCAATATGTCTCGCCGTACTCACTGCCTCCTTTAATGATGGTTACTTCATCTTTTAATGTTTCTATCTTGTCATTGATTTCAGGTTGGTTGATTTTAAAATCCTTGTAAGAAGTGCTTTTTCGACCAATTATGGCGGGCAATTTCTCCAAAGGAGCAAATTCGATCATGGTCTTCTCGTCCGATACCAGCGTTAGTGAATCATCGATAGTGGTAAAATTTTGTACAATCTCAATCCTCTTTACAAAGTTGATATTAACATGGTCTGCCATTTTCAACCGTATCTCTTTGAGTGCAAAATTGTGGTCATCCACTAACAAGTCTCCGGAAAAGGTATTATCCGACTTTGTCTTCGGTTCAAAACCTAAGCGGTAGAATGTACCCGTAGCCGTATAGACCGTATCTACCACTCGATAATCATAGAAAAAACGACAGCTATTCGCAATTGGGCTGACAAATTCTTTGAGCATCACGCCAATGAAATTGTCATAAATATTAAACTCCGTGTACATATTCCCCAAATATTGAGAGACATAATCATTTTGTACACCACTAATTTTCGAAGCTTTAATAACCTCACGTTTCTTTTTCGGGTTGCTCTTATAATAGTAATCTGAAAGCGACTCTGTCAAAAACAATGGAAGAAAAGGAGCCTCTTCCGAAGTACTGTCTACATTTTCTAAAACAAAAGAAAAAGGCTTCAGAAATCGAACATCCAACAACTTGGACTCCAGATTCTTTAAATCTATTTCTACTTTGTTGTAAATCTCATACTGATAATTCGGAAAATTGTCTTTATTGTTTCGTTCCTTATTTTTTAGGATATTTCTGAGAATAATTTCCTCTAATGGAAGCTTATCGCCAAAAATAACCACTTCGCCCAATGTTGATGATGATTCTTCTAGTTCAAAATTCAGGGTTTTGCTCATGCCTTTTGGTATCGCCATCATTTTATCATCATACCCAATAAAAGTGGCTGTCAGCGTATCATATTTTGCTGGCAATTGTAAAGAATAATATCCTACCGAATCACAGGTGGTTCCATAACCGGAATTCTTTACAAAAACGGTAGCATATGAGATTGGTTCACCGGTTTTGCTATCTTTAACAATTCCCGAAATACTTGTCGTCTGACCATTTATGTTTCCATAAATAACCATTGCCATCGTCCACAAAAACAGTACCTTTAGTAATTTCATTTGATAAAAGCTTGCAGGAAAAATGTATTTTTGTCCGCAAAGTGATAAATTTAAGAAAATCTGACAATTACAATGCCACAATTAAAAATAATTAGCTATAATTTAAACGGTATCCGCTCTGCACTAACCAAAGGTTTGGCAGATTGGATTAAAGCAACTGCTTATGACGTGTATCTTTTTCAAGAAATAAAAGCAGACCGTGCAGATATTCCCGTAGAAATATTCGAAGATTTGGGCTATGTATACCACGCATGGAATTCGGCTGAAAAAAAAGGATATAGTGGCGTAGGGATTATCTCCAGAATTCCACTCGATGCCGTTCATTTTGGAATGGGCATCCCAAAGTATGATAAAGAAGGGCGTGTTTTGGAAGCTAAAATTGGCGCTTTAACAATTATTAACACCTATTTCCCCAGCGGCTCCAGCGGTGAAGAAAGGCAAGCTGTGAAGATGGAATTCCTTGGTGATTACCTTCCATGGATTAATCAAAAGAAATATACACTTGGCAACCTTTTGGTGTGTGGAGATTACAATATTTGCCACAAGGAAATTGATATCCACGACCCAAAAGGCAACAAGAAAAACTCCGGCTTCCTCCCCGAAGAACGGGAGTGGATGACGGATTTCTTTAATAGTGGATTCATTGACACCTTTAGGCATATCAATCCTGACCCGCACCATTACTCTTGGTGGAGTTACCGCTTTAATTCCAGAGATAAAAACAAAGGTTGGCGCATCGACTACCATGCTGTCTCAGAAAACTTAAAAGACAATATTGTAGATGCCGCCATTCTTCCGGATGCTAAACATTCAGACCATTGTCCTGTTTATCTTGAATTAAGCATCTAACGCAAGCATCCTTGCATGAAGGCTCATGAATTTTTAATTATTAATCATACATTTGTATTAAACAATTTACTATGAATAAAATCATTATTTATCTGTTCGCTCTATTAGCGCTTTCTTCGTGTGGTTCCAAAAAACAATCTTCCAATGCTACAAAAGAAGGTAAAGGAGGTGTGTATCTAGGTGGCTCACTGCGATTGAATGAAGAAGAGTATTTAAAAAGCTTATTCCCTCCGAATATCACTGAAGTTACTGGACAGCGTATTGTGAACAATATTTATGAAGGATTAGTAAAATTTAATGTCTCAACACTAGCCATCGAACCTTGCTTGGCAGAAAAATGGGAAGTGTTGGACAATGGTAAAAAATTCGTTTTCCACCTCAGAAAAGGTGTAAAATTCCATGACGACCCGTGCTTTCCGGATGGAAAAGGTCGGGAAATGAATGCCCACGACGTAAAATTCTGCTTCGACCTGCTTTGTTATAACAGACCCGCAGATATTCAGGCATTCTGGATTTTTAAAGACCTAGTGGTAGGTGCAAATGAGTACAATGATGCTACCGGAAAAAACCCTAAGGACAATAGTGGCGTAAGCGGTATCAAAGTTATAGATGATTATACCATCGAAATCAACCTCATCAGACCTTTTTCTGTGTTCATCGACAGACTTGCTTTACCCCAAACAGCCATTTATGCCAAGGAAGCATATGAAAAATATGGCTCGGAAATGCGTATAAAAACTGTAGGAACAGGTCCTTTTAAAATAAAATCCGTTCAGGATAATCAGGTGGTATTTTTAGAAAAAAATCCCAACTATTGGGAAAAAGATGAGTTTGGCAACCAAATCCCTTATCTTGATTTCATTAAAATTACCTTCCTCAAAGAAAAGAAAACAGAATTAGCCGCTTTCAAAAAAGGCGATATAGACCTTGTTTATAGGTTGCCCTTAGAAATGAAAGAAGAAGTAGTCGACAATCAAAACAAATTAAAACCAGACTATGCCAACTTTCAACTTCAATACAAGAACTCTATGACGATACAATTTTATGGATTTCTGCACCCGGGTAAAATCTTTAACGATAAAAAAGTGCGCCAGGCTTTCTGTTATGCCGTTGACAGAGATAAAATTGCCACATTCACCTATAAAGGCTCCGGAGTGCCTGCTAAATATGGCATAGTTCCTCCGGGCTGTGGCTCTTATGATGCTACTAAAGTTAAAGGATATACTTTTGATCCCGCAAAAGCACAAGCACTGTTGGCAGAAGCAGGATTCCCAAAAGGACAAGGGTTTCCGAAAGTGACCCTACAAATCAACAGCGGTGGTGGCAGAAATGGGCAAGTAGCCGAAGCCATCAAAAAAATGATTGAAGAAACGCTGAATATCCCTATTGATATTGTTACCGTTCCTTGGGCGCAACATTCTGAATCTATTGAAGCCGCTAAATGCGATTTCTGGCGATTGGGATGGATTGCCGATTATCCGGATCCAGAGAATTTCCTGAATTTGTTTGATAGCAGACATGTCCCTGCTGATATCAAAACAAAAACTTATATCAACTCTTTCAGGTATAAAAATCCTGAATTCGATAAATGGTTTCAACTGGCATTAGAAACAAGCGACGAGAAATTAAGAAATGAATATTATGCCAAAGCCGACCAAATCGTTATTGATGATGCGGTAGTACTTCCTATAACGTATGACATTGACTACAGACTTTTACAACCCAACCTAATGGGATGTCCTCAAAATGCCATCGAACATAGAGATTTTAGACGTGCCTTTAAAAAACCTTTGTAATGGGTTTTCATTTTTTAACTTAAAACAATTGACTTTAACATTAAAATAGGTGATTTTCGCTTCATATGAATCAAAAGACAAATTACGAATTGCTCATTTCTAAAATCGACAGTTTCATCAGGAAATATTACTTGAATCAACTGTTGAGAGGCGTTTTATCTTTTGCCGCACTTATTTTAGTCGTTTATCTCCTACTTAGCCTCTCTGAGTACAAGTTTTATTTTTCTACCGGCATCAGAAAATTCATTGCCTTCACATTCTCCGGGTTATTCCTATACTCACTGATAGCATGGGTGGGCAAACCGCTTTTGTCTTATTTTAGGTTGGGAAACAGCATCTCACACGAGCAAGCAGCAGCCATCATTGGCACACATTTCTCAGACGTAAAAGATAAACTACTCAACATCCTTCAGCTTAAGCAACAAGAAAATTCGGCAAGCAATCATGCCCTGATTGAAGCCAGTATTCATCAGAAAATCAACCAGATAAAATTAGTGCCATTCACCCATGCCATTGACTTGGGGAAAAATAAGAAATACCTAAAGTATGTTCTCCCTCCATTGGCAGCACTTATTTTCATTCTCTTTGCGGCACCAAGTATTTTAAAGGAAAGCAACCTGCGTTTGGTAAACCCCAATAAAGTATTTCCCAAAAAAGCACCTTTTGACTTTTTCCTTCAAAATAAAAAACTCAAAATACCGCAATTTGAAAATTTGGAAGTAAAAGTAAAAGTAGATGGGAAAGCACTTCCCAAAGAAGTCTTCATTCAAACAGAAGGTAGAGAATACCGCATGACGAAGACAACCAATGACATTTACACATATACTTTCAATAACGTACAAAAGGATTTTGATTTTAATTTTCTCGCAAGTGGATTTCCCTCTGTGCAATACGACGTGAAGGTGGTAGCGAAGCCAATTATTACAGGCGTTTCTGCCATAGTCCAATATCCGGCATATACCGGAAAAGGAACAGAACGTATAGAAAACACCAGCGATATCTTTGTTCCCGAAGGTACTTCCATACGTTGGGACTTTAAAACCGAAAATACTGATTTCTTTAACATACGGGTGAATAAAAATATCTACCCGCTTTCTTCCGGAAAAAAGAATCATTATTCCCATAACCATAGATTTCTTGCAGACGCCTCTTGTGCCATCATGATTGGAAATAAGGAAATGGAAAATATGGACAGTATAGTTTTTAATGTTCAGGTATCACCAGATAAAAATCCTATCATTAATGTAGAAAAACTAGTAGACAGCACTGATACCGATTACATGTATTTCTTTGGCAATGCTTCTGATGATTATGGGCTTTCCCGACTTGAATTTCACTATAATATTATAAATGAAAAAGGTAAAGTGCTGAGTGCCAAGAAAGTAAACCTCCCGTACAGCAAAGAACAGCCATTCGCCGATTTTGACTACACTTTTGACGCATCCCGAATACCACTTTCTCCGGGAGATAAAATAGTTTACTACTTTGAAACTTGGGACAATGATGGTGTTCATGGTCCAAAAATGGCACGTTCTTCTGTCTATGCCCTAGAAAAAGCTACCAAGCAAGAACTCCAACAACAAGAAGAAAAAAATAATGAGGAAATAAAAGACCACCTGGTAGATGCTCAAAAAGAGGTCGATCAATTCTCTGAAAAAATAGATGAGTTAAAAGAAAAAATGCTCAATAAGAAAGTCTTAGACTGGCAAGATAAAAAAGCCATCGAAGACCTGCTGAAAGATCATAACCAACTCACCAAAGCCTTGGAAGAAATGAAAAAGGACTTTCAGCAAAACCTTAACAATCAAGATAAAATCAAAGAACTTGATCCGGAAATCCTCCAAAAGCAGGAAAAATTGGAGAAATTAATGGATGAAATGCTCAGCGAAGAAGTAAAAGATATGCTCAAAAAGTTGGAAGAACTGATGAATCAATTTCAAAAGGAAAACTCTTTTGAAAAATTAGACGAATTCCAAATGTCCGCCGAAGATTTAAAAACAGAATTGGAAAAATTAGAAAATCTCTTTAAAAAATTAGAGTTCGAAGCCAAGGTGAACGAAATGGTTAATAAATTAGAAGAGCTGGCAAAAAAACAGGAAGAGTTGAGCAAAGAAACCAAAGAAGGCAATACACCCACTGAAGAACTCAAAGAAAAACAAGAACAACTTAATCAAGCATTTGATAAAATTCAGGAGGAACTAGAGAAATTGCAAGAAAAAAATAAAGAACAAGGTGCTCCCTTAGACATGCCTAAGAATGAACAACAATCGCAGGATATAGAAAATGAAATGCAGCAAAGCAAAGAGAATTTGCAAAATAACGAAAAAAGCAAGGCCGGAAAAAGTCAAAAAAATGCTTCTGATAAAATGAAGCAAATGGCACAAAGTATGCAGGCTCAAATGGATGCAGCAGCCCAGCAAGAAGATGGAGAAGACATGGACAAAATCCGACAGCTGTTAGAAAATCTTGTTAAATTCTCCTTCGACCAGGAAAAACTAATGAAAGAATTAAAAGTCACTCAAACAGAAAGTCCTAAGTACATAAAACTCATGGCCGATCAACAAAAACTCCGTGATGACATAGAAATGATCAAAGACAGCCTTATTGAACTCAGCAAAAGACAATTTCAAATCGAAACTTTCGTAAAAGACGAAATTCATAAACTCGATAGAGAAATGAAAAAAACCATGAAAGGACTCGAGGACAGAAATATTGCCGGAACCACCTCCGCACAGCAGTTTGTTATGACTTCTGCCAATAATCTCGCCCTCATGTTGGATGAATCGCTGCAACAAATGCAACAACAGATGAATCAAGGAAAACCCGGCAGCGGAAGTTGCAATAAACCGGGAGGTACTGGTATGAAAGACATTCAGCAAATGCAAAAGCAACTCAATGAACAGCTGAAAAAAATGCAAGGCGAAATGAAAAGTGGCAAAACACCCAAACAAATGGGCAAAGACTTTGCTGACGCCGCCCAAAAACAAGCAGAAATCAGAGAAGCACTCCGCAAACTCAAAGAATCGATGTCGCAAGAAGAGAAAAATGGCTCCGGTGTAGACAAACTCATGGAACAAATGGACAAAACAGAACAAGATCTTGCCAATAAAAAACTCACTGAAGAAATGCTCAAACGCCAACAGGAAATTATGACAAAAATGTTGGATTTTGATGATGCTAAACGCCAGCAAGATCAAAAAGACGAGCGACAATCCGAATCAGGGAAAGATATCCCCAGAAAAATACCTCCCTCCATCGAAGAATACCTCAAAAAAAAGAAGTCGGAAATTGAGTTGTATAAAGCCGCTCCACCGACTTTAAAACCTTTTTATAAGAATTTAGTAGAAAAATATTTCCAAAACTTAAACTAATTTGCGCTTATGCTCGTATAAGCCTTTACGTGAATTGAGGTAAATAGAAAAAATGGAAAAAATTCAGGAGTTTATTTTCAAATCTGATATTGAAAATATTACTACAGTAGAAAATTTTATCGAACGACTAAAATGCAACTTCGAAATTGAAGAAGATGTTTTTGGTAATATGATGGTCAGCACAGTAGAAGCTGTTACCAACGCTATTGCACATGGAAATGCACATGACGCTAGCAAAATGGTATCCTTTGAAGCCTTTAAAAGAGAAGATGCCTTCGTATTCCGAGTAAAAGACGAAGGAGATGGTTTCAATCCACATGAAATACCCGATCCTACCTTACCTGAAAATTTGGAATGCCCAAATGGTAGAGGCGTATTCCTCATCCGACATTTGGCAGACAGAGTTGAATTTCTCGACAACGGAAATACCGTTGAAATGGAATTTTATATCTGAAATGACCCCTTAATATTTGATTTTTTCCCGACCTTTGCCACCGTAAATATCAACAAATTGGCCATTCACTTCTATTGTCAGCAGGTAAAAAATCCCCTCTCCCAAAAACGGCGTTGGAAATCTTGGATAAAAGAAACGATTCTCGCTGAAGGGAAAACCTTAGGCAATATTTCCTATATATTTTGTACTGATGATGCCCTCCTAGAAATTAACCAGCAATTTTTACAGCACGATACCTACACAGATATCATCACTTTTGATTATTCAGAAGAAAACGCTGTTTCTGGAGAAATATATGTCAGCACCGAACGTGTAAAAGAAAATGCTTCTTCCTTTCAAGTAAGCTTTGAGCAAGAACTCTCCCGAGTAGTCATTCATGGTGTGCTTCATCTGTGTGGCTATAAGGACAAGAAAAAAGAGGATGTACAAATTATGAGAAGAAAAGAAGATATATATATATCTAATCTTAATTTAATTTCAAGCCAATCAAAAAAGTAAGAATCCTTGAAAATAGGTATTACTTTTGTAACAATTTTCTTGTATTTCCGTTAATATAATCATATGAAAAGACTATTGCCTGTCTTATTGATATTGCTGCTCCATATCACTGCCCATGCTAATCACTTAGTTGGTGGAGATATTTCCTACAGATGTATAGGTGGTGGACAGTTTGAAATCACCCTCAATGTATATCGTGATGCAAACTCCGGAGGAGCCCTTCTAGATGATCCGGCAATAATAGCCATTATCAATAGAGACAATAATAGCGTTACATATAGAAATGTTTCCTTATCCAATACAAGAACAGTACCCAATAACTCCCTTGGTCCATGTGTGACAAATCCCCCAACCGTTAACATCCAACAAGGCACTTATAAGACTACCGTCTCTCTTTCTTCAAACTCAAATGGCTATTCTATCGTTTATCAGAGATGTTGTAGAAACGAAAACATCCTAAACCTGAGTGCCCCTGAAACACAGGGAAGTACCTATGAAACATTCATATCTCCGGCTGCCATCCTTAACTGCAATTCTCAACCACAATTTACGAACTTCCCTCCCACCGTTATATGTATCAATTCAGAACTTGATTTTGACCACTCTGCTACAGATGCAAACGGCGACTCGTTGGTGTATGCATTATGCCCGCCACTTAAAGGATTAAACCAAAGTACCCCGGCTTTAGACCCTGCAAATGGTGTAAATGTAGCCTTACCGCCCTATCAAAGTGTCAACTTTCTCAACCCATTTACCTTCTCAAATCCAATTGCTTCTAATCCGCCCATTTCCATAAATCCTCTAACAGGGCAGTTGAAGCTCACCCCTACACAAGAAGGAAGATTTGCAGTAGGAATCTGCGTGAGCGAATATAGAAATGGTGTGCTCATCAGTAAATATATTCGCGACTTTCAGTTTACCGTTTTTAATTGCAATGCGACTACTGCCAGCATAAATGTTCCAAATGCTACTGTGGTAACCAGTACTACCACGCAAACATATTATAATTTCTGCGAAGGTCTAACCGTTAATTTTGAAAATAAAAGCACCCGAAACCTGACCAATTTTTGGGATTTCGGTGTTGCCGGCATCACCAATGACACTTCCGTCCAAGTTTCTCCCAGTTACCTTTACCAAGATACAGGTATTTACAAAGTAACACTAATTATCAACAAAGGACAAGTATGCGCCGATACTACCTCCGTTTTAGTATACATAAGACCCATTTTAAATGCAGGATTTTATCATCAAAATTCTTGCTCCCAACAAACAATACTTTTCTTTGATACATCTTCTACTGTTACAAATGATATAAGTAGTTGGACATGGACATTTGGCAATGGTGCTGGTAGCAGCATTCAGAATCCAACCACAACTTATGCCAATAACGGAACCTTCCCCGTTACACTTGCCATTACCACCACACGCGGCTGTAAAAAGAATGTCACAAAAAACATAACCATTGACCCAAAACCAGATGCAAAATCAGACAATACACGTGTTTGCCTGAACTTGCCAATTACACTTAAAAACCTTTCCACCATATCCTCAGGGAATATCGTCCAGAACCTTTGGAATAACATCAATATCTTTGAACCCACTTACACATTCAACACATCTGGAACGAAAAATGTCACATTAGAAGTCGTCTCAGATAAAGGCTGTAGAGATACCACTATTGTACAAATCGATGTCCAAGACTCTTTGGTAGCCAGTTTTCAAGCATCCGCTCTATCAGCCTGTTCAGGCGTTCCGATTGATTTTACCAATACCTCTGTTGGTAGCATTAATAACTATATTTGGGATTTGGGAGATGGAACAACGGATAATTCACCCGATGTGTCACATACTTATAACTCAGGTGGCATCTACCCTGTAAAGCTTACTATTACAAATACGCTTTGCGGAAGTACTGATGTTTCAAAACAATTACAAATTACCCAAACACCTTTCGTAAACCTTCCCGATGAAGTGAAAACCTGTATAGGGCAACTTAAATCTTTAACCGTTCTAGACTCAATTGGTACAAAAATTATTTGGTCAACAGGTTCTACCAAACCAACCATTTGGGTAGATGCCTCCATTTCTTCCGCAAGCGTTACTGTTGAAAGACAAGGTTGTTTTGCCAAAGATTCAGTGACCATTACCCCGAAATGCGAATTCTACATCCCAACAGCCTTCTCTCCAAACGATGACAATATTAATGATGTTTTCAATGTCATTGCGGATAATGTTATTTCTTACCAACTACGCATCTTTAACCGTTGGGGACAGGAAATATTTACAACCGACCAGTTTTCTAAAAGTTGGGATGGCTCCTTTAATGGAAAGCCTCAGCCTGTAGACAGCTACATCTATTATATTGAAGGCGTCTTATTTGGCGGCGAGCAATTTAAAAAGTCGGGAATTTTCAGCCTTGTCAAATAATTTCAACACTTTCTTTCAAAAAAAAGTCGGTTTTTTTCCAAAAATCCTGCTTTCTTGTGTACAAATCGTTAAATTATATGGTTTTAACTATTTTTTAAACCAAAAAATAAGTTATAAATTTTTATGTTTTAAAAATTCAATATAAATTTGAATTATAAATTTTTCACATAAAATTTTATTTAATATGACAGCGTTTAAATTAGAGTACATTTGGTTAGATGGATATAAACCAACTCAAAGCTTAAGAAGCAAAACAAGAATCGAAAGAGGATTCAGTGGCAAACTAGAAGATTGTCCCGTTTGGTGTTTTGACGGAAGTTCAACACAACAAGCACCGGGTGGTTCATCTGACTGTTTACTACAACCTGTTTTCATATGTCCGGATCCGGGTCGCAAGAATGCTTATTTAGTGATGTGTGAAGTATTAAATCCAGACGGAACAGCACACGAATCCAATGGTCGTGCTACCATCGATGATGATGATAAAGATTTTTGGTTCGGATTTGAACAAGAGTACTTTATTTGGAATCCTAAAACGAATAAACCTATTGGCTGGCCAGAAGCTGGTGAACCAGCAGAACAAGGTCAATATTACTGCTCAGTAGGTGGACAAAATGCTTATGGTCGTTTTATCGTTGAAGAACATTTAGACTTATGTTTAGATGCAGGTCTTAATGTAGAAGGTATCAATGCAGAAGTAGCTATCGGACAATGGGAGTTCCAAGTATTCGCCAAAGGTGCTAAAGAAGCTGGCGATGAAACCTGGGTGGCTCGTTATCTATTAGAAAGAACTGCTGAAAAATATGGTTATTTCATCGAATGGCACTGCAAACCACTAGGAGATACAGATTGGAATGGTAGTGGTATGCACGCCAATTTCTCCAATAACTTATTGCGTACTTGTGGCAGCAAAGATGTTTATGAGCAAGTATGTAGCGCATTTGCTCCGCTCGTAAAAGAACACATCGAAGTTTATGGCGCTGATAACCACATGCGCTTAACCGGGAAACACGAAACACAATCTATTGACAAATTCAGCTTCGGTATTTCAGACAGAGGTGCTTCCATCAGAATCCCTATTGCAACTGTTGACCGCGGATGGAAAGGATGGTTAGAAGACAGAAGACCAAACTCCGCCGCAGATCCTTATAAAGTGGCTTCAAGAATTGTGAAGACTGTAAAAACAGCTAAAGTGCTTGAGTTAGTATAATACTTTTACTGACATAAAAATAAAAAGACGGCAAATTTGCCGTCTTTTTTATTTTGAAAAATGGAAATTCGCTAACTTGCAAGATGCAACAAAACTTAACCATTTGTACCGCATCCGCAGGATCAGGAAAAACTTTTTCTTTAATAAAAGAATACCTAAAAATACTGATTCAAAACCCCCATAATTTTTCTTCGATTCTGGCGATAACCTTCACCAATAAGGCAGCTACCGAAATGAAAGAGCGACTCATTGCTGAATTGGAAAGGCTCGCAACCAATATTAACACCCCCATGGGCAAAGAACTTGCCATCGAACTACAACACTACCCAAATCCTGAAGCGTTCATTCAGAAAAATGCCCAAATAGCCCTTTCCAGAATCATTCATAACTACTCCGGATTGTCTATCATGACAATCGATAGTTTCTTTCAACTGCTCGTAAACTCCTTTGCAAAAGAACTTAAAATCCCCATCGGTAGCAGCATTGAAGTCGACATGGATGTAGTTTTAGATGCTGCCACTAAAAGGCTTTTTGAAGACCTCGATAACAACGAAGCCTTGATAGAATGGCTTTTTGAATACATGAAACATCAATTGGAAACCGGACTATCCTGGCATTTGGACATTAACATTTCCCAAATTGGAAAAGAACTTGTAAAAGAAATTTCTACAGAGTACTTTAAGAATATCCCCGCTGAAGAAATCATTCGTTTGAAAGAACTCCTCTTACGCGAAACCCGAAACATTGAAACGAATATCAAGTCCTCCGCAAAAAAATGCTTACAAATATTTCAAACACTCGGACTTGAAAAAGATAATATTAAGTCAGGCATACACTCTTTCTATGAAAAACTAGCATTAAAACCCAAAAAATATTATAATGAAGACTTCGCCACTTTAAAAAAATGGATTTTCAACCAAGAAATTCCACTAGTAAAAGATAGGATTAAAACAGACCCTGCATTGGTTCAAAAAATTGAAACAGCCTATCAATCTGGGATTGAACGCCTCACAAAAGAAATGATAAACACCTTGGAAGATAAGAAGACTGCATACATTTCTTTTGTGGAAGTCACCAAGAATATTTTTAATTTAGGCATCATTCATGAACTAAACGAAAAAATCAAAGAATTCCGTAGCCGTGAAAATACATTGCTCATCTCAGACACGAAAACACTCCTCAAAGGCTTAATAACAGAAACAGATGCGCCATTTATCCTTGAAAAAGCCGGCAACCAATACCAACACATCCTACTAGACGAATTCCAAGACACCTCAGACATTCAGTGGGAAATACTAAAGCCGTTGATAATAAATACTTTATCACAGAATGGGAACGTTTTCATCGTTGGTGATGCCAAGCAAGCTATTTATAAATGGAGAGGCGGCAATGTTCAGCTAATTGTTAGTGAAATCAAACAGGCATTGTCTATGTTTCTTCCCAAAGAGAATATGCTGAATACAAATTATAGAAGTGCGCAAGAAATTGTTCGCTTCAACAGCGCTTTCTTTGAAAAGCTATCAGAAACATTGCAATTTTCAGCTATTTATAAGAATATCGTTCAACAACCTTTTGCTTATAACAACAAAACTGGCTTTGTTGAGGTAAACTTTATTCCAAAAGATGATAAGGAGGAAAAACCTATGGAAATAGCTTTTCAATGGGTCGCAGAAAAAATTAGGACGCTTCTTCAGGACGGTTGGAAAGCTAAAGATATGGCCATCATCATTAGGAAAAACTATGAAAGCCAATACCTTACAAAGATCCTGAACGAACAGAATATACAAGTCATCTCCGAATCTTCCAGATCCATAGCACAGTACCCTGCCGTTAAACTCATCATACAGATATTGCGGTATATCCATCAACCTATTGCCGTGCATTATACCAATATTCTTTATCTGGGCAATGCCTTGAATCTTTGGAACTTGAACACCGAAAGTATCTTTAACGACCATAAGAATCTGCACCCAGATAGTCCTGACAAACTACTTTTAGGACAATTTATCCCGTTTCTAGCCGAAGAAAACCTCCTATCACTTGCACAAAGCCCCATTTATGCACTGATTGAAGACTTAATAAGGGCATTAAAGTTTGAGATAGCGCAGGACACCTATTTGATACAATTCTTAGATATCATCCTACAATATACTTCTTCAAAGCTTACGAATATTGCTTCTTTCTTACAATGGTGGGAAGCTTTCCATGACAATTATTCCATAAGAACTTCCGGTGACACAGATGCTATAAGAATATTGACGATACATAAATCAAAAGGGTTGGAATTTCCAATCGTTTTCCTCCCTTGGTTGGATTGGGACACCACACCAAAAACTGGCTCATTACTTTGGGTGAAAACAGAACACCCACCTTTCCAAAATCTTGGAAATATCCCGGTAGAATGTGGGAAAATACTTGAACACACGTATTTTTCAGAAGCATATGAACAGGAGAGAAAAGAGACACTCCTTGAATCCCTTAATTTATTATATGTAGCATTTACCCGAGCGCAAGAACAAATGTATATATGCTCTCAAGACGGCAAAGTTAATTCCATTGGAAAGCTTACCCTTCAAACGATGGAAGAGGTATTCTATGCCAATAAAACCGAAACAAATGTATATAAAATCGGCACCTATGCAGCAAAATCTTTAGATGAGCAAAAAACACACGCTTCAATACTACCCATTACATCCCTCAATACTCCCTACAAGGAAATGACGCTTAAAAAAGACTATACCTCAGAAGAAATAGAAATAGGCGAAAGGATACATGAAACCCTCGCACTCATCCATCGGATAGAGGATACTGAACGCATCATCCATCAACAAATCCTATCGGGAAAAATTAAAATCGAAGACTCGTATGAAATGTATGAAAAAATACAAGCCGTGTTCGAAATAGAAGCATTTAGGAACTGGATGCAACACGCTACCATACTAAATGAAAGAGATATATTTAGTGATAAAAAGATTCTCCGCCCAGACCGTTTCTTTATGTTTCAGAATACAATAATCATTGTTGACTTTAAAACAGGCAAGGTAAATGATGCATATAATGCCCAAATCAAAAGATATGCAAATGCTTTTCTAAACATGGGGTATCCGCATGTTGAAGGTTACCTTCTCTATATAAACGACCAACCCTCTTTAACAAAAATAGTATAATGATACTCAAAAACAAACTGGTATTTCTAGAACTAAACGACCTCATTGGCGGACAAATAAATACACTAATAGTTGATAGTCAACGATTAATATGGTTTCCATTTTCTTCGGAAGATTATATGGAAACGCACCAGCTAGCCGGAAATCCATTTATGCACCCATGGGCAAATAGGTTGGAAAGCAATCAAATTATGCTCAATAACGAATCAATCGATTTGAATGAATTTTCTATATCGAGAGATGCCAATCAACTACCCTTGCATGGTTTATTGCTCAAGGAAACAAACTGGATTACGGAAATGGTAACGCCAACAAAAGCCATTCAAACATTTCATTTCAACGAAGCATTTTCTAATTTTAAAGCCTTTCCATTTCAGCACACTATACAAATAACATATGAATTAACAGATAATGGCGTAATCATACAAACAGCAATTAAAAACATTTCGAATAAAATTATGCCAATTTCTTTCGGATTTCATCCTTATTTTACGATAGAAGGAGACCGCAAAAACGTTTATTTAAATTTTGATGTAGAAAGCTTAATCGAAACCAATGAATTCCTGATACCTACTACAAAAACACTTCCTTTACCATTCGAATGGAGCGACTTTAATGGATGCTTGTTAGAGGAACTAAGCTTCGACCACGGATTCTTCGTTTCAAAAGATCGACATCCGGCTCAATGTTGTTTCAAGGATGACAAAAAACAAGTTACAGTAAAGTTTCATAAAGGTTATCATGTGATGGTGTTCTATGCACCTAAAAATCCGGCAAAGCCATATTTATGTATTGAGCCAATGGTGACACCCACTAATGCTCTTTTGTCCAATCATCCAATGTTTGCTGCTCCAAAAATCAAACCAGACGAAACCTATCTCGCTATTTTTGAAATTTCGGCTATGAAACATATCGTACCCAGGCAACCTTAACAGACGCTTTAATGATAAATAAATAATGTATCAATGAGAATAGGAACGCAAAACCACCCAGATATAACAAAGTTGTATCACTGCATGCTACCATTCCGACTAAAGGAAAAATAGTACAAAGAAATACCAATAACCGCAGCATCTCCCATATAACTGGAAAGCGACGACCTTCCATCATCCTTCCAAGATGCGATAAACTATAAGTAAACCAAATCAAATACAGGAAGGTATATATATGCTTAATCTCTGAAAAATAATGTACATATATGGATGTGACAATCATAATAAAAACCGTTTGAAAAACGGCATAATAAAACAAACTGCTGATTGGTCGTTTTATATCTGTTTTGTCTTCATCGGTTTTTAGCGATGATTCATGAAAAGAAGGTTTTCCGAATAACAATTTTAGGCGATTAAGTGGGCGCATTCGAAAAACATTGGCAAAGATTTCTCCAAAATAATAAAAATTAGCCTTTACCGGATCATATCCCTTAAATGCTTTTGGCAATCCAAACACCGGCACGATATCTGTGCTGGCATAGGTGCCAAACATCCTATCCCAAATAGTAAAAAATGACCCGTAGTTCTTATCGATATAATGTTCATTCTTGCCGTGATGGGTGCTATGAAACAATGGAGACACAAATATCCATTCCAAAAATGAAGGATATCTCTTTACCAAAGAAGTATGCATGAAGAATTGATAGATACTATTAATACTTGCCGCAAGAAAAAAACATTTTGGCGAAACACCTATTAATGCTACTGGTAAAAAAGCAAAATAAACCAACGGCCCTCCAATCCAAGTCAACCGATAGGCAACAGATAAATTATACTCTTCTGATTGATGATGTGTAACATGACCACCCCAAAAAAAGTTAACCTCATGCCCAAACCGATGTCCCCAATAAAAACCTAGATCATATAATATAAAAGCTAAGGCAAAATCAACATAAATTGAGCTGAAATCGAAGAAATGATATAGGTGGTATACAAATAAATATGCATAGTAATAAAATCCAAAGAATAGCAATTTAAACAGAAAAAATCCGATGCCAATCTGAAGGTTTGTCAGTGCAAGCGGTAGGGAAAATGGCTTCTTTTTTACATATTTTAAAACCAATAACTCACACAGAATGATACAGAAGAAAAATGGAAGTCCTCCTCCAAAGCCAATAATTTTTGCCATAAGTAAGTGTTTATCCCTCAGTAACACCCCTTTGCAACAGTAAATATATCCTTTTATTTTGTTTTTTCCTCTAATTGTTTCATTAAATCCTCGAATGAGAGGTTATCTACTGAGAATTCCTCCTGTGAAACCGATGCCACCGTTGGCGCCGCTTTCTTTTCTGCAAATTGTTCATCCAGTTTAAGTTCTTTTGCCAAAAACTCGCTATATTTCTCCACCGTAGGATATGTCCAAATAGAAGATACTGCCAGATTCAGTTGATATTCCGTCTGAAATTTATTCTTTAGCTGCAATGCCATCAGGGAATCGATGCCCATACTCTTGAAAGTTGCATCTTCTTTTATCTTGTTTACTGGCACTTTTGTAGTGGCAGAAACAACACTTTTGACAAAATCTCTCACCTGCTTCAAGGCCTGTGCATAGGTGGTTGCCTGCCCAAAGCCACCTTGCTGTGTGGCAGTAGTCTCATTTATTTCAATGAAATTTTCATACAATGTGTTTTGTTTAACTGCCGGATTTGCTGCTGCCCATTTCTTAAAATCAATGTCCATCAGCATCCACTGCGCTCCTTTTGCCTGTAGAAGTGCTTTGAAATACACTGGAAGATCCTTAGGTGAAAATACACCCATTCCTTGCTCTGCCAAGCGCTTGCCTCTGTTTGCATCACTGGCAGCTAAGCCTACCTCACCGATATTGCCCCAATTTATAGCAAGCGCAGGCAATCCAATGGATGTCCTATAATGTGCCAATTGATCCAAGTAGGAGTTGGCAGCGACATAATTGCCTTGACCCGATGTTCCCAATATACTGGCACCGCTGGAAAACAATATAAAATGACTTAAACGCATTTCTTTAGTTGCTAAGTGCAAATTCCAAGCACCCACTACCTTTGCCTGCATAACGTTCTTGAATTTTTCATCGGTAAGTTGCAATAAAGAACCGTCATCTAATATTCCGGCGGCATGAACAACACCACTTAATGATGATTGCTGTTGTTGAATATTCGTCAGTAATGTCGTCAAATCACTTAGGTTGCCAATATCCCCTTTGTATATATTTACTTGCGATCCATTCGCCTGCATCCTTTGAACAGCAGCATCTGTTTCAGGTTTTGCCCCGCTTCTGGAAACAAGGGCAATCTGCTTGACACCTTGTGTTGCCAACCACTCCGCATACAACAACCCTAATCCACTCGTCCCTCCTGTTACCAAATAGGTGCCCGAACCATATGCAATGGGTTCGTCAGAAATTTCCTCCGAACAAGCCACAATCTGCTGACTCTTTATTTGATTACTTCTTATGGAGATTTCCTTATATTGATTATTTGATCCCAAAATGCCGATAAAAGAAGAAAGTTCTTCTTCAGACGGTTCATATGGTAAATCGATACGATAATGCTTAAATTCACTGTGTTCATTGTCTAGCGTTCTACCCATGCCAAATAATCCCGCACCATTGAGGTTGATGGTATCTGTACTAAGCACTTGCTGACTACCATTGGTGGCGATGACAACTTGTGTGTGCCAATTCTTCTTGTTCAGGAATGCCAAAATATTTATTGCATTCATACAATTCTTTTCCTGCACTTCCAATTGTTGGATGGCAGTGGATGGTACATCAAAGGTTGATATACCTAACACCAACACCAAATCCGGTTTCTCCATCACATCAGTGCCATTCCACTCAATAACTTGGTTGGCTGCCTGTAGTTTTTCTATGATTCTTTGCCCCAAGCTGTGCTGACCATTTGCTACCAAAATACGCTTACCTGAAAGATTTAATCGTTGAATATCAACGTCTTTCCAAGAAAGGTTGTATAAATATGCTTCTGCTGGTTGGGTGATAGGCTGCTGACCGACATAGTGTTTCTTATCATACCAGAACCGCTCTTTTACCCATGCATAATTCGGCAAAACAACAAATCTACCGATGGATGGATAAATGGCTTTCCAATCAATGGGATAGCCGGTATTGTGCAATGCGACAAGGTTTGCCATAAAATCCAATACCTCGTCCTTTTCTCTGAAGATAGAAGGAATGCCTTTAGCTTTCTTTCCGGACACCTGAATATTTTCTTGAATGGCATTTAACAAAACCGGATGTGGGCTCATCTCTAAAAAGACACTATCATCCTTCTCAAGTATTGACCGAATTACAGAACCAAATTGTACTGGATTCCTTAAATTATTCACCCAGTAATCCGCATTCAACTCACTTCCTTTTATTACCTTATTCAAGGCTGTGCTAAAGAAGGAAATTTCTCCATCTTTTGGTTGGAGATTTTGCAATGCCTGTCTAAGTTCTTCTTTGATAGGATCCATTTGTGGGCTGTGTGAAGCCACATCAACTTTTACTTTGCGACAGAATCTTCCGGCTGCTTCCAGTTGTGTAAATACAGCATTCAGCGCTTCGGGTTCTCCTGCAATTACCGTAGAAGTAGGGCTATTCATAACTGCAATAGAAAGTTTATCTTCCCATCCAATAATATATTGTCTGGCTTCCTGTTCTGTTAAATCGGTCACGCCCATTTCTCCTTTGCCACTCTGACGTTTCATCAGCTTGCTTCTTAAACAGATTACCTGTGCGGCTTCATCCAGACTCAGTATTCCAGCAATATAGGCTGCTGCCGCTTCTCCCATGCTGTGTCCCACAACAAATTCAGGATGGATGCCTTTACTTTGCCATAATTTTGCCAGCGCAATCTCTATTGCCACTAATGCTGGTTGAACGATGTCTATTTCATTCAGCCTGCTGTTTGCTTCGGGCTTGTTGAGTTCTTCTATTAAATCCCAGTCTATGAATTTCTTAAAAGCATCACTGCACGCCAACATCGCTGTTTTGAAAACCTCCTCATGTTCCATCAATAGCTTACCCATTCCTATCCATTGTGATCCTTGCCCGGGAAAGACAAAAACAACTGGTGGAACGGTTTCTTCGTCAAATACTTTAGATGATTCATACTCCATTTCAGAAAAATCCTTTAATTTTTCTATCATCTCTTCCTTGCTCCTTGCCAGAAATGTCGTACGTTCCTCCCAATGAGTTCTTTTCAGGGCTGCCATAGCACAAATATCTTCTAAGGGAACTGTTGCTGCTTCAATGAAGGAAATATATTTCTTTACCAATAATATAAGGCTTTCATCGGTTTTGGCAGATAATGTTAATACATAGATGTCTTTTGGCAGATGTATCTCCGGTGTAGCCGTTGTTGGTGCATTACCCAGAATGACATGCGCATTTGTACCTGTTACTCCAAACCCACTTATTCCGGCATACCGGGTTTCTTTATCCCAATTGGTTAAACGTGTTGGAACTGCTATTGGCAATCCTTGCCAATCAATCAATTCGTTGGGATGTTCAAAGTGAAGGTTTTGGGGGATTTTTTTGTGTTGTAGTGCCAACACCATTTTCATCATTCCAGCCATTCCGGCTACTGACTCGGTGTGACCAATATTGCTTTTCACCGACCCTACCAATAATGGTTGATCTTTGGTTTTATGCTTTTTATATACTGCCGAAATAGCATCCATTTCAATTGGGTCGCCAATCTTTGTGCCTGTGCCGTGTGCTTCGATAAAATCGACTTGTTCAGCCGTTAACAAGGCATCTTTTAAGGCTGTTTCCAATAGCTTGATTTGTGCCTTAACGCTGGGTGCTGTAAAGCCATTGCTCTTCCCATCTTGGTTAACAGCGGTTCCCTTTATGATGGCTAAAATATTATCACCATCCCGTTGAGCATCTGCCAATCGCTTTAATACCACTACACCACAACCTTCTGAGCGAACAAATCCATTTCCATCGTTAGAAAACGATTTACATCGACTATCCTTAGAAAGTGCGTTGAGGTGAGAGAAATATATAGTTTGCTCCGGGTCAACGATTAAGTTACATGCCCCCACTAATGCCAAACTAGACTCTCTATTTCGAAGTGTTCTTACAGCAAGGTGCGTAGCGACTAATGAAGAAGAACAAGCTGTATCTAAAGCAATGCTAGGTCCCTGAAAGCCCATTAAATAAGAAATCCTGCCGGAATGTGCACAGATGGCCTGACCTGAATAACTGTAATGATTGATGGATGTATAATCTCCTGTTCTATAGCTTTTGGTCTGATAGTCGACATTTGTGACGCCTACAAACACACCTGTATCGCTGTCTATCAACGATTTAGCATTTATTCCTGCATTCTCAATGGCTTCATAAGAAACTTCTAAGAGCATCCTTTGTTGAGGATCTAAGTTCTCTAATTCTGCATAAGAAATATCAAAAAAAGAACCATCAAATTGATCGATGTCTTTTACAAAACCGCCCTGTAATAAAGTGATTTTTCCCGGTTCATTCGGATCTGTCGTAAACAATTTCTTAGCATCAAATCTCGACTTAGGAATATCGGTGATGGCATCGAAGCCTGTTTCCAACAACTCCCAGTAGCGTTCTGCGGTATTTGTATCGCCCGGTAATCGCATTGCCATTCCTATAATAGCAACAGGTTCATGGTCTTTCTCCCTTTCTGCCTGCAAATCTGCTTTTAACTTCTTTATTGCAACTACGGCATCTTTGAGTTGTTGCATTAATTTCTCCTGATCCTGCATACAATTATAAATTTTTCAATTCGTCATCTAATAAACTACTGATATCATCTAAAGAGATATCGTCTAAATCAACCGTTTTTTCTTCTTTCTTTTCTACTACAACTGGTTCTTTTTCAACTACTTTTGTCTCTTCACCACCTAAGTCAAGTTCTTCTATCATGAACTTGGTGTATTCCCGGATATTCGGATATGTCCAAAATGAAGTTACGGAAACTGGAAACTCAAACTCTTTTTCCAATTGATTCTTCAACTGTATGGACATCAATGAGTCAATTCCCAGCGACTTAAAAGGTGTTTTTACTTCTATTTTATCTATCGGCATTTTTACAACGGCACTAACTTTTTCCTTTAATTTTTGCTCTATTGCATTGCTTAGTTCTTGTGGGTCTGTGATGCCTTTTAATACGCTTGTGAAGCTTTGCTTCTCTTGTTTGTTTTCTTCTGACATACCTCTGAAATTAGAAAAATATGGATTCTTGGCTGCTGTAGGATAAGTATTTTGCCACTTTATCGGGTCAAAACTAAACATCCCCAATACCGGTAGATTCGTATTTCCAGCATATTCAAAAACATGGATACAATCTTCAGGACTTAGGGAATAGATGCCTTCTTCTTCTAATCTCGATCCACGATTCCCTTCTGCCGCTGCTAAACCTACCCCTGAAACTGTTCCCCAATTGATGCTCAATGCTTCTAACCCTAGGTTTTTCCTATGTTGTGCCAAAGCATCTAAACAGGCATTTGCACCAATATAAGCACACTGCCCGGGAGAGCCAAATAACAATGATGAAGAACTAAACAAAACAAATAGTTGTAAATCAACGTCTTTAGTTAAATCGTGTAAATGATATGCACCATCTACTTTGGCTTTTAATACTTTGGTAAATTGCTCGTCGGAAATATTCGTCAAGGAAGCATCATCTAAAATACCTGAAAGATGGAGAATACCCTTTAATGGATAGGTCTTAGGTATACTGGCGAGAATGCGCTCCCAAGCAGTTTTATCTGCACTGTCCGCTGACTCAATGATAATTTCTGCCCCTTGGTCTATTAGGGTATTAATTTTTTGTTGCGCCGCTCCTTGCGGTCCTCTTCTTCCGGTAAGCACAAATCTTCTAGCTCCATTCTTAAACATCCAATCGACAAAGGTAAGGCCTAACCCGCCATATCCTCCTGTTAACAGATAGGTTGCATCTGCTAAAAAATGTGTTCTATCTGACACTAAAGGTTGAATATCAACGTTCTTGTCTTCTACATTAACAACAATCTTACCGATATGATCCGCTTTGGACATATATTCAAAGGCTTTCTGACAATCGGCGATAGGGAATACTTTTGTAGGTAAAGGTCGGTAAATACCTTTCTCAAAATATACGAGTATCTCTTCAAGAAGTTCGCCTACCGTTTCAGGAATCTCAAACAGCATTTTCTCAAAGTCTATCATGGTATAAGATAATCCTTTTGAGAAAATCTCTAATCCTATTCTTGAATTCTCGTACACATCCTTTTTGCCGATTTCAATAAATCTGCCAAAATTCCTCAACAAAGAGATGCTACCATACATGGCTTCTCCCGTTAAAGAATTTAAAACAACATCCACACCTTCACCATACGTATCTGCTTGAATCTGCTCGATAAAATCTAATGAACGAGAGTCATAAACATACTTAATACCGAGTTCCTTCAGGTATTGTCGTTTTGTTTCTGAACCTGCAGTTGCGTAGATTTCTGCACCTATCTGTTGCGCTATCTGTATCGCTGAGAGTCCTACACCGCCCGTTCCGGCATGAATGAGTACCCTTTCTCCTTTTTTGAGCCTGCCCAGCGAAATTAATCCATAATAAGATGTTAAGAAAACGACCGGAATGGTAGCTGAATCGTTGAAATTCAACGATGTAGGCTTGTGTCTCATCAATGCAGCAGGGACATTCAGGTGTGATGCCATTGTATGATAAGCCATCCCCATCACCTCATCACCAACAACAAGATGGGATACTTCTTTCCCGACTTTCGTGACGATGCCTGTGCACTCAATGCCTAAAGTACCGAATCCGTTTACTTTTCCGGGGTAAATACCAAGGGCGGACATAAGGTTCATGAAGTTGATACCCAACGCTTTCACTTCAATTTGTACTTCATGAGCGGCTGGATCCGGTAGCAATTTCTCACTTAGATAAATATTTGAAAGCAACCCGGGTTCTTTTGTGACGGCTTCAAAAAATCGGTTTCCGGCAGGTTCAACTGGTAAATGCTCGCTAGTTTTCAACTGTGCTGGTGTTTGTTGAAGTCTAGCACCAAAAACTTCCGATTGGCGAATAACCATTTCATTCTCAACGATGTCTTGTTGAAGCAGTTGATGAAAAAGCGTTACATCTTGGCCGTTGAAAGAATGCGGGAAGTCTACTCTTGAATACCGAATTTCCGGCATTTCATTGTCAATTGTTCTTCCCATTCCCCATATTACTGATGCGACCGTTTGTATGTTCATATCAGATTCCAGCACTTTCTGTGAGCCTTCTGTCAATACCCAAAGCCTTGGTTTATCCCTATTAGATGAGGATGTGATAATTCTCGCCAATTTAGGAATGGTAAAGGCTGTCTCTTGTTGAAAGGCATAGAAGTCTTCAAATTGCGCTCCCAGCCTGTTCGAAAGTGCGCAAGCCTGAATGATGTGTTGGAAATATATGTTGCGTTGGTTAATTGCATCAAAGGCTTGCCTCAAGTGATCTTCTTGACTAAAATCTACATAAATCGTTGGATATGAACCATTTTCTATAAAAAAAGCCTTGCCAGGATGTATTACAGCGACCGGTTGGATGAATTTTAGTTGCTCAAGTGCCTCTGGCGTACAAATAAGCAAGGCGGATGCTTCTTTGGTTATAGTAGCAGGCATGCTAATGGGTTGCCATTGTATATTATATAACCAATCTGGGGGATTACTCGCTAACTTGTTCTTTTCGAGACAATCTAACCTAAATCCCTGAAATGTTGCGATAGGTTTTCCATCTAATGTTTCTATCTGTGCATCTGACAGCAGATAATCGGCATTTTTCTCTTTAATCCATATTTTTATTTTGCACTGTATATTGGCACCATTGGTAGAATAAAATTGCATTTTTTCTACTCGTGTCGGGACAAAGGTTACTGGTTGGCTTTCCTGATAGTTAGCCAATAAAAATGCCTGTATACAACCATCAAAAACGGAAGGATGCAGTCCGTACCTTTCTATCTGAGCCTGTATAGATTTTCCTGAAGTGATTTCTGCTTCGATATAATTATCTGCTACGCTTGCTTTCGTAAGGGTTTGGAAGGCTTCTCCGTAGGGAAGTTTCATTTTCTCGGCAAATGCATAGTGTTGCTCTTTGCTAACAAGTTGTCCACCGGAAGTATTAAAATCGTTGAAATTCAACGATTTAATTTGCTTATTCAAATGAATCACCCCTGTACAATGTGTATCCCAATTTTCCGATACTACATTCGCTTTAATGCTATTGATGGTGAAGGTAAAACCATCGCCAATCATTCTTTTGATGGTTAATTGCAACAATTTTGTCTCATTTTCTAACAATGAGAGAGCTGCTTGTATTTTTATATCGGTAAAGGAATGTTCTCCTGCACCAAATGCTTCCTGAACTGCGGCACGCACGATTTCAAGATATCCTGCACCTGGGAAAACTGTAGTTTCATGCACTTTATGGTCTGTGATATACGGAAAATTGAGTGCATTGATATCTGTTTCCCAAACGAATGTATCATTATCTGCAGCAATATCTACAAAACGCATCAATAATGGGTGTCCTAAAGAACCATCTCTGCGGAAGCTTCCACTTTGCCTGATGCCTTTATTGCTTTCATCTATCCAATAGGTTTCTTTTTGCCAAGGATAATTTGGTAGTGTAAGGTAGTTAAAATCTTCCCCTAAGTATTCTTTCCAATTTACCGGAACGCCACAAGTAAAAGCTGTTGCTACATGCTTCGCTATTGAATCTATACCATTTTGATTTCTTTCAATTGAACCTACTGCAAAAGCTTCCACATCAAGGAATTCGATATTCTCTCTTACTGCTTGCGTAAGTACGGGGTGGGGACTCATTTCTATAAATATGGTATGGTTCTCTTTCAGTAACTGCTGAACAGTGTTGCCAAACTGAACCATATTTCTCAGGTTATTCACCCAATAATCGGCATTTAACGATGAACTATCTACTTTAGAACCTTTTACAGTAGAATAGAATGCTATTTCTGTATCTTTAGGATGGATATTCCCCAAAGCTGCTTGTAGCTCTTCTTTGAGTGGATCCATTTGTGGGCTATGGGACGCCACATCTACATTCACTTTTCTACTAAAGATTCCTTTTGACTCAAACTTAGCAATCAATGCTTCTACGGTTTGTGCATCCCCGGAGATGACGGTAGATTTAGGGCTGTTATTTACGCCTATCGATAAAATATTCTCCTGACCTTTAATTTCTGCAAGTGCTTCTTCCAGTGTAATCGCTGCATAACCCATGGCGCCTTTACCACTTGTCCTAAGCATAAGTTTTGATCTTGTGCAGATGATATTGGCCATTTCATCTATGGTGATAGCCCCGGCGATATAGGCAGAAGCTGCTTCTCCCATGCTATGCCCGACTACTGCATCTGGCATCACTCCCCACGACATCCATAATTTTGCTAAGGCAACTTCAATGGCAACTATTGCAGGTTGAATAACATCAATTGTTGACAATTGTGTACCTCCTGTTTCAAAAAGTTGTTCTGTTAACTTCCAATGGACGTATTTGCTGAAGGCTTGTTCACAAGCATCTATGGTTGCTTTAAAAACAGGTTCTTTTTCATACAAGTCTTTCCCCATTCCCTGCCACTGAGACCCTTGTCCGGGGAAAACAAAAACCACTTTCTTATTCCCCGATGCATTGGGAGAGCCTTTGAAAACATGCTCTTGAATCGTATCTTCTTGAATTGCATGAAGTCCGTTGATAAGTTCTTCTTTTGTTTTATACAGTACTGCTGCTCTTTTCAACAGGTTATTCTTTCTGAAAGCTACATTCTTACCATAATTTTGTATCTCGCTAAGGTTGAGTTTGGCAAGATCTTGTTTAAATGCTGTGGCATAAGCTACCAAGGCTTTCTGGTCATGGGCGGAAAGCGGAAAAATATCCGGCATATTCTTCTTTACTTGCGCATGGTTTTCAATTTTTGGTGCCTCCATAAATACGATATGGGCATTTGTTCCAGTGATACCGAAAGAGTTAACGCCTGCCATCAATTCCTTCTCCGGATGTGGCCATGGCGTTGGTTCTGTGGGAATGATGAGTGGCAAATTTGCCCAGTCAAAGAATGGATTGGGTTCGTCATAATGGATATTGGGTGGAATGACTCTATTTTTTATGGCAAGTATGGTCTTAATGGCTCCAGCAAATCCTGATGCAGATTCTGTATGTCCGATATTAGATTTTATTGAACCGATATAGAAAATATCGCCTTTTTCTCTTCCGGGTGCCAGTGCTTCCGGTATGGAGCGCAGCTCTGCGGAATCTCCGGCTTTTGTCCCGGTTCCATGTGCTTCAATGTACTGTATATCGGCGGGATTGATTTCAAAACGCTTCAGAACGTTCTTAATCATGTTTCCTTGTGTGATATAACTCGGCGCCAACATTAGGTTGTGCGATTGTCCATCACAGTTAGAGGTTGCTCCTCTTATTAAGGCGTGGATATAATGTCCTTTTTTCAACGCAGTGGTCAAAGGGCATAATAAGAACATCGCGGCACCTTCGCTACGGACATATCCACCCGGTTCCTTATTTCCAAAGGTACATAGTCCATAGGAAGAGAGTAGACCTGATCGGGAGTAACCAATAGAAATCATGGGGTCTAAGAGCATATTGGCCGCACCTGCTAAGGCGTATTCGGATTGTCCGGTTTGTAAGGAAGTTACTGCAAGGTGCATCGCTACTAAAGAGGAAGAGCACGCTGTATCAAGGGTCAATGCAGTTCCCTGCAAATTAAAATTAAAAGCAATTCTGCCAGATGCTGCATATCTACCGCTACCGGTTGTTGAATACACGTCTAAATCATGTCCGGCAACATTGAGTCTATGCTCCCAATCTGACGACCACATTCCAATAAATACGCTGGTATTGCTTCCCCATAATTGTTCATTAGATATGGTGGCATCATCGATGGCTTCATACGCCACTTCCAACAATACCCTTTGATGGGGATCCATTTTTTCGGCTTCTTTAGGGGAAATGCCAAAAAATCCTGCGTCAAACTGCTCGATATTTTGTAAAAAGGCGCCTTTTTTTGAAACGATTTTGCCGGGTTTCCTTTCCGGATCTACGAGATTATCCAAATCTCCGAAGCGGTTTTCGGGAATCTGTCCTACTGCGTCTACTTTATTAATGAGTAAGTCCCAAAACTCATCAAGATTGGTAGTATTATTGGGGAATCTACAACCAATGCCAATTACTGCTACGGGTTCATGCTTACCGTACTTTTTAACAATGGTGTCAATCTGTTCGTTTGTCAATTGCATGGTCTTATATTTAAAAAAGAGGCAAATTGTCTCTGCGCAATTTACCTCTTTTAATCATAAATTATATTACATAATCTAAGAGGCTCCAGAGGGATGCACCTGCTTAGACTTTTCTTGCTCTTCTTCCTTAAAGGCTTCATTAATGGCCTTCTGTAGAATTAGTACCATTGTGCCAATCAAGAATCCGACAATTACGCCTATTACGGTCCATAATCCTTTCTTTTTATAAATAGGATCTGTAGAAAATACAGGATTATCGATAATATTCATAACGGGTGCCGTTGTGGCCATTGCCGATCTTGCCCCTTCTCTGGATGTGACGGCTTCATTATACATCATGGAGAGGGTAGATATTTCCCTTTGGAGTTTCGGCTGATCAATGGTAGATACTTGCTTTTTATTAAATACATTAACATCTCTATTAGCGGCAATGGCGGTTTCTCTTTTTCTAATCTCAAAGGACAAAGAGTCTACTTTTCTTGATAGCATCATATAATTTGTCCTATTCTTATCTCCTTGTGAGAAGGTATAATATTCTGTCGTAAACTGTAATGCTTTTGCTGCCATGTTCTTTGACAATAGTAAATCTGGTGTTTCAATGGAAGCTTTCACCATTCCTGCTAACGGATCGTATTCTACTAACATATAATCTTCGACAAACCCGTTATATAAAATACTAAGGAGGCTATCTTCTAATGGTGTCATATTATAGATGTCATTGGAAGTAAATCGGAAAGACTTTAGAATGGGGCTTTCCTGAAAGTCCTCCGTAAGCCCAGTAGCATCTAGGTAGATATTGCCCATTTTTACCATTTTACCATGATAATCGATATCTGTGAGAAATGCTTGCTTGATGACTTTACGAGATTTAAATATTCCCATTAAAACTTCGTTTGAAGAACCTGAGCCAAGGTTTAACCCAAAAGACCCTGCTAAAGCCATTAATCCACTGGCACTACTCTTTGAATCGACAGCATTAAAGGCTGCATTGGCAACATATTTTGGAGGAGACCATGGTGATTTTGCGGCGAACCAATACCCTAAATAACCAAACCCGATACAAAACACTAATAAGAGCCATGACCATTTAAATAAATGCCAGAAATATTTTTTAAATGCTCTAACCAAGTCGGTTAGTCTAATTTCATCGGTAGGAATCTCGTACATAATATCTAATTACCTCTTAGCAAGAAATATAATACTGTTGTTGAAGCGGCACTCGCAACACTTGTAATGATAGCCGGAAGCACGATATTCCAATTGATTGGTTCTCGTGGTGGTTTTTCTTCTTCAACCTTAATTGGTTTATAACCAACAGTGATTAAAGACCCTGGTTTTACTTGTGGAAATTCTCTATAAAAGAACTTAAACTTTGTGTAATCTGCACCACCATTTGGATATAATGCTACTGTTGATTTGCGTTTAGCCCTACTTGAAAAACCAATTCCATATTTTTTAACATACCATTTTGCTCTTTTTCCGGGAACATATCTTCCAGCGATTGTTTCTAGAGAATCTAAATCTGGATAACGAATAGCGCCTTGAATTCTCACCAATTGGTCGGTTGTTGGAATGGTGATTACATCTCCTTCTTTAAGGATGAAGTTGGCGGTTGAAGCAGTATCTTCCATAGCATCTTTGAGGTTTAATATTACTATGCCTATTTTGGAATCTTTTCTGTACAAAGTCGCTTCATCTGGGGCGGCGAAATTGGTGTATCCACCTGCTCTTAGAATAAGGTCTAAGATTTTCTCGTCTTTTCTTAAGATGGGATATACACCAGGAAATTTGACCTCTCCATTGATGGTTACATTTTGTTGTAAATCAAACTCAAAAGTTTTTCTTACAAATACCTGATCCATTGGATTTAATTCAAATGCTTTTGTTGCTGCATCCAATTCCAAATTTGGACCTATCTCTGCTGTAAGTACAACAACTCTAGTTGGCATTGAGGTGCCATCTGTTTCATTAATATTTGTTACCCTAGAAATTTCAATCTTATTATTTGCCGCTTCGTTCTTTAATCCTCCTGCATAAAATATAAGGTCATTCAGTTTCATTCCTTCGGAATACTCCATTTTTACAGGTGTTTTTACCGACCCTTCTATTGAAACTGAAAATTTCTCTTTGAACAATTCTTTAGGGAAAATTTCAATACGGTCATAAGCTTTCAATATTACGTTTTCCGGAGATCCTTCATTTATTATAATGTCTTGTAGGGAGAAAGGTTGTATGGTGGTTTGTAAATTATCTAATTGTCTTATTAAATATGCTCTTTCAATATAGGTATTGTATAATAGCCCTCCTGATATTTTTATAAGATCACTGATTCTATATCCTTCTTTAAGTTCATATTTCCCAGGGAGTTTAACGGTTCCTACTATGGTGATGTAGTTGTCTACGTCTTCTGGTATTTGAGGTATCGTTAATTTATCGCCGTCTTTTAATACTACTGGTGTTTTTCCACTTAGAATATCGTCCAAGTTATAGTCGGTTATTTCTGTTTTATTATTTGTATATCTTTTTAACTGTACGCTTGCTGTAAAGGCATTCGCTGTCAATCCTCCGGTATACCTTAATAAATCAGCAACGTTTTCGTTGTCTTTCAATTCATAGTATTTTGGTCTTCTCACATTTCCTTCCACCTGAACAATTCTCTTTGCAGTAGGAACATAAATAAAGTCACCTTCTTGGAGGTAGAAATTGTCTTTGATAAATGGGTTTAATAAAAACTCGTACATATCAAAGGTTTTTACGGTTTTTCCCCCTCTACGAATCTCAATATTTCTCACACTACCCAAATCTGTTATTCCTTCGGCAGCATTCAAAGCATTAAAGACAGAGTTTATTGCCGGAATTTCGAATGTTCCAGGTCTATATACTTCACCAACAATATTGACGGTTAAGCTTCGTGAATAGTTTAAAGATATCTCTAAAGTAGAATTGGATAAGTTAACAAAATTGGACACCCTACTTCTAATTAAAGATTTTGCTGCGGCAAACGATTGTCCTCTTAAATATATTCTGCCTACTTGTGGGATGGAGATAAAACCATCCTTGCCAATTTTAGCATTGTCATTATATTCTGCATTTCCCCACACGGAGATGTTCAGTTCATCGCCAGCGTCTAATACATAATCGTCTGTAGCTTTAAGTTCAGTTGATCTTTCAAAAAGTTTTATTCTAGCACTATTAAAATAATCATGTCCAAAATATTTTGAAGGCTTATGAAGGGCAGTATCATTAGAAAGTAGATAATCGTTGACTCCGGCTTCTTTGATTGAATCTAAATTCATTTGAGAGGACAGCATGTTTTGCACCATCAAAATCTGTTGTATCATATCCGGTGTAAGCCCTGAGGCGCTAAGATTGGCTGAAGTTGAATTTTGGTTGTTTTTTGGGGTGTTTGTTGTAGTAGGAGTGCCCGTTGAAACGCCTCCTAAAACAGAACTTAAAGCAGCAGGATCTATCCCCAACATCTGTAATTGTGAGGTAGGCACTGAACTCATATAGCTGGCAGCACTTGATAAGCTTGAAGGATTTGTTAGTGATCGTATACTGGGGATGCCTGTTTGAGCATAAAGACCTGTGGAAAGTATTAATCCCAAAATGAGCGAATATAATTTTTTCATTCTTTGAAAATTAATTCAGATTTATAAATGAGGCACAAAGGTACGAAATATGCTTCATTTAATTCCTTAAATAATTGTAATTACTAAACTATGACAATAAAGAGATAAACATGGTTGCTTTTGAGTAAAAAAAAAGGAGGCTTTCGCCTCCTTTTATTATTGATGTTTACATATTAATAGTTTGCTGGAGAGAATTCAACTCTTCTGTTCAACTGATGTTGTGCTTCGCTAGATGCGTTTTTGAACAAGTTGTCTGCTTCACCAAAGTGACCAGGGATAAATCTGCTCTTAGCAATTCCATAGGTGTTTACCAAGTAGTTGATTGCACTATTAACCCTGCGGTCTGATAAATCCATGTTATATTCATCTGTATTTCTGATATCTGTATATCCTTTTACGTTTACTTTCAAATCAGGATATTTCTTCATGATTGTAGCTACTTCATATAATTCTGGAATAGCATCAGGACGAATATTATCTTTATCCAAATCATAGAATATCATTGTTAAAGCCCAACCAATAGCATTGTTACCTGCTTTTGTTTCTGTTTTAATGATATCTTTCACTTGTTGTATCATTTCAGGTGTCAATTTACCTGTTTCTCTTACGTTAACGCCGTCTTTGATTGGAATCTCAGGTGAAGAGAATGGCTCAGGATCTTTATAATCAGGATATCCATCTTTGTCGCTGTCTAAAGTTACACCATGTGTATCTACAGGTGTTCCTTCCGGCGTTTCTGGTTCTTCATCTAATTCATCGATAACACCATCTTTATCAGCATCTTTAACAGTATACAGATTTTCCAATTTTGCATCTGTTAAGTTCATATAAGCTTCTAATGGATTCACCCACTCTAAATGTTCTTTTTGTGTGTTCTTTCCGGCGAATTTATAAGTGAAGTTTACATTATAGTAGAAAAATTTGTCTTGACGTCCACGAACGTATTCATTTGAAACGTGACCGTCTAATTTATCTGTATGAACATAGTTATATCTTCCTTCAAGTCCGATATCGAATGCTTTTGTTACTTTGAATTTCATACCCAATGCAAATGGTGCTGTTACCTCAGTTGCTTTATTAGAATATGTTACCAAGTATTTACCATTAGGATCACTGTCAGACTTGTCAGTATCATAAGGAGTATCGTCACTATTTTTATACACTTGTGCATCAAAGAACAAAGCTCCAATACCTACTTTACCATAGACAGAAACTCTTCTTTCTTTAACTTCTTTGTCCTTAATGTTTGCACGGATATACCTGTTTAAACCGAAAAACATGTTGCTGAAGTTCATATAAACATTCAACGTTGGTTGATGTAAGTGCGTATTGAAATATACAGGTTCTTTAAATCCTAATTTTTTCCAGAAGAATCTATCTTCCTGAAAACCACCTCTGTCAACTGTAACACCCTGAAGCTTGCCATACATGTAATCTACCTGTAATCCGAATACTCCACCAAACATTTTTGTCACAGACGCTCCTACGCCATATTGATACTCCCATTTTGGGTCTCTAACACGTCGCCAGTCGTAAGAACGAATGTCAGTCATAGGACTTGTAATACCACCATGTACAGTTACAGACCAGTCTTTAAGCAGCTGATCCGTTGAAATACGCTGCCCCATAGTGTCTAAAGACAGCAAACCTAATCCCAAGTACAGGAATATGGCTTTCATTTTAATTTTAGTAAACATCTTCAAATTAAAAAATTATTGTTAATAAATTGGCTTTTGAACCGGAAATTATCCACAAAGTTATAAAAAAGAAATAAAAATCATAATTAACCTTAAAAAAAAAATTAATATTCACAAAAATTTAACTGTTACATTGGCGAGAACGCCTTAACACAAATGCTATTTTTGTATAATATATTAATATGTTCATTGTGAACCATAAACAAGATACAATATGTGCGATTATCACACCAAATGGTGTTGGAGCAATCGGCGTAATCAGAATTTCGGGAAATTCGGCAATATCTATTGTTAATCAACACTTTAGAGGAAAAGATCTCGAGACCCAGCAAACGCATACCATTCACTATGGCAACTTCTTAGGTAAAAATCGCCAAATGATCGATGAAGTCGTTGTAGCGTTATACAAGCAACCACATTCTTACACCATGGAAGACGTTTGTGAAATTTCCTGCCACGGCTCTACTTTTATCATTCAAGAAATTCTCGAAACATTGCTACTCGCTGGTGCCAGAATGGCGCTACCCGGAGAATTTACAGAACGCGCCTTTCTCAATGGCAGGTTCGACCTCTCCCAAGCAGAAGCGGTAGCCGATTTGATTGCTTCAGACTCAAAAGCAGCACACGACCTTGCTATGCGCCAACTCAAAGGAGGGATTTCAAAGAAACTCCAAGAGCTGAGAACAGCGCTCATTGACTTTACCGCTCTCATCGAATTAGAACTCGACTTCGCCGAAGAAGATGTCGAGTTTGCAGATAGGACTAAGTTTACATCTCTCTTGATTGACATCTTAAAGGAAGTAGATTTTCTTAAAAATTCTTTCAAATATGGAAATGCTATTAAAGAAGGTATCCAAGTAGCGATTATCGGCAAACCGAATGCCGGAAAATCTACCTTGCTCAATGCCCTTTTGCAGGAAGACCGAGCCATCGTCAGCAGCATCGCCGGAACAACAAGGGATACCATAGAAGAAACTTTTAACATTGAAGGTGTCCTATTCCGATTGATAGATACTGCAGGCATCAGAACTACTCAAGATGAAATTGAGGCCATTGGCGTTAAAAAGGCAATCGAGAAAATCAATAACGCCTTTATCGTTATTGCTCTTTTTGACCTAACTGGAACGCCTTTGGAAGATATTGCAGAACTACAAAAACAGATTCCTGACGATAAGAGCATATTATTTATAGGTAATAAACAAGACGCGATCTCTAGTACTGACCAACTTCAACTCCTTTCATCTCTTCCAGCAAATACACTACTGATTTCTGCAAAAGACAATAGTGGCATCGATTCCCTGAAATCCACATTGGTAAGCATGGTAAACATGGGTGAGCAAGATCAACAACAAGTTATCATCACCAATAAACGACACCATGAAGCATTGATGCACGCCGGAAATGCCCTAAAGGATATCCTTGCAGGCATAGATAACAGCATTTCTACCGAACTACTCACCCACGACATCAAAACAGCACTCAGACACCTCGGCAGCATAACGGGACATATAGATGTAGATAAAGATATTTTAGCAACTATTTTTGGTAAGTTCTGTATCGGAAAATAGTGACCACAATCATACACCATCAAAAACACATAAAAAGCTAATAAATACAAGGCTTATGAAGCAATATTATTGCTTTTATTTGTGCTATTATATTGTTTTAATAGCACAAATCTTGTCAGTTATTTGTCTTTTTCTAAAAAAAAGACAAGAAAAAAGACAAAATCCAAATTTCAAAAATTTCAAATGTCCACTTCTGTCCTCCTAAATGGACAAAAAATAAATTCATTTTTTTTCAATAAAGTTGAATAGCTCCAAGTTCAATACTGGTAATGCTTTGTGAAAATCGCCTTGCCTTTTACTGCTTTTGGCTGGTGTCGTATGTCGTACCTATCATTTATTATTGCAGAGTAAAATAAAAGAGATGGCAGAATATAAACGAGTGTGCAACTTTTGTCAGAAAGATTTCATTGCACAAAAATACAACACGAAAACTTGCTCAAACAGATGTGCGAATTTGAGCCATAAGATGAAAGTTAGACAAGATAAAGAAAATATGTTTAATGATAATGAAGTGTATAAAAGATTACTCAATAAGATATTATTATCTGTTGAGCGTATTGAAAAAGCATTAGAACTGCAAGGTATCAAAGAAAAAGTTTCAAATGAAGAATTGCTAACCACAGAAAAATATTGTGAGCTAATGAACATACATAAAAGAACTCTACGCAGAATGATTGAACGAAAAGAAGTTGAAATAACCAAACAAGGAAACAAAATATTCATTAATAAAAATCAATTATTACTTAACAACTAAATTAAAAAAAATGAGAGTATCATTAAGAGAAGTACCACTTAAAGGCGGAGAATTTAACAGAGTGATTTTAGACATTTACCACTCTACTAATCAAAGAGAACGTAAAGCAACAAAATTAAAAATGTACGCAAAGCCTACTA
>JAIBAX010000085.1 GCA_019694955.1 Chitinophagales bacterium | reverse complement strand
GGAAAGTTTATATCATTGAAGCAAATCCACGAGCTTCACGCTCCATGCCTTTTATTGCTAAAGCTTATGACGAACCATATATTAACTATGCAACAAAAGTGATGCTTGGTGTAAAATCGGTAAAAGACTTCAAATTCAATCCTAAAAAGATTGGCTATGCCATTAAAGTACCGGTATTCTCATTCGATAAATTTCAGGATGTAAATAAAGAACTAGGCCCTGAAATGAAATCAACAGGGGAAGCTATTTACTTTATTAATGATTTACAGGACGAGTTCTTCCAAAAGGTTTATGGTGAAAGGAATTTGTATCTAAGCAGATAAAGCATTTTATTTTTTTATTGTGAAATCTCCCTATCATTAGGCATTTAAGCTTTTATTGTATTCACAAATTTCAATTACTTTCGATAAATTTTATTTCAATGGTACAAAATACTCCTCAGCACACAACATCGGCAGTGCATGGCAAAAAAAGTTCTGATAACATACTAGAAAAAAAACCTTGGTTAGGCCATCTTATAGCAATAAGTACATTTCTTATTATAAACCTGATTTATTTCTCTCCCGTAATTTTCCACAATAAAGGAATCTATCAAGAGGATATCATGCGTGCAAGAGGAACCTCTAAATCAATTTCAGATTTCAGAGCAAAATATCACGAAGAACCGTTATGGGCAGATGCCTTATTTTGCGGAATGCCTGCTTATTTGATTTCTACTTATTATGTAGCAAGCAATTTAGAATATCTAAACAAGGTTTTTTCTGTATTTATCCCTCACCCTGTTCGTTATATTTTTCTTTGTTGTTTGGGCTTCTATTTTTTACTTCAAGTATTAAGGGTTAATTCCTGGCTATCCATCATGGGTGGATTGGCATTTGGTTTATCTTCTTATTTTTTCATTTGTGTTGACGTGGGTCATAATTCAAAAATGGCTGCTATAGCTTATATGGCACCCGTGCTTGCAGGAATTATCCTCACTTATAGAGGTAAAATGTGGATGGGTGCAGCAGTAACTGCCTTGTTTTTATCTATGGAAATTTTCAGTAATCATCCTCAAATAACCTACTACCTGGCTTTTATTATTTTTATTTATGCTTTATCGGAATTATATAGAGCCTATTCAGGAAAAAATATTCCGGCTTTCTTAAAACAATCAGGAGTACTTATTCTTGCCGCCGTTCTTGCGTTAGGGGTTAATATAACCAGCCTATGGGCAACCGCAGATTATGGGCAATATACCATTAGAGGAGGAACAGAATTAACAATTAATCCTAATGGGAGCAAAAATGAACATAATACCACATCGGGCTTAGAAAAAGATTACGCAACTGCATGGAGTTATGGGGTAGGAGAAACTTACTCTTTGCTTATTCCTAATATTAAAGGCGGTGGTTCATCTCCGATTGGAAATAATAAGACAGCATTAAAAAATGTTGAACCGGAAAAACAAGAAACTGTTTCACGTATGTCTCAATATTTTGGTGATCAGCCTTTCACTATGGGACCAGTGTATGTTGGCGCAATTGTCATGTTTTTATTTTTCTTAGGATTATTTATTATCAAAGGAACATTCAAATGGGCATTGTTGATTTGTACCCTACTTTCAATATGGCTCTCTTGGGGTAAAAACGATCCGTTCGGTTTTAGCAATTTTATGTTAGAACATTTTCCTGCGTATAATAAGTTCAGGAGTGTTTCTATGATATTAGTGATTGCGGAACTTACAATTCCATTACTTGGTATTTTGGCAATTGATAGCCTTATAAAAAATAAAAATTTCCTGAATGAAAAATTTTGCCTGCCATTCAAGCAATCAATAAGTGGAAAACAATCGCTTTTGGTTGCATTTATTCTTACAGGGGGACTTTCGTTATTGTGTTGGTTATCTCCCGGTTTATTTACATCCTTTACGGCATCTGGGGAAAGGCAAGAATTACTCATGCAGATAAAACAAAGTAACCCGGAGGTAGATGATCAACAAATCAACACTTATTTAGATCAGATTTTACCTTCAGTTGAAACTGCCAGAAAAGCTATTGTACAAGCGGATGCATTAAGAAGTTTTATTTTTATTTTACTTGCTGCCGGAGTGATTTTCTTGTATACGATGAACAAGGTCGTTAATAAAACGGTTTTATCCATCTCATTAATTGCATTAGTTGCAACCGATCTATTAGTAATTGACAAACGTTATCTGAATGACGAAAGTTTTCATGATAAAAAAGATTTAGAAAATCCAACCGCATCCATGGGAAGGCCCTATGCCGCCGATCTGGAGATATTAAAAGATACTACACCCAACTATAGAGTTTGGAATACAATGGCCAGACCCGATCAGGACGGAGCAACGTCCTACTTTCATAAATCTATTTCAGGTTATCATGGTGCAAAATTAAGAAGGTATCAAGACCTTATAGATTTTCATATTAATGCACGCAACATGAGCGTAATTAATATGTTAAATACAAAATACATCATTATTCCAGGGGAGAAAAACCAACCTGTTGCATACCCCAATGCACAAGCCCTTGGCAATGCTTGGTTTGTTAAAGAATATAAAATAGTTGCTAATGCTGATTCAGAAATTGTTGCGTTAAGAAATTTTGACCCCGCTTCAACAGCAATCATTGATAAGCGATTTGAAAAAGATGTAGATGGATTTAGAACAAATCTAAAAGATTCATTAGCGAGCATTAAGTTAACAAATTACAAGGCCAATCATCTTACCTATGAATCTAATTCAACTACTGATGGTTTAGCTGTATTCTCAGAAATATATTTTGCAGGAGGATGGAATGCCTATATAGATGGTAATCTCACTCCTCATTTCCGCACTGATTATGTTCTAAGAGCCATGAGAATACCGGCAGGAAAACATCAAATTGAATTTAAATTTGAACCAAAAATAATTTCGATCGGCGAAAAAGTATCAAGTGCAAGTTTAGCATTGCTCTTCTTACTTTGTGCTGGTGCAGCATTTAAAGAATTCAAAAAGAATCAGTGAGTGAAGAAAGTACTCATCATTACCTATTATTGGCCACCAAGTGGAGGTGCAGGCGTGCAACGCTGGCTTAAATTTGTAAAGTATTTACGAGATTTTGGCTGGGAACCTATTGTGTATACTGCTGAAAATCCGGAAGCACCAGCAAATGACGAATCACTCTTAAAAGACATTCCGGATAACATTACAGTATTAAAAACAAAAATATGGGAACCTTATAGCTTATACAAAAGCTTTATAGGTCAAAAAAGGGGAGAGAAAATAAATGCAGGCTTCTTGTCTGAAAAAAAGAAACCGGGAATAGCAGAAAAAATTTCTATATGGGTAAGAGGAAATTTTTTCATTCCCGATGCACGTAAATTCTGGATTGTGCCTTCTATTAAGTTTCTTACAAAGTATATACAGGCCAATCCTATCGATGCTATTGTTTCTACAGGACCTCCACATAGTATGCATATGATTGCATTGGGTCTGAAAAAGAAATTAAATATTCCTTGGCTGGCTGATTTCCGGGATCCCTGGACAAATATTGATTTCTATGATAAGCTAATGCTTACTAAGTCTTCGGATGCAAAACATAAGCAAATGGAAACAGAAGTATTAAGATCTGCTAATTCTATAGTTGCAGTTGGGTGGACCATGGCAGAAGAGTTTCAAAAAATTGCAAACAGAAAAATAGAAGTGATTCCCAATGGTTATGATGAAGCTGATTTTCAACAATCAATCCAAGTAGGTTACTCTTATCAATTAAACACTACTACTACTTTAGAAGGATTTACCATCAGCCATATTGGGGCTATGAATGCCGATAGGAATCATAAGATGTTTTGGTTGGCAATAAAAGAGCTGATATCTGAAGATGAAAGTTTCAAGAAAGATATTAAAATACACTTGATCGGCAAAACAGACATTTCGGTTAAAGAAGAAATAAAGAAACAACACCTCTCTCCGTTTGTTATACAAACCGAATACCTACCCCATTCAAAAATAACAAAAGCCATGCAGGCTTCTCAAGTACTCTTGCTTGCTTTAAATAATACACCAAACACACGTGGAGTAATTTCCGGCAAATTATTTGAATACATTGCTTCTAAACGCCCCATTCTTGCTATCGGAAAAGAAAATGGCGATGCTTCAAAAATCCTACAGGCAGTAAATGCAGGAGTTATTTGCGATTTTAAGGATAAGGAGAAAATGAAGGAAGAGATAATGAAGTTGTACATCCTTTATAGAAATGGAGAATTTAAAAACATCACGACAGAAATTGCTAGCTATTCCCG
>JAIBAX010000084.1 GCA_019694955.1 Chitinophagales bacterium | reverse complement strand
TTACTATCGAAAATTAAACAGTGTAACCTAAAGAATCTGGAATTGATTTTGGTAGTTCCTAGTAGGATATATCTAATGATTCTATAATAAAATAAATTGCTGGGAAAAGTAGTTAGTATCTAAAAAGCTATACCCATTTAAAACTGAAGTAAATAGAATTAAGAAGTTTCAATAATCTGTTCTAGGCTTAAAACAAGAAATACGGGCAAATGTGGTAGATGTTAGAAATTATGCAAAATTTATACTCAAAGACGGGTCGATAGATGAAAAACGAGAATTATTGAGTTGTTTTAAGAGTAAGATTTTGCTAGTAAATAAAATTATATACATATAAGAAATCTATTTGACATATACCCTGCTTGGGTATATACTGATTCTATGAAATACATAGATGATAAAGGTAAGTTAAAAATTATCAAACATTTAAAAAGAATCGAGGGGCAAGTGCGAGGTTTGCAGAAAATGGTCGAAAACGATACTTATTGTATCGATATTATTACTCAAACTTCGGCTGTTAAACAAAGTTTATCTAGTGTAGAAGATGTTTTAATGGAAAATCACTTGGGTCATTGTGTACATCATCAAATATCTTCTGGTCAGGCTAGTAAAGCAACGGAAGAAGTTTTAAAAGTTTATAAACTTAAAAGAAAATAAATTATTTATATGAAAAAAATCTCTCTATTTTTATCACTCGGTATGATGGTTTCAGGTATATTAATCGGTATTACCATTGGTTATTATCTTACTCCAGAATATCAAACAACAATGTTCACAAAGAACGCAATGAACTTAGGGCAAGCTGACAGGACTTTTGATTTACGATATATCAACGCAATGATTGCTCACCATAGAGGGGCGATGTTACTTGCAGATCAGTTGAATAAAAACACAACTCGTCCAGAAATGAAAGCATTATCAGAAGAAATCCTAAAAAATGAACCTATCGCAATTGCAGAATTATATAAATGGAAAAAAGATTGGTATAACGACACAAGAACAATTCAGGATCCCGTAGTTGCCAATTTAGGAAATGCTGATGATTCTTTCGATCTTAGATTTCTTAACGCAATAATTGCACACCATGAAGCAGGTATTTTAATGACTAAAGAAACCCACACAAAATCCAGCAGGACTGAAATATTAAACAATGCTAACACTGTCGAACAATTTCTCTCTAATGGAATAGAAACTCTTAAGGGTCTGCGAAAAACTTGGTATAACATTTAAAAACTATGAGCACTTACACTTATAAAATAAAAGGTATGCATTGTGCAAGTTGTGCACAAATCATCACAAAAAAGATATCTAGTTTGCCACACGTTAATGAAACAAGAGTTAACTATGGCTCAGAAAAAGCAACTATTGATTTTGATGAATCTCACACAGGGGTCCATATTTTTAATAATGAAATACAAAAACTGGGGTATTCGCTATTAGAGGAAGATAATACACATGATCATACTAAACAAAATAGTGATAACGAATTAGCTGAGCTTGAGAAAAAAACTCATTTTATGTTGCCAGTTACTGTCGTTATCTTTTTACTTATGATGTGGGACATATTTTCCAAACTATTTCCACAAATACCAAATCTCCCGATTCCGATGCGGTTATTTAATACGCTATCCATGATAGTGGCAACCGTTGCGTTATTTTGGGTTGGTAAACAGTATATAGAAGGCGTTACAAGATTCATTCGTTTCCGTGTGGCTAACATGGACACATTAATAGGAATCGGAACAATTGTGGCATATGTATATAGCACTCTAATTACACTACTTCCCCAAATTGGTACCTTGTTGCGAGTTCCAGAGTACACCTATTTTGATGTGACTATTGTGGTCATTGGTTTTATAACACTAGGAAAATATCTAGAAGCTCGCTCAAAAAAGAAAACAGGGGACGCAATTGAAAAACTTCTTGGCTTACAAGCAAAAATGGCTCTTGTCATAAGAAATGGAAAAGAAGTGGAAATAAAAATTGAAGAAGTTATTCATGATGATCTTGTTATAGTTAAACCTGGAACAAAAATTCCTGTAGATGGTGTCTTAGTTGAGGGATCTTCCTATGTCGATGAATCAATGATCACAGGAGAACCGATTCCTGTAAACAAAAATAGCGGAGATGTGGTAGTTGCTGGAACACTCAATACAACGGGTGTATTTACGTTTAAAACAACAAAAATTGGTTCTGAAACTATGCTTTCTCAAATTATTGATATGGTTGAGGAGGCACAAGGAAGCAAAGCCCCGATTGAAGCACTTGCTGACAAAATATCTGGGATTTTTGTTCCTACGGTATTATTAATATCAACACTAACACTGGTAGTGTGGCTCACTCTTGGTACACAATACCTTGGATTAACACAAGCATTGTCTCTTGGACTTCTTTCATTTGTAAGCGTTTTGGTTATTGCGTGTCCATGTGCGCTCGGACTTGCAACTCCAACAGCAATTATTGTCGGTGTTGGCAAAGGAGCAAAAAACGGAATTTTGATAAAAGATGCAGCAACCTTGGAACATTTGCATAAAGTAGATACCATTGTTGTTGATAAAACAGGTACGCTTACTCGTGGTAAACCAGAACTAATTTCAATTAAAAATATTTCTGACAAAACAGATGCTGAGCTTATAAGTATCATTGCTTCACTTGAAAATAAATCGGAACACCCGATTGCTCATGCGATAGTAACACACGCAAAAGAAAAAAATATACAGCTAGCAAGCATTGAAACTTTTGAAGCAATCAAAGGTAAAGGTGTAAAAGGTATAGTAAAAGGTATTGAATACTTTGTAGGCAACGTTACACTAATACAAGATTTAAAAATTTCATTAGATATTCCATCTTTTACTAAAGATACACTTGAAGGTAAAACCCCTGTAATAATCGCAACAAAAGATAAAGTTCTAGGTGTTGTCATGGTAGCTGATGCTATTAAAGAAGAAGCTATTGAGGCTATAAAAAATCTTCATGCACTGGGCATTAAAGTTGTAATGCTTACTGGAGATAATAAGAATACCGCCGAATATATCGCAAAACAAGTTGGTATCGATGAAGTTGTAGCAGAAGTACTTCCAGAAGACAAATTAAATAAAATTAAATCACTGCAAAAAGCAGGTATGGTTGTTGCGATGGCTGGAGATGGTGTCAATGATGCGCCAGCACTTGCTCAGGCAGATGTTGGTATTGCAATGGGGACAGGTACTGATGTTGCTATAGAATCAGCTGGGATTACTCTTCTTCATGGTGATATATCTAAATTAGTTAAAGCAGTGCGTCTTTCAAAAATAACTATGAGAGGTATCAAACAAAACTTATTCTGGGCATTTATTTACAATATTGTTGGCATACCACTTGCAGCAGGTATATTATACCCGGCATTTGGATTGCTTCTTAACCCAATTTTTGCGGGATTTGCAATGGCAATGTCTTCTGTGTCGGTAGTATCGAACTCATTACGAATTAAGGCCATGAAAATATAAACATATGAACAAAACATACACATTTCACGTTTCTGGTATGCACTGTAACTCTTGTATTCTAATGACCGAGAGTGAGTTAGGAGATTTACCAAATGTTATTAAAGTTAAATCAAGCCTTAAAAATCATTCTGTAAAAGTCACGGGAGATTTTGGAGAAAAAACGCTAGAGCAAATTGCAGAAGAATTAACTGTACCGCTAAAACCTCACGGCTACACTATCTCTATTGAAAAACAAAAACAAGTGGTTCATTGGTCAGATTTCAAAATTGCTGTTCCGATAGCTGTTGCATTTGCTATTTTGTTTATTATTTTGCAAAAAATTGGTCTCGTTAATCTTGCGGGTTCTGGTAATGTAACATATGGTACAGTATTTGTTATTGGTATCATTGCTTCACTTTCTACTTGTATGGCAGTTGTCGGCGGACTTGTGTTATCAATGTCTGCAACCTTTGCCAAAGAGGGCGACAAAATAAAACCACAGTTACTATTCCATACTGGGCGTATTGTCTCTTTCTTTGTTCTTGGTGGAGTAATTGGTGCAATAGGGTCTGCATTTACGTTAAATACATCGACTACATTCATTCTCGGAGTTATTATCGCTATTGTGATGTTTATCCTCGGTATTAATCTTCTTGATGTATTTCCATGGGCAAAGAAATTACAACCATCTATGCCAAAATTTATTGCAAAGCATGCTCATGATGTTTCTAAGCTAAATCATACACTTACACCACTTCTTGTTGGTATTGCCACATTCTTCTTGCCATGTGGTTTTACTCAATCAATACAACTATACACACTTACCACAGGGAGTTTTTTCAAAGGTGGACTTACCATGATCTCGTTTG
>JAIBAX010000013.1 GCA_019694955.1 Chitinophagales bacterium | reverse complement strand
ATCTTTATGAACTCAAAAAAGTATACATCAACAACGCCTGGCATACAGAACCAATTAATAAAACAACTCAAAAATTAATCGATAACCTAAAATTATATATTCCGTAAAATATTTCAATGTTAGGGTTCAATTTCAAAAATAAAAAGTTATTATTAGATGTCCATGCAATACAAAGGATTCAGTATATTTTGGATGCTTCTATAAGCTATTAGGAATCTTATACCCTCATTATAGCTTTATGAACTTCTCTACCTTTTCTTGATTGGCGATGTTGAAATGGATATAGTAAATGCCGGAAGGGAGGCGCTCGGTGTCGAAGGTATATTTTTGAATGCCGTTTACATTGGTTGAGGTCGGCGTTAGCTGTACCAACTCGCCTACACTGTTGTAGATGGCAATGTTTACTTCCTCACCTTGTACAAGGTTGATGTCGGCGGTAATGTTTTTTGGTGTTGGGTTGGGATATAAGATGTATTTTTTCTCTGCGGAAATGGTGCAAGGATTGGTTGGCTTAATGATTTTAGACCATGTGGTTTTGCCATTGTAATCTTGTTGCCCTAACCTATAATAGCAACTCAATCCATTATAGTTTTTGTCGATAAAATGATAGTCTTTTGCCATTGAACTATTTCCGGCGCCTTTGATTATTCCAATGGTTTCAAAAGATGCGCCGTCCAAAGATTTTTCAAGGATAAATTTTTCGTTGTTGATTTCTGATAGGGTTTGCCAATTTATGTGGATGATGCCTTCTTTACAGGTTGCTTCAAAGTTGCTAAGTTCGATGGGTAGTGCCAAACTTGCACAGTCACCAATGATGAAAGGAGGTGTAGGGTTAGGAATAGAAGAAGGTGAAGTAGTGTTCACCTTGTTTACTGCCGGTGTATTTGTTCCTCCAACGGGAGGATTGCCGCAGTTGGTAAGGGTTATAGTGGCATCTTTGTTAAAGATGGAGTAATTGGCAGTAGAGAAAGTAGTATTGGTTGCAGTAACGGTTACCCCATTTCCGGAGAATACATCTGCAAAGATATCGTTGCCTTCTGCTGCTACATTGCCGGAAAAGTAGCAATTGTCTAAAGTGAGCGAAACAGGATCGTCTAAGGAATATAACCCTATGCCACCGCCTCTGAGTGTTCCACCGGCACCTCCTAATTGGTTATTGGTAAATTGGGTTCTTGTGAAGGTGGCTGTGCCGCCAGTCATTCTTAAACCGCCACCATAAATGGGTGTAGATGTTTGTCCCGCATAGTTTAAATCAATGATGCAATCGGAAACATTTAATGTGCCGCCTCTTTGGGAAATGGCGCCACCATCAGAGGATTCATTGGTAGTAAACCTTGTATTTGTTACATTTACAGTAGTGCCTGCAATAGAAGACGATCCACTTATTAATAAACCGCCACCATCAAATGCATTTGCTTTAAAGTTGTATCCGATGATATAATTTTCAATATTTAGTGTAATTCCATCGCCAAAGGCTTCTACACCTCCCGTCCAAGAGGTATTGTAAAGATTGCAAAATGAACCGCCACCTCTTAATGTTACTTCTGTATTGTCGAGTACTGTAATGGCAGGATTTCCTCCTGAGGAGCCGTTGTTTGTGACAATCATATTCTCCAGAAGTATGCCTGTTGCACCACCCCCTAGTGTAAATGCCTGACCACTGTGCCCCGGTGTTTGCGTACCATTGTTCTCATAACCTATCACCTGAAAATCTCTGAAAACAACATTGCTTCCAGTAACATACATGAAATAATTGGTTGATGTTCCGCCAAAAAGGTTGTCGATAATCGTTAATGTGCCACCAGCGCCTAAAAAGGTTATTCCCGATTTGCTGAAGTTTAAGCTCACCTCATTATTATACGTTCCTGCATCTATTTTGATGGTATCTCCATAAAGGAAGCTGGCATTGTATTCTGATAATAAACTGGTGAGTGTTAGTTTAGGTGTGGCGGCTGTTTGCCCTCTTCCGGCGGTATTATTGCCAACTGCTGTTGTAAATACGTCTCCAGTGGTGGAATTGTCATTTACGTAATATATTTTCGGTGTTCTTGTGGTAAAACTTCCTTGGGTGGTGTAGCTGGTTCCATCGCTACTTTTTGCGTATGCCACAAAATAATAGGTGGTAGAAATGGTTAACCCGCTTACTGCAAGGGTAAAGGCACCAGTTGTATAAGGGCCGGGTGTTTGTGCAACGGTGGTTCCGGAAGTGGCAGGGTTAAATCCATTGGTGGTGCTGTAAATAATACCTCTTTCAATGACTTTTGCACAGCCTAACGAGGTAATATTCCCCCCTAAATCAGCAGTTGTAACGGTGATGTTTGCACTTGTTGGTGAAGAGATGGTCGGAGCGGTAATGGTTCTTTCTGCCAAAACAAAGAATCCTAAAGTATTTCCGGTTAGATCAGAGTTGTTGACATTATTACCGCTCACAGTCCCTCCTATGTTATCATAAGTGCCTAATGCAGTGCTACTTCTGGCTATCACATCCAATACTCCGAGTGATGTTGGTCTTCCCAAGGACACACTACCATTTATATAAGTGCCTGAATTAAATGACGCTGACCAATACTCACTTAAACTCAATGAGTTGATACAAGTTCCATTGGAACCACCGCTATTTAAGTCAAATGCTTGAATACGTATTCTCGTCCCTGCCGTTAAACTTAATGACGACAGAGAAAATGGGAGATACTTCCCTCCATCGCCGACAGGAAATACATTTGTTCCCGTTTGGTTTAAAGCAAATTCTCTTTGCAAAGGACCATCTACAAAGCTGGAAGAAGAACCTCCGACAATAGCGCCTGTGGTTCGATTGTTTACCGACAATAGCGCTGAGGTAGATGTTTCAACAATACCACCATTGAGGTTTAATATTCCGGTAGTGTTGGTGGCGCCAACAACGGTTAAAGGACCACTCAGCGTTGTCGTTCCTGCATTTAGTGTGAAGTTTAGCAAAGCAGTTAGACTGGATGGTAATGTTGCTGTGGCACCCATTACCAAACTGGATGTGTTACCGCCAACCAACGTTCCGCTGGTAACCGTTAAGCCGCCATTTAAGGTAAGGATTCTATTGGAGATGGTTAAAGCCGTGGTAGCTAATCCATTGATGGTTGTCATGCCATTCACCGTTACATCTCCACCTAATGTTTTTGCTAAAGCGCCAGAAAGTATTAAATTATTATAGGTTCCTGCAACAACTGTTTGTGCGGATGCGGATGCGTAATTTATCGTTCCGCCCCACGTTTTGCCTGTAGGAATCGGTGTGGCTGTAGTATTAGCAGTTTGTATCGTGCCGTCATTTGTTATAGTGGTGAGCGTACCGCCCAAAGCAAATGTGGACATATTCAACGTTCCACCCGTAGTGGTGGTAAGTGTTCCATTCACCGTTATAGCGCCGGATGCTGTGTTTGAACTACTGGAATTTGAAACCGTAAGGTTGTTATACGTTCCCGCCATTACCGTTTGTCCTCCGGTTGAAAGGGCATATATAAAAGTTCCTCCCCATGTTTTTCCGGTTGTAACGGGTGTTGCAGAGGTATTTGAGGTGGTAAAGGTTCCGGAATTTGCAGCAGTAAATGCACCACTTAATGCATAAGTACTCATGTCGAAAGTACCTCCAGCCGTAGTGGTTAAAGTGCCTGAGGCGCTTATAGCGCCTGAAGCTGTAGAAACACTGCTTGTATTCAACAAGGTGAGATTGGTATACGTTCCTGCCATGATGGTTTGCCCACCTGATGATAAAGCATATCTTATGGTTCCAGTCCATGTTTTTCCCGAAGGCAGTGGTGTCGCACTTGTATTGGAAGTAGAAATGGTGCCATTATTTGTTATAGTCGTCAACGTACCACCTAGCGTGAAAGTGCTTAAGTCGAGTATTCCACCAGCAGTAGTCGTTAGCGTACTATTGACTACCATGTTTCCACAAACGGTATTCGTGCCGCTAGTATTGCTTTGCGTGAGGCTATTGTAAGTTCCAGAGAGGATATTTTGGTTTCCGGTAGTTCTGCCATAAGTGATAGTGCCTGCACTGGCATTCATTGTACCTCCACAAATGACATCACCATTGATGGGTACATTAAAGGCTGGTGCGAAAGTGCCTCCAGAAGTGGTTGTAAAAGTTCCATTTATCGCCGTAATGGCGGCAGATGTTGTATTTGTTCCACTTGAATTCAACAATGTAAGATGATTATACGTTCCAGCCATTACCGTTTGTCCACCAGTGGTGGATGCATATATAAAAGTTCCACCCCATGTTTTTCCTGTAGTGACAGGTGCTGCAGAGGTATTTGCGGTGCTAAATGTCCCACTATTTGCTGCTGTAAATGCTCCGCTTAAGGCAAAAGTACTCATGTCGAAAGTACCGCCTGCAGTAGTAGTGATAGTGCCGGTAGCATCAATATTTCCTACTGCTGTATTTGTTCCGCTGGTGTTGTCGAATTTTAGATGATGGTAGTTATATGCATTCAAGGTTTGTCCCCCGGATAGATTTGTGAACTCTACTGTCCCCGTACTCTTGGTAAAAGTTCCTCCTGTGCCCAATGTTCCGGTACCTCCAATTTTAAGGAAACTGTTTGCGGCACAGACAAACTGTGCTTGCGCTGCGGTTCCGGTAAATGCTACATTTGTACAATTCACCGTGGCTGCACCTGTCATGGTTATTCTTCCAATCCAGTTAGCAGTGCCACCGCCACCGATGGTGATGTTTCCGCAAGTTAAACTTCCGGTTGATAATGTGATAGAGGACGTAATGGCGGCACCGGGTGCATTGATGACTACATTTCCAGCGCCACTGCCTACGTTTAAGGAGTTAGCACCTATGACAACCGTAGTTGTAACTGTCGCGGCATTTATAGTAAGGCTATTGCAACTGTATGCACCATTGACGGTCACGACGTGTCCTGAGGCAATGATTACATCATCTCCAGCGCCTGGGATGACGCCACCTACCCATGTGCCTGCGGCACTCCAATTTCCGGTGGCATTACTGGTGATAGTAGCCGCAAATGTTGTTCGGTAAGGAAACAGCAATAGGAACGACAAGAAAAGAACCTTTCTAACCGCTGATAAAAATTGTTTATTGTTTGCTGTGTAAAATCTTATCATACCTTAATTTTTGCGAAAAATATATGTTTTGTAAAAATACAAACAGAATTTTAATATATGTTGTAAAAATAAACAATTATTAGTGTGTTTGATGTTTATTCAATTTTTTTAAATAATTGAAAATTAATAATTTAATTTGTTAATTTTTTATTTTATATATACTTGTTTGTGTTATTATAATCTTAACTTAAGTCGTATGACTTTTGCGAATTAGATGAGATAAGAATATGATTATTTTGCATCATAGATGCTTGTGAGGAATCAAGTAAGCCTATACATTTCAATTGTGTGAAGAAGATGCGTGGTAAAAGGATAAGATTTGCCTTTTACTCGCTATCTTTTTTTTCGTTTCCTTTGCCGAATTTTCTGAATACGGGGGTTCTTATTTCATCCCACGCTTCACATTTTTTTGGCATACTAATGATAACACCTCCAGAAAGTGCTTCGTCTAATACTTCGAATTCGTCTTCATATATTTCGCCATATTCCCACCATTGAGCCATCTGCTTTCCATCTTGCTCAAATACTTCTTTTAGCACTATCCAATGTGTGCCAATGCCTTTATGGCGCATCTTTTGTCGGTGTAGCTTTCTGCCATTTACTAATAAGAAAACATACTCATTGTCTTTAAAATCAAGCCTTTTCTTGAGTGTTCCTTTGAATGGATCTAAAAGGAAATTAGATCCGAATGATCTAAAATTTAAACCAAAAAAATCACGCACGACTTTTTTTTCTATCCCCATAGTAGTAGCTCCCCAAAGATCATTCTCATCGCCTCTTTTGTATTTCCTTCCGCGGTTTAACTTGGAGGTGTATTTAAAAGTTAATGCATAAGAAAAGAGTGCAAATCCTGCATTGATAGTTAATGTGTCTAATCTTGTGTAGCCATCATGCATGCCTTTGACTTCTAAATTGATTTCTTTGTAATATTCGGAAGGGATTTCTACTTCTATTTCTTTTTTGCAATTTCTAAAGGTGCTTTTTCCTTTAACAAAGAGGTCAATTAGAAATTCAGTCATTTTATCGGGTTCATAAGCCATGCCCAAGAAGCAGAATGGTGCCGCCTTCCCACAGAAGTTCGTCATATTTGTCTGATTGACAGAAATGGGTTCTAGGATAATTTTCTCTAAATGGCTGACAAAGGTATCTTTGGGAAAGTCGAAAATCTCACTATTTACACTGTCATTTTTAAAATCTTCCAATAATCTTAGTGCTTCTGCCTGTCGCTCCTTGAAGTCCTGACCACTAACAAATATTGGGGAAAATAGTGCAAGCCATATCGCAATTCTCAGAATCATTGATTATTTTTAATCCATAAATTTAAAAAATAATGAAGTATTTCGGTACATTTTTTCTTTTATTAACCATTATTTCTTGTCAAAAAGTAAAACAGTCAACAAAGGATGTTTTGCAAGAAGGAACGGCAGTATTAGAGAAATCAGCGAATCAAGTGTTTGAGCAAGTTGAAAATGATGGTTTGCCCGGAGATAAATCTTTCTACCTATGGATAGCGGATACACTGAGAGACAAGGGATTAGTGGCAGGTAAACAGAAAATTATTGAAACAGATACAGGAGATATTCTTTCCATATACCTGATTTTTAACCAAGATTTTTCAGAAAATATCCGTGCGACTATTCACGACAAATCCGGTGCTGAGTATGCGCGCGTCTCTCTTCATGTCACAGGTAAAGCTAATGAAGCCGGATTTGTGAACTTTTCAAGCCAAGCACCGCTGCACATTGAGCGGCAGAGTAAGGTAGTACTTCAATTATAGCAAGCTATCTTCTCATGACCTTGAATGCCAAATTGCGACCATGTCCTTGCATGATGGCAAGATTTATCCAAGATAAGGCAAATTTTTCCAATAAATCCACTTTGTCTGATTTGCCAAAATCAATACAAGTGCCAAAGCCGCAGTCTAATGCCAGTTCTTTCGCAACAGATTTTGCCTTGTCGCTATCTCCCGCCATGAACATATCAATAGCATCATCCCCATATTTTGGATTCAACATATTTTCAAAACCTGTGCTATTAAAACATTTGACGATTTTTGCATCAGTTTGTTCTGCCAGACAGTGATAAACAGTTGCAAAGGGTTCCGGTCGTTTCATGATGGCATTGGTTGCGTCAATGATTACTTTTCCTGAAACATCACCCATGAGTTCTATGATATCGAAAATGGCTGTTGGTGGCGTGGCTATTAAAATTGTATCAGATTTTTTGACGGCTTCGCCAATAGAAGAAACAGAGGTATGCTCATTTTTCAACAACTCTACACCCTTGAATTTGTTTGTATCCTGAACACCTAAGTAAATATTATGTCCTTTTTTTGACCATTGAGTGGCCAATGCACCACCTACATTTCCTGTTCCAATAATTGCTATATTCATCGTTGATTATTTTGATAAATCATAGATTTTCATTATTCCTTTCAGTATGCCGGCAAAATCTATGTTTAAGTCAATGATTTTTCCGGTATGTATGTCAAAGACCCAACCTTGTACCGATAACCCACGTTCTTTATACGCTTCTTGTACTGCTGCCGTTTTAATAAGATTTACACACTGCTCTTGTACGTTCAGTTCTATTAAACGGTTGTAGCGTTTGGAACTGTCTTCAATGCCATCCAATTCAGCTTGGTGTAGGCGGTACACATCTCTGATGTTTCTCAACCAAGGATTTAAAATGCCCATATCGGCGGGTGTCATGGCTGCTTTTACGCCACCGCACTCATAATGCCCACAAACAATGATGTGTTTTACTTTTAAATGCCTGACAGCATAATTGAGTACAGACATCATGTTTAAGTCGATAGAAATAACCATATTCGCAATATTTCTATGGATAAAAACTTCACCGGGGTTGGCGCCCATCAAATCCTCCGCCGTTACCCTGCTGTCTGAACAACCAATGTACAGATACTCAGGTTGTTGTCCCTTGGATAAGTTTTTAAAATAATCAGGATCTACGGATAGTTTTTCTGCGACCCATTTTTCGTTGTTTTTAAAGATTTTATCGAAATTCATAATGCTTATTTTATGTCAGAATATTGTTTTGTGGTGCAAAGGGTTTTAAATCATGTGGAAGATGTAACATTTCCATTAGGTCAATTTCAATATTGCGACTAATGGTTGTAATGGGTACGTCGTTCGCACTACCTTCAAAGGGATTTTCAGATGATTCGCCGATACGTTCCATAGTGGTAAAGATCCACCCTGATAAAGTGGCAAAAGGTATAGTCATCCACACAAAATTTTCACCGAGTTTTACGAACTCCTGAATCATACCAAAAGGAATTAATGCTACAAATATTTTTATAAACCAAAGATTTAAGCTCGCATATTGTCTTGGGTATGGGAAGTTTTTAATGCGCTCGCTACCGCCTTGTTGGTTGTAAAATTCTACTAAGAGCTTTTCTAACTCCATATGTCTGAAATCTTCTATGAATCCATCAGATAATAATTTTTGTAAATGTGCGGATTGCAAAGCAAGGATTTGGGCAGCTTTGTTCGATGAAGTTATTACCATTTGGTATTCTTCGTGTGATAAATAAGGTTGTATCGCATCGGAAAGTTTGTTATCATGTTCTTCCACACGAAACCATTGATTGCGGTATTCCTTATTATGTGCTAAATTGATAGCTTCCCATGATTTGTTTTCTCTGAGTTGATAACGCAAGGCCGTCAACCACGCAAAATGTCGTCGGATAAGCACCAAGTGTATGTCTTTTAATTCATCCGGAGAAAGAGGGTTTAAGGCATGATGATTGGTAACATAATCCCGAACCATCATTCCCCAACTGCGGCTGAAATTGGTAATGGCTCCCCAAATTCTACGCGCTTCCCATAAACGATCGTAAGAGGCATTGTTTTTGAAACCCACCACAAAGGCAACCGCAGTACCCAATAACGCAATGGGTAGCCATGGCAAGGATATCCACTTCCAATGAAATATTTGGTATAAAATGGTGGGAATGGCTGAGATGGTAAGTAACAATAAGATATCCCTACGCGTCCAAAGGATAACTTCTTTAAAGGTATAATTCTTTCCTACATGCATGATATTTGTTTTTTTTGTTCTAAGGTTTTGCGTACAATGATAACTTAAATTATGTATTTGAAGGTAATGAACAATATAAATTTTTAATGGTTCAATTTTTATCCGAGATGAGTCATTAGACGTGAATTATTCATTTTTAATATTTTTTCCTAGCACGGTGAACTGAGGACTGTCTCCGTAAATAAAAAGCAGTCGCTAATCTTTAAATTGTATAATGTTTTCTTCTAATGCTAATTTTTGGTTTATTTTAATTGATTACTTTGCAAAATTGTAAACTATATTTACTTTTACGAATAGTTTAACCTAAAAGTGCGATACACACCTTTTGGATAGTTAATAAAGTACAGATGCCAGATTTTATTTTTAAAGGAAAAGTATACTATAATCCCGTTCAATTGGTCATGGAGCAAATTGGTGGAACATGGAAAGCACCTATTCTTTGGCGCTTAAAAGATGCTACTATGCGATATAGTGCGCTACGAAAGGATATTCCACATATTTCTGATAAAATGCTGACAACCCAGCTGAGAGAGCTAGAAGAGGATGGTTTTATTCATCGGAAAGTTTATGCCGTGGTTCCGCCAAAAACAGAGTACTCGCTGACAGAACAAGGTCAGGAGATTATTGGTTTAATCACCATTATCCGGAATTATGGACTAAAAATGATGGAACAACAAGGGGTTAAATAGTTTTTGTGACTAGAATATACTTTTCTAAAGAAGATACTCAAAATAAATATACGATGGTGGAATTAAGAAGAAAGGGTTTAGAACTTTGTGATAAATGGATAATTATTGAAGATTACAAAAAATATCCTGCATTAAAAAATATTGCCCACGATTTTCAAGGTGAAGACATATTGGGTTATGTTTACATAGATCATGAAGCTGGTATTACAATGGAGATTATCAAGTTTCTTAGTCGAGGTAACGATGAAATTATCTTTGGCGATGGGCCATTGGATAAAAATATGTCACTGAAAATAAGGTATGGACAATTTATTGATACTGAGTTTATTATACAAGAGGCGGAAGCTATCGGCAGTTATCGCTTAAGTACTCCGGATGCCATTAAATTGTATGATCGTCCGGATTTGAAAGCATTCAGAAATACAACTATCATTGATAATTATAGAGCGGAAGGTTATCCGGATGATATACAAGTATTAGTAATCACTGAACGCGACGAAATCAAGCCTGAAATGCTATGGGCTAGAGTTATTGCTTATGATTCCGTAAAGAAAATGGGACATTGTCAAGTGTTGGTAAAACCGCATCAAAACATAGGCGTTCATAAAGATGAAACAATAGGTTTTGTTATTACAGAAATTGAAGGTGAACATTGGATATTAGGCATCATAGAAGAACAACCTGCTACAACCAAGAAAAAGGCATGGTGGAAATTTTGGTGACCTTCAGAAGAAAGCGGGATAGAAATGAAGTGATATTTAAATTTCGTTTTTTTTAATATTTCTCTTTTTAATTCTTACTTTTTTAAAGAATGCGGTTTTAAATTCCAGTTTTTGATTTAAAATTTTGTAAAATGAAAAAATATTAAAATATTATTCAGTGTATTTTGATTATTTGCAAATTATGTAGGCGAAAATTGTGTATATATTAAGATTTGGCAGTAAATAATATCCTATATTTGCAACAAAATTCGAGATATGCAACACGAAATTCAGACTATTTTACGCAGATTGGGCATCGAAGATATCAGCTATGGCGCTTGTATTGGTGGCGCACAATGGTTGAAAGAAAATAAAGGTACGCTTGCGTCTCATTCTCCTGCAGATGGAGTCCTTTTGGGAAATATTCAAACCGTCGGCAAAGATTCTTATGAAAAAGTAATGCAGGCATCTATTGAAGCGTTTAAGTCGTGGCGCATGGTGCCGGCACCGAAACGTGGCTTGCTGATAAAAGCAATGGCTGATGAACTCCGTGAACATAAAGATGCCCTTGGATCGCTTGTATCGCTGGAAATGGGTAAAATTAAAGCCGAAGGCGATGGTGAAGTGCAAGAGATGATCGATATAGCCGATTTTTGTGTTGGGTTGTCGAGACAATTGTACGGACTTACCATGCATAGCGAGCGGTCTTTGCATAGAATGTATGAACAATGGCATCCACTGGGCGTGGTGGGTATCATCAGCGCATTTAATTTTCCGGTAGCTGTATGGAGTTGGAATGCCTTTATAGCAGCCGTTTGTGGAAACATTTCCCTATGGAAGCCTTCGCACAAAACACCACTTACAGCAATAGCAGTGCAGCATATTTGCAATAGAGTACTTGAAAAGGAAGGTTATCAGGGGATTTTTAACCTTGTGATTGGTAGCAATGAAGAAATTGGAGAATCTATCAATCACGACCCAAAGATTCCGTTGGTGTCTTTTACAGGTTCTACCAGAATTGGTAAGCATGTCGCACAAATTGTACATGGAAGACTTGGGAAAACGATATTAGAATTAGGTGGTAATAATGCTATTATCGTTGACGAAAATGCCAATCTTGATATGGCGCTGATGGCCATCGTCTTCGGAGCTGTTGGTACGGCAGGACAGCGTTGCACCACCACTAGAAGAGTGTTGATACATGAGAAAATTTATGAAACCATGAAGGAAAAACTTGTAAAAGCATATCATCAGGTACGCATAGGACATCCTTTGGATAAGCAAACACTTATGGGACCGCTCATCGATGCGATGGCAGTGAATACTTATATGCAAACAATAGATATTGCGCAGCAGCAAGGTGGTAAGCTGTTGTGTGGAGGTAAGCCCGTTGAAAGTGCCGGACATTTTGTAGAACCCACCATCATTGAAGCGCATCCTGATATGGCTTGCGTGCAACATGAAACTTTTGCACCCATATTGTACTTGATGAAGATAAAATCCGTAGAAGAAGGCATTTATTTAAATAACGACGTTCCGCAAGGATTGTCCTCATCAATTTTTACGGACAGCTTCCAGCATGCGGAAATGTTTCTTTCACATGAAGGCAGCGATTGTGGAATTGCAAACGTTAATATAGGTACTTCCGGTGCAGAGATTGGCGGTGCTTTCGGTGGTGAGAAGGAAACCGGTGGCGGTAGAGAAAGTGGTAGCGATGCATGGAAAGCATATATGCGTCGTCAAACGAATACACTCAACTGGGGAAAAGCCTTGCCATTGGCACAAGGTATTGAATTTAATCTCTGATTTTTTTATATTTAAAAGCCTTAAAGGACACCATATATGAATGTTGCAACGACCAATACACAACCTAAAGATGTGAAAACAGTCTTAGGGAAACACATCTTAGCAGATGGCTACGATTTTATTTTTGATTTCGAAAGAAGTCATGGCTCTTTTTTAGTAGATCAACGTGATGGAAAAGAGTATCTTGATTTTTTCAGCATGTTTGGGTCAATGGCGGTAGGATATAACCATCCTTATATCACTGCCTATGAGGAGGATTTTGTTAAAATATCCTTCAACAAGACTTCTATTTCCGATATATATAATACGTATTATGCTGATTTTGTTGAAACATTTGGTCGCATCGGCATTCCTTCCTATATGCCACATGCCTTTTTTATAGATGGTGGTGCGCTGGCAGTAGAAAATGCACTAAAAGTCGCTTTCGACTGGAAGGTGCGCAAGAACCTCCAAAGAGGTAAGGGCGAAAAGGGAAGTCAGGTCATCCACTTTAAACAAGCTTTCCACGGTCGCTCCGGTTATACATTGGCACTTACCAATACTTCTGATCAAAGGAAATATATGTATTTCCCAAAATTCGATTGGCCAAGAATCATCAATCCGAAGTTGAGGTTTCCACTGACAGAAGAACATGTTCAGGCAACTATGGCTGTGGAGCAACAAGCGATACTTGAAATAAAACAGGCCATCGCCGCCCATCCAGATGATATTGCCGCAATTATCATAGAGCCCATTCAGGCTGAAGGAGGCGATAATCATTTCAGGAAAGAATTCCTGCAAGCGTTGCGCCAGATTTGTGATGAACAAGAAATCATGCTCATCTTTGATGAGGTACAAACTGGTGTATGCCTCACCGGAAAGTTCTGGGCGCACCAAAATTATGATGTACAACCGGATGTGATGTCTTTTGGAAAGAAAACACAAGTGTGCGGCTGCCTAGCAGGAAGGAGGGTTGATGAAATCGAACGCAATGTATTTGTTGAACCCAGTAGGATCAATTCTACGTTTGGTGGTAATATGACAGATATGTGGCGGTTTAAGCTCATCTTGGATATAATAGAACAAGAGCAATTGGCGCAAAATGCAGCTACAGTTGGAAAATATCTTTTGAATAAATTGCATAATCTTCAGGAGAAGCATGCAGATAAAGTGAGCAATGTTCGTGGAATAGGGTTAATGTGTGCTTTCGATTTGCCATCGACAGAAGAAAGAAATAAGTTTATTGAAAATGCCAGAGCACACCAATTGCTCATATTGGCATGTGGCGACCAAAGCATCCGTTTCAGACCACATCTGATTGTTAGCGAAGCGGAGATAGATATGGGCATGGATATTATTGAAAGGGTGTTGGGATGATGAAAGGGTATAGACTCTTTATAGCATGCCTCTTTATATTTTGGAGTAACTTCCTTAAAGGGCAAACGGAACAAAAAGTATATACAGTATTAAGCGAACAATTTTGCGATAGCGTAAATGCCGAAATATTGAGATATGAGGTAGATGAACTAATAAGCTATAATGTTCTTTGGAAGTATGGTAGAAAAATCTTTAATACAGAAAATGCGCATTATAAGAATGCTTTGGTTCATTTGCATGAACTTTATCCAAAAATACCATATGATTCAATTACAAAAAGAATAACAGATTCAGTTCTACATCAGTTTACATCAAATTGTGATAATTATAAGTTTGTTTTAAATTACCGACCTATTCTTGATACAACTGAGCAAGATTTTTGGATGAGTGTATGTAATTGTATGTATAAGAATGGGTTTAAACTTGGTTCTTATAATGCCGCGGTATTAGAAAACTGTAAATTTGATATTTATTGGGGCGTCGGTAGTGATAGAGATTTTTATGGGCTACAATATGGACAAGATTATCTTGCCATGAGATGGTTGCGTGTACAATGTCCCAAGATGGTTGAAGATCAGCTCTCAAGACTTTCAAAGATTTTTAGCACTGAATATACTGAGTTACGATACTTGGAAAACGTGTTAGATAGAATTGAAAAGAATATAATTCCAAGTGTCGCAGAAAGCAATTTTGTTAATCCCAAGGATTTCTCCCTTTTTCTTAATAGTGAAGGAGTAATACATGATTCTTTAAAATTGAATTATGCATACAGAGTTATGTACAACGCCCCTGATAAAAGATACTACGTTGTTGATGTACGCGATTTTAGTGTTTTATTTGGTCTGAAATTTAGTTACGATCCGTTTATAAGTAAGGTAGTGCAACTTGCATTTATTCCAAGAAGTGAAATAAACAAATTAACTAAATTAGAAGAAGAACTTAAGGCTCAATTTCCTTCACTTCCTCCTTTGATTCTTAAGAAAATAGTGTTCTTGTCTGATTTTGCTGATTTTCCTGTAATACCTCCACCATCTATGCAAGAGCCAGAAATTCCGAGCGAACCGCCCAAATAGATGCTCAATTATAAAGTTAAACTGACAAAAAAATACTAACTTTCTCCCATGTATTTGTATGTAAAGGCTTTACACATCATTTTTGTAGTGACTTGGTTCGCGGGGATGTTTTATATCGTTCGTTTGTTTATTTATGGTGCAGAGGCAAATGAGGAAGAAGGAGAGAAGCGCAGCATCTTACTAGAGCAGATGTTGCTGATGCAACGTAGGCTGTGGTATGGCATTACTTGGCCCTCCGCTGTCTTAACGCTTATTTTTGGTTCTTGGATGTACCTGCTTTTCATGGGGAATGCACATATTCCTCCGATGTGGCTGATTTGGAAACTTGGCTTTGTCGTTTTGCTTTATTTGTATCACTACTTATGTCATAGAATCTTTAAACAACAACAGGCACAGGTTTTTAAGTATAGCTCACAACAATTGCGCATCTGGAACGAAGTGGCTACTATATTTTTAGTCGCAATAGTATTCTTAGTGGTTTTAAAACAAGCTATGTCCATGCTTTATGGTTTGATTGGTATCGTTGTTCTTACAATTGTTATCCTTGTTTTTATTTCAATTTATAAGAAAATCAGAAATAATAAATAGCTGTTAATCAATTATTTATTTAATTTTTTTATGTAAATTTGCATTTGTATTTACGTTTTTGCATAATTATAAGGATTATTTTATCCACTTTGTAAGATTGTTTTTTATATATTTTTTAAAATATAAGTTGCTTGATAATAATGTTTTATGTAATATTTTTATGTAAATTTGCATTCGTAATTATAAATTTACATACAATTAAAATTCTGTATTGTGATCAAAAGAGAAGCGAAAGATGATATTAGATTGTTGACCAAGTATTATAAAGTGGTGTCTGTAACGGGTCCTAGGCAATCTGGAAAAACGACTTTAATAAAAAGTATGTTTAGAGGGTTGCCGTATTTTACATTAGAAGACCCTGATGTAAGGATGTTTGCAGAGCAGGATCCAAGAAGTTTTCTGCAAGCCATGCCCAATGGCGGCATCTTAGATGAAATACAGAGAACGCCAACGCTTTTTTCTTATTTGCAAGGAATAGTAGATGCCGATAAGAAAAAAAAATTTATCATATCAGGTTCACAGAATTTCTTACTCGCACAAAATATCTCACAATCGCTGGCTGGGAGAGTAGGCGTGCAGTATTTACTTCCATTTTCTTTACAAGAACTTGTGGAGGCAAATAAACCATCGGCAACCTATGAGGAACAACTGTTTAAAGGCTTTTATCCCGGGTTGTACACAAAGAAAGTTCCACCAACTACCTTTTATGCTAACTATACCGCCACCTATATTGAACGGGATTTAAGATTAATTGCCAATATTGGAGATTTGAATCTATTCCTTAAGTTCCTTAAACTTTGTGCCGGAAGGGCTGGTCAACTTATCAATTATTCTATTTTAGCGAGTGATGCCGGCGTGAGTGTGAATACTGTGAAAAATTGGCTATCTATATTAGAAGCTAGTTTTATACTTTATTTCCTCCCTCCTTATGCAAAAAAATTGAACAATAGGCTGATTAAATCCTCTAAATTGTTTTTTTATGATACCGGCCTTTTATGTTATCTCTTAGGAATGACAAATTTTAAACAGTTGATAACCTATTATCAAAAAGGAAGTATTTTCGAAAATTTTGTAGTTACAGAATTCGTTAAAGATAAATTACATCATCACAGGAATTATGAACTTTCATTCTTTCAGGATAGTAATGGTAAGGAAATTGACCTTATCCTTGAGCAAGGTGAACTTACCATGGCGATTGAAGTTAAATCCGGAACGACATTGACCCATGCTTATTTTTCCAACCTTCATGCATGGATGAAAGATAAAGATCAACAAACCACGAAACCCTATGTCATTTACGGTGGCGATGTGCCATTTACTTCTAAGTATGGCATGCTCCTTTCCTGGAATAATTTTGTCAAACCAATATTAAAGGATATCAGACAGTTGCAAGTAGAAAAGAAATAAGTGCCTCATAGACCAATTATGGAATTTAATGACTATATTTAATGGTCTTTTAAATGATGATTATGGCAGATATATTTCTTCCGCCTTGGCGAAAAAAGTACTTGAAAGAAATTGAGACCCTTGACCCGATTAAGGATCACTTACGGATAGCCCAGATTGCCGTTTTGTATGAATTTCCTTGGGATATTACCAGAGCGCTTGAAGTAGCCTTATTTAGAACGTTTGCTGTACCTTCCATCAGTAAAATTCTTTCCAACTCGCAGCAATTCGAAAAGCATCCTCAGAAACGGTATGATGATACAGATTTGTTATTGGCAGAAATCGTTGAACACGGTTATGACAGCGAAAGAGGAAGAAAAGCCATTGAAAGAATGAATTTTATCCATAGTCATTACCCCATTGCACAAGAAGACTATCTCTACGTCTTAAGCACTTTCGTTTTTGAACCCGGAAAATGGATTGAACGGTTTGGGTATCGTAAACTAACCGAGAAGGAAAAAATTGCGTGTTATACGCTTTGGAAAGAAATCGGTCGGCGGATGGGAATACAAAATATTCCAGATACATTGGAGGAGTTTAAACATTTCAATGAAGCCTATGAAGCAAAGAATTTTGTTTTTCACGACAATAATAGAAAAATTGCCACTTTTACCGAAAATTTAGTACTCGGTTGGTTTTTGCCGGAAGCAATGTATGATATTGGGCGTCCTTTTTTATTAGCGGTAATGGATGAAAAGCTGCTCACGGCATTTGGTCACGAAAAACCAAATCCGCTGGTTCAAACACTGGTGACGACCGTTTTAAAAACTAGGGGAACGGTACTCAGTTGGTTTCCCACAAGAAAACAGCCATTTTTACATACCCAACAAAAAACAAAAACATATCCCAAAGGGTATGGAATCAATGATTTAGGCCCGGAAAAATTAAACCGACATTCCACATGAGGCAAGGATGATTAAGACGTCAATACCATCAGGTTATTCCTCGTGAGCGAGCAAGTGACCCCATTTTCGCCATGTTTGCCTGAAGGTAAGGAAAGGATTTCCTAATCTATGGTTTTGCATTGCAACACGCCACATGGTATGCATGTGCCACATGATTTCTTTCTGCGCCTTAAAATAACTGTAGTTGGGGTCATATATATAAGTAGGTTCTGAACCGACACCGTTGAGCTCGATAATTTTAAAATGCTGCCCTTTTTTCAGGTCTTCCAATGATGTACATTTAATATCATATCTTCCGTAGTAAAAACCTGCTACTTTTTTAGAAATCATATCCGCAACAAGATGTAAATCATCGTCTATAAAGGTTGACCCGTCATAGAAAATGGCACCTTTACAGTGGTTGCCGATGTAGGAAAGTTGCACCTTCTCTCCGCGAACTGGAACATATGTAAAATCGTAGGTTTCGTCTTTCAGCCGTTTCCATTGAAATCGGGCTCGGGGTAAGTCTTGGATAAGTTTCTGTACATTATCATGACCGTTGCCTTCTACTGTTAACATTTCTTTGATAACGAGACCTGTCACCTTACCTTTATCTTCTTTCGGTAAGCGAATGTAAAAAATACTTACTTCCAACGGCAACATGATTGCCTCCTGAATTAAGAAATCAAACCTTTGCTGTTGAAGATATTGCTGTAAATCGCCATCGTTTTTGAGTTTTTTTACTTGCCATCCTTGCTCACCAATATCAGGTTTTGCAAAACAGGGATACTCAATTCCTGCGTTAGAAAAAGCTTCAATTATTTGTGCTAGTTCCAATTCCTTCGGAACAAATACCGTTTTTGGAATCCATTCCGATGGGAATTGTTGAATGATATCCCACTTTTCGTCGCCAAATAATTTTTTGTTTTTACGTCCGGGATTAGTAGTGCTAAACCAAAGGAAGCTACGGCTAAGGAAACTCAGTATAACATAGTAACAAATAACCGGAAGATATACTGTCAGAAATGGCCAGTATTCCCAATGAAAAAGCTTGTGAAGGAAATTGCTCCTGTCTATTATTTTTTTCAAATCCCATTATTTACCCTGCGTATTTATATCTTAAAGTAGATGGCGCAATGCCAAATTCTTCGTGAAAGATATATTGCGGATGTAAATATAGGTAACCGATTTTGATAATTGCCATATGGTGGATAAAATGTTCTAACTGATGCACCAACTCACGATCATAAGAACTGTTGATACAAATAGCATCCTCACTGTTTGTTTGGTAATTGGCATATAGTAAAACAGCTTTATTTTCTTGCGGCAACGCTTCCAAAAGCTTGTCAATCAACGAAATAGCTTTGTTGACATCTGTCTCTGTTTGTACATCTCTTTTTCGATTCTCATAAGAGATTTCCCCTGAAGGATAGCCTTCCACTAAAATTTGAAGACCATCTATCATATGCCGTGTATGCTGACCAATGGTAGCTCCGGAAAATATTGGTATCGGTTTGCTATAATCAACAAGAGGAATGTCTGACAAAAATTCTCTCAAAAGACCCATTTGGTAACCTAAAGAATGCTGCATATTTATTTAAGTATTTTACGGAATAATGTTTCAATTTTATTTCTTTCGAGCCACAAAATACATAAAGAAATAACAAAAACTGCCATTGCCAATGCAAATAATTTGCCACCATCCCCTTGAACATTAATACCTAAAATGAATAGGTGTGATAGAATAGCACCAGAAATGACACTTAATGATATGAATGCGCCATACCAACGTGTTGCAGGAATGAGCAGTAAAATACCTGCAATTAATTCGATAACACCACTTAAAATTCTACCCCATGGTTCAACACCGAGTTGTGAAAAAATGTATACAGACTCAGGTGCCGCAGTAAACTTAAACCGAAGCGTTTGCAATAATATCGCAGCACAAATGATGCTGAGAATATTCTTTAATACATTTGTTGACTTCATTTTTTTGTTTTACTATTTCGTCTGCAAAATATCAATATCCTTACAGGTATTTGGTGATTTTTCGCATATATTGTGTTTTGGTAAATTAATTTTTCCATTTCTTTTGTGTGGTAATGAAAAAAGCCTGACTTTCAAGGGGTTTTTTAAGTCAGGCCCATCATCTTGGGATAATCATTTTGGGGACTGACACAAAGATATGTTAGGTTTTTTGAATAAAAAATTACAAAATAAAGTTAAAATCGGAAAAAAAATATACATTTTTAATCATAGGATAATTGTAGGAGTGAAGCTTTTTTGAAGTATTTCGCTATGGTCGCAAAACAGCCAATCTTGTAGGATGTTGGCATAAATTTGTCTGAAGTCTATTTCTTGGGCAATATCTCCGTCCTCCAGCTCTAATAAGGAGGGCAATGCATTATAAAACCCTGCTTTTTTTAGTTTTCCGGAGCAAATAAATGCCTGATTTGCAGCACCATGATCGGTTCCCTTGCTGCCATTTTCTTTTACCCTTCTTCCGAATTCCGAAAATATTAAGATAGTGGTGTTTTGCCAACGATTTTGTGATTTTAAGTCGCTAATAAGTGCGCCAACACCTGCATCCAATGTTTCCAGAAGCTTGGATTGCCGCATTTGTTGGTTGGCATGGGTGTCGAAGCCACTCAGAGAAGTATAAAATACTGTCGTATCTATTCCCGAAGAAATTAAATTTCCAATGGTTTTCAGGCTTTGTCCAAATTTGTTCATGGGATAGCTTCCTTTACTGAGAGATTTGCTTATTTGAGTTTGAAGATATTCCGCTGATTGATAAGTCTCCAACATGGTTTTATACATGTATTGTAGTTCCGGCGATCCTTGGAGCGACTGGTTAGCAATCTGTTTATAAAACGGAAATGCTGTCATCTTTTGTAATTTTTCGATATTACTGCATGCCAAACCTTTAATATGCTCGCCCTTTACGGTCAAACTTAGTGAATCATCCAATTCTAATAAACTTCCCGATTTGTTGCTGCTATTACAATTGCTGTCCAACCATCGCCCTAGCCAGCCCGTTTGCCAGTATTCATTGGCATTGCTGGCTGTATGCCAGATGTCCATTGAACGAAAATGCGAACGTTCTGCATTGGGGTAGCCTACATTATTGACGATGCAAATATCGCCGACTTTAAATAAAGCTTCAAAGTGCTTCATGACTGGGTGTAAACCGCCATTATCCGTCAACTGCAATACTTCTTTTTTGGGAATGCCTATTTGTGGGCGACTGTTGTAGTAAATATCATTTTGATAAGGAATAACCGTATTTAAACCATCATTTCCACCAGATAATTGAATGACAACCAGTTTGTTATCATGGGCCTTATTATTGAAGGCATTGGAATGCCCACCTAAAAATTGTGGAACCAACCAAGTGCCTGCGCTCGCTAATACAGATTTTTTGATAAATATTCTTCTACTGCTCATGTTATGAAAGTTGAAATTCCGGTAATTGAATGATTCGCTCTGCAACAGATTGACAAATGCTCTTTTTGTCAGATGCAGTAATGAAGAATGATATTTTTTGCGGATCTATTGGATACCCGAGAAACCATTCACTGATTTCTCGGATGATGCCAATTTTATCGTTGGCAGCAATATTTTTTGCAAACGCATCCCAATCGGGCGTAGCTTTATATTGTGAAAGATCGCTCAGTTGGAATGGGTCGTTATCATCACCACTTTCTTTTGAAGAGAAATTGGCTATCTGCGTACCCCAGAGAAATTGTGGCAGGTAGAAACGAAAAGTCATTGTCGAACTATCAATCCAGTTGTTACCGCCCTTCCAACCTGCAACATTTGGGGGATGAAACAGGATTTGCCCTAAACCACGCTGCACAGCTAACTGTATTTTAGGCTGATCGTAAGTTAACGGTATTAATCTATTTATTTGGGCAATCAATTCAACGGGAGATTTTATCTTTTGAAACCGATTCTCTTCTCGGTAGAAAACCTCAGAAGAAATGAGTTTTAGAGTGAGTTTTTCCATGTCATAACCATTGTTAAATAGTTCAGCACCATATTCAGAGACTAATGTTGGGTCAGGATGCTCTGACAGGAAGTATTTCAGGAATTTCTTGGCAATAAAATAAGCACATTCTTTTTTATCGAGGATGGTATTGATGATGTCATCCCCATCCAGATTGCCATGCTTGTCAAAGAACACTTTTTCATTGTTGTCGTGGAGGTTTTCCCTCTTTATGAAATCACCAGTTCCCGGTTCAAAACTCCACCCCGTGAAAGCACGAGCCGCTTCCTGCACGTCCTTTTCGGTATAATTTCCTCTGCCAAGGGTGAAAAGTTCCATCAACTCACGTGCGAAATTTTCATTCGGTTGTTTCTTTCTATTCTGTTGATTATTCAGATACCGCAACATGGCAGCATCTTTTGCTATATAGAAGACGAGGTCTCTGAAGTTTCCGAAGGCATTTTTTCGCAAAACATTGCAATAATTTTGTACAAAAACAGGATTTTTGTCCTCGCACGCAAAGTGACCATGCCAAAAGAGCGCCATTTTTTCCCTAAAAGGCGCTTTCGAAGCACTCATTTTTTCAAGCCACAGAAGATTCAGGTCGATAACGCCTTGTCGGGCAGTTTTCTTTAACGCCTCCTTTTCTTCTTCACTTAACGATTGCATTTCGCTGAGAGCGATAGGTTCAAAGCTTAGTTGCAGTGGTGCATCAAAAGCGTCATATTGGTAGAAAATAGCTTCCGGCGTTTTTCCGATATTGCTTTTTATTGTAGGATAATCTGCTCCGAAGCCTAACCTTTGGAAGAGTAAATAAACTTGTTGAGCGTTCAATTGCATACAATCTTATTAATGTGATGATGATTTGACTTAAAAATCAGTAAAAGGTTTAAAATAATACCTAGCGAAACGACCTTTTTATTTTTTCAGTATAACGATATCCTGAAAACTAACAAAATCTTTTCTGCCACTCCACGAACCATGAAGCCTGTTTAATAATGTAAAAGGGTATTTTTCAAAGGTCTCTGTTAAGTATTGCCAATCAAAAGCAATATTAGATTCGGGAATTTTTTCGTTGATGGTGAAACAGTTCTCCAGTGGAAAGGAAAACTGCAAGAAGGATTTTCCGGAAGAATGTAGTTGCCGCACTTCCTCATCTAAAATAAATAAGGTCAAAAATGCTTGCCCATCTTTTTTTAGTACCCTGTGAATTTCTGCAAGATAATGTTCTACCTCATTGGCGGGCATATGTGTAAAAACACTTGTAAGGAAAACGAGGTCAAATTGTTCATTTTGGTATGGGAATTTATACTCTGTCGCCTTAAATCGTCCATTTGGTCTGTACAGCTTATTATATATGTCTGCAACTTGAAAATGAAATCTAGGATGTTGGGGTGCAATCTTTTTGGTACACCAAAGGATGCCTTCTTCTACAATATCAAATCCATTATAAGAGCCGTTATTAAAAAAATCTAAGAATGGAACCGCCATCCTCCCCATGCCACAACCAACCTCCAAAACATGTGCGTTGGGATGTAGCAACGTGTATTTTTGTAAATAATTGAAAAATTCAACACCAATTTTTTCGAAATCCCCGGGGCCAATAAAATTTTCTCCTTCGGGTGGGACAAATGATTTTCTTTGTGATAATAGGTCTTTAGGAAAATAATATACTTTCCTTGCAAACTTTCTCCAAAAAAGGGGCATGCCATAGTACCAATCTCTTAATATGGAGCGAGCCGTTTTCATCATTTTATCTTAACTGAAACTGATATGGTATCATACCAAAAAATAATAGAATGATTTATAAATTAGTCCACTTGCGTTCTTGTGTCTACACGAGAACATAGAATTACTGATTTTATTAATGGACTGTTTTATAATTCCTTTTGTGATAAGAAGACCCATCGTTTTCTATAATAATTTAGCATGTAGCATTTAAAATTTAAAACCCAGTTTATTTTTCGGGAGCATTGATTCCTTTCGTTTTCGCTTTTTCCTTTTCTACCGATTTAATGCCATAATCGGAATTGCTTTTTTTCGTTTTTGGAACAGGCGCTTTCTTAATCTTCACTATTTTAATATCAAAGCGCATAACAGAGTACTTGGGAACACCTTTAATTACCTGATCGGCATATGCGAGGGGAGAAGGTACAATAATCGTTCCCTCAGCGCCTTCATCAAATTTTTCTATGGCTTCGTCAAAACCCGGTATCATCTGCCCGGTAAAGGCTTTAAAAGAGAGAGGTTGCTTATAATCGTAAGTAGAAAAGAATTTTTTCCCATCAATTGTATAGCCATTGCTGTGCATGATGACTTCATCGCCACGCTCGGCGAACTTGCCATTACCTTCTTTTTCAACCCTTATAAATACACCGTGCTTATTTTTCTTGAATTTGCCTAAATCTTTTTCATCGACATAGTCTTTGATTTTATCGATATCCTTGTCTAATATTTGTCGCTCCAATGAGTCCATCTCACCATATGCCATATCAGAAAAGTCAAGTGCACTGGGTTCACCATTGTCTTCAAAATAGTCCTCAAAGGCACTTTCCTTCGTCTTTGCTTCTTTGTCTTTAAAAAAGAAATACCAGACGCTTGCACCAATTCCACCTAAAAGGAGGAAGGACAAGGAAATAATTAATGCCCATTTATAATTTTTGTTCATAATAGCTTGCGTTAAATTTTCTTTCGGGCTTTACTCAGTTTCAGTAAGTCGACGATTTTTTTTATGACAACATCTAATTTCTCATTCGATTTCCCTCCGGCAGCATTTTTATGTCCACCACCATTAAAATGTTGTCTCGCAAATTCGTTGACGTTTAAATCTCCTTTACTTCTAAAGGATAATTTAATGATTCCGGGTTCTTCTTTGATTAATATGGACAACTTAATGCCTTTGATACCCAATCCGTAATTAACCAGTCCTTCGGTATCTCCCGGTTGAAGATTAAACTGTCTGCCATCTTCCTTATTGACTGTAATATATGCAGTTTCAATTTCAGGTACAATGACCATTCTGTTTAATAAAGAGTTCCCGATGAAACGCATTCTGGACTCAGAGTTGTTATTGAATAATTTTTCCTGAATTTCCATGAAATCTATTCCATTCTCCAATAGTTGTGCTGCTAGTTTCATGGCTTTTGCTGTGGTTGCTCCATTGGTAAAGTTTCCAGTATCTGTTAATAGACCGGTATACAAGCATGAACAGCAGTCGATAGAAAGACCCGGTGTTTCTTCAAGAAGGTGAATAAAATCGTATGTCAACTCACAGGTTGAAGATGCCTTAATATCCCAAAAACGCAAATCTGTGAAATCTTCCGGTTCGAGGTGGTGATCGATTAGAATTTTATAACTCAAGGCATCACCAACCAAGCCATCAATGGGCTGAATGCGGTGTAAAGCATTGAAATCTAAGCAGAAAATAATGTCAGCCTCTTGAACAGCCTTTTCCGCAGGCATTTTTTTTTGCTCATAAATGACCACTTTGTCATTGCCCGGCATCCATTTCAAAAATTCAGGATAATCAGTTGGGGTAACTACTGTAACTTGGTGTCCTTTGCTAATGAGATAATGGTACATGGCTAAACTTGACCCCATGGCATCTCCATCCGGTTTCTGATGCGTGGTGACAACAATTTTTCTCGGTCGGGATAATCCATCCCTTAATACTTCAATATTTCCTGTTAACATCGTTGCAAAGGTCAACATTTCATGGTAATTTTCAAAACATTATTTGGAGATTAGGAGATTTGGAAATGTGAAGATGGTTGTTGTACCATTAAAGTTCACAGTTGGTCGGTTGATGGTTCAAGGATATATGTATAGTTTTTTGGTGCTGTATTTAATGTGAGTACATATTATTCGAATCATAAATTGGTGATTTAATTTTTTAATAAACCAATACTAGATTTAAGCCTCTTATCTTTGCACAAAATTTTAAAAAAATGGCAAGTAACAGAACTTTTACGATGATTAAACCGGATGCAGTAGAAGCAGGCAATATCGGTAACATACTGGCGATGATTAATAACGCGGGATTTCGTATCGTTGCAATGAAGTACACAAAGTTAAGCGAAGAAAAAGCAGGTGCTTTCTATGAAGTGCATAAGGAAAGACCTTTCTATGGTGAATTGGTGGAATTTATGAGTCGCGGACCTATTGTTGCTGCAATCTTGGAAAAAGATAATGCAGTGGAAGATTTTCGTAAATTGATTGGTGCTACCAACCCGGCACAAGCGGAAGAAGGAACCATCCGTAAGAAATATGCTAAAAGCATCGGCGAAAATGCTGTTCATGGTTCAGATTCCGACGAGAATGCTGCTATTGAAGGAAATTTCTTCTTCTCAGGATTAGAGCGTTTCTAAACAAAACCAATTTTAACCCAGAAAATGGCGTTAGACGCTTTTTCTGGGTTAAACAGAATACTTTTGGGGCTGTCTGAAAAATCACGACAGCCTCTTTTTATTTAGGTAATTGGAGAAAATTTTATATATGCAATGCTCACGGCCCTCATTTTTCCTTTTCGGACGCCATCATTTATTTTTACTAAAACTATGCTGGTAGCCCACCTGAATAACGAACGAGCGGGTAAGTCCATCCGGACGAATATCCCTCACTAAAACGGGTGCTGCTAATTGAAGGTTAATCTTCGCATTACTTGTTGGTTGATAACCCATACCTGCAGTCAAGTTAATGGTTGCCCCTTTGGAACCGATAATTTCTGCCCTTTCACCGAAAGCTGTTTCATAAGTATCATTACCGATATGTAATATAGGTATAACTCCTAAGTTAAGTGAAAACTTATTGAATTCAAAGTGTTGCTGTATCCTAAAGGCTATATCGGGTCTTCTTTTAAATTTATAGGTATTAGGAAATGAAGATGAACTGTCGCCCATCTCCAAAAGGTATCCGGTATAAGTATTATTTGTAGATAGTAAAGAGTGTTGATACCCAATTCCTACTTGAGTGCCCTTATAATGAAACTCCGTACCTAATAGAACATCTAAAGAACCCAAGCTTGTTTGGTACACCAAAGGCAATCTTTCAGGCGTATTTGCTCGGGAAGTAGGAATTTTTACACCAGAAAAAAAACTTAACCCAAACCCATTTTTATTTAAGACAGCTTGCGTAAATGTAAGTGAAATATCACCCACGCCAAATCCATTCTTATAATCACTGAAATATCCCGTTAAGGGTATTTTAGTTTGTAAGTAAGAATTTCTACCTACTTGAAAATTTCCTTCTAATTGGGTAGTAAGGTAGCCGATACTTTTTTCTCCTAAACCAAAAGAAAGAGAAATGCCAAGTTTCTGTACCTTGTTTTGTTGTGCAGAATCTCTAACATGCTCTAATGGGGAAATGCCCATGTCTCCGGCACTACATACACCTGCGTCACTACAACCTTGCCCATTCAGTACCTGACTAAGTGACATAAGTAATAAAAAATAGATATAAGCTTTCATTATAATTTTATTGGTTAGTATTTAAAACAATCACTTCCTTACAGTACATCATTTAAAAGTTTTTGGTACATTCTAATTGTATTTTCCAAACCTAAGTAAATGGCGTCACAAATTAAAGCGTGTCCAATGGAAACCTCATCTAAGAAAGGGATATTTTCCTTAAAATATTTAAGGTTCTCCAAGTTTAGGTCATGACCTGCATTAATGCCTAAACCTATGGCATGCGCATGTTTCGCTGCAGTTACATAATCTTGGATGGCAGATTCCCTGTGTTTGCCATAGTTCCATGAGTATGGTCCGGTATAAAGTTCAATCCTATCTGCACCACATGATTTCGCTCCATCAACCATTTTGTTATCAGGATCGCAAAATAAAGAGACACGCGCCCCCGAAGTTTTCAAAGTTTGGATGACATCTTTTAAAAAACTTTCCTGTTTTATCGTATTCCAACCATGGTCAGAAGTTAACTGGCCAGGTTCATCAGGTACCAGTGTAACCTGATGCGGGCGATTGTTTAAGATTGTTTCTATAAATTTTTTGTCAGGATATCCTTCAATATTTAATTCGCTGTGTATGGCGGCTTTTAAGGTGGCTACATCCATATATTTTGCATGCCGTTCATCCGGGCGAGGATGTATGGTGATGCCGTCGGCACCAAATCGCTCACAATCTAGCGCAACATTTACCAAATTCGGATAATCAGCACCCCTGGAATTTCTAATAAGGGCTACTTTGTTCAGATTTACACTTAGTTTTGTCATTCACCTCAGCATTAAATTTTAAGTGCGTAAATATATCTATTATGACGGTCAAATTCGTCCATTTTTGCATTTTTTGTGCATAAGATAAATCCATTTGATATAGCCGTTTTATGTGCATAAACGTTTTGTTCATGAATGACTGCAAGAAGCGTAGTTATTTCATGGATAGATTTGGCATAAGCCTTGACAAGAGGAAATACCTTGTTGAAAATAGATTTCCCCTGAAAGTCAATAGAAAGAAGGATGCCGATTTCAGCACTTTTATCCACAGAATTTACATGATGTAATAGAATAATTCCGGCAAAATTTTCAGCGTGTTCTTCCAAAATTACCCATGTCGTATAATTAATTCCGCTGATAAGTTCTAAGAAGTTTCTTCTGGTTGAGTTATCTTCTAAAATATATGTTTGATTTAGCAGAAGTGAGTCGTATAAATCGAGTACGTTATGATAGTAGGCCTCGTCGAGCAGTTTTATTTTATAAGTTGGCATATCCGTCATGACTGCAAATTTATACAAAACAATTTCGATAACTAAAAAATGAATTAAACCAGTTAATTCGAATTTGTATTAATTTATTTCTGTTCTCATGTTAATCTATCAAAATGATTAACTTTACCCACTTTATTGAGTAATCGCTAGTAATATGTTATCTAAGAAGACAAAATATGCCATTAATGCGCTTGTTTATCTTGCTAAACAACCCGAGAAATCACCCGTATTGATTAGTGAAATAGCTCAAAGTGAGCATATCCCGCAAAAATTCTTGGAAGCAATTTTGTTAGATTTAAAAAACGCCGGAATTCTAAACAGCAAAAAAGGCAAAGGAGGAGGGTATTACCTGATAAAACCTGCAGATCAAGTGAATATTGCAGATGTGATGCGCTTGTTTGATGGAGCAATCGCTTATCTACCTTGTGTGTCTTATAAATATTATGAACGGTGTGAGGAGTGTAAAGATGAAGAAGTGTGTGGTATTAGAGACCTTTTTTCTGAGGTAAGAGCTGTAACGGTTAAATTATTAAAAGAAAACTCTTTGGCAGACATCATTCGCAGAGAAGATGCACTTTTAAATGAAAAAAAGATTTAGACTTCCAAACACAATAAGTCATTCGTTTTCATCGTTATTTATCACAGTATTTCGATAACGTATATTAAATGTTAAAAAAAATCGTCAAAAAAAAAGCCAACAGGGTAGTAAAATTTAAGTTTATTGCTATTTTTGGGGCTTCATTAATTTAATATTAACTAAAACACTAAAAAAGTTGGATATGAGTCAACAAAAAACAGCTTCATCAGGAGGCGCTTCAGATGCAATGAAATCAACGTTTGCAATGATTACAATTCCCATTTTATTGATTGTTTCAATCTTGATTTACAAATTTGTCATGGGAAATCCGAGTAATTTTGAAGGCGGTGATCCTAAAGGACATCCTCTACCAGGTAATTTTTTAGGGATTATTTATAAAGGAGGTTTCATTGTACCAATTTTGATTACATGTTTATTGACGACTATTGTCATGACGATTGAGCGTTTCATTACCATTGGCAAAGCAGGAGGTAAAGGTAGTGTTGCAGATTTCGTTGTAAAGGTACGCAACATGATTCGTGGAAATGATATTGATAAAGCTTTAAAAGAATGTGATGCTCAGCAAGGTGTTGTAGCAAATGTTGTGAAAGCAGGTTTGTTGAAATTTAAAGAGATGGAAGCGAATAATGTCCTCGACAATGAAAAGAAAGAGTTAGGCATAGCTAAAGATATTGAAGAAGCTACTTCTTTGGAGATGCCTATGTTAGAGAAAAACCTAACTATTTTAGCTACTTTGGCTTCTATTTCCACTTTATTAGGATTGTTGGGTACAGTACTTGGTATGATTCGTGCATTTGCGGCATTGGCAAATACAGGAGCACCAGATACTTCAGCTTTAGCAACAGGTATCTCTGAAGCACTTATCAATACAGCTTTCGGTATTGGTACTTCTATGTTGGCCATTATTTTCTATAACTACTTCACCTCTAAAATAGATTCACTTACTTATGGTATTGATGAAGCAGGTTTTTCCATTATTCAAACATTTGCTTCTAAAAATCATTAATATCATCAAGTAGAAAATAAAGTTATGGCAAAAGTTAAACCACATCGCTCAGCACCTTCCATCGATATGACTCCGATGGTGGACTTAGCATTCTTGTTGGTGACCTTCTTCATGTTAACTGCAAAATTCAGACCGGATGAACCTGTTCAAATTGTTACACCTGCATCTCATTCCCAGTTCAAATTACCGGAAAGTGGTGTTTTAGTACTCACTATTGCCAATGATGGACGTGTATTTTACGATATGGACGGTAAAGATGCCCGATATAGGGTGATTACAGCAATGGCAGAAAAGTATAATGTGCAACTTTCTGAACAAGAGAAAACTGTATTTGTTTTAAGTCCTAGTGTAGCTGTTCCAATGAGTCAAATGAAATCTTTTTTAGCTCAAGGAGTAAAGGCACAAAAAGGAATTAAGCAACCGGGGATACCTTCCGATACAGCAAATAATGAACTAAAAGACTGGATTATTCAATCCAGAATTGCAAATCCAACTTTGCGTGTTGCTATAAAAGGAGACAATGAGGCGAAATATCCTAAGGTGAATAGTGTGATGAAGACATTACAAGATTTAAATGTAACCATATTTAATTTAATTACCAATGCAGAGGCTGATGCAGAAAAGCCTGTTGCGAAGGAAAATTAATTCAATAATAAAAATAACACAACATGGCTGAAATTTCACAAGGCGGTGGTGGCGATAAAGGCGGTAAGGTAAGGAGTAAAAAGCAATCCACAAGAATCGATATGACTCCTATGGTGGATTTGGCATTCCTCTTGCTAACCTTCTTCGTACTTACAACATCATTGAACAAGCCGCAAACCATGGAAATCAGGATTCCTGATAAGGATGATCCTAAAAATCAACAAAAACCTATTGAAATTAATGAAGAGCGTGCTATAACCTTGTTATTAAGCGGCGAAAATAAATTATATTGGTACCCAAAAATTAATCCCGAAACATTACAAGAGACTGATTATGGCGTAGATGGAATTCGCAAAATTCTTGAAGAAAATGAAGCCAAAATAAATGCTAAGTTCGGTGGTAAAGAACAATCTATGTTCGTTTTTATTAAACCAATGGATGATTCAAATTACAAGAATATGGTTGATATTCTTGATGAGATGAAAGTAGTAGATATTAAAAAATATGCTTTAATGGAACCTACTGGACAAGACAAAAATATTATTAACCAATATGCTTCCTCTATGGGAGCTACTACTCCAACAGAATAATATATGAGCGGATTAAAAACAATTTTTGGGAGTGGTTGGGATAATCCTTTATCTCAAAATAGGAACGATATCGTTTTTGAAAATAGGAACAAAGCCTATGGCGCCTATGAGTTGCGTCAAAGGTATAATAACTATATCCTATTAGCTTTGTTGGCAGGAATAGGTTTGATTGGTTTAGGCGTTGCAGGTCCTTATATTGCTAGTATAATTAAGAAGGCTGGACCTAAAGAAGAGGTTACAGTTCTGGATTATACAGAATTACCACCACCTCCGTCTGTAGAAAAACCACCACCACCACCTAAGGTGAAGACACCACCGCCACCACCTATTAAACAAATTAAGTTTATTCCTCCGGTAATTACCAAAGCACCGGATCGTATAGAGGAAGTTGAGCAAGCTTTAGAGAAACCTGAGCCAGTGATAAATAACAATCCTGGCCCAACAGAAGTTTCTCAACCTGTAGACCCAGGACCAATGGAAGTGAAGCAACCAGATCCCGAACCTCCTAAGGTTGTTGAGCCTGAACCTCCCAAAGAGGACAACAAAGTATATGATTTCGTGCAGGTAAAAGCAGAATTCCCTGGTGGAACGCAGGCAATGTACAAATGGTTGTCTGCTAACTGCGAGTACCCTAGAATTGCAAAAGAGAATGGAATCACTGGAAGAACAATTGTTGAGTTCGTTGTTTTGAAAGATGGTTCTATTAAAGATGTAAAAGTACTAAAAGGTTTTAATGAGTTGTGCGATAAGGCTGCTGTGGAAGCAGTCAAGAAAATGCCTTCTTGGAAACCTGCCAATCAAAATGGTAATACAGTTAATAGTAAATTCCAACTTCCCGTATTCTTCAAATTAGAGTAAAATAAACTATAATGTCAATGAAGCACCATCTGCCGCGAGTATACCTCACAGTCTTGATGGTGCTTCTTTATTTTGGTGTTGGTATTTATTTTCTTTTCTTCTATCCAACGAGCGGTTATTCCATACAGAAAATCTTTGGCGTTATCGTTATTCTTTATGGGTGCATGCGCGCCTATAATCTCTATCTTCAACTGAAAGAAAACGTAAACCCATATAACGACACATCTGAACGGTGAACCGTGAACCGTAAACTGTGAACCGTGAACCAAGAACTTGCAATGCCCTCATTTTTATTTGAATGCTGATTTTAGGTTATAAGTAAGTACTAAAAACAAAAAATTAGCGTTATTTTTGCCACTAAACTTATCTTATGATACGTACCAAAAAATGGTTATATTTCGTTATAATCTTGTTAATATGGATGTCGTGCACGCCCAAAAAACAGGTTGGCACACATTTAGATACCCCTACTACAGGAACTATAACAATAGCAGCAGATGAAAGTCTACGCATGTTGGTAGAAGCGGAAACTAAGGCGTTTGAAAATGCTTATCCAAAGGCAAAATTTAATGTCTTATATGTAACAGAAGCCGAAGCCTTCAACCTTTTAGCAACCGACTCTGCAAGAATGATTGTTGTAACCAGAAAATTTAATGAACAAGAAAAAGAAATGTATAAAGGAAAGAAAATATCACCGGACGAAGTGAAAGTAGCAAGAGACGGGTTGGCGTTTATTACGCACCAATCTAATCCGGTTACAAAGCTTGCACAAGCAAAGCTTCAGGAGATATTGTCTGGAAAACTGACATCTTGGAACGCCTTAGGTGGGAACGGTGCCATTACGGTTGTGTTTGACAATAAGAATTCTGGTACCGTAAGGTATTGTCAGGACAGCATTCTTAAAGGTGCGAAAATAGGGACTAATGTATCAGCAGCGAACACCAACCCTGAAGTAATCGACTATGTGAAGCAAAACGCTGGCGCTATTGGCGTAATTGGAGCAGGATGGATCAGTAATAATACAGACCCAACTACACAGAAATTTACCGAAGGGATACATGTATTGGAGATAGAAGATGTGTATGGTGAAAAGAAATTTGGTCCTTACCAATACTACTTGGCCACAGGTGAGTATCCTTATTACAGAGATGTGATGATGCTCTCAACAGAGACCTTTTCCGGTTTAGCTACAGGATTTATTAATTATACCTCAAGTGATGTTGGACAAACAATTGTAAATAAACTCGGACTGTTGCCGGTAACGGCACCTATCCGAACAGTTTCTATAAATAATGAATAATAATTATGAAAAATATGTTCACTAAAAAAATGGTTGTCTCCGCAATGGCGGTGATTTTTTCAGGAAGTTTGTTCGGACAAACTTTACAGGAAGGCATTAGGATGTTCCAAATGGAAAACTATGATGGAGCGAAAAATACCTTTGAAACCCTAACGCAAAAGGAGCCTACTAATGGCATTAACTTCTACTATCTTGGAGAGGTTAAGTTTACAACAGGGGATGTTTCCGGGGCAAAAGCAGCATTCACAAAAGGTAGCGAAGTAGCCCCAAAAGAAGGTTCAAATTTCGCTGGATTAGCAAAAATTGCTATGGAAGAGAACAAGGTAGCAGATGCAAAAGCACAAGCAGACAAGGCAACTTCCTTAGGAAAAAAAGATCCTTTAGTATGGAATAGAACGGCAGAAGCTTTTTATGAAGCAAAAAATAAGGATTTCGCCAAGGCAGAGGCATTATTGGAGCAATCCAAAACCTTAAATGCCCAAAATCCAGACACGTATATTCACTTAGGTGATATGTTTATGGAAAAAAAGGACATCAGCAGCGCTTCCAGAAGTTATGAGTATGCTACCGACTACGACGCAAAAAATTTCTACGCTTTTTATAAAATGGGTAAGATTTATTTTAAAATAAATCCTGAAAAAGCACTGGAGTATTACTTGAAGTCAGCAGCTATCGAACCCAATTTTCCTCCAGTAAATAGAGACTTGAGCGACTTATATAGTGATAAGAAGGACTACCAAAAGGCTAAAGACTATTTTGGTAAATATGCTTCTCTCGCAGAGAATAAAATCGATGTAAAAGAAAGATATGCACGGATTTTGTATATAGCGAAGGATTTTAATGCCGCTATTACAGAAGCAACGGAGTTCTTAAAATCATATCCTGATAATATCGTCATGCATCGTTTAATAGCGTATTCGAGTTTAGAATTAAATAAAGATGCCGATGCGGAAACCTATTTCAATAAACTCTTTAAAATCGCTCCGGCAGATAAAATTATGCCAACAGATTATGAGTTTTATGTGAAATTATTAGAGAAACAAGGTAAAGATTCGATCGCATTATTATATAAAGTGAAGATGATTGAATTAGATCCTGCAAAAGCAGATATGTATTCAGATATGGCGTCCAACTATTTTAAATTGAAGAAATACGATATGGCCGCAAAAATGTATCAGAATGCCATTGATAAGAAGAAAAAAGTGTCTGTGAACGATTACCTAGGCTTAGGATCCTCGTATTACTATAATAAAGAATATCAAAATGCGGATCAAGCTTTTGCTAAGGCAGCTGAAATGGCACCGACATCTGTAACGGCCTATCAATGGCGTGCAAAATCAAATGCCAGAATTGATGTAGATTTCTCTAAAGGTCTTGCTGTTCCACATTATCAAAAGGTGTTAGAATTAGCCACTGATACAGCAAAGTATAAGAATGAATTAATAGAAAGTAATAAATACTTAGGCAAATTTAACGCTATTAAAGACGGCGAAACAGGCTTCGCTCAAGGTAATGGCGTTCCCTTTTATACAAAAGTTGCCGAATTAGCATCCTCAGATCCTGTGAAATACAAAAATGAGCTCGTTGAAGCATATAAGTATTTGGGTAGCTATTACGGTGTAATGAATGACTTAGCGAATTATAAATCTTATTGGTTGAAAGTAAAGGATTTAGCTCCTGATGATAAAGACTTACAACAAGTGCTGGATTATATAAAATAGTTTTGCAATAACTAAATGTTTAAAAAGCTATTCACTTTTGTGGATAGCTTTTTTGTTTATTTTTTATGTGTTTGATACTTTTTGAAAAAACCTTGTTACATTGTGTTAAAATTTGTAAAAATTCTAAACTAATTCTATGAAAAGGATATTTCTTGCAGTGTTGGTAAGCTGCATTGTCATGAGCGGGTTACAGGCTCAATCCCATAGGTGTCATACTATGGAGGTTTTGGAACAAAAACTTAAAAACCAACCCAAAGGGAAGGATTACTATCAAAATTTTCTTCATGCCGAGAAAATTGGACTGGTAAAATCGGCACTAAATGAAAGAGGTTTCAATGATACAGTTGTGATACCAGTAGTGTTTCATGTTATCTACAAAACCACCGCACAGAATCTAAACGTTAACCGCATTAAGCAACAAATAGCCATTCTTAACTTAGACTATGCTAGATTAAATAGAGATACCGTTAATACGCCTGATGGATTCAAACCAGTTGCAGGTGGAATGCCCATCAAGTTTGTTTTGGCTACAACCGATCCGGACGGCAATCCAACAGATGGTATTATCAGAGTAGAAACTACTGTTTCCACATGGGGTACGGATGATGCTTTTAAGTTTACATCAGAAGGTGGTAGTGATGCTTGGCCGGCAGACAAATACCTCAATGTTTGGTCCGTTAATTTTGGTGGAGGCTTGTTGGGTTATGCACAGTTTCCAGGTGGAGATCCTGCTACTGATGGCGTTGCCCTACTATTTAAAGCGGTAGGGATAAACTATGCAAATACACCTTTTCATCTAGGTCGTACTGCAACACATGAAGTAGGTCATTGGCTGGGTTTACGACATATTTGGGGCGATAGTTTCTGTGGCGATGATTTCGTTGATGATACACCTCCACAAGAAGGTGCTAATTTCGGATGTCCTGATTATCCAACACTTCAATCTTGTTCACCTAATGAACCGGGTATACAATTTATGAATTATATGGATTATACGGATGATTCTTGTTATAATATGTTCTCAAAAGGACAGGTAGAACGTATGGAGTATTTTCTGCTAACGGATAGAAACACATTCTTAGATCCTTCAGAGTTAGATTATACAGATATTACCTTCGATGAGGTTTTGAGTGTTTCCTCTGGCGATGCTTGTTCAGGAGACTTTAATCCCCAGATAAGTGTTTCAAATTCCGGATTCAAAACCATTACTTCATTTGATATCACCAGCGAAATTGATGGCGTTTTTTCAAATACCGAAACGATAACCTTGGATATTGAACCCGGAAATACTGAGACGGTGGCACTAACTGGTTTTAGCCTCACAAACTCTGGAACATATACTTTAAAATTATCCATCGGTAATGTGAATGGAGCACCGGATCGCTTTACCGGAAATAATAGTGGCGAAGTTTCATTCCTTGTTTATACAACGGGAAACCTTCTGCCGTTTTCAGATGGATTTGAATACGAAGAAACCTTGGATGAAAAAGGATATGCTATTGAAAATCCAGACGGCGATTATACATGGGAGAAATTTGATGAAGCAGGTTATGACAGTGATTTCTCCATTTTTATGGACAATTATTCCTATCAGGGAGAAGGAGAATTTGATTATATTACCCTACCACCCGTTGACCTTTCTGATGTTGATAGTGCATTTTTATATTTTGACCATGCATATTATGTTTATGAAAGTTCATCTTTAGGTAGAAGAGCCGATGGATTGGGTGTAGAAGTATCAATAGACTGTGGTGAAAATTGGACAGAAGTATTCTATGAAGATGGTGATAACTTAGCAACTGTTCCAGGAGAAACAACATCAGAGTTCGTACCGGAGACCACCGATGAATGGAAAAATAATAAAATTGATATCTCCATCTTTAAAGGATATGATTTGGTATTGACTAGATTTTATGGATTTAATGACTATGGAAACAATGTTTATGTTGATAATATTAACATAGAAGGCATAAAAATTACAGGTGTATTTTCCAATGTTATCGACGAAAGTATGATTGCCGTCTTTCCAAATCCCGCATCCCAAAAGGCTACACTGAGAATAAACGCCAAACAAAATGGAAATGTTACTATTCAGTTGCAAGATGTTACTGGCAGAATACTTAAAAGCAATTCAATAGACGTGGCTAAAGGCAACCAAGACATTGCACTAGACCTCAAAGGTTATGCATCCGGTTCTTATTTCGTCACTATTTCTGAAGGTAATTATAAAATTACCAAGAAGCTATTAGTGTACTAATTTTTAATCTCATATTATTTTAAAAAGGGTCGGAGTATTTTCTGACCCTTTTGAGTATATGTTTCTACCAAAACGATTATCTTTGTAAAAAAGATATATATGCGTTATTTTGTTGTATTACTTTGTTTTTTGGTGCAATTTTCATCCTTTGGTCAATGCGGTTCAACCTTACAGGATATTGAGATGAAAGACAGGGAATCACCTGGTTATAAAAAAGGGGTGGAAACTGCAATAGAAATCGCAAAAAAATATGAGCAAAGAAATCTGTTATCCGGCAACTTCGAAAGAGGTAATGGTGATACCATAATTATACCAGTTGTGGTGCATATTGTTTATAAAACACCAGAGCAAAATGTAAGCATAGATCGCGTAACTGAACAGTTAGAAGTCTTAAACCGAGATTTTGCTAGACTTAATGCAGATACCAACAAAACACCCAGTTCTTTTAAATCCAAGGCTTCAGGTTTGCCTATTAAGTTTTGTCTTGCCGTTCGAGATCCTGACGGAAATGCAACTACGGGTGTGCTTAGGATTGCTACTACCAGAACAGAATTCGATAGAGATAACGGATTTGGAGAGTCTATGAAGTATACGGCACAGGGTGGTTCAGATGCATGGCCAAGAGACGATTACTTTAATATTTGGGTATGTAATTTAGATGATGATATAGGTAATACAGGCTCCGGCAATATACTCTTAGGTTTTGCGCAGTTTCCAGGCGGTATAGCCGCAACAGATGGCGTTGCAATAGATTATAAAGTTTTTGGAAAACCAAACCCAGCGCCCTTCCCAACATCTTCTTCAGGAAGAACCACGACGCATGAGGTAGGACATTGGTTAGGTTTGTTTCATATCTGGGGCGACGATGGAACAGCTTGTTCCGGTAGCGACCAGATAGATGATACACCCAATCAAGCAGGAAACAATAGCGGCGCATGCCGTGTACATCCCTATAATGATGGTTGTTCATCTGCTGTCATGTTTATGAACTACATGGATTATTCGACAGATGCTTGTATGAATATGTTTTCAGTAGGGCAGTGTGCCAGAATGACAAGTGTTCTGAATACAACAAGGAAACCCTTAAAATCATCCTTGGGATGCCTTACCACCAATTTACCCACGAGAGATGCCGTCCTTTTAGAAATCATAGAACCAACAGAGCGTTCTTGTTCTAATGCTTCAGCAAGTATTGTTATACAAAATCTTGGTTTAGATGAAATTACATCACTCACGCTTCAAATAACTATTGGCGGAACAATAGTTCGCAATGAAGATTGGAGTGGCAGTATTCCATCTTTATCAAAGAAAACCATAGCATTACCCGTTACAGACATTAGTTCCCTATCCGATGGTGTACACACTTATCAGGTAGAGGTAATAAATGTGAATGAAGCTGACGATGCTAATACTGAAAATAACCTCTATACCATTAACATAGATTTGGATAATTCTTCTGAGGCAATTCCTTATGCTGAATCTTTTGAAGCACCTATTGAGGGCATAATTAAAATTATAAATCCGGATTTAGATAAAACATGGGAGAGAACGAACAAGGCGAGAAAACTACCGGGGACTTATAGCATGTACATGAATTATTTTAATTATCCTAATAATGAACAGCAAGATGAATTCTTACTGCCGGCAGTGGATTTAAGAAATTCGGGACATCCATTCCTGTATTTTGATGTAGCTTACGCCCTGCAAAGTGCTACCGGGTTTTCAGATACTTTAGAAGTATATGTTCAAGATGAGTGTGAAGGCACTTGGAATCTACTATATAAGAAATTCGATAACAATCTCACAACAGCGCCCTTAACAACGGCAGAATTCAGACCTACACAGGCACAATGGAGAAGGGATTCTATAGATTTGTCTGCCTTCCAAAAAGAACGTGTGACTATTAAGTATGTTGGGAAATGTGACTATGAGAACAATTTATATATCGATAACATTAATATTAAGAGCAATACAGTTACAGGATTGAACCTGAATTACTTAGATGAAGATAATTTTAATGTTTATCCCAACCCAGCGCACAATCAATTGAAAGTATTTTATCAAAGCAATTATACCTCAAAGGCATATTATGAGGTTTTAGATGCCACTGGTAAAATCATACAGGTGGGAACAATGAACGTTGAAAAAGGTGATAATATCGTTAAGTTAGATTTAAATGGTTGGGCAAAAGGCGTCTATGTACTCACTTGGAGAGATAGCAATAGTTTTGGAACGAGAAGATTTGTTGTAGAATAAAATAGCTAATGGAAATGCAGTAGTAAAATAATTTACTACTTTTGTATTTAATCTATTAGTTATGAAACATTTTCTCTTTCTCATTAGTATTTTGGTTTGGTCGTTTTCAGATATTTCTGCTCAGGACGACCAATGTGGTACCATGAAATTATTTCATGAGCAAATTGCTTCAAACTCGCAACTGCAATTTCAATATCAAAAAGCTGCCAAACTTGCCGAACTGGCAGAGGAACAAATAAAACAAGGTAAACTCAGGGGATTTGAGAATGATACCATCATCATTCCCGTAGTAGTGCATGTAATATATAAAACCGCAGCACAAAATGTTGCTGATGCAAGAGTGTATGAACAAATAGATATCCTAAATAAGGATTATGCTAGATTGAATGCCGATACAAATAATACCTATTCAGGACTTCGTCCTTTCGCTGCCGGAATAAAAGTGAAGTTTTGCTTGGCAACGTTCGATCCTGACGGCAATCCTACCACGGGAATTATCCGTAAGCAAACCACTGTCAATTCCTTTACGGGAGATAATAAGATGAAATTTGCATCATCCGGTGGAGATGATGCTTGGCCGGCTGATCAATACTTGAATCTTTGGACGGTTAACTTTGGAGCAACTGGACTACTTGGATATGCGCAATTCCCGGGAGGCGATGCTAGCACAGATGGTGTTGTAATTTCTTATTCCTCCTTCGGATATGGAACCGCAGCACCATATAATAAAGGAAGAACAACTACCCATGAAGTAGGTCACTGGTTGGGATTAAGGCATATTTGGGGCGACGACACCAGCCCAGTAGAAACTTGTGGAGCAGGTTTTTCCGGTTGTGGTGGTTCAGATGGTGTAGATGATACGCCTAACCAATGTAGTGCATCCAGAGGTGTGCAATCCGGATTAAGAACGGATAAATGTACACCCAATGCACCCGGTATCATGTATATGAACTATATGGATTATTCCTCCGATGATGGCATGAATATGTTTTCTCAAGGACAAGTGAATAGAATGCTGGGCACATTATACTCGACCAGAGCATCGTTGCGCTATTCCAACGCTTGTAATGGAAATCCTACTTATGCAGAACAAGATGCCAAGATTTGGCGTTTGATAAAACCAAGTGGACTTTTCTATTGTGAGCAATCTCCCAACCCTGTAGTGGTATTGAGCAATTCCGGTAATGTAGACATATCTTCAGTAGAGCTGACTTATGGGCGGGAAGGCGAAACGCCTCAAACATATCTATATGAAGATGGTATTGCAGTGAATGGCATTGCACAAATTGAGTTGCCAACCCTAATTTCTGATACAGGATTTGCCGATATCTATTGCTATATATCAGCTATCAATGGCGAAGCAGATACAATAGATAGTGGTCTTAAAGTGTCAAAAACGCTAAATGTAAAATCAAATGATTTTGTGGGCACACCTGTGTTTTTTGATGGCTTTGAAGGAGAGGCTTTTCCCAGTAATATATATGAGCTTAATAGTTCAAATGAGCAGTTTATTTGGAAACGTACCAATTATGCCGCCAAAACGGGAACTTATTCCCTGTTTTTTGATTTCTATGATTACCCAACTGAAGGCGCCATCGACGAATTTACCCTTCCTCCTTTGGATTTGACTGGAAAAATTAGTCCGAAACTCACCTTTGATAGAGCCTATGCACAGTATGAAGATGCACAAAATGGAGTCCTAACGGATACATTAGAAATATGGGTGAAGGATGGCTGTGGCGGAAGTCCTGTTCGTATCTTTAAAAAGTGGGGTGCTTTTTTAAAGACAGCACCCAACACCGATCAATTCTTTGTACCAACCACCAACCAATGGAAAGCAGATTCTATTAATTTAAGTTCGTTTACTGGAAGTCAAGTGTACATAACTTTTAGAGGCATCAACCTATTTGCTAATAATCTTTATTTAGATAACTTAAACTTGAAATATAGCGTTCCCACAGGCATACAATCATCACAATTAAGTGAACAAGCGTTTTCGCTATATCCCAATCCGGCAAATGGGCAATTTTATATCAAATACTTTAGTGAAGGAACAGAATTGGTGACTTTTGAAGTAAGGGATATTACCGGAAGATTACTGACACTTTTAGAGAGAGAAGTAAATAAGGGGATAAATACCTTCGAAGTAAAAGACTTAACGCACGCTACAGGCAATTTATTCGTTACAGTTATCAACAAAAATGGCAGGTTTTCAAGGAGTATTATCCTTATGGACTAAAACTTACATTTTGTAGGGTGAAATTATTTTGTTATTTTTACTCTTTAATTAATTAGTATGAAGAAAATATTTGCCTTTTGTGTGCTTTTTGCAGGATTGTTTCTTACTGTAAAATCACAGGTTAGCCGTTGTGGAACCATGGAAGTGCGGGCTAGAATGTTACAAGAACATCCCGAATTAATACAAGAAACAGAGCAAGCAGAGCGTATTGCAAATATTTGGATGGAGAAGCACGGCAATTCTGTCTATAGATTAGGTGGATCTGATACCATCGTTATTCCGGTCGTTGTTCATGTGGTGTATAAGACGGCTGCGCAAAATATTCCCGAAGAGCGTATCCTTGAGCAGATACGAATCCTAAATGAAGACTATGCCCGTTTAAATGCCGATACAACCGATACACCAGGACCATTTAAGAGTAAAGCTGGTGGGATGAAGATAAAATTCTGTCTGGCACAAAGAGATCCGAATAATCTTCCAACCAATGGAATATTGAGGGTGTTGACAACAAAGTCATCATTCTCCGATAATGACGCTGTTAAGAAAACGGCACAAGGTGGTTCAGACGCATGGCCAAGAGATAGTTATCTAAATCTTTGGGTATGTAATTTAGGAGGAGGACTGCTAGGATATGCTCAATTCCCGGGACAAGCTGCCGCAACAGATGGTGTTGTAATACTTTTCTCCTCATTTGGCATAACCTCAGGACCATATAATTTAGGTAGAACCACTACCCATGAAGTGGGGCACTGGTTGGGTTTGTATCATATTTGGGGTGATGACGGTGGTGCCTGTTCTGGCTCTGACGGAATTAATGACACCAATAACCAAGCGGATGAAAACTATGGCTGCCCTTCATATCCTCAAAACTCATGTAGCAATACAGCAGCCGGCGGTGATATGTTCAACGACTACATGGACTATTCAGACGATAGATGTATGGATATGTTTACGGTAGGTCAATGTACCAAAATGTTAGCAGTCTTAAATTCATCACGTTCTTCCCTACAAACGTCGAACGGTTGTAACTCTCCCGGCGATGTTTTAGATGCAAGAATTATAAATATCGGGAATCCTTCAGAGAAGGTCTATTGTGGTGGTTTGCAAAAGCCTATGATTAGAATAAAAAATACAGGTACAATAACGGTAACAAGTTTGTCCGTAGAGTATGGTTTCCAAGGCGGTACTTCACAGACAGTCAATATCTCAGGAACATTGTCATCTGGGAAGTTTAGCAACGTCACCCTGCCATCAATTACTTATCCTGTCGGCAATGCTACTTTCTACGCTAAAATACTTACCGTTAATGGAGTAGCAGATGTTATCAACCCTGGCGAAACACTTACAAGAGCAATCAATGTTGCAACTGGCGTTGGGGTATATCCATTCTCTGATGGTTTTGAAAGTGCCTTTCCAGGAACAACTTTCGAGTTAACGAAATCAGATCCCGATACTTCATGGGTGAGAACAAATAGGGCTAAAAAGACTGGCACTTATTCCCTTTTTATGGATTATTTCAATTATCCATATATTGGTGCAGTAGATGAGTTTACCCTTCCGGCAATAAATTTGGTAGGCTCAACAAACCCAAGACTTATTTTTGATAGAGCATATGCGCAATATGAAGATGCTACCAATGGAATATTATCTGATACTTTGGAGATATGGGTACAAGCGGGCTGCTCTGGAACGCCACAAAGAGTGTGGAGGAAATTCGGCACAGACTTGGCATCCTCAGCCAATACAGATCAGGATTTTATCCCAACAGCAGCTAACCAATGGAAGACAGATTCCATTAGCTTAATTCCTTATATTGGAAGCAATGAATTGTATATCACTTTTAGGGGAGTGAGCAATTATGCCAATAACCTTTATCTCGAAAATATAAATATTAGAAATTCTGTGGTTACAGGTATTAACTATAATTTATTGGGAGAAGATAGACTTAATATTTTCCCAAATCCTACCAGCAATCAATTTCACCTCACTTATGATGGAGAAAAATCAGGTATTCTAACAGTACAATTAATGGATATTACCGGAAAGGTACTGAATGTGATGCAATTAGATTACAATAAAGGATATAATGATTTTCAATTAGAAACACCAAAGGGATATAAAGGAAATCTCTTAATTAACATCAATGACGGCGTTGGTTTTGGCACACGTAAATTATTGGTATTTTAAAACTATTAACGAATAATATTAGAACGGAGGGCTTTAAGTCCTCCGTTTTTGTTTAATTTTGCTCTTAAATGCACGTTGTATGAGAAAGCGTTCACATTATCGGAATTACACATTGGTAGCAATAATGTTTGTTGTTGTAGCTTTTCAAGCATGTAAACTTCCTGATAAGAAGCAAGGAGCGGCAGCCTCCAGTGATTTGATGGATAAAATTTTTAGTACACCGACGGTAGATACATTCCAAATAGGCGATGTAGATGGCGATGGGAAAATGGATAAAGCTTTTCTAAAAAGACCTATCACAGAAGGGTTTGTCGATCCGGATGAAGGTAATGCCGAGTGTCCGGGGGGATGTAACGTAGAGATAAGTTTTAGTACCGATATTCCCGTCATTAAGCATGAAACAAGTATCGGGGGCTTTCTAATGGATGCCGGAGATTTAAATGAAGATGGTAAGTCAGAGCTGTTATATGTTCCGGATTGGATAACCAGTTGTTGGGGCGGTTTGTTTCTCTATACTTATGACGGACAAAAGTGGTCCAATCCCGGCAGTGTTGGTATCTACTATTGTGATGAACAAGATTACTTGAAGCGAATAAGAAAAATAGATAGGAATTCTTTTATCCTTATTGGACAGGAGTGGAACGATGATCAAACAGCACTTATAGATATTCCTACAACTTTCCATTTTCAGAAAGAAGCACTTTAGTTGCCATTAAAGGTAATTCAATTAATGTTGCATGAGCGCTGAATAAATAAAGAGTGCCGTTAACATGAGTATAAGTAGAATAAAATAAATGAAATCAATCAACAAGAGCTTGAGCAGTGTTTTTCCATAACCTTGTTGATATACTTTTTTCATGGATAAAAACTGATATAGGATAATTCCAATAAACAGATAGCCAAACACTGACTGATGCAGTATTTTTCCAAGAATCATATTAATCAATAGTATAATTAATATTATGACATGGAAATGGATAGCAAAAATGATATGTTCACTATAGAAAAATTTTCGCCTCCAATACACCATGAAATACAAACTTGCCAAAATGGGGATGAAAATTAGTATGAAATAGTGTGCATTATGAATAAAAGAACTGAGTGCATTCTTCCAAAATCCTACTTTATCTTTTTTGTATGCTTCATTGATGTGTTCAAATCGTTTAGCCAAAGCAGAATTTTCAAAAGATGAAGTGGTGTCTAAACTAAAATTAATGATACCCTGATTCGAACTGTCTTTAAGAATAGTGTCAATACCCTTTGGTGAAATTTGGATAACCGTATCCATTTTTGTTGTATCTGCGGTGTTAATTTGTTCGTTGATTTTGTCAACAATTAGATGGGGATTTTGAAATATACCCAATCCAAGAAAGAATAAAAAGGAAGTAAATACAAAAAGTTTAATAGGATGAACATAACGCATCCGTCTACCCATATTGTACTCGATGGTAAGTCTACCGGGATGAAAAAACAAGTATTTTAAGGTAGTGAAAAACTTGGAGTCGAAATGTGTAATATCTGCAAACGTATGGAAGAACAGTTGGAAGAAATTTTCCTTAGGTTCAAGATTTTCTTGACCACAAAATGGGCAAAAACGTTCTTCAACATGTTGTCCGCAATTCAGACAATCCTTCTCCTTACGCAGTTTTCCTCCGGACATATAATGTTAATTCTTACAAAAATACATTGTTTTATGGAACACAATATATATTATTGCAAAAATTATACGTATGGGCATTCCTTTTGAATACATTTATCCTATCGGCAAGATGCGACAACCGCTTAATTTTTCGCAGGAAGATGTTAGATTGAATATCCTTCGTATAGCACAACTTCCGGAGAAATTAAGTAGCCTTACCCAAACACTATCAGACGATGCATTGTCCTTGACATATCGTCCCGATGGTTGGAATATCCGACAAATTGTCCACCATATTGCTGATAGCCATATTAATTGTTATCTGCGATGTAAGTTTGCTATGGAGCAGGAAAATCCCACAATAATGCCGTATGATGAAAATGTATGGGCAGATTTTTTTGATGGTGCTCAATTACCTATCGACAGCTCCCTGAAATTGATATCCGGATTGCACTTCCGTTGGGTGGCATTCCTTACTGCATTAGGAGAAAATGATTTTACTAGAACTTTTTTTCATCCTGGTAACCAAAAGAAAACTACTATAGCTGAAGTGACATCTATGTATGCCTGGCATGGCGACCATCATTACGAACAGATAAAAGGCATACTACAAAGAAACAGCATATGTTGATGTAGATCAGAAGTTTTTACCAGACTTTGTAAATAATAGTTAAGATTTTGAAATTATTTCCATGGTCTTTTGCAATGACGTAGCTTTGCGCTAAAATGAAACTTATGCGCTTTACATATATATTATTTGCTATATCAATTGTTGCCTTCGCAACAAATTCTTATGCGCAAATGCCAAATATGCCGGCTGGTATGAATCAGGCAAACGCACCTAAGATTGGTAAAATAAACGGTTTCGTGTTTGACGAGGCAACAGGATTGCCACTTGATTATGCTACTGTTACTTTGCTAAAAACGGGCGATTCAACTATTGTTAGTGGTACGATTACTGATGAGAAAGGAAAGTTTGAAATTACAGAAGTACCTTTTGGCGCCTATATTGTAAAGGCTGATTTTATTGGATATCAATCTGTTTATATTGCCCCGGTGCTTGTCCAACCCAATCTAATCATAAAAGATTTAGGAAAGGTAAATCTCAAACCTGCCTCATCAATGTTGACAGAAGTGGTTGTAACAACAGAAAGGGAACAAATGATTAATTCAATCGATAAGCAAGTCTTTAATGTTGAAAAAAATATTGTAACGCAAGGTGGTTCTGCTACGGATGTGCTTCAGCAAGTGCCTTCCGTAACCGTGGATATGGATGGAAATGTTAGTTTACGCGGTTCAGGTAATGTGACTGTTTTGATTGATGGTAGACCTTCCGGATTATCTGGAGATAGAAGTACTGTATTGAGCCAGATTCCTGCTAATTCTATCGAATCCATTGAAGTAATTACTAACCCATCCGCAAAGTACGACCCCGACGGCATGGGTGGAATTATCAATATTGTCTTAAAAAAGAACCGCAAAAATGGATTTAATGGCAACATCGGTGTGACAATAGGTACAAGAAATAAATATAATGGAACGTTGGCACTAAACTATCGCAATAAGAAAGTGAATATCTATACCAACTACAATTATCGATACAATATTTTTCACAATGAATTTACAAGTTTCAGAAAGAATATTTTCTCTGATACTGCCTTCGGATTTGACCAGAAAAATAATAGCGAGACAAAAAGCAGTAACCACTTAATAAAGAGTGGAATAGATATTTATGTGAATGATTTGAATACACTCAGTATCTCAGGAACCATCGGGCAAACTACAACGAAACAACCGGGGATTAATTATTATACTTTTACAGACAAGGATGATGTTGGTACTTCATTTTCAACTAGGGAATTTCAAGAAAATGAACACCAATGGAATGGAGATGCCGCAATCGATTACCGTAAAACCTACAAGGAAATGGGGCGACTCCTTACAGCATCTTTAAGTTTTTCTCATGCCCCATATGCGCGAGATGCTTTCTATACTGATAAGGAGTACATGAATAAAAGCTTTGATGTTTCTTTACCTCCCTATGATTATGAACAGCAATTCCGCAATCAAAAGATGCAAATTGGGATTGCTCAGCTAGATTATACACATCCACTCAAAAAAGGAAAAGTTGAGACGGGCTACAAATCTTCTATCCGTTATATCAATACCGAGCAAGTCATCAATGATTATGATAGTCTTTCGCAGACTTTTGTTAAAAATAACTTGAATAGCAACCACTTTACTTATTTGGAACAAGTACACGCAGTCTATGGTCAGTATGCAATGAGTGTTAAGAAATTTGGTTTTCAAGTAGGATTGCGTTTAGAGCAAGCATTGACAAAAGGTACATTTGTGGATTCTGCTAAAACATATAAGAACAACTATTTCAGCCCTTTTCCAAGTGTGAATATTTCCTATAAAATGGAAAAAAATCAAGAGTTATCGATAGGTTATTCGCGTAGGATTAATCGCCCCGGTGTTGGGCAGTTGAATCCCGGTGGAGATTTTGGAGATCCTTTAAATATAAGAATTGGGAATCCCTATCTCGATCCGGAATATATCAATGCAGTAAATTCCGGCTATAAAAAGGACTGGGAAAAAGCAGGTATTACCTTGTCAGCATTTGTGATGCAAAGACAAAATGGCTTCATGCGTGTTAGAACCGTAGATTCAGCCAGCGCTTCTTCCTATGTCACATTTGTGAATCTGGCAAAAAGTATCAACTATGGACTTGATATTAATACTAAACTAAGTCCTGTGAAATGGTGGAATATGAATTTGGGTGGTACAGTATTTCAATCACGTGTTAACTATACCACTGCAGAGCGGGTATATGAAAATAATAATGTGTCATGGACGATCAAGATGAATACAACTTTTACCGTGTGGGAGAATATGAATATCCAACTTTCCTATAATGTACAAGGCCCTATCGTTATCCCTCAGGGTGATATAAAAGTGATGCATGGCATGGACTTTGCCATCAAGAAGGATTTTCTAAAAGAAAAGAACCTTACTGTTAATTTACGGGTTTCAGACGTTTTTAATACCAGACAATTTTCTATCAACCTAAACGATGTAGATTTTATCCAAAGATTTACTTTCAAAAGAGAGAGTTTAGTAGGTTACTTCGGTGTTACCTATCGTTTTGGCAAGGAAGATAAATCGACCCAAAAGTTCCAGAAACGTCAAAATATAGAGCAACAACCGGATATGAATATGTTTTAGTGTAACCTCGAGGGTTGAATAATTTCAACCCTCGAGGTTGTTTTTTCTTATAAGTTGCTGATTATGAGTATATGTTTGGTGATGTCGTTTGCATTTTTGATTCAACCCTCGAGGTTGGATGGAAGCAACCTCCGAGGTTAATGCAGATAAAACAATAAACAAAGAAGGAAGGTCATTGACCTTCCTTCTTCTTTGTTGCGTCATCTTCATTTTTCTTTAACCTTCGCGCATCTGTTAATGCCTTATGAATGATCCATTCAAGCTGACCGTTTAGGCTTCGGAATTCGTCCGATGCCCATTTTTCAAGTGCTTTATGTGTTTCGGCATTGATGCGGAGTATTAAGTTCTTCTTTTCCATGTAAATCAACCTTATTGATTCAATGTTCCTGTATTTACTACGGGACTTGCAGATTTGTCAGAGCATAAAACAACTAATAGATTGCTGACCATGGTTGCTTTTTTATCTTCATCCAAATGAACAATTTCTTTCTTGCTGAGTGCATCCAAAGCCATTTCAACCATTCCTACGGCCCCTTCTACGATTTTAGCACGTGCTGCCACAACTGCGGTAGCTTGTTGGCGTTGTAACATGGAGCTAGCTATTTCAGGAGAATAAGCCAAATGGCTGATACGTGCTTCCACAACTTTAATGCCGGCAATAGTGAGCCTTTCACTGATTTCATGCTCCAACATATGATTGATTTCAACAGAATTTGAACGCAAAGTAATTTCTGCTTGCTCATCTTCGAAATGATCATAACTATATGCCATCGTTAATTTTCGCAAGGCAGATTCACTTTGGATGGCTACAAAATGCTCGTAGTTTTCTACATCAAACGCTGCTTTAAATGTATTTTCCACTTTCCAAACAACCACAGCACCAATGATAATAGGATTACCTTGCTTATCATTTACCTTAAGTTGCGCAGTTTCAAGATTTCTGGCTCGAAGGGAAATTTTCTTCACCGAATTAAATGGATTTACCCACCTAAATCCATTGTCTTTAACAGTTCCTACATACTTGCCAAAAAGCGTCAATACACGGCTAGAATTTGGCTCAATGGCCATAAATCCCAATAAAATAAAGAAACCAATAACCAGAACTACAATTCCAATGGCAATAGGAAACCATCCACCTAAGAAATTCAGACCACCAATGGTCATTAACCCAAATGAAAGCAACAACATCAAATATCCCGATGGTGCTTTAATTACTTTTTCATTTTCCATAATGTTTGTTTTTAAATGATACTAAAATGATATCATAATTATATACAAATATGTGCAGGAAAAAGTTCAAAAGCAAATATTTTTTCAAAAAAATATTTGCTAAAAGCCAAAATAGGAGAGTGGAATCATTATAGATATATCACTTATAAAGCATTTATTCTTTTATTGTAAGCGTTTTGTTGAAAAACAATACACTGGTATTTAATTCATTAGGTTGTCTGATGGTGAATTTGTCACAGCCGTTTTCCTCACTTTGTTTGTCTTTCTTAAGTTCGAAATCTGAAAGTACTTCATACTCGTCATAAACATTGATGACAACAAAAGCAGTATTGGCAGTTTTACCATCTCCACTAGATTTAATGGCTTGCAACAATCGTATATATTTCCTATAATAATTCCAAAATACAGTAGCATTGCCGGTATAATTTCCTGCAAGGGCTAATTTATGTAATAAAACGATGTTCACCGGACTTTCCAGAACGGCTAATTCACCAAAAGGAATTGCCTCAGCATATTGATTATTGTGATATAAATCTAAGAATTTTGACTCATTTTCTGTTTCCTCGGCATTTGGTTTGTATCCATCCTGAAAATACCAACCATAATACAAATGTGTATAGCCTTCTGCCGAGAGGCTGTCAAACTCAATATCTATTGTATCTTGATTCTTTAGGAAAGTGGCGAGCAACAGTGGATAATAATTGGGGGATGAAGAATCTTTGATGGCATATGCAATGGAATCCATGTCTATATTAGAAATGTGTTGCGCATTTATTTTAAAAATACCCATCAAAAATATAAGAAGTAGTATAATATATCTCATTCTTTTTTTTATCAAATATAACCAAATTACAAGACTTGTAAACAAAAGGTGCTATACTTTTTTAACTTTGCATATATAATCATGGCATCTTTTTTGCCGTTTTAGCTGTAAAAACTATATGAGGTTATTTTGTTTGTTGTTTTTTAGTCTGGTATCACAGATGGCTATTTTTGCTCAGAATGAACCGAAAGTAAAGTCGGTCAATCAGACTGTTTACAATGCATTGGTTTCCAATAAATTCGAAATGGGCAAGACGCAGTTTGGAGAATTGAATGCGGAAGATATTTGCGTGGCCATTTATAAAGACAGAATAATTGATTCTGCTGAAAATCGCCTGTTGAATATGTTCATTGGATATGATAAGAAATTTATTGTTGAACCGGCAGTACAAAACCCGAAATATCCACAGTTAATCTTTGAAAATGCCATTTATCCTGCTGCGAAGAAGGTATTTTCTTGGTTTAAGTCGAGGGCTATTTTAACGAGTCCGGCAGATACACTTGCCAACCTTTTATTTTTTGACAAAGGATATGCTGCTTCGCCAATTTTTGTAAAGTATGTCAATGGTGGTGCAGCCGCCTATAAAAATGCGCAGGCAGCTTTTTATGAATATTTAAAATACTATGCAAGATTTTCTTCTCCTTCAGATGAATATGCATTACTTAGAGATAAAATTGGAGGATTATATTTCTTATTTTCTATGGAGTCGAAAGACAATTTTAAGAAGGTAATGATTTGTCTGCACGCTGTGGCGGAGCAATTAAATAAAGATGCAGGCAATAAATTTCCGCCTAATTTGTACAAATGGATACTCAACTAATGTTGGGCATCAGAAGCCAATTTTTGTGTAAGCTTCTGGTATGTTAAATGTTTCTTCCACAATGGGCTTCGTTGAGAGGGATGTTGCCGTATAGGTTAGCGTTATATTGTTTTCTGTTGCAGCTAATTTCAACACAACCCCACTAACAGGGATGGCCTCTGGAATAATAGGTGAGACTACTTTTGTTTTAGAGCTAATTTCATATCTCGTTTGCGGAATCTCTATGGAATCTGTCACCCATATATACATACTGCTTACTGTTGGACTTTTATAGGATGATTTAACGACTTCATATTTAATACAGGGGTATCCTAATATAGTATCACGTTCATTTGAACTGTTTAATAATGTTTTTCTGGAATCCGGAATAAAGGCATCGACATTGCCTTCTACTCCATCTACTGTCCAGTAGGTAGCTTTTTCTACCTCTTGTGTTTTATCATAAATGATATAAGCATTTTTATTTTTGTTATCCACCAAAACGGTACCTTGATTTTGTCCGGATGTCTCTGTTTTCATGTACCAGTCATCCTTTATTATAAGTGTGATTTGATTTTGGGCAAAATTTTTCACAAGTTGTTGCATTTCAGGTATTGAAGTGCCTAATTCGGTTTTATAAGTTAATACCACATTTTTCAGCAGCTTGGGCTCTGTAGCAAATGTTTTGAAGTGAAATAGAAATAAAAAAGACCATGTAAAAATTCTCATATTGAATATTTTGTTTAAAGTTAGCAACTTTTATTCCAAATTGTACAGCATTTATGGCCAGTAATAAAAAATGGCTGCCTCATTCATGAGGCAGCCATTTTTCAATCTAAAATGATTAATTACTTTTTCAATAAATCACGGATTTCTGCTAATAACTGCTCTTGTGTAGGTCCTGCCGGAGCTTCTACTACAGGTTTTTTAGAAGCGTTTTGCGCTTTAACAACTAAAAACATTACAAAGGCAACAATAATAAAATTGATCAATGCGGAGATGAAATCTCCATATTTAATAGCTACTTCGGATACCGCAGCTGCAGTTTCAGTTCCATTAGCATCTACAATTGCATCAACGCTTTTTCTTAAGACCATCTTCATGGAACTCATGTCTCCACCTGTAATTAGGCTGATAGGCGGCATAACAATTCCATCAATAAAGTTCTTCGAAACTGCGCCAAAAGCGCCTCCCATGACGAATGCAACGGCCATGTCAACCAGATTGCCTTTCATTGCAAATTCCTTAAATTCTTTTAACATTCCCATTTTTAAAGTGTTTATAGTGATTGAATAAGTTGATTACAAAGCTGTTTTAAGTGTTTGTTTTTTAGAGAATTTTCTTATTAAAAGCCACCCTATTAATAAGAAGGCAAATACAAAAACAATCCCTACAATAATAGGTATCAATAACGAAAGTGCAGAAAAAAATATAGACATTACATTTTCGATGGTAGACAAAATGGGGTTTCCCAGCCCTGCAGTGGTAGTCGTTGAGCCAACCCTAGCCATAGCCGTTCCAGCCTGTACCATCCCGGCACTGCCGCCACCTACTATAACGCCTAATACCCATTTTAATGCAGGAATGCCTTCAAAAAAATCTGTAAAAAATGAAGATGCCAACGCCGTTCCAGCAATCATCGATAAGGGCGTTGTGAGTGTATCTAAAAAGTGATCCACAACAGGAACATAATATGCGCCAATTTCTAAAATAGAGGCGGTTCCGAATATACTCATCGCTGTCCAAGTACCCAACCACTCAAATCCACTATGTGCAGGGATGATGCCAAATTTTGTTCCAATACTCGCTACCAATAAGGGAACAAAAACCCTAAATCCACAACAGGCGGCTAGAGCAATTCCCATACAAATACTCAATAAGTGTTCCATACTTTTTATTTGATATTAATCAAATCTGATACCTTTTTAGGTATTAATAGTAAAGTTAATGTTAATTTGTTAAAAAATATTGCCAAGGCTCGAATTTCTTTTCCACGTCACTGGGTTAAACATAAACCAACACGTAAGAGGTTTTTGCCATTGAGTAAAATGAATGATAGCAACTAATCACAAAAGTAATATAATATTACATATAGTCCTCAATAGGAGGGCAAGTGCATACCAGATTCCTGTCTCCGTAAGTGTTGTCGATTTTTGCTACGGAAGGCCAGAATTTCCATTGCTGGAGGTAATTTACCGGAAATGCCGCTTCTTCTCTTGAGTAAGGATGATTCCATTCGCCAATACATAACTCATTGGCAGTATGTGGCGCCTGCATAACCGGATTATTATCTGGTGGGTACTTGCCATCCATTACTTCTTGGATTTCTCTACGGATGGACAGCATGGCTTCCGCCAAACGGTCAAGTTCTTTGATACCCTCGCTTTCCGTTGGTTCGATCATGAGGGTGCCTGCTACCGGGAAGGATACCGTTGGCGCATGAAACCCATAGTCCATCAATCGCTTGGCAATATCCACCGCGTCAATACCGGACAATGCTTTTAATGGTCTGATATCTACAATAAATTCGTGTGCAACCCTGTCGTTATGTCCAGTATAAAGTATGGAATAGTCTTTTTCTAATTTTGACTTTAGATAGTTAGCATTTAATATGGCATAACGGGTGGCATTTGTAAGGCCTTCCGACCCTAATAATTTTATATATGCATAAGAAATCAGTAAAATACTGGCACTTCCCCAAGGTGCTGCAGAAATGGCAGGAATAGCTTTTGCACCTCCTGTTTTTACGATCGGATTTCCCGGTAAATAAGGCGCTAGATCTTCTTTTACACAAATAGGACCCATGCCCGGTCCGCCGCCGCCATGTGGAATGGCAAACGTCTTATGTAAGTTTAAATGGCACACATCTGCACCAATATTAGCAGGCGAGGTGAGTCCAACCTGCGCATTCATATTGGCACCATCCATATATACTTTTCCACCATATTGATGTATAATCTCACAAATTTCTATAATTGATTCCTCGAAAACACCATGGGTAGAAGGGTAGGTGACCATTAGGCAAGAGAGATTTTCTTTATATTGAGCAGCCTTTTCTTTTAAATCCTCAACATTGATATTGCCCATTTCATCACAGGCAACTACCACGATATTCATGCCAGCAATTGCAGCACTAGCGGGGTTGGTACCGTGTGCAGAAGCAGGTATTAAAGCAATATTGCGATGTTTATCACCCCTATCATGGTGATATGCCCTAATAACCATTAATCCGGCATACTCTCCCTGCGCTCCAGAGTTGGGTTGTAAGGAACATGCATCAAACCCGGTTATCTGACAGAGATCGTTTTCTAATTCCTCAATGATTTGTCTATATCCCAATGTTTGCTCTTCCGGTGCAAATGGATGTATACTCGAAAAATGCGACCAACTCAAAGGTATCATTTCTGTGGAAGCATTTAGCTTCATGGTACAACTCCCTAATGGAATCATAGAAAGCGTTAGAGACAAATCTTTATTTTCTAGTCTCTTAAGATACCTCAACATCTCTGTTTCAGAATGGTAAGTATTAAAAACCGGATGCGCTAAAAAAGGTGCATTTCTTTTTAAGGTGTCTGGCAACTGATAGGCAGGGTCTTCTAAAAGTGTGGTGGTGTAGTCTACAATACCTTTTGCTTGTGCTAAAACTTTTACCAGTTTGTCCAAGTCTTCTTTTCCGGTAGTTTCATCGATGCTAATAGAGATAGTGCCATCGGTAAGATAATGCAGGTTTATTTCTGCTACCTCGCAAAGAAATTGAATCTGATGAGCTTCTTCTGGTGTGGTTTGCACATGTAAGGTGTCAAAGAAATATTGGTTGAGCTGTTGATAGCCAAGTTTCTTTAATTCGCTGGCAAGTTGTACCGTTTTAAAATGAACGTTTGTGGCAATATCTCTAATACCTTTTGGACCATGGTATACGGCATACATACTCGCCATGATGGCTAACAGTGCTTGTGCCGTACATATATTGGATGTTGCTTTGTCCCTTTTGATGTGTTGTTCTCTGGTTTGAAGTGCCATCCTCAATGCCTTGTTGCCATTTTTATCTACAGACACACCAATTAACCTACCGGGAATTTGGCGAATAAATTCCTCTTTGCAAGCAAAGTATGCCGCATGAGGGCCACCAAAGCCCATTGGTACGCCGAAACGTTGTGTGTTTCCAATTGCAACATCGGCACCTAATTCTCCGGGTGGTGTTAAAAGGGCAAGGCTTAGAATATCTGCTGCCATGACCACATAAATATCTGCTGCTTTAGCTTGTTCAATGATTCCGGAAAGGTCGTGGATTTTACCCAACATGCCCGGATACTGAACAAGAATAGCAAAATAAGTATTGTCGGGAACAAAATTCTCTATATCGTCAATAACGATATCAATGTGGTAGGTATTGGCTTTGTTTCTGAGTACTTCTACGGTTTGAGGAAAAACATCTTTCGCAACAAATATTTTGTTGAATTCATTTGTCTTCGATTTCTTATTCTTTTGTTGAAAAAGCATGAGCATAGCTTCAGACGCCGCTGTAGCTTCATCTAATAAGGATGCATTTGATACCGGTAACCCAGTCAAATCTGAAATCATGGTTTGGAAGTTCAAAAGTGCTTCTAATCTCCCTTGAGAAATCTCCGCCTGATACGGAGTATATTGCGTATACCAACCCGGGTTTTCAAAAATATTCCGTTGTATAACTCCAGGTACTATTGTGCCATAGTAACCCATCCCTATAAAATTGGTAGCAACTTTATTCTTCATGCTGATTTCCTTCAACTGCATAAGATAATCATGCTCAGAAAGACCGGCACCAACAGAAAGTGGTTGACGTAAGCGAATAGATGAGGGGACAGTTTCCGTGATAAGTGCATCTAATGAATCAACACCTATTGATTGTAACATGGTTTCTAATTCTCTTTCATTTGGACCAATATGACGACTTTGAAAACTTGAACTTGCAAACATCCCTGAATATTTTCCTCAAAGATAAGGTTTCAGAAAAAATATATTATTACCCTTATATGAATGTTGAAAACTACCCATCGACTGGGGAAAATTAACTTAATCTACCAATTGTTGGTGCTGGTGTGTTGATTCCTGATTGAATGTATTATATTTGAAAATTATAGTGCATACAAGATGTTGAAATCAACGGAGAAAATAGGTTTTGGAAGTAAAGTGCTTTTCAGTTTGGGGCAAACGGGTTGGAGTTTAGCTGTTTTTGGATTTACAGAGTTGATATATTTTTTCTATCTTCCTCCGGATGATGGGAAGCCACTTTTTAAAGAGTTTGTTTTTCAAGGCGCTGTTGGAAAAGTATTTACCATTGTTGGTTTATTGTCGGCATTGGGTTATATCGTCAGTGCGTTTATGGAACCTATTGTTGCATCTCTGAGCGATCGTTCGAATTTCAAGATAGGAAAGCGCAAGTTTTTTATGGCGGTATCCGTGTTGCCATTTGCCACAGTTTCTGCATTGGTGTTTTTTCCATTACATGATGGACTATCAGAGATGAACACCATTTGGCTTTCTGTTACTGTTTTAACGGCATTTTTACTGAAATGTTTCTATACCACTCCTTATAATGCGCTCATCAATGAAGTGGCAAAAGACGAAAAAGATAGGTTTCACCTAATCATGATGTTGTCGGTCGCTTATGCACTTGGAATTGGTATTGGACAAACGATTAATATTTGTATTAAAGTATTTCAAAAAACGATGACCAATGAACATGCCTTCCAATGGTGCATATTGGTGTATTCTATCATCGCGTTTGCCTTAATGTCATTACCGATTTTATTTGTTAAGGATGGATCCACTTCCCAACCTTCCGCTACTGTTAGCGTAGGATTTTTTGGTACATTGAAAGAGGTTTGGAAGAACAAAAATTATAGAATATTGGTGTGGGTGGAGTTTATTTATTGGTTTCCCAATAAGATTTTTACGGTAGCTGTTCCTTATTTTGTTACGGCACTGATGGGTTTGGATAATTTATTTACCTCGGTTGTATTGTATTGCTGCGGTATTGGTTCCTTTATCCTTTATCCACTTATTGATAAAATGGTCGTGAAGTATGGCAAGAAATACGTGATGCAATCGGCCTTTGTATTCTTAATTTTTAGCAATGCCTTTACGGCAACGATGGGCATGATTTCAATGCCTTCACTTGTTTTAATATCTTGCTATGTTCTATTAAATATTTATCCTTTGGCAGTTTTAGGTATTCTACCAATGGCGATGGCAGGAGATAATGCGGAGAAGGATTTTAAAGAAACTGGCATTGCTAAAAATGCCAGCTACTATGGCTTAAAAACATTTATGATGAAATTGGGCGTGGCATTCACCAGTCTTATTTTTCCATCCTTATTATTATTAGGTAAATCACCCAGTAACCCATTAGGAGTAAGAATGGTGGCAATATTTTGTTGCTTTGCTGCCCTGCTAGCATTTATTGTTATGAGAAATTACAAAGATATCAGCTATCTAAAGCGCTAAAATTTTATTCCAGATATCCTCACTTACGGGCATCACAGAAAGTCGGGAGTGGGTAAGCAATAGAAGTCCCTTCATCTCTGGATTTTCTTTTAATTCTTTGAGTGTGACTTTTTTATTGATTTCCATGTGAAAGGCAATATCCATACAAACCCATGCAGGATCATCTGTCGTGGGGTCGGGGTAGTATTCTTTTACACACTTAGCAACACCCTGAATCGCTTTGTCATCGCCACTGTGATAGATGAAACATAAGTCACCTTTCTTTATTTCTTTCATAAAGTTGCGTGCTTGATAGTTTCTAACTCCATCCCAAGGTTCTGATTGCCTAGATTTGAGATCCTCCCAACTGAAAGTATGCGGTTCTGTTTTTAATAACCAAAAGTTCATGTTCTTCATATTTTAGCCACTAAAGTATTTATTTAAATCGAATATTTGAGGTATTGACAATGTTAATTGCATATTAAGTTAACAATAAAATTCCAGTGTTGAAAAGTCAAAAATTCCTGAAAGAAAAAAACAGCAATATTGATATATTTTTGTTTTTTTTATCTAATTTAGTTAAATAAAGTTATCAACAGATACAACCAAAATGAAACGACATATGTCTATGCCAAAGTATAGCCTTAATATTTACATAACAATATCTACTCTTAACCACTAAAATAAATAGTATGGAATTGAACTGTCAAAAGCCAAGGTATCTCCAGTGGAATTGGAAGCCTAAATTACCTGAACGATTACACATATGTATAGGTGTAATTTTACTTTTATGTCTATCCACCCTTAACATCCAAGCACAAAGGTTAATGGATGTTTCAGTCAATGTAACTGGAATGTCTTGGAACTACCCTTGTGGGGATGGTACTGTAATTCTTGGAAGTTGTGTAGCAACCAGTGCTCCAGACCCGAGGATGCGGTATCGCATAGGTTATAACGGTGCAGGTTACACCGGGCCAGTTATTCATAAAATTGATGAAACAACAGACGCCGGTTCAACATCATTGAGTGGCTTAGTTTATTCCAATACTGAAGTTTGTCAGGGAAGTATTTCTTTCGAAATGCAATCATGGGAAGAAGATCAGGGCTGTTGCCCCGGTGCAGGCTTCTGTCCCTCCGATGCTGACGATGCATATTATGATAACGCAGCAGGTTGTTTAGGAACGGGAGACGATAACTATTCCGGAATTGTAAACAGAAGTTTTAACATAACAGGGTTTTCTGTAGGAACATTTCCCGTTACTTATAACTTAGGGGATGCGACAGTGAGTTTTAATGTTACACTTTCTTATTCTCCATTACCTACACCAACTGTAGCTAATCCTGCCCCACTCGGATGCCCGGGGAATTCTACCACACTTACGGTTACTTCAGGACTTTCTCAACCGGGAAATAATTTTGTTTGGATGACTTCTGCCAATGACTTGACGACAGCCGTTGAAACAGGATCAACCTTTACAACTCCACCACTCGCTGGTACCACCACATATTATGTTGCTGAGCAACAAGGATCATGTGTTGGCCCATCTAGAGCCATTACAATAAACATGACAACACCACCTGCGGCACCAACCGCCACAAGTCCGGTTAGCACATGTATAAATGGACAAGCCATATTAACAGCAACATCTACCGTTTCAAACGCACAATTTAATTGGTATTCTGTTCCTGTTGGTGGGGTGGCTATTTGGAATGGTACTTCATTTACTACACCTAATATTGGCGCAACACAAGCATTTTATGTTTCAGTAACAGATCCTTCCACAGGATGTGAGGGTAGTAGAACACAAATCATAGTAAATCCTGATTTGACAATTTCAGCGCCTACTGCAAATGATATCGATGTTTGTGAAGGAACAAGTGGTACTTTGACAGCCACAGGAAATGGAGGTGCAATGAATTGGTATAGTGATGCTGCACTTACAAACTTACTATTTGTGGGTAACCCATATACTACTCCTACTCTAACTACTAATCAAACATATTATATAGTAGAAGATTTTAATGGTTGTCTATCATCAACAGGTTCAGTAGACGTAAATGTTAATCCAAAACCAGAAGCACCTTCAAATACATTTGAGTATTTCTGCCCATCTGAGTCAGTAACATTGAATGCATTACCTTCTGCACCTGCTGGACAAACTGCCCAATGGTTTTCTTCACCCAATGAAGCGGCATACCTTAATTCGGGAAATAGCTTTGAGATACTTTCAGTTTACTCAAGAAGAACAGTTTATTATCGCTTTGTGGATGATGTTACAGGCTGTGCAAGCGATTTTGCTACATGGGATGTATATGTTTATCCAGAAGTGGAAGAACCCAATGCTGACAATCTCGATTTATGTATCAATCAATCGGGTGTTTTAAATGCATCTGCAGTTAGTGGTGATATTGTTTGGTATGATCAAGATGGTATCACAGAATTAGAAACAGACGCTGGGAATATTGGTCAGTTAAATGTAGGGCCATTTGCCACCACAGGTACATATACTTATTATGTTCAGGCCCGCGATGCAAATTGTGAAAGTGGGTTAATTCCAGTTTCAGTATTCGTCGCTTCCGGAAGTCCTACGAGCCCTCCTGTTGCCACAGATGATGAAATCTGTGCTGGAGAGACTGCTACGCTTACTGCAACAGGAACTGTTGGCGGTGCTATGTATTGGTATGCAGACAATGCATTAACAGATCTTTTATTTATTGGGTCGCCATATGTAACGCAAAGCCTTTCCAATACAACATCCATCTGGGTAGCAGAGTCTGCCGGAGGTTGTGGTGTAAGTACTGCTACTGAAGTGGTTGTAACAGTAAATACAAAACCACAAGCACCTGACAATACTTCAGACTATTTCTGCCCTTCAGAGATGGTAACTTTAAATGCATCTCCTTCAGCACCTGCGGGTCAAACTACCCAGTGGTTCTCCTCCCCAGATGAATCTTCTTATTTAAATTCAGGAAACAGTTTTGATATATTTTCTGTATATTCTAGAAGAACACTCTACTATAGATTTGTTGATGATGTAACAGGATGCAAAAGCGATTTCGCCACTTGGGATGTTTATGTTTATCCTGAGGTTGAAGAACCCAATGCCGATAATGTAGACTTATGTGTTAACCAATCAGGCGTACTAAATGCATCCGCCGTTAGTGGGGATATCATTTGGTATGACCAAGATGGTATCACAGAATTGGAAACCGATGCTGGAAATATAGGGCAATTAAATGTTGGGCCGTTTGCCAGTTCTGGTGTATATACTTATTATGTTCAAGCACGTGATGCGAATTGTGAGAGTGGATTAGTCCCTGTTACTGTATTTGTCACATCTGGAAGTCCGGTTGATCCGCCTATGGCTATGGGTGACGAAATCTGCGCCGGTGAAACTGCAACATTGGTTGCAACAGGAACCGTTGGTGGTGCCATGTATTGGTATGCAGACAATACCTTAACAGATCTATTGTTCATCGGATCGCCATATATTACACAAAGCCTTACAGCAAATACATCATTCTGGGTTGCAGAATCGGCAGGTGATTGTGGAGTGAGTACACCAACAGAGGTAGAAGTTACAGTAAATCCAAAGCCTGCAACACCAACAGCTGATCCACAAACAATATGTGCAGGAGAAAGAGCAGTTTTGACAGCAGAAGGCAGTGGTGGAGATATCTATTGGTATTCAGATCCACTAGGTGTTGACTTATGGAATATTGGTGATGAATTCACCACACCACCTTTAGCACAATACACGCCGTATTATATAATTGAAGAAGACCCCGCAACAGGATGTCGTTCAGATGTTGGCGTTACCTGGGTTAATGTAGATAACTTTACATACGTTTCATCAGCAACAGTAACCAAAAATCCGATATGTGAGGGAGAAACAACGACCATAAAAGTAGCTACGACAGATATTTTCTCATGTGTACAATTATTAGACTGGAATTTCGACGTAGTAGATGAGATTTGTCTACCAGACGGTGATATAACTGGTAATGGTGCATGGGTGGCAGATTTTGAAGTAGGACCATTTGATGAGTCTGGCGATTACATCTATTATATTCAAGAAAGCGATGGCTTCTTATTCTGTCCAAGTCAGCAGTTCGCCTTAGTAGTCTCAGTTGTAGAGTCACCAGCCACGCCAGTTGTTTCAGATGAAGAAATATGCGAAGGAGCGTCAGTTACTTTGGTTGCAGACGATAATGGAGATGGCGAAATTGTTTGGTATGCCGATGCAGGTTTGTCCACAGAATTGTTTATTGGAAACGAATATACAGTAAGCCCTACAACAGATTTAACGGTTTGGGTAACGAGAAGAAATGGCAGTTGTACAAGTGCATCAGATGCCGTTACCGAAAACCAGCAACCCCGACAGCCGACCCAAAAACGATATGTTTTGGAGAGCGTGCTACATTAACAGCTGAAGGCAGTGGTGGAGATATCTATTGGTATTCAGACCCACTAGGTGTTGACTTATGGAATGTTGGTGATGAATTTACTACACCACCATTATCACAATACATGCCATATTATATCATTGAAGAAGATCCAGCAACAGGATGTCGTTCAGATGTTGGTGTTACCTGGGTGAACGTAGATAATTTTAGCTATGTTTCATCAGCAACAGTAACCAAAAATCCGATATGTGAGGGAGAAACAACGACCATAAAAGTAGCTACGACAGATATTTTCTCATGTGTACAATTATTAGACTGGAATTTTGATGTTGTAGAAGAGATATGCTTACCAGATGGAGACACCACAGGAAATGGTGCATGGGTAGCAGATTTTGAGGTAGGACCATTTGATGAACCGGGCGATTATATTTATTATGTTCAAGAAAGTGATGGCTTCTTGTTCTGTCCAAGTCAGCAGTTCTCCTTAGTAGTCTCAGTTGTAGAGTCACCAGCCACACCAGTTGTTTCAGATGAAGAAATATGTGAAGGGTCATCAGTGACACTAGTTGCAGACGATAACGGCGATGGAGAAATTGTTTGGTATGCCGATGCAGGTTTGTCCACAGAATTGTTTATTGGAAACGAATATACAGTAAGCCCTACAACAGATTTAACGGTTTGGGTAACAAGAAGAAATGGTAGTTGTGCAAGTGCATCAGATGCTGTTACTGTTACTGTAAATCCAAAACCAGCAACCCCGACAGCCGACCCAGAAACGATATGTTTTGGAGAGCGTGCTACATTAACAGCTGAAGGCAGTGGTGGAGATATCTATTGGTATTCAGACCCACTAGGTGTTGACTTATGGAATGTTGGTGATGAATTTACTACACCACCATTATCACAATACACGCCATATTATATCATTGAAGAAGATCCAGCAACAGGATGTCGTTCAGATGTTGGTGTTACTTGGGTGAACGTAGATAACTTTAGCTATGTTTCATCAGCAACAGTAACCAAGAACCCAATATGTGAGGGAGAAACAACGACCATAAAAGTAGCTACGACAGATATTTTCTCATGTGTACAATTATTAGACTGGAATTTTGATGTTGTAGAAGAGATATGCTTGCCAGATGGAGACACCACAGGAAATGGTGCATGGGTAGCAGATTTTGAGGTAGGACCATTCGATGAACCGGGCGATTACATCTATTATGTTCAAGAAAGTGATGGCTTCTTATTCTGTCCAAGCCAGCAGTTCTCTTTAGTTGTTACCGTTTTGGAAGCACCAGCTAAACCGATTACGACAAATGATACGATATGTGCCGGCCAGTTAGGTACCGTTAGGGCAGATGATAATGGACCAGGTGAAATAGTATGGTATTGGGATGCTGCCTTAACACAGGAAGTGCATGTCGGCAACGTATTCTCTTTCCCTGCCAATATTACTCGATCAGTATGGGCAGTAAGAAGAAATGGCGATTGCGTGAGTGAAGCAACTATGGCTACTGTAACGGTGAATCCAAAACCCGAAACCCCAACTGCTGATCCGGAAACAATATGTTTTGGAGAGCGTGCTACATTAACAGCGGAAGGCAGCGGCGGAGATATCTATTGGTATTCAGATCCACTAGGTGTAGACTTATGGAATATTGGTGATGAATTTACGACACCACCATTATCACAATACACGCCATATTATATCATTGAAGAAGATCCAACAACAGGATGTCGTTCAGATGTTGGCGTTACTTGGGTGAACGTAGATAACTTTAGCTATGTTTCATCAGCAACAGTAACCAAGAACCCGATATGTGAGGGAGAAACAACGACCATAAAAGTAGCTACGACAGATATTTTCTCATGTGTACAATTATTAGACTGGAATTTTGATGTTGTAGAAGAGATATGTTTACCAGATGGAGACACCACAGGAAATGGTGCATGGGTAGCAGATTTTGAGGTAGGACCATTTGATGAACCGGGCGATTATATTTATTATGTTCAAGAAAGTGATGGCTTCTTATTCTGTCCAAGTCAGCAGTTCTCCTTAGTAGTCACAGTATTGGAGGCGCCAGCTAAACCGATTACGACAAATGATACGATATGTGCTGGCCAGTTAGGTACCGTTAGGGCAGATGATAATGGACCGGGAGAAATAGTATGGTATTGGGATGCTGCCTTAACACAGGAAGTTCATATAGGCAACGTATTCTCTTTCCCTGCCAATATTACACGTTCTGTATGGGCAGTAAGACGAACAGGCGATTGTGTGAGTGAGGCTTCTATGGCTACCGTTGTGGTAAATCCAAAACCTGAACCTCCTGTAGTACCACCAGTATTTACATGTGCTGGAGAAAGTGCTACCTTAGAAGTTACCGACACAGATAACGGCGGTGATGTTTACTGGTATTCCGATCCGTTAGGAGTAGATTTATGGAACATAGGTGATGAGTTTACTACACCAACGTTGTTCCAATATACACCATACTATGTGATAAGAGAGGATGAAGTAACAGGTTGTCGTTCTGATGTGGTGGCAACATGGGTGACTGTAGATAACTTTACATATGTTTCAGGAGCAACAGTTGAAAACAATCCTGTATGTACTGGTGGAAATGCCATCATAAAAGTAGCTACCACAGATATTTTCTCATGCGTACAATTATTAGACTGGAACTTTGATGTTGTAGACGAGATTTGCTTACCGGATGGAGATACAACTGGAAATGGTGCTTGGGTAGCCGACTTTGAAGTAGGTCCATTTGATGAACCGGGTGATTACATTTTCTATGTACAAGAAAGCGATGGATTCTTATTCTGTCCAAGCCAACAATTATCATTAGTAGTTACCGTTGTTGATGGACCAGATGCACCAATTGCTTCTAATGACGGGCCGGCTTGTGAAGGTGAAGACGTTATGGTTACAGCTTCTACCGTTCCGGGAGGTGCTTATTTATGGACAGGTCCTAATGGATTTACGACAACAGAACAAAACTTTGTTATACAAAATGTTACAACTGCTGATGCCGGAGAATATTTCGTTACGGTAACTGTTGGAAATTGTACATCTGAAAGAGCATCTACAACGGTTGTTGTTTATCCTACACCGGCGCTATCAGCCGCACCAAGCAGCAATAGTCCAATATGCGAGGGTGATACGTTGAAATTATTTGCAAGTGTTGACAATCCGACAAATATAGTATTCCACTGGTCTGGACCAAATGGATTCTCTTCTATGGAGCAAAACCCAACTATCGCTAACGTTACGGAAGTAGAAAATCAAGGCTTCTATACCGTCTATGTGGAAGATACCACAACAGGTTGTTCTTCCGACCCAGCTTCAGTATTGGTAAATATCAATCGTGTGCCGACAGGAATTACCGCTACAAACAATGGTCCTGCTTGTGAAGGCGAAGATGTGCAACTAACAGCAAGTTATGTATTTGGAGCTACTTATGAGTGGTCGGGACCAGATGGGTTTACATCATCAGATAGGAATCCTGTCTTAGAAAACGTTACTGTAGCAGATGAAGGAGTATATTCCGTAGTGGTATCCATTGGAGATTGCTCTTCAGAACCGCAAACTACAGAAGTTATAGTTCATCCAACGCCTATTGCGAATGCTGGTGTAGATACTACCATTATCGAAGGCAGTAGTGTACAATTGTTTGGCTCTGGTGGTATAACATACGAATGGTCGCCGTCAGATTATTTGGATCATCCAAACTTACCTAACCCTGTAGCTACTCCACCAATTGGCGTTCATGTGTATACGCTTACAGTTACAAACGAATTTGGCTGTAAAGGAACCGATCAGGTTACCATTACGGTGTTAGCTAATCCGAAACCAGAGACGGTTAACCTGATAACACCAAATGGTGATGGCATCAATGACTTCTTTACCATTAAGTACTTAGAAAACTTAGATAATTATACGCTTGCTATTTATGCACGCGGAGGTGCTAAATTATTAGAAACCAATAATTATCAGAATGATTGGAATGGAACACATAATGGTAAAGACTTACCTGATGGTACTTACTGGTACGTGATAACTTCCGGAGATCAAGTGTTTAAAGGAGCAATCACCATTAAAAGATAAGTAAGATGAAAAGGAATTTTTTGAATAATATTAAATCAAAAGTTATGAGACTCAATAAAATATTCCTGGTTCTTTTGGTGGCTTTTAGCCCGCTTTTAAAGGTGGCCGCACAACAGATTCCGGTAGCAACACAATATATCTATAATGGATATCTATATAACCCTGCCCGTGCCGGGCAGGATCCTAAGTATGGCAATGTGTTCATAAACTTTAAAAAGCAATGGACTGCCATGCCGGATGCACCCATAACTGGTATTGCAACTTTCGACTCACGTATCAAGTCTTCCAATGTGGGCTTGGGAGGGTATTTATTTACGGATAATACCCATATTGTTCATGAGTTGGGTGGTTCGTTCAGTTATGCTTACCATGTACCTTTCAGTCAAGATAAGACACATGGATTATCTATTGGTATTTCCACTGGGTTGATTCACCAAAGATTTGATTTCACCGAGGCTATTGTTGAGAACCCTAATGATCCTACTATTTCTGAGGATAATGAAAGAGCAATCGCTTTCGATTTGAGTGCAGGTGCTGATTATTTCTGGAAAGGACTTCATGTAGGTATTGTTGCACCACAGTTGTTTAACAATAAACTCAAATTCAGAGACAGTGAAAGTGATCAAATTAGGTTCAACTACAATAGACATTTGTTTGCTTATGCTTCATACAAAGCCATGTTGGGTAGTAAGAAAAACTGGTCTTTAGAGCCATTAGCGGCTATTCGCTGGGTGAAAGCAATTCCTGTTCAATTTGACCTTGAGGCCTTGGTGAACTTTAAAGACATGGCATGGTTTGGAGGTGGATATCGCTCAGGTAGCTCCTTTGCAAAACCCGAAGCCGCTGGTATGAATGTAACAGCAGGTGCCGGCATAAAAAGCAGACTTGCCATAAACTATTCAATGGAGTTCTTAACGAAAAAAGAAAATAGGAATGCCTTTGGATATTCTCATGAGGTGAGCATCAGTTATAAAATTGGCAAGCGATACGAGAAAGAATTCCAAGATTTGGATGAAGCACGTAAGAAAATAGAGGATTTGAATGCCGATGTAGACAAAGCAAAAGAAGATGCAGAAAAAGCTGCGCAAGATGCTCAATCAGCACAAGAAAAGGCAGATAAGGTTGAGAAAGATGTCAATAATCTAAACAATCAAGTGAAGGATAATACGGCTCAGCTGCAAAAAATGGAACAAATTACCAAAGAGTATAAGGCCGGAACAGCTGTTTCTTATAAAAAACTAGGTTCAGTGTACTTCAATTTAGATTCTTATGAGTTGACGAAAGAAGCAAAAGCAAACTTAGATGCGCTGAAAGATCCATTAAACAAGTTTTCTAAAAATTCATTTGTTTATGTTGTAGGGAACGCATCTCAGGAATCCGGTAATATGTACAATTTATTACTGGCTACACAAAGGGCGGCTTCCGTTAAAAAGTATTTAGAAAGTATCGGTGTTAATAAGGAAGTCATCATCCTGTCAGCAGGAGAAGAGAGCCCTATTAATGCTCAAGCAACGGAAGAAGAACGCGCCAAAAATAGAAGAGCAGATATCCTTATTTCAGGAGAATAATTGCTCGAATGCAAACAATAAAAAAGGTGCGGTTTTGCCGCACCTTTTTTGTTTGTATTTTATTTTGTGACACAATACGTCCAGCGATATTCGTATTGCGTATAGCGACATTTTATCTATACAGTGTGTGAACTGACCAAAGTAAACTATCTTTAAATTCTCACATTTCCAAATCTCCGTGAACCGTTAACAAAAATTATTCTACATTAAACGTATCGCGAAGAGCGATATTTCCAAATTCCCACATTTCCAAATTATTTTCTGAGAACGGTGAACAAATTTCAAAGACTTTTGACAGTAATTCTTATGCTAATTCAGAAATTCTCTCATTTCCACATTTCCAAATTCCCACATTTCCAAATTATTTTCTGTGAACGGCGAACAAATTTCAAAGACCTTTCTTCCGTTTAATAAAAAACTCATAGTCAAACCATAGCCAAAGCCAACGACTTAGTCTTAAAGTATAGGGAGATATAATGATAAATATGGGGCTGGCAATCATTATAAAATAATGCGCCCAATCGATGAGATGCCCCCAACAAGTGACGACATATACTGCTGCCATCATCAGAAAAAAGAGTGCGTTTAGCATATAACTTACATACATAGCACCCCAGTAAAAGCCCATTTCTACCTTATAACTTAACTGACATTTAGGGCATTTGTCCGGCATTTTTGTGAGATTTTTCAGGTGGTAGGGATTTGTGTCTAAAAAAATGGGCGCACCACCACACCGTGGACATCTGAGCCTTAAAAACTTCACCAAAAGATTCATGCGGCAAAGGTAATATTTTTTAATTGTAGTGAATTGTAACATTTGTTGCAGAAGTCAATTCAAAATTCAAAATTTAAAATTGATCTGCATGAGTGGGTGAAGCGATACCGTGTATAAGCGTAACACACGACCTGACCGGTAGGGAAGGGCATGCCCTGATTTCTTGACTACAGATGTTAATCCCAAAATAGCTTCCAGTAAAAACCGGGACTTTTAAGTTTTTTTCTGAGATCAACATCGTCAAACATGCACGAAATGGTCTCAGCGAGTGTTTTATTTCTATTGGCTTTGTTTACAACAAAATTGAAGAGCCAAGGATAATTGACCAATCGCTGCATTTTGGTGCTAAGTGCCAGTTCGGCACCAAGTTTTCTATTTACTTCATTATCATACTGTTGGAGAAAATCGGCACTAAAATCATTTTGCTCAAGTGCAGACTTAGCCACACGTGCTGCGGCGAGTCCACAGAGCATGGCATTGCCGATGCCTTCGCCAGTAAATGGGTCGATGAGAGATGCCGCATCACCCAAAAGCATATAGTGGTCGCCGGAAATTTTGCGCTTTTTAGATCCCAGGGGAAGACCATAACCTTTAATAGAATCAACCACCTTCGCATGTTTAAACCGCTCAGAAATGATGGGGTGGTGGTCGATGATGTCCTGCATCATCTTTTTGATATTCAATCGCTTTTCACTAACGGTTTTTGAAAGAATGCCCAGTCCAACATTCGCCTGATTATTGGGGAGCGGAAAAATCCAAAAATATCCGGGAAGTGCTTCCTTGATAAAATGTAATTCTATAAAGTTCTGATTGTCCATGCCGGAAACGCCCTCATAATAGGCACGCAAGCCTGCACTATAATGGTCGTTTTCCATTTCAATGCCGGCATGGTGGCGGGCAAATTTGGAGTGCGCACCATCTGCCACCAACAGCAAGGTAGCGGTTACCGAACTACCATCCTTGCATGTAAGTGTGTAGCCTTGTGTTGTCTTTTGATAATCAACTACTTCAGTATTTTCTCTCAGTTCAATTAGCTCATTTTGCTTTATTTGCTGAATGAGGTAATGGTCGAAATCATAGCGTTTTGCGATAAAACCCGGTGGAACCTCCATTTCCGCAGGATTTTTTAGACTAAAGGGAACACGAAGTTCCTTGCCATTGGGCGCAAAAAAGCGTATGCCGTAGCTTGGAATCTGCATAGTTTCCGCAGAAAATGACTTTGGCATATCAGGTGTAATCTGACGCATTACGGCTGCTACCTTACCACTCAATGCATCTCCACAAATTTTATCCCGAGGAAAGACGGCTTTGTCTATCAGCAAAGTCGGAATGCCCATCTGTGCCAATACCAAGGCTGCTGAAGCACCGCCGGGACCTGCACCCAAAATACATACTTGTTGATTCTTATTTGTACTTTCCATTTGCGATGGGAAATTAAGGATTTTTTTTATAAGTACAGCGATATTCGTATTGCTACTGCTTGTCAATGGTCAATAGTCAAAGGTGAATGGACACATTACCAAATTCTCACATCTTCAAATCCTTAAATTCTCACTGTGAACGTGAACAAAATTCGTCTTGTGATATTCTCTAACCACAAAGTACGCTAAGGTTTTCACAAAGTTCACGCAGATTCCCAAATTCTCACATTCCCACATTCCCACATTCCCAAATTCCCACTGTGAACCATCATCTGCGAACCGTGAACAAAATTCGTCTAGCGAAAATCTCCAAATCTCCAAATTCTCACCTCTCCAAATTCTCACATCTTCAAATTCCCACATTCTCAAATTCTCACATCTTCAAATTCCCACATTCCCCAAATTCCCACATCTTCAAATCTTCAACTTCTGAAAAGGTTCTTCAAAAAGCTTGTACCACACCCATGATATCGGAATCAATAAAAATATGGTGGAAAGCGTTAGCATATTTTGGTTAATGGGGTCACTAATTTTGAAATATACTAGGAGTTCTTTGCCTAATTCTATTATTACTGAACCGCCTACCAAGATGTGTAGCAAATAGTAAGAATAAGAAATCTTGCCACAGAAAGCTAGGAATTTACTTTTTAACGGAACAAATAAAATAATGATACAACCAACAGGTAACGCAATGAATTTGCTGAATGTCATCTCCATTTTAAAATAGATGCCTATTAAAAGTAAAATAGAAATGCATCCCCATTCTATAGCATTTAGCCGTTTTAAAAAGTATAAACTGGAAACTACACCTAACATGAAAACCATGACGTGGAAAAAAAATATCAACTCGTTTTTACATGAAAATTGTAGGAGGGAAAATCCAATTACGGCTAACAAGCCTATCTTTTTGTTTGCATGAAAAATTAAGGGAAACGCTAGGGCGATGAATAAATAAAACTGCACCTCAATGGCGAGCGTCCACAACACAGGACTGTACCACTGCTCATGCAAGAAATGGGGAATCAATAAAAGGTTACCGATGATGTATTTTGCAGTAAGATGTGGTGCTCCTCCAGCATGGAATGGAGAAAACCAAAAGGCAATATACATTAATAAAACAGATAGGATAAATCCACATAAAAAGGTAGGATATACACGCATGAATCTTTTCTTGAAAAACCTACCAATTTGACGCCATGTATATCCACTCTTAAACATAGCGTACGGAATGACAAACCCCGAAATGACAAAAAATAGCGATACACCAAAATCATTCCATAACAATAGTTTCCACCCAATACCGGAAGTGACAAAGTGTATTTTGTAATGTGTAAAACATACAGATAGCATGGCAAATCCTCGAAGCCATTCTACTGAGTGTAGCTGATGATTATTTTTAGCAATAGAATTTGTCAAAAAAATGGATTAATAGCTAAAAGTAAGAACATGTTGCTTATTTTTATACTAAATTGGCATAAGCCAATAATTATTTATCATATTGTGTAAAATATTAATATATGAATGTAGAAGCAAGCAGATTAGTGGATTTCTTTGAAAGTGCCCGAAAAATTACCCTGTACTATTTTAATAAGCTGAAGGATGTAGGTTATGACAGGGTTCCTGTTGCAGATGGAGTGGAGCTCAATTCTGCCAGATGGATTATGGCACATTTGGTATGGACAGAAAATTTCTTGTTATTACAAGGTCTGGGAGGAGAGCAGGTCACCTTTCCATGGTTTAGCAAAGTAGCTTTCGGAACGCCTTTAGCAAAGCCGGAAGAATTGCCACCTATTGAAGAGATACTTGAAGGAATGAAACAAGTGCATGAAGCGGCGATGGCGCATTTACGAAACCTTACGGATGAGCAACTTTTAGAACCTAATCTCAATAACATGAGTTTTAGCGGTGATAGTTCAAAGAAATTCCTTGTTCTTCATGCTTGTCGACACGAATCCGGTCATGCCGGACAGTTGGGGTGGCACTGCAAGATAGCCGGAATAAAAACTATATAATTTGTAAAAACTAACTATATGATACAATTACATCAAACACTAAAAGAGATTTCTGCAAAGTTTAACTACAAATTGGAAGAAATTCAACCAACAGGAACGTACAAAATGGATGTCGCCATCCCATTGAAAGAGGGTAATTGGCGCTATCAATATGTTTATATTTGGATCGTTCCCGGTAGATATTTTGGTAAAGATACTGTTTATATGAACAGTAGAGCAGGTATATATCGCCCAGATTTGAACCTGTACGGCATCTTAAAAGAAGCGGGACCTTGCTGTTATTGCAGTATTACTATTACCAGTGATAAGCTTGGCGATGGTACGCCAGTGGAATCTATCATTGCCCAATCGGCATTGGTATTGGAAACGACCACAGCTGCAGAAGTCAGCAATGCCATTTATGATGTAGCAGTAGCCGCCGACTATATTGAGGAGAAATTCTTTGGTGGCGATGTTCACTAGGGAATCAGGCAAAATACCTAACACCAACAAGATAATATTCATACTGATGGTGTTTTTTTCCGTAGGAAAAATTTATGGAAACAACTATAGTCATTCCATAAATATCATTTATAGTCGGACGCTCAGCAATGATTCCATCTTTCAAAATGGAATAAGAGATGTCGTTTCTTTATTGGAAAAAGCGGGCATTCAAGCGACCCTCAACGCAGAAAACAATACTGGCTCTTATTGGGAATTGCAAACAAAAAACCTTGTCAGTTCGTCAATTCTTGACACCGCAGTACTTTACGAGGATTTTTCGTGGTTGCAAACAGCCACTAACGGTGCCATATGTAAGGCAGAAACGCCCAAAGGATTGGTCAATGGCTTGTATGCTATGTTGCAGGAAAAAATGGGTTTTTATTCTTATCACACAAGAAATACATCCATCCCAAAGGGATGTAAACCGACATTTGTTTCTTTTGAAGGCAAAAAAGTATTTGATAAAATCGGCTTCCATGTACATGCCATGCACCCACTTGAAATTACAGAATGCCTTTTAGACGCAAACTTTTCGGGTGGACTTGCTTGCGTAAAAGAATACATCGATTGGTTGGCAAGAAATGGACAAAATTATTTTGAGTTTAATCTTCTGGAAAGCATCGACAGAGCAACTTGGCTGCCACATGCGAAAGCCATTACAGATTATGCACACCAAAGAGGGATATTTTGTGGCGCCGACTTGTCGTTGCACATGCTACAACAGAAAGCATTTCAGTTGTATAAAAGTCCTCCGGCTTCATTGAAAACCAAAGAAAAGCAGTTGGAACAAAATGCAGAGTGGTTGATACAGGCGGGTTTCGATGTTTGGAATGTCGAACTTTCTGCTACCGAATTTTCTGCTGGGGATATGGCGGAAAAATCGGCATTACTAGAAGTGCTGCAAAAAATCCTCAGTAAGCATGGTGTGAAACTAATGAGTAGGAAGCATGTTGTCAAAGCCGATAAGATGGTTTCAGGAAATGCAGAAAATGAACTGCTCACCAAAGAGCATGGCCTCATGATACATACCGTCATGTTTTATTCCTTGTTAGACGAACATGCACCCGTATATGAAAACGATAATCTGTTGCATATGAGGGATTTGCTGCTGAAGGAAATGGAACAGCGGGAAACCTGGTACTTCCCGGAAACGGCCTATTGGGTGACTTTTGATCTCTCTGTGCCGATGCTTTTACTTCCCTATCTCCAAGCCAGATTAGCAGATATCGAATATTGCGACAGCCTTCAAAAGATCGATGGTCATCTTACTTTTACGTCCGGGTGGGAGTGGGGCAACTGGCTTTTTGACTGGAGTGTGGCAAGATGGTCGTGGAATTATTTTGAATATGGTGCGAAATTGAAAAAAGAGCCTTTGCAATATGCAAGGCAAGTCATTGAAAATGAAGCATTTGAGCAGTATTTTGTTAATGTTGCAGATGCGCAGCAAACATATATCAAAGACAAAGACCTGATTAAAGTGTTGGTGGCGCAAACGGTAACAGATGAAATGCCCGGAAAATTTAATATCGAGTTTCACCCACGCCCTGAATATTCATATCCTTATATCAGGAATGATGCCGATTCCAGCGAATTGGCGGCAATGAATGATAAATACCTTATTCCACTCAGGGAGTTTATGCAAAAATGTAAACCTATTGAGGATAATTTTACACTCAATCCAATGGAGGAGGAATTGTATTGGGCACTTAAGATAACCGGTTTAAGGGCGCAACATAAGTATAGCACCTTAAGTTATCTTTTGCAACACAGATCCAAAGAATTAGGTTTGCCTTTTAGTAAAGAAGATTATTTGCTGAAAGCATCGCTCATCAGAGAAGAAGGATTAGCGATTGTAGATACCATGGAAAGGAAATTTTATCGGTATCCGCTTTCGTGGGTGGCGGAAAAAAGGGCAGACCATACTTGCTATCATTTTGGTTATTTATATCCCGTACATCAATTGCATTTTTGGGAGAGAGAAGAACTACAGGCAACAAAGAACAAGTATAAATTCTGGTACAGAAGTATCTGGAATATTCCCAGAACGATAGGTTTGATTAATTAATCAACCTCCGAGGTTGAAACGTTAAAAAAGCAAATGATGGTTCTTGCAACGATTAATTAAGTTATTTGTTGCAAATGATGCAACGATAAATTTGAATTGCGACGAATAAATAGTATATTCGTTGCAAATATTAATACGAATGCTCATATCTATTTCTGTACTCATTTTCTGTCCTCAACGTAGTTATACTACGTCTGCGGAGAAAAATTCCGTGCCTCATAGCTATTTTGTATAATTTCCTTTCGTCACAAAGTCCAACGCTTATGCTGGGTTAAATAAAATGAACACGATTATCTAGACTCAATTATTCGCAAAAATATGCATTCGGCTACTTCTCCATATAAAAAACTAGTTTTGCTTCATTGCCATTTTGGTCTTGTACCATCAATTGATGCTTTCCCAAAGAACATTGAATACCCATTTTATGAAAATCGCCCGTTTCACCTAAGTACATTTCGTCTAAATGCCAGTATAATGTTGTATTTTCTTTATGGGTTGCTTCAGCAATAAAATCCGGTTCTTCATCTTTTCTTGCTGGCGTGAAAATATGCTGCTCTGACTTAGGATAAGAAATTTCTATTTGGGCGTCGTTTTCCTGCGTTCCTTTTTTGGGAGGTATTTGTACATATTCAGGATGGTTTTTAGCATAGAATTTTTCCATCATCGGAGGCAGTTGAAAGTAGTTCATTAATTTTCCTTCCACCATATTTTCTACATTTCTGCTAATGGTAAATTGCTCATCCATTGTTGTGTAGATGGGTTTATGATATGGACAAATACGCTTTTGAGGCGTAAATGCAGGAAGGTCTTCAAAATGGGTAGATGAGCAAAATGAGGTAGCAATGTATCCACTGGTAGAACATAATCTTACTGCATTTGTGGAAGTATTGGGTTTCGAGAACCACTTGTTATGAACGGGAAGCTTAGAATATATCTCGAATAGGAGGGGTGCCGCCATCTTATATCCTGTTAGAAGCGGATCTCCTTCCCCAGAAGCCTTGCCTACCCATATGCTTACAACATAATCTGGCGTTACGCCAACCGCCCATGCGTCTCTGTTGCCAAAGCTGGTACCCGTTTTCCAGGCGATAGGTTCAGAAGAATTAAAAAACTGCCAGTTTCCTTCCTTATCAGGTCTACTTACCTCTTTCATCGCTTCAAAAGTGTGGTAGATAGAAATTTTGCTCATTGTTGTTGGTAATAGGGCGGTGCGTGTATCTGCAAGAACCTGTATGCTTCCGGTTTTTCCTAATACGGTATAAGCCATGCTTGTATAAAGTTTGTTGATATCCCAAAGTGTAACCTCTGCACCACCAAGAATCAATGAAAGTCCATACGCCTTGCTATTTCTGTGTAGGCTGCTGATGCCCATTTCAGTAAGTTCGTGCTGAAACTTTCCGACACCATAATCTTTTAGCAAGTAAACCATAGGTATATTCAAACTTTTGCTAAGGGCGGTCTTCGCAGAAATGGCACCGGCATAATTCTGGTCGTAATTTTTTGGAGAGAAATTGCCAAAATAGGTGGGAATGTCCGGTAATAATGATTCGGGAGAAATGATGCCTTCATCTATGCTCAATCCATAAAGAATGGGCTTTAGGATACTTCCGGAACTCCTACTAGCGTGAACACAATCTACATCCTTCCCCATTTCACTATTCAAAAAAGGATTATTGCCGATATAAGAAACGATGTGTCCATTTTGTAAGTCTGTAACCAAAATAGCGATATTAAAATCCTGTAGTATGGTTTGTTTATTCTCTATCATGTTGATTAATTCTTCCTGCAATACACCGTCGATGGTGGTGGAGATACTTCCTTGCGAAGTAGGCGCGAGATACTGCAGTAAATGGGGTGCTTGGGAGGGGAGTTTTTTAGGCTTTTCAGGCAGAGGCTCCGCTATGGACAGCAAAAACTCGTCCTCAGTGAGGATGCCTTTCTCTTTTAGCAGATACAATAAGCGATTCCTTTTTGTGTATAATTCTTGGTGATTTCTTCCGGGATATATTAGTCCGGGTGCATTTGGAAGTACAGCCAGTGTAGCACTTTCTGCCCATGATAATTCTTTTGGAGGCTTCCCGAAGTAGCGCCATGTTGCTGCTTCCAACCCGATGATATTATTGCCGAAAGGAGCGTTTCCGGCATAGTACTGTAAGATTTCCCTTTTGCTGTATTTCACCTCTACACGTAAAGCGAGTAACATCTCACGCACTTTTTCTATATAAGTCCGCCTCGGATTGTTTAAGCTGATTCTCACCGATTGCATGGTAATGGTGCTGCCGCCGCTGATGGTTTTACCATGGCGGATGTTCTGAATAATGGCACGAAGTATGGACTTCGGTCGAACGCCGAAATGGTGATAAAAGTTTCTGTCTTCAAATTGCAATAGACAGACCTCGTATTTTTTCGGAAGGTCTGATGTGCTCAAAAAATGCCATTGCTCATCTTTGCTGACATGTGCCGACAAGAGGTTATGGTTCTTGTCGAAGAGCGCCGTGCTGGAGGGTTTGGGTTTGAGTGAAAAAGGAAATAAGAATAGAAACCCAACCACAATTATCAGCACAGATACAATGATTTTTCGATATTGTTGGAACCATTTAACGGTAGCACATCTTCTTTTCATCTGATGTTGTTGTTTCTGGCAAAAAAGGTTGGTACATCATGATAGCATGATTTTCTGCGATGAGCTCTTCTGAAAAGAGATGGTCATGTATGTCGAACGTTTTCCTCCAAATTTGATTGTGCCTGCTATAGCCGCCCCAAAATTGTTGTTGGATGATGTGTCCACGTTCGATTATTTCATAATGAACACTTTTTGGTTGATTGGAAAAGAATTGACCATGTAGATGCGTGTCACTCAGCCATAGTGATATTTTAAAATATTGTGTTGTTTCATTCTTTAGCTGTAAATCCAAATAGTTGTAGGCTAATGTGGCTCCGCAACCGAAGGGAATTGTTCTGTTGATATCCGGGAAAACATCATAGCCATGTCTCCATCTTTCAGTGATAGTCAAAGGAGTGTGTAGTGCCATCCAGTATAATAGATTGCCCAATTGGCATAATCCACCACCGATGCCCCTGGATATTTTTCCATTTTCCAATACCAATCCTTCCAAGTATCCTTTAGATTTAGTGGGTTTGCCAACTAAGTTCCAGATGGAAAAAACCTCGCCCGGTTTGATAACAATATCATTAATATGTGAGATGGCAATGCTTAGGTTGGTAACCTTATTGTACTGCAATTCCATATCTACAGACCGAAGTGGTCTTAATAAGAATGACTTATGCTCGAATAATTCATGCCAAAACGGTATAGCCATTTTTGCTTTTGCATAAGAACTACGATTCCTTAATAAGTGCATTTTTCTTTTAATGATAAAATACTCCCTGCCTATTTTTTTTCTCCAATGCCCTCTTTTTTTCGGCATTTCTAACTGTAATGACTTTTCCATAAAACCTTATCTAATGAATATTTTTATAAAATTATATCTGATTTTTGGAGTAATATTACAGTTTGATTAAGTGTACCAAAAAAGCAAATATTAGTAGGAATATCCTGATTAATCGATGAGCTTCAAAGATTTTAAAATTGACGTAAACTGTGTTGAAAACCTTCTATTGAAGTGTGCAGGAAAAATCTTTGAAAGTAGTTTGCTAAAATCTTTCGGTGGGTTCGTGTCCCTCCGAAACTTGAAATCTTTTGGCAGGTTCGTGTCTCCACGAACCTCAACAAGTACTTCCATGACTCTCACCCAAATTATATGTTTGGAAAGAATAGCCCTTGTAAAAGATATATTTTCTTCCACTTCCAGATTTCGTGAATGGATAGGCATGTTAGCCATGATGATGGTTGTTCCAATGCTATCGGCACAGCAATATATCTTTCGTAGTTATTCCGTACAAGAAGGATTGGCGCAATCGCAGGTATATGCTTTGCTACAGGATAGCGAAGGCTATTTATGGGCAGGCACGCGTGGTGGAGGGGTGTGCAAGTTTAATGGTAAAAAATTTACTACCTACACTACACAGGATGGACTCTGCAATAATTATATACTAAGCATAAAAGAACATAATAATCAATTATGGATGGGTACCAATGACGGCTTTTCCATTTATGACAAAAATGAGCGGGTATTTAAAAATTATCTCCAAAAATATATGGATCGCCCGGTTTGGGTACAGGATTTTATTTTTATTGACGAACAACAAACACTTTTGGCAACGTCAAAAGGTGTACTGTTAAAAGATGGAGACAGTATAGTTGATCTTTTTAAGCAATGCCATTTAACATCTATGGTAGTAAATGCCATCTGTTCCTATAAGGGAAGTTACTACTTTGGCACACAGTTCGGTTTATACCAACTTTCTTTACAGCAAAAAAAGGCAACCATACATAAGATAGAAAATCGAGGTTTTACTACAGTGCCTATAACAACCCTGTCTGTAGTAGAACATAAACTGTGGGTGGGTACTTATGAACACGGCTTATATGCCTTCCATAATAATCAGGTTAAGCCAGTAGCAGAATTGAACATGAGTGACGACATCGTTTTATCTATTTTTAAAGACGACAAAAATAATGTCTGGCTCTCGACACTCAATAGTGGAATCTGTATATATAATGTAGCCTCCAGAAATGTCAGTTCGCTGAACGACCAATCAGGATTACCCAATAACCACGTGCGCAGCGTTTGTCAGGACAATAGCGGTAATTACTGGTTAGCAACGTCAGGGTCTGGGCTTTGCTATTACATGGGAAAAGAATTTGTCCACTTCGATAGGAATTCTGGACTAAAAGGCAATTATATTTATAGTATTTTTAGAGATAGCCGCAATAGATTATGGGTTGGAAATGGCGATAAAGGCGTTTCCATAATACTAGGCAATAAAGTAATCAATCCATTTGAAGGGAAACCCATTTCACAACAGAAAATTCGTGCTATAACTGAGGATAGTGAAGGCAATATACTTTTCGGTACAGATGGAAATGGCATTTTTGTCTTGCGTACGCAGGATACACTGGTTGAAGACATTCCCATTTTTTCCGAACTATACGTTAGAGGTTTTGCCAAGGACCTTGCCGGAAGTATATGGGTGGCCACCGCAGGAAATGGTATTTATAAGATCAGCAACGCCCAAAAAGGAAGGAATAACTGGATTGTACAAAAATATTCAACAGCAAACGGACTCATACAAGATAGAATCAGCACAATAATTACAGATGGCGACGGAAATATTTGGTATGGAACAGAAAGTAATGGCGTCGGTGTTTTAGATGTGAAAGGAAACCGACTGGCTAAAATCCAAACAGTAAATGGTTTGCCTTCCGATAATATTAAGGCACTTTGCTACGATGGGAAAAATGCAATTTTCGTCGGTACAGCCGATAACGGCATCGTGAGGATACAAACAAAAACCTATCAGTTGACTGCCTATAAGGAGTCGCTAAGTTCCGAAAATTGTTACCAACTCATCAGTGACGGTCATGGAAACTTGTTTGCAGGAAGTGAAAAAGGAGTGGATTTCCTTAGTTTTTCTCCCGATAATAAGATGAAGAAAGTAAAGCACTATGGCAAAGGAGAAGGATTCTTGGGTATTGAGACGGTGCAAAATGCCGTCTTCCGAGATGTTGATGGCACAATATGGTTCGGTACGATCAATGGTTTAGAGAAATTTAATCCCCGCGATGATATCAGCAATAACATTCCACCCATCACCAAAATTATAGACATAAGGTTGTTTTATACTTCTATCCTCAATGGGAATTACAAAACCTATCTGATGGATAATACATCAAAACATGTTTTTAAGCCTAATGACAACCACCTTACCTTTGATTTCGATGCCATTAACTTCAGTAATCCGGAAGGCGTTCAATTTGCATGGCGACTGGTGGGTTATGAGAATAAATGGTCGCCACCCTCCGGCAACTTGAGTGTTACATACGCCCAGATTCCTCCCGGGCACTACGTTTTTGAGTTAAAAGCCAGCAATGAAGATCATGTCTGGAATAAGCAACCTGTCCAATTTTACTTTACCATCAGCACACCATTCTGGAAGACTTGGTGGTTTTTACTACTCCTAGTCGCAACATTCCTTGCGATGGTCTTTATATTGTTTAAATGGAGGGTGAACAGCATTCGCAAGAAAGCACATGAAAAAGAACGACAATTGGCACTCGAAAAATCTATCGCCGAACTCGAACAAAAAGCCCTGCGCCTCCAAATGAACCCACATTTTATCTTTAATGCGCTCAACTCCATCCAATCGTTAATTGGTACGGATAACGAACAAGAAGCGCGGTATTATTTAGCGAAGTTCTCCCGATTGATGCGGCAGATATTAAATAATTCAAAAACCAGCATGATTTCTTTGCAGGAAGAAATACAATTATTGGACAATTATTTGCTCATAGAATATTTCTGTCATAGCAAGCAATTTGATTACTCCATCGAGGTAGATGAGCAAATCGAAAAGGATTTCATCCAACTGCCGCCCATGCTATTGCAGCCATTTGTAGAAAACAGCATTAAACACGGCATCTTACACCTAAAAAACAAACGGGGCATAATACAAATCTCCTTCAAAGAAGTAGACAATGTATTGGTCTGTACCATTGAAGATAACGGAATTGGCAGGGAAGCCTCTTCCGCCCTTCAGGAAAATAGCAAAGATGTTCACCATGCATCTACCGCACTTAAGGTAACCCGAGAGCGTTTAGCATTATTGAATGAACCGGAGAATAGCATCGCTATTGAAGACATGCAAGATGAACATGGACAGCCAAAGGGAACAATCGTTACAGTCAGATTAAAACTAAATTGATACATGAACAAGCTAAAGGCAATATTAGTAGATGATTTTGAGCATGCGCGCCTCACCTTAAAAAAGGATTTACAAGTGTATGCCCCGCAGGTAGAAGTCATTGGTGAGGCCGGAGGAGTTATCGAGGCTGCCAAACTATTGAAAAAAAAACGACCGGATGTTCTTTTTCTGGATATACAAATGCAGGATGGCAATGGGTTTGACCTCTTGGATGTTTTGGAAGAAATAAATTTCAAAATCATCTTCATCACCGCCTCAGATGCCTATGCCATCAAGGCTTTTAAGTATGCTGCCATCGATTATTTGCTAAAACCCGTTGACCCCGATGAATTGGTGTCAGCCATCAATAAACTCAAAATTACGCCCGAAAATGAGCAGGCAAAGTATGACCTGTTTAAAAAGCAGTTGCAGCCCAAGGCAGTACACAATAAACTGGCACTCAACACCATGGACCGCATTTTTATCGTCAATATTGCCGATATCATCCGTTGCGAGAGTGAAGTCAACTATACCATATTTCACTTCAAAGATAAACCCAAGCTTATCGTTACAAAAACACTCAAAGAGTATGAAGACATCCTCAAGGATCACGGTTTTTTTAGGGTACATCAGTCCCATTTGGTGAATACTGCCTGCATAAAAGCCTTCATAAAAACAGAAGATGTATTGGTATTACAAGATGAAACACAAGTCCCGGTATCATCAAGGAAACGTACGGAGGTATTGAAAATGATAGAGGCGCTGTAGATCATTTGTACAAGGTATTTTATTAAAAATGCTATGCTCTATGATGAAATATTCTTATTTTTGAGGAAAAAGAAATCGCTACCGAGTAGCGCATATCCAACCTACTGTTAGATGTATATGTGCTTCTTTGGCTTGGTATACACAAGTTAGCACTCATTTTAAAAGCAGACAACAGAGACAAGTGTAATGACAAGTGACAACAAAAAATTATGGCGAGAAAGGTGGCTTGGTTGTATTAACGAATTGACTTCGCTTGACCTTCAAAAGAAATCTTGGCTCGACAAGACACATACAAATCCTCATTGGTCATTTGTCGAATTTATGTGCAGTTATTTTGATGACTTAAGTATTGACGACAACTATAAATATCAAATTGACAATGGTTGGTTGACAGACAAGGAGTTAGAAATAATTAAAGACTGGCACAAAGCATTGGATAAATACAACGCACCGAAAAATGACGACTATGACCATGAAGCAATTTTAACAGATCCCAAGTGGCTGGACATTTTGCAGAGTGGACAGATAATGAAAAGCAAATTAGCTTCGACATTGAACGAAACAGAAAAGAAAATAGTGACAGAAGAAATTAACTATTTGAATTTCGTGTAGAGAGGAGAAAAACGAGTGTTAACACACATTTGGCGCAATTTAAGCTAATGGATGAATTATGTACGCAAAATTTGCGGTTTTTATTTGATTGTGCGGAGATTAAATGTTATTTTAGACGCATAATTAGCGGAGAAAAAGAATCATGTATTTATATAACAATCAAAATTGGCCAATTTTTGAGTGGAACAGCGAAAAACTTTTACCATTGCTTGCGTATGTAAGAAACAGACAAGGCAAGCTTATTGGGAAAATGGGAGCATTGGGATTTGAACTACGCAATGAAGCAAATCTTGAAATTTTAACTCAGGAAATTATTAAATCTACTGAAATAGAAGGTGAATTTCTCGATAGAGAACAAGTAAGGTCTTCAATTGCCAGACGATTAGGATTAAATATATCAGGATTAGTATATTCTGAACGTAATGTTGACGGAATAGTTGACTTAATGATTGATGCAACCAAGAACTATGAACAAGAACTAAATAAGGAACGGTTATTTTCATGGCATATTGCTCTGTTTCCAACTGGGCTAAGTGGAATGTACAAAATTATTGTTGGAAACTGGCGTGACGATTCAACCGGACCAATGCAGGTTGTGTCTGGAGCTATAGGTAAGGAAAAAGTTCACTATCAAGCGCCACCAGCGGCTCAACTTAAAAATGAAATGCGGATATTCTTCGATTGGTTTAATTTGGAACAAAACACTGATTTAGTGCTTAAATCAGCAATTACACATTTATGGTTTGTTACACTTCACCCTTTTGAAGATGGAAACGGTAGAATTTCAAGAGCCTTAAGTGATATGTTACTAGCTCGTTCTGATGAACAATCGTACAGATTTTATAGTATGTCGACACAAATCAGAAAAGAACGAAACACCTATTATGACATATTGGAAAAAACTCAAAAAGGTGGTTTAGATATTACTAGTTGGCTCGAATGGTTTTTGAATTGTTTATTACGTTCTCTTGAGAATTCTGAAACGCTTCTTGAGAAAATAATTTACAAACACTCTTTCTGGTTAAAATACACTAGAGTTAACATAAATGACAGACAAAGAAAAATCCTAAATATGCTGATGGACGATTTTGAAGGAGTTCTAAATACTAAAAAATGGGCAAAGATTGGAAAATGCTCCCAAGACACTGCTTTGCGGGACATACAAGATTTAATTGAAAAAGGAATTTTGATAAAGAGTGAACAAGGAGGTAGAAGTACAAATTATGAAATGAAAAGAAATGAATTTTAATAGCCCCAGCCACTAACCCTGACCCAGCCGCTATGGCAATTTTGTTCACAGTTGAGGCTTGCTTTTCCACATTTTCTTTTTTCTAAGTTGACAATTGCATACTTTTAACTCCGCCACAGCGTATGGCTCAAAACGTCAGGCGTCATTGTAAAAATTACGACAGTGATAAATTTTAAGCTACGAGAAATAGACGACTTATTACCTATTGGGCAAGAGCCCAATTTGTCTACAAGTTGGTTTTGGCTGACAGATGGTGACTTATGGTTAAATTTTGGAGACCAAACGATTTATGAATATTCAACAGAAGCAATTAATCATTGGGGGAATAAACCTACACCATATAATAACTACCCCTTAATTAGATTTATTGAAGATTTCACAGAACTTTTTGACAAGATTAGAGAGACAGTTCCTGAAGAATTTTATCACTTGACAAACGAGCTGAAAAAATTTCAATCTGATTCAAAAAAATGGCTTGACATTTACGACACAGACGAAGACGAATACAGCGATTTTTATTTTGAAGAGTATGACAAATTAATTTCGTGGACATACCAAAGAACCTTTGATTCTGGACACTTAATTGGTGGGCCACATTTATCATTTTTTAGAAGAAACAACAAAGTGAGAATTGTTTGGGACACAGAACACATTTTGGAGAATGGTATAAGTTTGTGGACAGCGAAGGACGGTAGTTTTGAAATGGACTATTCCAACTTTGTAAAAAAAATAGAAGTTTTTGGCCAATCATTCTTTGCAGCAATGGACAAACAAGTTGAGTTAGCGGTTGCAAAAGAATGGGTTAATATCAAAATAGACAAGCAAAGATTAGTTGAAGAACACAAAGAAAGAAAAGATGAGTTTTTCTCTACTCTTCGACTACTATACCAAGAGCCAACTGACAAAACTAACTGGACAGAAGTAGAACAATTATTTAATAGAATGACAAACGAAATAAAATAACGTATGCATAACAGCACCT
>JAIBAX010000056.1 GCA_019694955.1 Chitinophagales bacterium | reverse complement strand
AATTAGCAGCAGAATTAATAGCTGCTTCTAAAGGGGAGGGTTCTTCCGTGAAAAAGAAAGAGGATACCCATAAAATGGCAGAAGCCAATAAAGCATTCTCACATTTTAAAGTTTAATAAAATATAATTCTCAACAGTCATGTCAAGAGATTTAAAATATACAAGAAATATCGGAATTGCCGCTCATATCGATGCTGGTAAGACAACTACTACAGAGCGTATTCTCTATTATGCTGGTGTAAACCACAAAATTGGAGAAGTACACGATGGAGCTTCAACAATGGACTGGATGGTTCAGGAGGCAGAGCGTGGGATAACCATTACTTCTGCTGCCACTACCATTCAATGGACGTATCGCAATAATAAATACCATGTTAACATCATCGATACACCGGGTCACGTTGACTTCACTGTTGAAGTAAATCGCTCCCTACGCGTATTAGATGGATTGGTATTCTTGTTCTCTGCCGTTGATGGTGTTGAGCCACAATCTGAAACCAACTGGCGCTTAGCAAATAACTATAATGTTGCCCGTATCGGTTTCGTAAATAAAATGGACAGATCCGGTGCCGACTTCCTTATGGTTGTGGAGCAGGTGAAAAAAATGTTGGGATCCAATGCTATTCCTTTGCAGTTGCCAATAGGTGCTGAAGATACTTTCAAAGGAGTAGTCGACCTCATTAACTTCAGAGGTATCGTTTGGAATGAACACGATAGAGGTATGACCTATAATGTAATCGACATTCCGGCAGATATGTTAGACGAAGCCACTGAGTGGAGAGAGAAATTATTAGAAGCAGTTTCTGAGTATGATGACCATCTAATGGAGAAATTCTTTGATGATCCAAGTAGTATTACAGAAAGAGAAATATTAGATGCATTGCGTAAAGCATGTATTGATATGAAGATTGTTCCCATGTTATGTGGTTCTTCATTCAAAGATAAAGGCGTACAAACCATGTTAGATTTGGTAATGGAAATATTGCCAAGTCCTATGGACAGACCAAATATCTACGGAACACACCCAGACACAGGTGCTGAGATTACACGCAAACCTTCTTATGATGAGCCATTTACAGCATTAGCATTCAAAATTGCTACAGACCCTTACGTAGGTCGCTTAGCCTTCACTAGAGTATATTCAGGAATGTTGGAAGCAGGTTCTTATATTTTGAATACACGTTCAGGAAATAAAGAAAGGATTTCACGTATATTCCAAATGCATGCCAACAAGCAAAATCCAATCGAAAGATTAGGTGCCGGAGATATCGGCGCAGTAGTAGGATTTAAAGACATCAGAACAGGAGATACACTTTGTCATGAAGCAAATCCTATCATTCTTGAATCCATGAAATTCCCAGATCCGGTGATTGGTTTGGCAATTGAGCCTAAAACACAGAAAGATGCCGATAAATTAGGTATGGCATTAAATAAGTTGGCCGAAGAAGATCCTACCTTCAAAGTTAGATTTGATGAAGAAACTGGTCAAACAGTTATCAGCGGGATGGGAGAGTTGCACTTGGAGATTATCGTGGACAGGTTGTTGAGAGAGTTCAAAGTAGAATGTAACCAAGGAGCACCACAAGTTAATTATAAAGAAGCAATCACGAAAAAAATCGAACACCGCGAAAAGTATGCGAAGCAATCAGGTGGTCGTGGTAAGTTCGCTGATATCCAGATAGAAATAGGTCCAGCCGACGAAGGGGTTGAAGGATTACAGTTCATCAATGATATCTTCGGAGGAGCCATTCCAAAAGAATATATTCCATCTGTAGAGAAAGGTTTCAAAGAAGCTATGAAGACGGGTGTATTGGCAGGGTATGAATTGCCAAGCATGAAAGTGAGATTGTTTGACGGTTCATTCCACCAAGTTGACTCCGACTCATTATCTTTCGAACTATGTGCAAGATTAGCTTTCCGTGAAGCTTGTAAAAAAGCAGCACCGATTCTATTAGAACCTATCATGAAGTTAGAAGTGATTACACCGGAAGAAAATACCGGAGATGTTGTAGGTGACTTGAACAGAAGAAGAGGGATGATGGAAGGTATGGAAATGAAAAATAATGCTCAGGTAATAAAAGCAAAAGTTCCTTTATCTGAAATGTTTGGATATGTAACCGATTTGCGTACCATTACCTCAGGAAGAGCAACCAGTATTATGGAATTCAGTCACTTCGATGCGGCTCCAACCAATATCGCAGAGGCTGTAATTTCAAAAGCAAAAGGAAAAGTAAAAGTTGATTAATCATATACGATGGCACAGCGGATTAGAATAAAGTTAAAATCTTACGATCACAATCTGGTAGATAAATCTGCAGAGAAGATTGTAAAGACAGTAAGGAGTACGGGCGCTATAGTTTCAGGTCCAATTCCTCTTCCAACAAATAAGAAGATATTTACTGTTTTAAGATCTCCACACGTTAATAAAGAAGCACGTGAGCAGTTTAAATTATGTACTTATAAAAGATTGTTGGACATCTACAGTTCTACTTCAAAAACAGTAGATGCCCTGATGAAACTTGAATTACCAAGTGGTGTTGACGTAGAAATCAAAGTGTAACATGAGCGCATTAATAGGAATAAAAGCAGGAATGACCAGTTTTCATGATGAAAACGGTAAAATGATACCGGTAACCGTTATCAAAGCAGGGTCGTCATTTGTATCTCAGGTAAAAACAGATGATACAGACGGATACAAAGCAGTACAATTGGCTTTTGGTGAGAAGAAAGAGAAAAATACTTCAAAACCAATGAAAGGTCACTTTGAGAAAGCAGGTATCTCTCCAAAGAAGAAATTAGTGGAATTCCGTGGATTAAAGGAAGATTTTTCTGTAGGTCAGGAGTTAACATTAGCATCTTTTGCGGATGGAGAAAAAGTTACCTTAGTAGGCACTAGTAAAGGTAAAGGATTCCAAGGGGTTGTAAAACGCCATGGCTTCTCCGGGGTGGGTATGCGTACACACGGTCAACATGACAGGTTGCGTGCACCAGGATCCATGGGAGCGTCTTCTTTCCCTTCAAGAGTATTCAAAGGAAAGAAAATGGCCGGAAGAACAGGTAACGACAGAATTAAATTGCAAACAAAAATCGTAAAAGTATTAGCAGATCAGGAAGTACTACTTGTTAAAGGATGTATTCCAGGCGCTAAAGGATCTTACGTCATCATCAGAAAATAAAAAGATGAAAGCAGAAGTATATAATATCGAAGGAAAAGCCAGTGGCAGATCGGTAGAATTACCGGATGATATCTTTGGTATCGAACCAAATGAGCATGTTCTCTATCTTGCAGTTAAGCAATATCTTGCTAACCGCAGAAGTGGAACACACAAAGCAAAAGAGAAATCTGAACTTTCCGGTTCTACAAGAAAATTACACCGTCAAAAAGGTACTGGTGGTTCTAGAAAAGGAAGTATCAAAAATCCACTTTTCCGTGGAGGTGCTAGAATCTTCGGTCCTAGACCAAGAGATTATAGCTTCAAGTTGAATAAAAAAGTAATTGATTTAGCAAAGCGCTCAGCATTATCAGCGAAAGTTAAAGCAGATCAATTGAGAATCGTTGAAGATTTCACCTTAGACACACCTAAAACTAAAGGCTACTTGAATATCCTTAAAGCATTCGGTATCGAAGGAAGAAAGAGTTTGTTGATAGTGGAAGACTTTACTTCAAATGTAGAGTTAGCAAGCAGAAACATTCAAGGTGCAAATCTATCAAATGTAAACGGTTTGAATGCTTATGAAGTATTGAATGCCAATATGGTGTTGTTAAGTGAAAAAGCAATCGAAGCCCTAAATAATTAAAATTCATAAACCAAGTAATAATACTGACATGGATGTTTTGAAGAAACCATTAATAACAGAAAAACTTTCAGCGATAACTGAGAAGTTGAATCGTTATGGTTTTAAAGTAGATGGTAAAGCCAACAAGATTGAAATCAAAAAGGCGATTGAAGCAATGTATGGTGTAAATGTGGAAGCAGTTAACACAATGAAAGTTCCTGCTAAGAACAAATCAAGATATACCAAAAAAGGTATGGTTAGTGGAAGAAAAAGTGGTTATAAAAAAGCAATAGTAACGCTCGCAAAAGGAGAAAATATCGATTTCTACGCAGAAATCTAAACTTTAGTGGTTGCTATGCTTATTCTTAGGCGATAATTAAGAACAATATAAAATGAGTGTTAAAAAATTTAGCCCGGTAACGCCGGGGTTAAGATTCAAGGTGGCGAATACATACGCCGAGATTACAACGGATGTTCCGGAAAAATCTTTATTGGCACCTGCAAAGAAAACAGCAGGTAGAAATGCACAAGGTCATAGAACTACAAGAAATGTAGGTGGTGGTCATAAGCAACGTTATAGAATAATAGATTTCAAACGTGATAAGAGAGATATTCCTGCAACCGTAAAATCTGTAGAGTATGACCCAAATCGTTCAGCATTTATTTCTTTAGTAGTATATAAAGACGGAGAGAAGAGATACATCATCGCTCCGGAAGGAATCAAAGTAGATCAGGAGATTATCGCAGGAGCAGAAGTAGCACCCGAAGTAGGCAATGCACTTCCTCTTGGGAAAATGCCATTAGGTTCCATTATTCATAATATTGAGTTACAACCTGGTAGAGGTGCCGCCATCTGTAGAAGTGCCGGTTCTTTCGCACAGCTTTCCGCAAAAGATGGTAAGTATGTAATCGTAAAATTACCTTCAGGTGAGTCTAGAATGATATTAGCAACATGTTTTGCTACCATCGGTTCAGTATCTAACGGAGATCACAACTTAGTACGTTCAGGTAAAGCAGGTCGCAGACGTTGGTTAGGACGTAGACCACGCACCAGAGGGGTTGCAATGAACCCAGTTGACCACGTGATGGGTGGTGGTGAAGGTAGAGCATCCGGAGGACATCCTCGTTCACGTACTGGTTTATACTCAAAAGGTAAGAAGACCAGAAACCCGAACAAAGCTTCCAATAAATTAATCATTAACAGAAGAAAGTAATATATAAGCAATGGCAAGATCGTTAAAGAAAGGGCCTTATGTGGCGTTCAAACTTCAAAAGAAAGTGGATGCTCTTAATGATTCAGGAAAAAGAACAGTGATAAAAACTTGGTCTCGTGCATCCATGATCACTCCTGAATTTGTAGGTCATACGTTTGCTGTACACAATGGAAACAAATTTATTCCGGTGTATATCACAGAAAATATGGTAGGACATAAGTTAGGAGAATTTGCCCCTACACGTCAATTTAAAGGTCACTCTGGTAACAGAAAATAAAGAATAAAACTATGCAAGCGAGTGCAATGTTAAGAAACTGTCCAACTTCACCACGCAAAATGCGTTTGGTAGTGGATAATATCCGCGGAGTAGATGTGGATAAAGCGCTAAACATCTTAGCGTTTACCCAAAAGGAAAGCGCAAAGAGATTAGAGAAACTACTCAAATCAGCCATCTCTAACTGGGCGGCTAAACATGGATTAAATCCTGAAGATAGCGACCTGTATGTAAAAGAAGCTTTTGTTAATGGTGGAAGAACATTGAAGAGATTTTTACCGGCACCACAAGGTAGAGCTTACAGGCTGAGAAAAAGGTCTAATCATGTAACCATTACCATTGCAAGCAGAACATTGGTAGATGCTGAGACAGAAACAAACGAAGAAAATTAATAAAATAAATAGAAATTAATGGGACAAAAAGCAAATCCTATTGGCAATAGATTAGGTATCATCCGCGGTTGGGATTCCAATTGGTATGGTGGTTCAGATTTCTCTTCCAAACTCGTGGAAGACCACAAAATTAGAAAATACTTGAATGCAAGGATTTCTAAAGGTGGTATCTCTAAAATCGTTATAGAAAGAACATTGAATAGAATCACTATTTCAATCAATACTTCCCGCCCTGGAATCATTATCGGTAAAGGCGGTAACGAAGTGGATAGAATCAAAGAAGAAATCAAGAAATTGACCAATAAAGATGTTCAAATTAACATCGTTGAGATTCGCAGACCTGAAATTGATGCAGCCATTGTCGGTGAAACTGTTGCAAAGCAATTGGAAGCAAGGGTTAACTTTCGTAGAGCTGTAAAAATGGGTATTGCCTCTGCCATGAGAATGGGCGTTGAAGGGATCAAGATACGCGTAGCAGGTCGTTTAGGTGGCGCAGAGATGGCAAGAACAGAAGAGTATAAGGAAGGGCGTACCCCTCTACATACCTTTAGAGCAGACATCGATTATGCATTAAAAGAAGCCAATACTATCTACGGAATCATCGGTGTGAAAGTTTGGATTTGCAAAGGAGAAGTGTACGGCAAAAGAGATTTATCACCTATCGTAGAAAAAGAAGACAACAACAAAAAGAAATCTCCAAAACACGGTGGAAAAAGAGGGTCTGAAAGATCTAATAGAAAATAATTACAAATAAAAAAAAGGTAGGTCATGTTACAACCTAAAAGAGTAAAATACAGAAGGAAGCACAAAGGTAGAATTAAAGGAGTTGCACAAAGAGGTGCAGAACTTTCATTCGGTTCTTTCGGACTAAAAACCTTAGAGCCAGGCTGGATAACCGACAGACAAATAGAAGCAGCAAGGATTGCTGTAACCAGGAGTATGAAGAGAGAAGGTAAAGTGTGGATCAATATCTTCCCGGATAAACCTATCACCAAGAAACCTGCAGAGGTAAGGATGGGTAAAGGTAAAGGTGCCTTGGATCATTGGGTGGCAGTAGTACATCCCGGACGTATTATGTTCGAAACAGAAGGTGTTCCCTTGGAAGTAGCACGAGAAGCTTTGCGTTTAGCTGCGCAAAAGCTACCTGTGAAAACAAAATTTGTTGTAAGAAGAGATTACGCTCAAGATTAAAATAAACGGTGATGGCTAAGAAACAGTCAAATGAGATGATTACTACTAAAAGTAGTGAAGAATTGCAGGAAGAGCTTGCAGCAACAAAAATGAAGTTGCAAAAAATGAGATTTAGTCATGCTATCTCTCCTATTGATAACCCTAAGCAATTAGGTGTTTTAAGAAAGGAAATAGCAAGAATAAATACAGAATTAAGAAGTAGAGAACTTACGAAGTTAAAGATTGTCTAAATAAGATAAACATATCGCAATGAGCGAAAGAAAATTAAGAAAAACAAGAATCGGAACAGTATCCAGCAATAAGATGGATAAAACGATTACAATTGTCATCGAGCGGAAAATTAAACATCCAATCTATGGAAAGTTCATCAAGAGCACAAAGAAATTTCATGCACATGATGAAACAAATGAAGCCAACGTTGGCGACGTAGTAAGAATTATGGAAACACGTCCGTTGAGCAAAACAAAGAAATGGAGAATGGTTGAAATCTTAGAAAGAGCTAAGTAATATGGTACAGCAAGAATCAAGACTAAAAGTAGCAGACAACAGCGGCGCAAAAGAAGTTCTTTGCATACGCGTGTTAGGAGGTACCAAAAGAAGGTATGCCTCCATCGGGGACAAAATCGTTGTTTCTGTAAAAGAAGCATCTCCGGGAGGAAACGTGAAGAAAAAGCAAGTTTCTAAAGCGGTAGTTGTAAGAACTAAAAAAGAAGTAAAAAGAACCGATGGTTCCTATATCAGATTCGATGACAATGCCGTAGTATTGTTAAATAACTCTGACGAACCAAGAGGATCTCGTATCTTTGGCCCGGTGGCAAGAGAATTGAGAGAAAAACAGTTTATGAAAATTGTTTCATTAGCACCAGAAGTATTGTAAGATGAAAAATAATCAGCAAAAAAGATTTTTACCTAAAATAAAAATCAAAAAAGGCGACAAAGTAAAAGTCCTTAGCGGCGATTACAAAGGAAAAATAGGTGTAGTGCTTGAAGTAATGCCGGCAGAAAACAAAGCATTGGTAGAAGGGGTACGTATCGTCTCCAGACATACAAAACCTAATGCCAAAAATACGCAAGGCGGTATCATTAAGCAAGAAGCACCTATCCATATCTCTAACTTAATGCTCGTGGTTGGCAATACACCAACACGTGTAGGAAGAAGAGAAGAGAATGGAAAGATTGTAAGATATTCCAAAAAAACACAAGAAGTAATTAAGTAAGATGAGCTATATTCCACGTCTTAAGAAAAAGTATAACGAAGAAATCGTAAACGAATTAAAAAACAAATTCGAATACAAGTCCGTTATGCAGGTACCGAAGCTACAAAAAATCTGTATCAATCAAGGTATCGGACAAGCCGTTAGCGACAAGAAAATGGTTGATAACGCAATTGAAGAAATGTCTAATATCGCCGGTCAAAGAGCGGTAGCTACCAAATCTAAAAAAGCAATCTCTAACTTCAAATTGCGTGAAAACATGCCAATTGGAGCAAGAGTGACCTTGAGAGGAGATAGAATGTATGAGTTTTTGGATAGATTAGTTTCTGTTGCACTACCTCAAGTAAGAGATTTCAAAGGTGTGAACGACAAAGCTTTCGATGGTAGAGGAAACTATACCTTAGGAATTACAGAGCAAATCATCTTCCCAGAGATCAATATCGACAAAATCAACAGAATCTCCGGTATGGACATCACCTTTGTAACAACTGCCAAAAAAGACGATGAAGCACATGCCTTATTATCAATGTTAGGAATTCCATTTAAGAAAAAATAGAAAAGTATAAAGCACTATGGCTAAAGAATCTATGAAAGCGCGTGAAGCAAAGCGCTTAAAATTGATAAACAAATATGCTGCTAAAAGAGAGCAATTAAAAAAAGAAGGACGTTGGGATCTTTTAGATGCATTGCCTAAAAATTCTTCTAAAGTTAGATACCATAATAGGTGTAAAATTACCGGAAGACCAAGAGGCTATATACGTTTCTTCGGAATTTCTAGGATTAAATTCAGAGATTTGGCACTAGATGGCAAAATCCCTGGAGTATCTAAAGCAAGTTGGTAAATATTAAGTAGTTAACGAGAAAATTTAAATAAAATGGTTACAGATCCTATTGCGGACTACCTGACAAGGATTAGAAATGCACAGTTAGCAGGACACAAAATTGTGGATATTCCTGCTTCTAAAATGAAAAAGAAAATCACTGAGATTCTTTTCGAGTATGGTTATATCCTGCAGTATAAGTTTTTTGAAGAAGGACCACAAGGCACTATAAAAATAGCGCTAAAGTACGACGCTGAAACCAGAAGACCTGCCATTAGAGAAGTCATCCGCATCAGCCGTCCGGGATTGCGCAAGTATTCACATGTGGAAAGTATTCCTCGCGTGAAGAATGGTCTTGGTTTGGCAATACTGTCCACATCCAAAGGATTGTTGACAGACAAACAAGCGCGTGAAATGAATGTCGGCGGAGAAGTAATTTGTTACGTATCATAAAAAAGTAAAACAATGTCAAGGATTGGTAAATCTCCTATATCATTACCCAAAGGCGTAGAATGCAAAGTGGGCGAGAACAATGTGATTCAGGTCAAAGGACCTAAAGGAACATTGGTTCAAAAAATTGATAGAGATATCGAAGTGAAAATTGAAGATGGTGTATTAACCGTTTCAAGACCAACAGAACAAAAGAGACACAAAGCGCTCCACGGTCTATATAGATCACTGTTGTCAAACATGGTAACAGGAGTAAGCGAAGGGTTTACAAAAGAATTGGAGTTAGTAGGGGTAGGTTACAGAGCTAGCAATACAGGTCAAATCTTAGAGTTATCCATAGGTTATTCGCATCCTATTTTGGTTTTATTACCGGAAGAAGTGAAACTGGCAACGTCTCAGGAAAAAGGTCAGACACCAAGAATAAAATTAGAGTGTAATGACAAGCAACTTCTTGGACAAGTAGCAGCGAAAATACGTTCATTGCGTAAACCTGAACCATACAAAGGAAAAGGTATCAAATATATCGATGAAATCTTATTACGTAAAGCAGGAAAATCTGCAGGTAAAAAATAAAAGTTAAAGACAATGGGACAAAATAAAGTCGGACTCAGACGTCAAAGAATCAGAAGAAGTATCAGAAAGAAAATCGAAGGTACTTCAGCACGTCCAAGATTGAGCGTATTTAGAAGCAATTCAGAAATTTATGCGCAACTTATTGACGACAGCAAAAGTATTACTTTAACGGCTGCTTCATCGCTAAAAGTAGATAAGAGCGGAAAGAACAAAATAGAGGTTGCCAAGCAAGTAGGCGTAGAGTTAGCTCAGAAAGCCATTGCTGTAGGCATAGAGAGTGTTGTTTTTGACAGAGGCGGTTATCTCTATCATGGAAGGGTAAAATCATTAGCTGATGGTGCCAGAGAAGGTGGTTTGAAATTTTAATAAGAAATAAAGGAAAAATGACTAAAGTTAAAGATGTAAGGCTAAAAGCCAGCGAACTTGAACTGAAAGACAAAGTCGTCAGCATTCAACGTGTTGCTAAAGTTACAAAAGGTGGACGTACATTCAGCTTTTCCGCTTTAGTAGTCGTAGGGGATGAAAACGGGACGGTTGGTTATGGTTTAGGAAAGGCCAGAGAAGTTCAAGAAGCGATTACAAAAGGAGTGGATGATGCAAAGAAAAACCTCATTCGCGTGCCAGTAATCAAAGGAACTATACCACACGACCAGTTAGGTATGTTTGATGGAGCAAAAGTGTTAATCAAGCCTGCTTCAGATGGTACGGGAGTAATCGCAGGAGGTTCTATGCGTGCAGTTTTAGAAAGTGCAGGAATTCATAACGTATTGGCAAAATCTTTAGGTTCATCCAATCCACACAACGTTGTAAAAGCAACCGTAAAGGCATTGTCCGACTTACGTGACCCTTACACCGTTGCAAAGAACAGGAATTTACCTTTGAGCAAAGTTTTTAAAGGATAATAATTATGGGAAAAATTAGGGTTACCCAAGTAAAAAGTATCATCGACCGTCCACAGAGACAAAAAGATACTGTCAAAGCATTAGGTATAAAGAAATTGAATACCAGTGTTGAAGTAGAAGCCACGCCGCAAATATTAGGAATGGTGGAGAAAGTAAAACATTTAGTAACAGTTGAACATATTTAAATCATGGATTTAAGTAAATTGAGACCCGCTAAAGGCGCGGTAAAATCAAGAAAAAGAATCGGTCGTGGACAAGGCTCCGGGCATGGTGGTACATCTACCAAAGGGCATAAAGGAGATCAGTCTCGTTCTGGTTCTAAAAGAAAAATAGGTTTTGAAGGTGGTCAAATGCCTCTTCAAAGACGTATTCCAAAAAGAGGATTTAAAAATGTAAATCGTGAAGAATTCCGCACCATGAATCTTTCAGATTTGCAGCACTATGCTACCAAAGAAGGTTTGACAGAATTTACTTTCGAGACATTCCGCAAGTTAAAACTGGTACGCAAATCTGATAAAATTAAAGTTTTAGGCAATGGTAACTTGGAAAGTACTGTAAACGTTACAGCGCATTCATTTAGTACTAAAGCGAAAGAAGCAATTGAAAGCAAAGGCGGAAAAGTCAATCTGATTTAATTTTTGTATGAAAAGGTTTATTGATACCATAAAGCATATCTTCGCTATTGAAGAGTTAAGGAAAAAGATTCTTTATACACTTGGTTTATTATTTATGTATCGTGTTGGTACATTTATATTATTACCGGGTGTTAATCCTGCTGCCGTGGCTACAAATGCCGAGAGTGGCGGAAAGGGAATTCTCGGTATGTTCGATATGTTTGCGGGAGGTGCTTTTAATAGAGCATCCATTTTCGCATTAGGTATCATGCCATATATTTCTGCTTCAATTTTTATGCAATTATTATCACTGGCAGTACCTTTTTTCCAAAGATTGCAAAGAGAAGGAGATAGTGGCAGAAGAAAAATAAATCAATATACAAGAGTACTTACTGTTCTTGTGACCATTTTTCAAGGTTCTGCATATGTTAGATACTTAACCAGCACTTTAGGAGAAAGTGGGATAACTTTAGGTAGTCCATTTTTATTTTGGTTGTCAACTACTATTATCCTAACAGCCGGAACAATATTCGTGATGTGGTTGGGGGAGAAAATTACAGATAGGGGCTTAGGAAATGGGTCGTCACTAATTATTATGTCAGGTATAATTTCTAGATTGCCGGGGTCATTATGGGCAGAGTTTAACTCAAAGCTAACCGGTTCCGGTGGTGGATTATTAATGTTCCTGATAGAAATGTTATTTTTAGTTGGCGTTGTGATATTCACTATTCTTTTAGTTCAAGGAACTAGAAAAATTCCGGTACAATATGCAAAGAGAATTGTGGGTAATAAACAATACGGAGGCGTTAGACAATATATTCCTTTAAAGGTAAATATTTCGGGTGTTATGCCGATTATCTTTGCGCAGGCGTTTTTGTTCATTCCGGCTACCATTATTCAGTTCTTTCCTGATCAAGCTAATGCTGGTGGTTTTATTGCGAGCCTTGCAGATTATAGTTCCCTTCCTCATGCCATTTTTACATTTGTTTTGGTTGTAGCCTTTACATATTTCTATACAGCGTTAATCGTTAACCCTGTACAAATGGCGGATGATTTAAAAAGAAATAACGGATTCATTCCAGGTGTAAAGCCGGGAAAGAAAACATCCGAGTATATCGACACCATTATGTCTAGGATAACTCTACCAGGGTCAGTATTATTGGCGTTGATTGCTATCATGCCGGCTTTTGCAGGATTAATTGGCATCAATAGTCAGTTTGCTTATTTCTTTGGAGGAACATCCTTATTAATTCTAGTTTCTGTTGTATTAGACACCTTACAACAAATAGAAACACATTTACTTAACAGGCATTACGACGGATTGACCAAGACTGGTACTAAAATAAAAGGAAGATCTTCCGTTGGTAATTTTTAATAGCGTAGCGTTCGATGATTCATATTAAGAGTGCTGAAGAAATCGAACTCATACGAGAAAGTTCTTTGATTGTTTCAAAGTGTCATGCAGAGATAGCAAAAATCATTCGCCCCGGTTTAGCTACTATTGAATTGGATAAACTAGCAGAGACGTTTATCAGAGATAATGGTGGTGAACCTGCTTTTAAAGGGTATCGTGGATTCCCCGCAACGCTATGTATTTCTGTAAATGAACAGGTAGTACACGGGTTTCCTTCCGATCGCGAAATCAAGGATGGCGATGTGCTCTCTATTGATTGCGGGGTAAAGAAGAACGGTTTTTTTGGAGACTCCGCCTTTACTTTTGCTATCGGAGAGGCATCTCAGGAAGTGTTGGATTTGCTTAAATCTACCTTCGATTCGCTTTTCAAAGGAATAGACGAGGCCGTTGCAGGAAAAAGAATTGGAGATATTGCATTCGCCGTTCAAATGCATACCGAAATAGAAAGAGGGTATGGTGTAGTTAGAGAATTGGTAGGACATGGAGTAGGTAGAAATTTGCATGAAGATCCCGAAGTTCCTAATTATGGCAAGAGAGGAAAAGGTATCATGCTAAAAGAAGGAATGGTATTAGCAATAGAACCAATGATCAATATGGGCACACATCGTGTTAAGCAACTGAGAGACGGTTGGACGATTGTAACCGTTGATAATAAGCCTTCTGCACACTTTGAACATACTGTTGCCGTAGGCAAAATACAAGCAGATATACTATCGAACCATAATTTAATATTTGAATCGATAAAAAATAACATTAACATTAAAAATTTTCAATAAAAAACCCGATATTTGCAGTCCAAAAAAAATCTATGGCAAAACAGGATCTTATTAAACTGGATGGAATTATCTCAGAAGCCTTGTCTAATGCAATGTTTAGAGTGCGTTTAGAGAATGGTCACGAGATACTTGCAACCATCTCAGGGAAAATGAGAATGAATTACATCAGGATATTGCCTGGAGATAAAGTAGCAGTGGAGATTTCTCCATATGACTTAACAAGAGGAAGAATAACTTTTAGATATAAATAACAAAAATTGAGATGAAAGTAAGAGCATCCGTGAAGAAAAGAAGCGTTGATTGCGTAGTAGTACGCAGGAAAGGACGCGTTTACATTATCAATAAGAAGAACCCTAAGTTTAAACAAAGACAAGGATAATACTATGGCAAGAGTATCAGGGGTAGATTTACCAAGAAACAAAAGAGGAGTAATTGCACTTACTTATATATTCGGTATTGGCAATCCAACAGCAGCAGAAATATTGGCAAAAGCTGAAGTCGATCCAAATAAGAAAGTATATCAATGGTCAGATGAGGAAACCGCAGCCATACGTGCTATCATTACCAATGAAATCAAAGTTGAAGGAGCACTTCGTTCAGAAGTTCAATTGAATATTAAGCGCCTAATGGACATTGGTAGCTATCGTGGCATTCGCCATCGTAAAGGGTTACCGGTTCGTGGTCAAAGAACAAAAACAAACTGCCGTACACGTAAAGGAAAGCGTAAGACAGTTGCAAATAAGAAAAAAGCTACTAAATAATCATTAGAAAATAAGATAGAGGATGGCTACTAAAGCTAAAAGTACAAAAAAAAGGGTAGTAAAAGTTGAAGCAGAAGGATATGCATATATTCAGGCAAGCTTCAATAATATCATTGTATCCCTTACCAACAAAGCCGGTCAAGTGATTTCTTGGGGAACTGCCGGAAAATCCGGATTTAAAGGTTCTAAAAAATCTACACCTTATGCTGCACAAGTGGCGGCCGCAGGAGCAGCACAAACAGCATATGATGCAGGCTTGAGAAAAGTTGAGGTGTTTGTGAAAGGTCCCGGTGCAGGTAGAGAATCTGCTATTAGAACCTTGGCAACTGCAGGCATTGAAGTAACCATCATCCGTGATGTTACGCCAATCCCTCATAACGGATGTCGTCCACCAAAAAAGAGAAGAGTTTAATTAACACTGAAGTTGATCAGCAATGGCAAGATATACAGGTCCAAAGACAAAAAAAGCAAGAACATTCGGAGAAGCTATTTATGGCTATGATAAGTATTTTGAGAAAAGAAAATACGCTCCGGGACAACATGGCTCTTCAAAAAAGAGATCCACACAATCAGAATATGCAATTCAGTTAAAAGAAAAGCAAAAAGCAAAATATACCTACGGATTGTTGGAAAGACAATTCTATAAAACATTCGAAGAAGCCGCACGTCGTAAGGGTGTAACAGGTGAAAACCTTTTACAGTTACTTGAATTGCGTCTGGATAATACAGTATTTAGATTAGGATTAGCACCTTCTAGAACAGCTGCCCGTCAATTGGTAACACATAAGCACATTACCGTTAACGGAAGAATTGTAAATATTCCTTCTTTTTCACTAAGAATTGGTGATGTTGTAAGCGTAAGAGATAAGTCTAAAGGCTTAGACCTTATCAGAGATACAGTTGCCACCGGAAGAGTGAAGAAATACAATTGGTTAACCTTAAATACCGAATTGTTGGAAGGAAAATACGTGGAAATACCTTCTAGAGAGGCAATCCCGGAAAATATCAAAGAACAGTTGATAGTTGAGTTATACTCTAAATAATTTTTAAAAATTAAACCAAATTATAAATGGCACTGCTTACGTTTCAAAAACCGGATAAGATCATTCTTCAAAAGGCTACTGACTTCGAAGGTGTTTTCGAATTTAGTCCTTTAGAACCTGGTTTTGGCGCTACTGTTGGTAATGCGTTGAGGAGGGTTTTATTGTCTTCACTTGAAGGTTATGCTATCTCAGCAATAAAAATCTCCGGTGTTGACCATGAGTTTTCAACCATCAAAGGAGTTATTGAGGATGTTACAGAAATCATTTTAAATCTTAAACAAGTACGTTTAAAAAGATTAATTAGTGATGAAGTAGGTCCTGAGAAAATTTATCTCTCCATTAAGAATAAAGATCAATTCACCGCAGCAGATATCGAAGGTCATACCAACGTATTCTCTGTGACAAATCCTGAATTGGTTATCTGCAATATGGACAAAGGCGTTCATCTAGAAATAGAACTTACCATCACTAAAGGTCGTGGTTATGTTCCTGCTGATGAGCATGAAAGAGAAGATGTCTTAGGTGTAATCGCCGTAGATGCCATCTATACGCCGATAAAAAATGTTCGTTATAAAGTAGAAAATACAAGGGTAGAGCAAAGAACCGACTACGAGAAACTTATCATCGAAATCAAAACAGATGGTACGATTCATCCAGAAGATGCTATCAAAGAGTCTGCAAAAATCCTTATCCAACACTTGATGTTGATTTCTGATGAGAACATTTCTTTCGACACCGAAGATAGCAATGAAGAGGAGGTAGTAGACGAACATGTATTACATATGAGAAAAATCCTTAAAACTCCTTTGGAGGATATGGATTTGTCTGTGAGAGCATATAATTGCTTGAAAGCCGCTAAGATCAACTCTCTTTCTGAATTGGTTCAGTACGATACAAATGAACTATTGAAATTTAGAAACTTCGGTAGAAAATCATTGGTAGAAATTGAGCAACTAATCAATGAAAAAGGTCTTCATTTCGGCATGGATCTCTCAAAATTTAAGTTAGAAGAATAATATTAAAAGAATTAAGCAATGAGACACGGAAATAAGGTTAATCACCTTGGTAGAACATACGGACATCGCAAAGCTTTGTTGAGTAATCTTGCAAACGCATTGTTTGTAAAGAAAAGAATCATCACCACATTAGCTAAAGCTAAGGAATTAAGAGTATTTGTTGAGCCGCTGTTAACAAAAGCAAAAACAAATAGCACACATTCCAGAAGAACAGTTTTTTCTAATCTTCAGAATAAAGAAGCAGTAAAAGAATTGTTCGATGTTATCGCCGCAAAAATTGCAAATCGCCCCGGTGGATATACAAGAATCGTTAGAATAGGCAATCGTTTGGGAGACAATGCAGAAATGTGCGTAATTGAACTAGTAGATTTTAACGATATCTATACAACCGACAAAAAGGCTTCATCCGCTAAAACAAAACGCTCAAGAAGAGGTGGTGGAAAAGCTAAAGAAGAATCAAAACCGGTAGCTGAGAAATTAGAAGAAAAGGCTGCAGAAGTAGAAGAAGAAGTGAAAGATGTTGTCGAAGAAGCAGAAGGTGAGGAGAAAGGAGAAGAATAATATGTTTATTGTTAATAATTAATATAGAAAAGGATAGTTTGAAAAGAAACTATCCTTTTTTTTTACCTTATTTTTGCGTTTCAAATGGATACAAATTTAATACAAGCGACACTTTTGTTAGAAGACGGCACCGTCTTCTCAGGTTATAGCTGCGGTAAAGTTGGTACTACCACAGGGGAAATATGCTTTACCACCGGAATGACCGGTTATCAGGAACTTTTTACAGATCCTTCGTATTACGGACAATTATTAGTAACAACAAATGCGCATGTCGGCAATTACGGTGTACATAATGATGACACAGAATCAAACGGTATCCAAATAGAAGGACTTATCTGCAAAGCGTTCACCCCTCAGTATTCGAGGAAATTGGCAAACGGAAATATTGCAGATTATTTTTTAGATAGCGCATTAGTGGGCATAACAGGCATTGATACCAGAGCGGTCGTCAGACATATTCGAGAAAAAGGCGCTATGAATGCTATTGTGAGTTCAGAAACACAGGATATTGATGCGCTCATGCAACAACTCAAGCAAGTTCCGAATATGGCAGGCTTGGAATTGTCCACAAAAGTAACGACGAAAGAACCTTATTTCTTTGGAGAAGAAACCGCCACATATAAAATTGCCGTTATAGATTTAGGCGTTAAGAAGAGCATCCTTCGCAATTTTGCTTCCAGAAATGCCTACCTAAAAGTATTTCCAGCCCAGACAAGTTTCGAGGAAATGCAAGCATGGCAACCCAATGGTTATTTTATCTCCAATGGCCCAGGAGATCCGGGGGTAATGGATTATGCTGTACATACAGTAAAGCAGATATTAGAACACGACCTACCTTTATTTGGAATATGTTTGGGCAACCAAATATTGGCTCGCGCCATCGGTATCGATACATATAAAATGCATCATGGCCACCGAGGGTGTAACCATCCCGTAAAGAATCTTATTACAGGACATTGTGAAATTACCACACAAAACCATGGCTTTGCCGTTAATGCTGAGCAACTTAGGAATTCTGATAAAGCAGAAGTGACACATATCAACCTCAATGACGGAACGGTGGAAGGGTTACGTGTAAAAGGTAAAAAGGCCTTCTCAGTACAATATCACCCAGAGGCAGCACCAGGCCCACACGATTCCAGGTATTTATTTGATCAATTTATTCAAAGTTTTAATTAGTATAATATGAGTCGGATACTAGAAATTAAAGGAAGGCAAATCTTAGATTCCAGAGGAAACCCTACCGTAGAAGTTGATGTAATAACAGAGAATGGCTGCCTAGGTCGCGCTGCTGTGCCATCAGGCGCATCTACTGGAATACATGAAGCAGTAGAACTTAGAGATAATGCTCAAGCATATTTAGGGAAAGGCGTTTTACATGCCGTAAAAAACATCAATGAAGACATCGCGGATACGCTTATAGGGGAGAGTGTGCTGGAACAAAGACAAATCGACAATATTCTTATTGCCTTAGATGGCACGGAAAATAAATCTACATTAGGCGCCAATGCCATTCTTGCGGTGTCAATGGCCGTTGCAAAAGCTGGGGCAATGGAAGCCGGACTGCCGTTGTACAGATATGTAGGAGGTGTGAACGCTAAGACATTACCCATTCCATTGATGAATATCTTGAATGGTGGCGCACATGCCGACAATTCTATCGATTTCCAGGAATTTATGGTGATGCCGACCGGATTTGATACCTTTTCAGATTCTTTGAGGGTAGGCGTAGAAATCTTCCATCACCTGAAAAAAGTATTGAAAAGCAAAGGTTATTCTACCAATGTTGGCGATGAAGGCGGCTTTGCTCCGGAAATAAAATCAAATGAAGAAGCCATAGAAACAGTATTAAAAGCTATCGAAACTGCCGGGTATAAACCGGGAGAAGACGTATTTATTGCAATGGATGCCGCTTCCTCCGAGTTTTTTAATGCAGAGAAAGGAAGATATATTTTCAAAAAATCAGATAAGAGGGAACTTACCCCGGCAGAAATGGTCGATTATTGGGATGCATGGGTAAAAAAATATCCCATTCTTTCTATCGAAGATGGTCTCGCAGAAGATGATTGGGCAGGATGGAAACTACTCACGGATACTATCGGAAAAAAATGCCAGTTGGTAGGAGATGACCTTTTTGTCACCAATGTAAAGCGCCTACGAGAGGGAATTTCACAAGGTGTGGGTAATTCCATTTTGGTAAAAGTAAATCAAATAGGATCTTTATCAGAGACAATTGATACGGTACAACTGGCGACACAAAGCAGCTATACCAGTGTTATGTCGCATCGTTCCGGAGAAACTGAAGATAGCACGATTGCAGATCTTGCCGTTGCCTTAAACACAGGGCAAATAAAAACAGGCTCTGCATCTCGTTCTGACAGGATGGCCAAATACAACCAATTGTTGCGCATTGAGGAAGAATTGGGCGTACAAGCTTATTTCCCCGGAAAGCGATACAAGTTTTTTTAATAAGTACCATGCCAATTAACGAGTCAAATACATGGGTGAGCAAAACCCTGCCAATCCTGAAAAATAAATTCTTTCTGGTAGGCATCGCCTATTTACTGTATTTGATATTTATTGACTCCAATGACCTTTTATCCCAGTGGAAATTAAAAAAAGAACTCTCTAGTCTCGAAGATCAATCGGCATTTTATACAGAACAGATCAAACAAGTGAAGCAAGAAAGAGACGAGCTCTTCAGTGGAATAGATCAACTAGAGAAGTTTGGTAGAGAAAAATACCACATGAAACGCGATAGTGAAGATTTATTTTTAATTGTAGAAGAGGAGAAGGAACGCAAAGTATTTAAGTAACCAAATGAATGGATGACACGCCAAAAGGTTATTTGACGCACAATTTAGCAATGAATATACAAATAGGGTTGCTTTATTTGATAATTTACTAAGAATTATTGATGCTTTTTATGAAGTGTGCATTTATATCAATTGTTTTGGTATATTAAATTATTGTTGTAACTTTGATTAGTACCAATAGTTAAAGGATGTTAAAATTTTACTTTCTACTAGCACTCATATTTATTTTTTTTTAGGATGCCAGCATGAACCTTTTGGCAAACCTAAAAACCCAGTTGTTGAAAATGCAAGAGATAGCATATGCTTTGAGCAAGAAATATTACCAATTTTAAAATCAAATTGCGGAAAATCTGGTTGCCATGATGATACGACATTTCAAAGTGGAATCATGTTAATCAATCATCCGTCTATTCTGACAACCATCTCAGGTTCATTGTTAATTCAATCTATTGAAGATACTGGAGCATTAGGGATGCCTCCGAAGGCTTACCCAAGATTGACAAATACCCAAATTGAAAAAATAAAACTTTGGGTTGTACAAGGAATGCAACAAGGAATTGATTGTGAAGCTAATTGTGATGATACACTACAAGCTAAATATGCTAAAGATATATTCCCAATTATTCAAAATAACTGCATTGGTTGTCATGGCTCCAGTGCAAAAACTATACTCATCGACTATAATACAATTTTAACACAAGTAAATAATGGAAAACTGCTTTGCTCAATAACACATTCAGATGGATGTCTGCCTATGCCACAGAACTTACCACAATTATCTTCCTGTAATATTGGACGAATAAGAAATTGGATAAAAAGTGGAAGCCCAAATAATTAAATTTTATTTATGAATAGAATTAAACACAAATTAATCTTCTTTGTATTTTTTTCATTGTTGACGACAGTTTTTGTTGTTGCACACAATAATGGAGAATCTGGAAGTACGGGTGCCCCATCCGAAAATACATGTGCAAAAAGTGGTTGTCATAATTCATATCCTGCTAATTCAGGTACTGGATCTATTTTAATTAGTAGCGATATTCCTGCTAGTGGTTACGTCCCTGGAACAACATATAATATTTCTGTAACAGTGGCACAAACAGGTGTTTCATTGTTTGGTTTTGATTTGGTTGCACTAAATCCTGGTGGAAACAGTACAGGAACATTAGTAATTACAAATGCAGCATCCACTCAATTAATAACAGATGCAAATGGTAGAATCAATATAACCCATACAAATGGAGGTGGTGCTAGCAATAACTCTAAAGTTTTTAATTTTAATTGGACAGCCCCTTCACCAGGAGTTGGTACAGTTACTTTTTATTCTGCAGGGAACGCTACAAATAATAATAATAATGCAATGGGTGATTATATTTACAATACAAATAAAGCATACACTCAAGCAGTATCAAATACAATTACAACTGGTACGGTTTCAGGAAGTCCTTTTTGTCAGGGAGCAACGGGAATTAATATTCCTTATACAATAACAGGGGCCTTTAATGGGGGAAATGTCTTCACAGCACAACTTTCTGACCCAACAGGGTCATTTACCACATCAACAAATTTAGGTACATTAACCTCTACTACTTCTGGTACCATAGTATCCTCGGTTGGATTACCAGCCATTGCCGGAACAAATTATAAAATAAGGGTTATTTCATCCTCGCCTGCAATAACTGGAACAACTAGTACTTCTGTGTTAACAATTAATCTAACTCCAACGACATCGAATGCAGGATTAGACCAGACGGTATGTACAAATAGTGCAACCTTATCGGGCAATGTTCCAACGGTAGGGACAGGTCAGTGGAGTTTGGTGAGCGGCAGTGGCACGATCACAAATATAAATATTGCTAGCTCAGGTGTAACAGGTCTAGGATCGGGTGCAAATAAGTTTGTGTGGACGATTAGTAATGTACCGTGTACACCGAGCAGAGATACTGTAACGATAACGTATTCTGGAACGATAACGCCATCGAATGCGGGTTTGGATCAGCTAATATGCGGAACAACGACAAGCTTATCGGGTAATGTTCCAACAGTAGGTACGGGTCAGTGGAGTTTGGCGAGTGGTAGTGGCACGATTACTACCCCTAGTAGTGCTACCAGTAGTGTAACGGGATTAGGTGTTGGCACGAATAAATTTGTGTGGACAATTAGCAACCCACCCTGTACGCCCAGTACAGACACCGTTTCAATAGTAGTGAGTGCAAGCCCAACGGCCTCCAATGCGGGTGTTGACCAATCGATATGTGGCACAACGACAAATTTATCGGGTAATATCCCGACAGTGGGGACAGGTCAGTGGAGTTTGGTGAGTGGTAGCGGTACCATAACGAGTGCTAGTAGTGCTACCAGTGGTGTAACGGGATTAGGTGTAGGAGCGAATAAATTTGTATGGACAATCAGTAATGCACCGTGTGTGCCTAGTAAAGATACAGTAACGATAAATGTAGTAACATCACCGACTACGTCTAATGCGGGATCGGATCAGCTATTATGTGGTAGTACGACAAACTTATCGGGTAATGTTCCGACGGTAGGGATAGGTCAATGGAGTTTGTCGAGTGGCAGTGGTACGATTACGACCCCCAATAGTGCCACCACCTCCGTGACGGGATTGGGTATCGGTACAAATAGGTTTGTGTGGACGATTAACAATGCACCGTGTCCGTCGAGTACAGATACCGTATTAATAATAGTAAATGCACCACCAACGACATCGAATGCAGGAATAGACCAGACGGTATGTACAAATAGTGCAAACTTGTCGGGCAATGTTCCAACGGTTGGGACAGGTCAGTGGAGTTTGTTGAGCGGCAGTGGCACGATCACAAATATAAATAGTACTAGCTCAGACGTAACAGGTCTAGGATCAGGTGCAAATAAGTTTGTGTGGACGATTAGTAATGCACCGTGTACACCGAGCAGAGATACTGTAACGATAACGTATTCTGGAACGATAACGCCATCGAATGCGGGTTTGGATCAGCAAATATGTGGCACAACGACAAATTTATCGGGTAATATTCCAACAGTAGGTACGGGTCAGTGGAGTTTGGCGAGTGGCAGTGGCACGAT
>JAIBAX010000012.1 GCA_019694955.1 Chitinophagales bacterium | reverse complement strand
TCGTAGATGGCCAAATATTGAATCATATCACAAAAAAAATCATCACCATTAAAGCAGAACCAACATCCAAAATGGCTGATATAATAGCAAAATTAAACGCACCGCACTAAAAGGGACAAGTCAGGACCAATGACAAATCTCATTCCACCGCTACAATAAAACCAAGCTTGCTAATATCTTTCCAAAAATCTGGATAAGATTTGGCTACGACATCCGGTTCTCTGATGATAATTTGTTCACAGACCAAACAAAGTGGTGCGAAAGCCATCGCCATTCTATGGTCTTCATAAGTGTCAATTTCAACGGCACCTTCCGGAATGGGCGTGAATTTTTTTGCGGACAAAATCCATTTATTATTATCTGCTTGCGTAAAAGAACAACCATATTTTGATAACTCCATATCTAAAGCGGATACACGATCTGTCTCCTTGATTTTAAGTGTAGACAGTCCTTTCAGTTGTGCATTCATGTAGTTTCCGGCACATGCTACCACCAATGTTTGCGCAATGTCAGGACAAGTAATAAAATCATAATTCAGTGATTTTATGGGAACGGTATTCGTCTTTTCAATGGTGAGATCATATCCTGAAAAAGTGCAGGTAATACCGAATTTTTCTGCAATTTTTGTAATGATACTATCGCCCTGTAAACTATTTTCTCCTAAACCGGATAAGGTGATTTTTGCTTCCTCTGCCAAAATGGCCATTTCATAAAAATAGGAAGCCGCACTCCAGTCAGCTTCTACGAAGAAAGGCTTGGATACATATTTTCCGGGCTTAATACGGATAATATTGCCTTTGAAGCTATATTTAATGCCAAAATATTTCATCAGCCCAAGCGTCATTTCAATATATGGTTTGGAAACAATTTCTCCCAATAATTCCAGCTCAAGTCCTTGCGCTAAAGTGGGGCCTATCATCAGCAATGCAGAGATGTACTGGCTGCTGGTATCTGCGGGAATGGAAACTTTGCCGCCAAGTAACTTTTTACCTTTAATATGTAACGGTGGAAAGCCTTCGTTATGCACATATTCAATATCGGCACCCAGTTGTTTAAGTGCATCTACCAATAACAAAATGGGTCTTTGTTGCATCCGCTCTGAACCTGTTAAAACGACATTTTTTCCCTGTTGACAAGCTAAAAATGCGGTCAGGAATCGGAAAGTGGTTCCACCTGCACCTGCATCTAATGTCTTTTTTTTGGTGGTTAACAGTTTTTGCAATGTTTTGGTATCTTGTGCTGTCGAAAGGTTTTCAATCAGGAAATCTTCTCCCGATAAAGCCCTCATAATCAGCACCCTATTGCTAATGCTTTTTGAGCCATTGAGTCGAATTTTCCCTTCGACAACATTGCCTTGCGGCGCAAAAACGCTGAATTTTTTCATTCGAATAATTTTCTTGTCAACGATGGTTAACGGAAGGTTTGAATATAAAAATGTACCGCTTCTTTTAATTGCTCTTCAGCAATTTCATGGTCCCAAGAAGCTTTACCGATACTGTCGAGTAAACAAGCTAAAACCGTACCTTTATTATTTTTCTTGTCCATGCGCATAAAATTCCAAATGTCCGAGAATGGTAATTTATTTAATGGATAGCCTGAATAATGTTGCCGAAGCACTTGTACGATTTCTTCCAACTCATCTTCGTGCAGTGTGCCATATTTATGAGAGAGGAAGGCTTCACATATCATTCCAATTACAACTGCCTCACCGTGCAAAAGTGGGTGTTCATCATTTTTAAGCGATAAAGCTTCCACGGCATGTCCAATGGTATGACCAAAATTCAATATCTTTCTTCTCCCACTTTCAAAAGGATCAGTACGCACAACTTCTGATTTAATGGCAACGTTCTTGAAGACGATATCCTGAATATTTACTTGTCTCAAGTTGGAAAGGTGTTTGATTTCATTCCATAGCTGCTTATCTGCAATCAAGGCGTGTTTGAAGATTTCTGCCCATCCATTTAGGTATTGTTGCTCCGGTAAAGTTTGTAGAAACTTGTCATGTATAAAAACGAGAACAGGATCTTTGAATAAACCAATCAAGTTTTTGGCATATTTAAAATCTATGGCAAGCTTACCGCCTACGCTAGCATCTACCTGACTGAGAAGGGTAGTAGGCACTTGTATAAAGTCGAACCCACGCATATAACAGGAGGCAATGAAACCGCCCATATCGCCAATCACACCACCGCCGAGGTTGATGAGCAAGGATTTCCTGTCTGCACCACATTTTAAGAGCATCTCCCAAACCTCCTGACAAGTGTCTAGGTTCTTGAAAGTCTCTCCTTCGGGAATTTCAATAGAAATAGCATCCGGAAGATTCAATAATGGTTTACACAATTGTTCCGTTTGGGTGTCAGTGAGTATAAATACTGAGGAATAGCCTTTTTCTGCAATAAACTCAATGAGGAAATCCAATTTATCTTCAAAAATGACTACATAATTGTCTAAGGTAATGTTTTTCATTTCAATTCAAGGATTTTGTGACATGACCATGCTTCCGGTTTTGCAGTAAAATGTGGTTTCGCAATACCCCATGCGGATTGGAAGAGTTCTGTGGTGCGATAGTCGTTCAGATGTTCTTCGGAATCCCATTCACTGTATGTAAAAACGATACCCGAATGGTTTTTATCGCGCAATACTTCCAAATACTGACATCCCGGTTGCGCGCGAATCTTCTCTTTGAATGCATCAAACCCGGTGATAAAGCCTTCAACTTTATCTTCTTCTAAAGTCATTTTAACTATTCTGACAATCATAACTTAAATTCAATTTGTACGGTATCTCCAAGTCCTAGTCCTAATAATTCGCTGGCATTGCCTTCGTTGATGGCAATTTCCAAAAAGCCCTTGGAATTGAAGATGGCCACTTTATCACCTTCTTCCACAAAGGAATAATCATCTAAAACGATGTCGAAATACTCTTTTATCCGGTAATAAATAACAAAAGGCTTTCCATTGCCTACTCTAACAAAGTCAGCTTTTGTGACATTCGTTATGGCGTTGCCATAGTTATCGATATGCATGATTACGCCGTTAATCTTATTTTGATAAAGCGTGGAATTAAACAAGTGTTTCTCCACATAATCTGTTGTGCCGTAACCGATTTCACTGATATTTCCTTTGAAGACAAAATTCTTGATGGCACGTAGATAGTATTCATCAATATTTCCATTGCTGACCATTTCTTTATTAATCGCAACGACGATGGTTGGCGACTCTTCAAATATCATAGATAAGACGCCATTATCCGGCGCAACAAAATAATGCCCCCGGTAAGTAACGGCTAAAAGACGCTGGTCAGGATGGTTTTTTTCACCAACACGAATGATGTGCAAACTCTTCTCCGGGAAACTTTCAAATGAGTTCTTAACAATGTAAGCAGCTATGTTGATATTAAAAGGTGGGATATTATGGCTAATGTCCATTAACTTTACGGATGGACAAGCACGGACAATAGCACCTTTGAAGGAAGGTACGTAATAATCCAGTTCGCCAAAGTCCGTAGTAAGCGTTATAAAAGACATAAGAATGCGCAATATTATGACACGGTGTAAAAATAAAAAAAATTGAGTGAGTTAGTAATTAAATTAGAAACAATTGACCCCGTAGAGTTCTTTGGTAACAATAATGCAAAACTAAAGATACTTAACAAGGAGTTTAGCAGATTGCGGATTGCCGCTAGAGGTAATAAAATCATGGTGGCTGGCAGTGAGGAAGATGTCGACCTCTTTCGGGAGAAAATGGATAAAGTCATCCATTACACGGAGCAGTACGGTAAGATATCGGATAAGCACTTAGAAGAAATTCTGCGTGGAGGGAATCCCTATGAGACGGACTTTCCTGAATTTAAAGACAATGTTTTGGTGTATGGTCCTAACGGAACGCTGGTACGTGCCCGAACGGCAAATCAAAAAAAGTTGGTGGAGTTGTCAGAACACAATGATATTGTCTTCGCTATCGGTCCGGCTGGTACGGGAAAAACTTATACCGCCGTGGCACTCGCAGTGCGGGCGCTCAAGAATAAATGGGTAAAAAAGATTATCCTGACACGTCCTGCGGTGGAAGCGGGAGAGAACCTCGGCTTTCTGCCCGGAGATTTAAAAGAAAAAATAGACCCCTATCTACGCCCGTTATATGATGCACTGGATGATATGATTCCGGCAGATAAACTCGCCTACTTTATGACCAACAGGGTAATTGAAATTGCTCCATTGGCGTATATGCGTGGACGTACTTTGGATAATGCCTTCATGATCTTAGATGAAGCACAGAATGCCACACAACTGCAACTAAAAATGTTCCTCACCCGTATCGGTCCATCGGCAAAATGTATCATTACAGGTGATTTATCGCAAATAGACTTGCCGAGGGCGCAGGTGTCGGGATTGGCAAAAACGATGAAAATTCTTGACGGCATAGATGGTATCGGTATTACAAGGCTCACGGATGAAGATGTAGTAAGGCATCGATTGGTCAAAGCCATTATCAAGGCATTTGATAGAGAAAAGGAAAGAGAAAAGTCTCAGGAAGAACAAAATCAATCAGAGTTTCACGGAAAATAAACAACATGGCATTAGAAGGAACAACGTTCAATCTCCCCCAACAAACAGCATTTTACAAAGGAAAAGTTCGTGATGTTTACACCATCGCAGATACATACCTCGTTATGGTAGTAAGCGACCGGATTTCGGCTTTTGACGTTGTGTTGCCCAAACCCATTCCCTATAAAGGGCAAGTGTTGAACCAAATCGCTGCAAAATTTCTGAAAGCCACAGAAGACATCCTTCCCAACTGGGTGATAGATGTTCCAGACCCCAATGTTACCATCGGTAGAATATGTGTGCCTTTTAAGATAGAAATGGTCATAAGAGGTTATTTGGCAGGACATGCCTGGCGAACGTATCAATCAGGAGAACGCGTGTTATGTGGGGCAGTAATGCCAGAAGGTATGGTAGAAAACCAAGCCTTCCCAGAACCTATAATTACTCCCACCACGAAGGCAAGCGAAGGGCATGATGAAGATATCAGCAAGGAAGAAATCATTAGCCGAGGCATTGTCAGTGCTGAAGATTATGCGCAATTGGAGCAATATGCCAGAGCCATCTTTAAAAGAGGGCAGGAGATGGCCGAAGAAAAAGGGCTTATCCTCGTAGATACGAAGTATGAGTTTGGCAAAATAGGCAACCAGATATACCTCATGGATGAAATACATACTCCCGATTCATCCAGGTATTTTTATTTGGAAGGTTATGAAACACGCTTGGCAAATGGCGAACCGCAGCAACAACTGTCTAAAGAATTTGTACGCGAGTGGCTGATTGCCAATAACTTTATGGGAAAAGAAGGACAGACCGTACCCGAAATGAGCGACGAGTGGGTAAACACCATCTCTGAGCGCTATATTCATTTATATGAAAAGATTACCGGAGAAGCTTTTGTCAAAGGTGAACAAACGAATCTATCGCAGAGAATCGAAAACCATATTTTGAAAAGTTTAAGTCGGCTAAATGAGGACAGTCGTCAATAGTCAATAGGTCTTTGGTCAACAGACCACAGTCAATAGACCACAGCCGTCGCAAGACGCAGTACGAATGTCGCCGGACAATTAGAGGATTTGGAGATTTGGAAAAACAGACCATTGTCAACGGACGACAGTCAATAGACCACAGACAATGGTCATTGGTCAACAGTTCACGGTAAATTTGGAAATGTGAAAATTCGTGCATTCGTGGCAAAAAAACATGAAAATTGTCGCAGTACGCAATACGAATGTCGCAGGACAATTAGAAGATTTGGAAAAACAGACCATTGTCATGACTAATGACCAAAAACTAATGACTAAGTATGCATTTCACAACTTGTTTCACCATTTCATGAGAGATGTCCAAATGCGTAACCATGCGAATATGTTTCGGGCCGAATTGTACAGCGAGAATACCATTTTCCTGTAAGTGAGAAAGTACTTGTTCGACAGAAGTCTTTTCTTCATGGATTTCAAAGATGATGATATTCGTTTCCGTTGGTAAAACGGAAGAAACCCATTCCATTTTGTTTAGGATTTCACTGATGGCTTGTGCATGAAGATGGTCGGTGGTGAGCCTTTGCAGGTTATGGTCTAAAGCATAGATGGCCGCACCGGCTAGCAAGCCCACCTGACGCATGCCACCACCAAATGCTTTTCTTATTCTTCTGGATTTTTTTATGAAGGCAATATCTCCAACCAAAGCACTTCCTACGGGTGCGCCCAACCCTTTGCTAAAGCATACAGAAATACTGTCACAAGAGCGACCGATATCTTCAGTCGAATAACCTTTTGCTATAATGGCATTCCAAATTCTGGCACCATCGATATGGAGTTTCAGCCCTTTTTCAGTGCAAGTTTTCTGTATGTTATGGATATTTTCCAACTCATAACAACTGCCACCGCCTTTATTACTGGTATTTTCTAAACAGACAAGACTGGTTTTTGGCAGCCAGTCGAAGTCGGGTTGAATATTTTGCATGACATCTTCATGGGTGAAAATTCCGGATTCCGTATCGACCAATTTTACGGAAACACCTGAATGGAAGGCAAAACCTGCCGTTTCATAATAGTAAATATGGGCGTTTTTAGCCAGAATAATTTCATCCATGGGTTGCGTATGCGCTTTCACGGCAATTTGGTTGGCCATCGTTCCGGAAGGGACAAATAGGGCGGCTTCTTTATCGAATAATTTGGCAATCTTTCGTTCTAAAATGCCTACTGTTGGGTCTTCACCAAACACATCATCCCCTACTTCCGCTTCCAACATCGCCTGTAGCATAGCAGGTGTAGGCTTTGTAACTGTATCGCTTCGAAGGTCTATTAAAAGACGTTGCCGATTTGCCATATGAAATTCTTTAAACTGTCTGGGAAAAGTATTATCGTAAAAATGAAACCATACAATGCCCCACTGATATGCGCATCGTGACCAATATTGTCTCGACCTTTTTTGGAAAGGTAAAGAGAAAAGATAACAAAAAGCGGAGCATAAATAAATGCTGGAATAAAAAAGTTTAATGTAGCCAAAGGTTGAAAAACAATATAACTAAAAATGACTGCTGAAATTCCACCGGATGCACCCAATGCCATGTATCGTTCATCGTCTTTATGTTTAAAGTATGAATAAATAGAACTTACTATTATTGCGGAGAGATAAAATAAAATATAATAGGTAGAGCCAATTTTTCCATTTTCAGCAACAAAAATTCTTTCTAGCGTAGGTCCAAAGAAATAGAAAGAAATCATATTGAAAATCAAGTGATTCATATCGCCATGAATAAAGCCATGGTATAAAAAAGTGCCGTAATTATTATTACGCTGAATACTTGCAGGGTGGAAGATAAGCTTCCTGACAATAGATGTATCATTGAATGCCATCAGGGAAATAAATACAGTAAATCCAATAATAAAATAGGTAATCATAATCAGTCGTTGTGATAGGGGTGGTTGTTTAAAATCGTCATTGCGCGGTAAAATTGTTCCAAAAATACCAACCGAATCAATTGGTGCGACATCGTCATCTTGGAAAGAGAAAGCTTGTCATTTGCCCGTTGGTACAAGGATTTGTCGAAACCGAATGCACCGCCAATAATGAATATCACCTTTTTCTTGCCAATCCACTCAAAGTCTTCGAGGTATTCAGCAAAAGATCGCGAACTCATACTATTACCTTTTTCGTCCAATAGAACTACATAGTCGTCTTTGCTAAGTTTACTAAGGAAAGAAGTGGCCTCTTTTTGCTTCACCATTTCGGCAGGCGTTTCTGTGCCAATGCGCACATCATTCCAAATAATGAACTCAAAAGCACCAAAACGACTAATCCGTTTCAGGTATTCCTTACAACCTTCTTCGAGGTACTTTTCATTCGTTTTTCCTATCGCCCAGAGTTCGTATCGCATTGCGGCTGAAAATACATGTTTCTTTGAAGAAATAATACCAAAACTATACTTAATTTTACAACATAGTATAAAAAATATGGAAGTAGCACATTTTTTACCGGTAGTAGGCATCATCCTTATTGTGGGATTTCTACTTTTTATAGTCGAGTTTTTCATTTTTCCCGGCACATTGATTTTTGGTAAGTTGGGTGTGTTTATCGTGCTGGCAGGTGTAGCCCTCGCATACATTCTGATGGGGCCCAAGTACGGCACCATAACCTTTCTTGGCTCAGTCCTCCTGAGTGCCATTTTCTTCTATTTTGGCTCAAAGCAAATTGCAAAGAGTAAAATCGCCATGAAAGAAGTTATTGATGGTAAAGTCAACGAATTTAAGGATTTCGGTCTCAAAGCCGGAGACATCGGAACTACCATTTCAGATCTTCGTCCACAAGGAACTGCCTTGTTTGGAGAATACCGTGTCAACGTTGTTACACAAGAAGGTTTTATCTCCAATGGCTCACTTGTCTGCATCGCACAAATAAAAGACAATAAAATTGTCGTGAAACTTCAGGAAGAATCTGCTTAATTCAAATATTTATCTTATTTTCATCGTAAAATTATTATCAAATGGACTCAGGAACACTCTTATTAGTTGCGACCATCATTATGGTCATATTTATTCTCATCTTCGGGTTGATGTTTATCCGTTATATTGGACTGTGGATTTCGGCAAAGCTGTCTAACGTACACATCAATTTCTTCCAACTTATTTTCATGCAGTTGAGAAGAGTTCCGCCCACCGTTATTGTGAATGCTATGATAACTGCTACCAAAGCAGGGTTGGATCTTACTAGGAATGATTTGGAAGCACACTACTTAGCGGGTGGTCGTGTGAATGCCGTTGTAAATGCACTTATCTCCGCTGATAAAGCCAATATTCCGCTCACCTTCAAAGAGGCTACCGCCATAGATTTAGCGGGTAGGGACGTACTACAAGCCGTTCAAATGTCTGTAAATCCGAAAGTAATCACCTGTCCTCCGGTTACCGCTGTTGCGAAAGATGGTATCCAGTTGGTAGCAAAAGCTAGGGTGACTGTACGTGCCAATATTCGCCAATTAGTGGGTGGGGCAGGAGAAGAAACCATTCTGGCAAGGGTAGGAGAAGGGATCGTAACATCTATTGGTTCGTCTAATTCGCATAAGGAAGTTATGGAAAATCCGGATTCTATCTCCAAATTAGTACTTAACAAAGGGTTAGATGCCGGAACGGCATACGAAATCCTCTCTATTGATATTGCGGATGTTGACATTGGAAAGAATATCGGTGCAGAACTTCAAATTGATCAGGCAAATGCCGATAAGAACATCGCTCAGGCAAAAGCAGAAGAGCGTCGTGCCATGGCAGTTGCTTATGAGCAGGAAATGAAAGCGAAGGCTCAGGAAGCAAAAGCAAAAGTTATCCTCGCAGAAGCAGAGATTCCCTTGGCAATTGCAGAAGCATTCAGAAGTGGCAACCTCGGTTTAATGGACTATTACAAGTTGGAGAATGTAAAAGCAGATACCAAAATGCGCGATTCCATCGCAGATGATAACAAAGGCTCTACAAACAAAGAATAGGATATGCATAAGTATCTGCTGCTCATTGCAATGTTCATTTGTGTGCAACTATCGCACAGTCAGGAAATTTGCGGTAACAGATACCTCAACGATATTTTTGATAAAGTAAAATTCTCCGGCGATTATTTGTATGGAGAAAATATCAATGCGGAAGGGCAATTGCAGCAACTGAAATTCGATGTGTACGAACCCGTTGGAGATACTTCCAAGCACAGGGCTGTATTTATATTTATTCATGGTGGCGCCTATTGGAGTGGGAATGAAAACATTGCAGAAAGTTCATTATTAGGGTATAACTTGGCTAGAAAAGGTTATGTCGTCATCTGCCCAAACTATAGAAAAGAACCATCCATTGTTTCACTATTATCGGGAGAAAATATGGTCAAGGCTGTTGCCAGAGGCAATCAGGATGCAAAAGCCATTGTTCGTTATCTGGATAAGGATATCTTGGAAGGTGGCAATACCTTTGGCCTCGACAGGGAAAAAGTATTTATCGGTGGTGCGTCTGCCGGCGCCATCAGTTCTTTACACTTAGCATATCTGGATGCAGCAGATTCATTGCAACCCAATTGGAAAGAATGGATGGATGAAGTAGGCGGGTTAGAAGGCAACTCCGGTACACCCGGTTACTCCTATCGTGTTGCAGGAATTGTTAATATCAACGGCGCACTTGGTGACGCTGATTTCATGAATAATGGCGCGAAGATACCTTTTGTAAGTGTTCACAATATCTGGGATCCACAAATACCGTTTGAACGTGGCCATCCATATGATTTGCCCATGCTTCCGGTTATTGAAGGCAGTAAGTTGCTACATGAGAAAGCAGTAGAAAGAGGTATTTATAACCCTTTTTATATTATCCCGACGCATGATCATACCTCTTATGAAGATGGTGGCGAAGCCGTTCAGCCGTATTTTGACAGTACCATCTACTACCTAGTTCATTTTTTTAGAAATGTGATGGGTTGTGAAGATGATTTTGCCAACTTCCAACAACCCAATGCCGGAAAACTGATGCTGTTCCCCAATCCCGCCGTTGATGAAGTTGTATTGGCGTCCGGAGATAGAAGCATGGATGAGGTGTACGATATCAGTATTTGTAATAATGCAGGACAAACAGTTTTCTCTGATGAGAAAATCATATTGCCCTATCGCCTGGATATTCGGTTTTTGCCAAAAGGTAATTTCCATATATTCTTAGAAAAAAATGGAAAAATTCAGGCAAGTGAGCAGTTGAGAAAAGAGTAATCACAAAAGTAATTATAAAATAGTCCATTAGTTATATCAAATTCCCTGTTCTCGTGTCGACACGAGAACACGAGTGGACTATTTTATAAATCAACCTGTTATAATTAGCTTTTTAAAAGTATGATACGATAGAATATTGTTTTTGACGACCGTCCACGGTCAACTGACGACCGTTGATTGTGGACGGTTGTCAGTCGTCTGTTGACCAATTACGTCAACTTCCGATCAATAGCAAGACTTTTATCCTTCAATGACGTAAGTCTTTGCAATTCTATCGTGAATACCTTGTTTTTTTGCATCAAAAGCGATAGAAAGAATGAGAACCAATGAAGCGACGACCCACACTAAAACCATAATGAGCATTGAACCGAGCAGGTTATACAACTCTGAAAAGTTATTAGTAGACATGAGGTCTAAGACGGTCTCCATTCCCGAAATTAGAATGCCTGCAACGAATATTAGTTTAGGAGATTTTTTTATGATGAACCGCAATATGGCTGTTCCAATGCTTATTCGCTCAATTTCATCATTTACAACCTTGATATTCAACATCATTTTTCCTAATGTTCCTTGTTTTTCGCTGGATTCTAGGAAGATGAAGTACAGAATATTTGCCAAAAATGAAATGGGCAACAATATAAAAGTGGTATCTGTAATGAACAATCTTATAAGTTTATTAAAAATAACCAGTATAATCCAATCGATTATCGCTGCTCCTATTCTTATACCAAGTCCTGCATACCTGATATTCTTTTTCTCTAAAGGTTCGTCTAATAAATAGTCCATTTTTTTGATTTTATGATAAATTTAGAAACATAATTTTTATTCGTAGCAATTTTTGCAAAAAATGTGGAAAACACCTTTTAATTATATGGATAAGTTCACCGAAATTTGGGTTCAATACATATGCTATGGAAAATCAAGAAGTAAGGTACGATGAAGACAATATACGGTCGCTGGATTGGAAGGAACATATTCGGCTTCGTCCCGGTATGTATATTGGCAAGTTGGGGGATGGTTCTTCTCCCGATGATGGGATTTACGTTCTTCTAAAAGAAATTATCGACAACTCCATCGATGAGCATGTGATGGGGCATGGAAAGCAAATAGATTTGGAGATCAAAGAAGGGAAAGTTACCATCAGAGACTACGGTCGTGGCATTCCCTTGGGAAAGGTGATTGACTGTGTTTCTAAAATCAATACCGGTGGAAAATATGACTCCAAAGCCTTTCAGAAATCCGTAGGATTGAACGGGGTGGGTACTAAAGCAGTGAATGCCCTGTCTAATTTCTTCATGGTACAATCCGTGAGGGATGGGGAAAAGAAAATCGCCGAATTCAAGCAAGGAGAGTTGGTGAAAGATTGTCCCATTGAAAAAACAGATGAAAAGAATGGCACCAAGATGGTGTTTTATCCGGATAATACTATCTTCAAAAATTACCATTTCCTTCGGGAGTTTGTGCAGGAGCAACTTTGGAACTATGCTTACCTGAATGCCGGATTGACCATAAACTTCAATGGTGAGAAATACCTTTCCAAGAACGGTTTGCACGATTTATTGGCGCATAAAACGGATATTGACCACTTAAGATATCCGGTAATTCACTTAAAATCCAATGATATAGAAATTGCACTTTCCCATACCAACCAATATGGAGAGGAATACTATTCTTTTGTGAATGGGCAGTACACTACACAAGGCGGTACGCACTTAGCCGCATTTAGAGAGGCGATAGCAAAGACCATTAGAGACTTTTATAAGAAGAATTTCGAAGCCTCAGATATACGCCAGTCGATTATTGGTGCTATCAGTATACGTGTTCAGGAGCCTGTTTTTGAATCTCAAACGAAAACAAAATTAGGTTCGCAAAGTATGGCACCGGATGGGCCGTCATTGAAAGGGTTTGTGATGGATTTTGTAAAAGACCAGCTCGACCCATTTTTGCATAAAAACCCACAGATTGCCGAGGCATTGCTCAAGAGAATCCAACAATCAGAAAGGGAGCGCAAGGACATGGCTGGGATCAGAAAACTGGCCAATGAACGTGCCAAGTCTGCGAATTTGCACAATAAGAAATTGCGTGACTGCCGTGTACATTTTACTGATGAGAAACATGCCAAGCGGTTTGAAACATCGCTCTTCATCACAGAAGGGGATTCTGCAAGTGGTTCGATTACCAAGGCAAGAAATGTAGATACACAGGCAGTCTTTAGTTTACGGGGTAAGCCCCTCAACTGCTTCGGTCTAACGAAGAAAATCGTTTATCAAAATGAAGAGTTTAATTTATTGCAACACGCCTTAAATATTGAGGAAGATATCGACAACTTGCGCTACAACCAAATTATTGTTGCCACTGATGCCGATGTGGATGGTATGCACATCCGATTGCTGTTGATGACATTTTTCTTGCAGTTTTTCCCTGAACTAGTAAGAAAGGGACATGTATATATCCTGGAAACGCCGCTTTTTCGTGTGCGCAACAAGCAGGAAACCATCTATTGTTACAGCGACCAAGAAAGACAACAGGCCATCCATAAACTGAAAGGAAAACCGGAGATCACACGATTCAAAGGGTTAGGGGAGATTTCTCCCAATGAATTTGAAAAGTTTATCAATGAAGACATCCGCCTTCAACCAGTTATCCTAAAAGGAGAAATCAGCATTGAAAGCTTGTTGGAGTATTTTATGGGTAAAAACACCATGGAACGGCAAGGTTTTATCATCAATAATTTGCGCATCGAAAAGGATGAGGTGATTGAAGAATTGGTGGAGGCTGCTGAGTAGCTTATAGCAATGTGTAAATTTGGAGATATGTAAATTTGTATATTTGGAGATGTAGAAATGTTATTTATAAGGATCACTAAAAACTCAAAACCAACCACTTACTTCATCATTAACTCGCCAATATACTTTACTGGTGCGCTGCCATATCCTAAAAATGTTTCGTTGAAAGACTTTAAGGTGTATTTGTCGCCTTGCTTTGCTTTCCAGGCCTCTCTTAGATCGTATATTTCTTTGAATCCGGTATAATAGCTGCACAATTGTACGTTCGTAACTTGCACACGGTGCCATTTTCCTTCTGCTTCAGACCTTTGTTGGAAGGCTTCACGCATGAGCAAATCAAGTGCGTCGGTCTCGCTCATGTTTTTTGTATGCACACTGATATCTAAGATAGTATTGCAAGTGGTTCTCAGATTCCATTTATAGTACATGAGCCAAAATTCTGGCGTAGTAGTCGTAGCATTCGGGTCGGGATTACTATAGCCATTTTCCATCATCATCAGTTCTGAATATACCGCCCAACCTTCAATCATCGTCCCATTTTGTAAGACAGATTTGACAATGCTGGGTGCTTTATTGCTGTATACCAACTGGACATAGTGTCCGGGAAGTGCTTCGTGGATATTCAAGATTTGAAGGATATAATGGTTGTATTCCCGTAAATAACTTTCAGCATCTGCTTTACTCCAGCCCTCCAAAGTACCCACGTTATAATAAGCTTTTCCATTTTTCTCATATGGTCCCGGTGACGACATGGATGCCCCGGCAACTCCGGCCATATATCCCGGTTCGTCCCGTACTTTTAGTGGTTTATTAGGGTCTAAATACAATAAATCCTTTGCTTTTATGAAAGCCGTAAGTTCCGGTAATTGTTGCTCGATAGCATATTTAAAGGAGTCTGCTGCAACATGTTGCAGCGACAAGGTGTCGATTACTCGGCGTATTAATTCCAATTGGTCTGTTGGTTTAGGTGCGTTGCCCATATATTTTGGCCATAATTGGTTAGCAAGTTTGCCCATTTCAGCATGAAGGAAGGCTTTTCTTGCAACGGCAGAGTCGTAAATCTGTTCAGGGGTATATTTGCTTTGTATTTCGTACTTAAATTTCTTGTCATACAGTTCTTTGCCTAATCTAAAATCTCTGCCCGTACTTTTATCTTGTTTTTTAAGAAAAGAAACAAAATCCTTCATAATTTTTACGGATTCAAGGGCACGTTTGCGCATGTCTTGTTTGAGCGTTTCAGGAAGGGTTACCACTTTCAAAGAATCCAGAAAATCTTTCTCGAAGATGGAATAGGTGGCTTCAATTTGTCCGATCGCCAATTCCGTATGTAGGGGAGAAGGATTTTTTATATTTGTTTTAGCAGCATAGTAGTATTTTTCTAAGTTTCCCATTTTTTGAAAAAAGGAAGCCATGCGTTTGGGGAGTGCGTCATAATTTTCAGCAAGTATATAGGAAAATGAACTTCCTAGGTTATAAAACCCTGGATCCCACACATATGTCTTTAATTCCTTTTGTGCGAATTCGATGTAATCTAAATGATTTTTGATGAGGTAATAATCGGTTTTATTATTGTCTGACAGTTTTGACAAATCAAATTGTTGCAAAGAATCCCTGTTTATCAGTACGAACATCATTTCTCTTTCAAAAAACAATGTATCCGGAATAACCAAATCGCCATCATGTGTGTGGTTGCCAATGCTGGTAGCCCAATCCGGGTAATAATTCCATAAATCATTGATAAAGCCTTCTTTGTACGTGTTGAAAGCGACATCTTGCGAATCACCTTTGTTTCCCTCAGACTTTTGTTTACATGCCGAAAAAACGAGTAAGATTGCTAACCAAAAATACTTTATGTGTTGCATACATAGAAATTGTTCGGTAAAGATAAGAATTTCCCAGTCAAAGAAATACATTGCATGTTTAGCAGATTTTATTCAGCCAACGCTATACCTAATTTTGAATTATAAATTTTGAATTTTAAATTACTTGTTGTTTTTGGTCACATCAAAATTTAAGTTTATATTGATGACAAGCCCATTGTTTTGTTGAAATACATTCCTATTATTTACTTCTCGCCCAAGTTGAAGCGTCTGATTTAGATATCCTGCTTCTATTCTAATTAAAGGATTAAATTTATAGCCTAATAGAATGCCGAAGCGATTTTGGTCAAAGATATTTTCATTGACATTTTTCCCAAACCCAATAAAAAATTCGTTATAACAAGCCAAGTAGGGTGTTTTGTCTATGATTTCTTTGCCTTTAATTGGGACTTGCATTCGGAACATGTATCGTATCCTGTTTAGAAAGGGAAATTCATCTTCTTTTGTTAGGTTGTTGTCAGAGTATCTTCCAACCCATCTTTGCTCTAACATAAATCGGTGCGATAGTTCAAAGAGGGAGATTTTGTCGCTCATGGTAATCATCTGAAACAAACGGTGCTCTGTAAAACTTTTGCCCATACCATTAATAGGAATTTCGCCGTAAGGGAAGGTTTCTATCCAAGCATAACCTATTCTACATTGTATCTTCGAATTAAGTTGATAATTAACCCCAAAGCGTAAGAGGCTTTGCTGCCATTCTGTTAGAACCTTGTTTCTACGGAACTGATATTCTGTATGAATACCAAATTTTTGTGAAACCTTTAAGGTTCCAAAGTAATTATACCAACCGATAGCGTTATTCGTCTTTATTCGACTATTTTGCGAAAATAAGTGAGGTATTGATCCTAAAAAGAGCAAGGTCATTAAAACTTTTTTCTTCATTGAATTTATTGTTTTAATATCAGAATCTTATTTTAAGTCCGAAACCAGGTTCTTGATTTTGCTTATTGGGGAGTGCAAACTTGTTCTCATGTATGTCCAGATATTGTAAGTGGTGTAATTCTTTGATTTCCAAAGGGAAATCCTTAAACTGATTATTGTTTAAGTAAAGTGATTCTAAGTTTTTTAGTTGAATGAAATTGTCTGGTAGCTTTTTTAATCCATCATCCTCAAGATGAAGTGACTTTAGATTGGTTAATGTACTTAAAACATCGATGCTTTTATCGAATTGTAGATTTTTATCATCATTTAAGTATAACTCTTGTAGGTTAAGTAGGCCACTAAAAGTTGGCGGCAATACTTTAAAATCATTTCCGCTTAAATCAAGCACTTTTAAGTTTTTTAAATATCCAATACCTTCTGGTAAGGTTTTCAGTTGGTCATTTTTTAAACTCAAGTATTGAAGATTCTGGAATTTCGACCATATAGAATCCGACAGTTGTATCTTCTGATTACTTAAATTAAGCCGATAGACTAAACTCGGGTTTTCCAAAGCTTCCTCAATATTAGTATACTCTTTTTTTATAAATGTTGAATCTATTGACTGTGCCTTTACTTCTAAGAATAGGAGTGTACAAAGAAAAAAAGCAAAACCCTTTACTGGTATCATTTTGGTGAATTTTATTAGTGAATAAATCATCGGCCTACTTCTTAATACGGTGTTCAGCTTTTCCGTTAGTATTTAAACAATAGTATGCGGATAATGTTTGCCGTTTAAAGGTATTTTTATCCAGATTCTGCATTAAAAGAAATTGAATGTTTGAATGTTGTTTCCCGATATATAGGGAGACGGTCAACAGACATCGACAGACCACCTAAGCTAGAAAAAAGCACTAAAATGAATTATTCCAATCTATTACATATGTTAAAGTTTGGATGCCTGTTCGGGTTAATGCCCAACCCAACTGGTATAGAAGGCGACGAATTCACGAAAAAGGGAGTAGATATCACGCACTTCAAAGTAATAGGGGCTGGCACTATACACTTGGTGGAAGCCCCGTTTATGGTACAACATCTTTGTCCGCGTCAGATGAAAATATTGTGAGACTACCAAAATACTTGTAGCCTTCAAACTATCTTGAATGATGAGTGAATTATCAACTGTTGCCAATGTATTATTGCCTTGATTATCAACGATAATGATTGAGTCGGGTACATGATGCGCTATTAAGAAAGTTTTCATTTTATCCCCTTCATAGAAGCCTTCTTTTCCGAAACCACCACTTACCATGATGTGGTTTACTTGTTTGTCTTTGTAAAGTGCTAACACACATTCTAAACGTTGTGTAAGCCGTTTTGAAAGCGTACCATCTTCATTTACCTTACTCCCCAATACAACTGCCAAATCTGCCTTTTCTTTATAACTAATTAATCCATCAATAAGGGTGTATGATATATGTGTTACAACCCAAACAAGCAGTATGATTAAGGTTGCAAAAAGCAGTTTTTTTCTTTTCATTTATTAGAATATGATATGGAATCTACTTGAACTTATTTTTTAGTACAAAAAAAGTATGTTAATGTTACTATTTCTATCTACCCAATATTTGCATCAAAGAGGTTTATTACTCATATGCAAAGGTAAGCGTATAAGCAGTATTCCCATTAAATACATACGCAGCCGTGGTTGGATACCCATTGAAGTTGCCCGAGTAATTGTATGTACCCGAATAAATTAGAGCACCTGATTGGTTATATTCGTTAAAATTGCCGTATGCATAGGGATACATTCCATTAAAATCTGATGAGATACCATTAAAAACGAAATTATTCATGGCATAAGCATTTTCGTACTTATATATCCTAAAGGGATTCTTTACTGATTTGTTATAATACTGTACATAGCTAACATATGCCGGATTGGCACCTGCTTCATCATATTGGTAAACGCTAGAGTCAGCAGAATGGGTTACACTAAAGTATGCACCATCGGTATATGTCTTTTTAATTATTCTATTTTCACTGTCATACAAATAGGTGAGCGTCCAAAAGGCTGTTAAATTATTTCCAGACCATGTTGCTTTTGAACTGAAACTTAAAATATTACTGGCATTATACTGCAAAACACTATCTAGCCTTTCTCCAGTATGGTAAAAAACCAACCGTTTATAAGCACCAGCGTCTGCTCCTGTAAGAACGACACTATCAATTAGTTTATTTGTATTGCGGTAAATTCGGAATACTTTGTTCTGAGCAGCATTCGTTGGGTGGGTATAGGTAATAGATGTTAAAATGGTAGGCGTTTCCGTTGTAGTAGATTCCTTTTTGCATGCAAGCATTAAACATACAAAGAGCATTAGATAGATTGACTTTTTCATATGCAATGTTTTAAAATGTAATATTATTTATTCAAAGATAATTAGAATGTAGTGAAATCATGATATATTTCTACCTTTTTTTAATGGTACTCGTTAAAGAAAGTCGTGTGAAGTAAATCCGTCATTTTTAAGGTTCTTAGTCTGTTGCGTATGAACATATTGTTTTACTAATGCCCAATTCTTATTTTGACAACCTTAAGCTGTTTGGGATATTTATGGTTCCACAAGCATCTACCAACCACTTATTGTCTACTTGTTTAAGCTTCATGACGACTTGGAATTCTTTCCACTCCTTCCCTTGAACGATTAGAAAGCCATCATCTTTTATTTCGGACAACTCAAATCCTTTTTCAGGATAATCCTGTGCATCGAGTATTGAATCAGCATCCAGGTATTCGGTGTCTGCACTTTTAATGAGAGAGAGATATGATGACTTAAAATCTGGCGTTATTAAATCATTTTTGTATACCCATTCTTCAGCACTAAGAGTATTATCTTTTTGAAGCTGAAGATTGCAGAAATCAACATAATCATTGATAAACTGTAGGGCGGCATTTGTATTCATTGCTACAGATTCTTCCTTTACCTGAGTTGCATCTTCAACGCTCTTATTCGCTTCGGTACTCTTTTTACATGAAAAGATGATAATTAAAGCAAGCATGCATGCGACCCCGCATTTGTGAGGTATGTTTCCCATGGATATTATATTAGTGTATACATATAACATCCAAAATTAATAATTTAAAATTGATTTCTACCACCAATCTTTCCTGTTTCCATATGGGCGATACGAAAAACCACCGGAAGCGATTCCTGTAGTTCCAAACCCTAATTCAATAACCAAGCCGACTTTTCTACCAATCCGCATGCACAAAGGTGAAAATTGATAAGCAACGTCCGGAACAAAGGACATGGCACTATTGGCATTTTCATCTTTTAGTAATCCTCATTCCAATTTCATGTTGCGGATAGGGACAACTAGTTTTGTATTTGGCAAATCCCATTTCTCCTGCAAGAATAGGAAAGGTAAATAGCAGTAGACAGTTAAGTAGTATTAATCTCATAGTGGTAAAATTATGAAATTGTTTTGAAATAGTCTTAAACCCATAAAAAGCATTTGAAATTTACTGCAAGAAAATTCTACTTCATATCTATTTCTGTAATCATTTCTCTGTTCTCAACGTAGTTTTTACTACGTTTGCGGGAGAAAAATTCCGTGCCCCATAGCTATTTTGTATAATTTCCTTTCGTCACAAAGTCTAACACTTTTTTTTTGTAAAATATCGCATAACCAAAAATAGTGATATGTTGTGTATAGACATACAACATATTACATAATATTATATTTTTGAATAATATCGGGAAAACAAGTCCTTGTAAACCCGTACATATCGTAAAAAGAACAAGGCAAATAAAAACTTATTTTATGAAAAGAGTACAAAAATTATTCACGGTTATGTTGGGAGTGTTGCTGATGTGGTCTTGTCAGAAAGATGTTTCCATCACTCCAAATGAAGAGAATGATGCGCAAATTGCCAGAATTGGAACCTTACACAATGAAGGGCTAGATTTTATCTATGAAAACAGAATCGCGGAAATTAAAAAGACCTATCATTATGCACAAAGGGGAGGAGACCCGGCATTATTTGAAGAAATTAAGAAGTTAGTTATTTCTGACCTAAAGGCATTTATGGTGGCTTCAGGACAAGAAGTGGATGAGGCATTGTTGGAAAAATATTTTGAAGAACACTACACCAATCCGTATGAAATTGTAGATTACAGAAAACAAGTGGAAGCGCTGCAAGCAAGTCCAGAGTTTAAGAAGATTGTGTTGAGTTGGTATGATATTCTTGAAAATAATGAAGATTATAGAACGATTATTAAGTTGACTAGAGATTCCTATAAAATTGGTTTAACCGTTTTAAGTAAAAAGGAAAAGCAAGCACTAAAGGCCAGTTATAGTATTTATTCAAATTCATTGAAATATTGGTATAATGACCGCAATTGGTTCCATGATATCTATGAGAATGGCAGATGGTTTAACTGGAAAAAAACTGCCGGTGCTGACTTAGCGGGAGCAGTTGGAGGTGCTATTACTGCAGCTGTTACAGGTGGTGGAGTAGTGATAGGTGCATTAGGCGGAGGTTTAGGTGCCTCAGCAGGCGAAGCCGTTAAACAAATATGGAATCATCTTTTTCCATAACGGTTATAAAAAGGTGTAATAAAAAAGGCGGCAATGCCGCCTTTTTTATTGTATTTGAACGTTCCAAACAATTAACTTCCTGTCATCACCACAAGAAATAAGCGTATGTTCATCCTTCCACAGCAATTTATTTACAGAATGACTGTGGGCAGCTTCAAATTTTTCTTTATTCAATACCTTTAGCAACTCCAATGTCTCTGCATGCCAGATTTTGATGGTTTTATCTCTGGATGCCGTAGCCAATAAGGGCAGTTGCGGATGCGCCAAAATATGGTTAATCGTATAATTATGCGCCGGAACGTGTAAGGTGCGTACAAAAGCATCGCCCTCCAGTTTCCATTGATTGAGATAAGCATCTCTGCCGCCGGAATACAAATTTCCATGGTGATAACAGAGCGAAAAGACAGAATTATCATGACCTTCCAATACCTGTATTTCTCTGAAATTATTCAGGTCGAAAATACGGATGGTGTGGTCGCTTAATCCTGTGGCCATCCAATTTTTATCAGGTATTAATGCAAGACAACGAATGCTTTTATCGGAAAGATTGAAGGCGTGTTTCACCTTCCATGTTTTGGTGTCCCAAACTGAAAAGGAGCCATCACCCCCCGCTACAAAAACCAACGACTTACTGTTGTCTTGAATGATATCAAAAACGGGTTTAGTATGAAACTTGAAGCTTCGGATAACCTTTTTCTGTTTGTAATCCAATACATAAATGAAACCATCATTGGCGCCAATGACCATGCGATGCCCACTTAACAGGGAAATGGCATAGATGCTTCCTTCGGTTTTTGCCAACGGATTTGTAAAAGTAAAGGTATTCAAATCCCATTGTGCGACAAATTTATCGGCACTACCGGAGAATAAATTCCCCTCCTTGTCCGCAGATAAAGCATAAATACCGTCGGCATGCCCCATCATGACGCCTCTTATTTGAATATCGCTGATGTTCAAATCAAGCATTGCTTTTCATGATGTTACGAACAAAATTCGTTGAAAGCGGCGATGAGGTTATTGGCAATCAACTGTGCCGGACGACCTTCAATTTGATGTCTCTCAATGAAATGCACGAGTTCTCCGTTTTTAAATAATGCCATGGAGGGTGATGATGGTGGGTATGGCACAAAGTAACTCCTGGCTTTTTGTACAGCCTCACTATCAACTCCGGCAAATACGGTCACTAAATTATCAGGTTTAAACTCGTTTTTAATGGCAGTAATGGCAGCAGGACGCGCATTGGCGGCGGCGCAGCCACACACAGAATTCACAACAACTAAAGTCGTTCCTTCTTGCTGTGAAAGTACTTCCTCTACTTCTTCTGCTGTTTTTAAGGACTTGAATCCCACTTGTTCCAGCTCTAATGCCATCGGTTGTGTTAATTGAATCGGATACATATTATTAATTTTTAATGTTGAATGATAAATTTTAAATGATAGTAAACGTTTATAAAAAACCTAATTCTAGTTTTGCTGCTTCAGACATCAGCTCATCGCTCCATGGTGGGTCGAAAGTGATTTCTACTTCGACATTTTTTACGCCTTCCACACTCTTTGCCTTCACTTCCACTTCTCCAGGCAGGCTTCCAGCAGCAGGGCAGGAGGGCGAAGTAAGCGTCATCAAAACATGCACGTTGTTGGCAGGATCTACATTTACTTCATAGATTAGCCCCAGTTCATAAATATTAACCGGAATTTCCGGGTCGTAGATGGTCTGCAACGCCGTTATGATTTCATCTTTAATTTCTACAAATGACTTTTCCATCTTAACTCACTTGTTTTGTTTGATATGCCAAGGCATACGTTTTCATCTGTTTTACCATAGAAGCTAATCCATTGGCACGTGTTGGAGAGAGGTGTTCTTTCAGTCCTATCTCACTTAAAAAGTATAAGTCGATATCGATAATCGCTTTAGGAGCATGTCCTGATAGTACTTTTACCAAAAGTGCAATAAGACCTTTAGTGATAAATGCATCGCTATCTGCATGGAAATGTATGTTTTTACCATCAAAATCGGCATGTAACCATACTTGTGACTGGCAGCCATGTATTCTATAGTCTTCTGTTTTATATTTTTCTTCCAATGGCGCAAGCGTTTTGCCCATTTCTATAATATACTCATACTTATCTGCCCAATCTTCATACATGCTGAAGTCTTCGATGATGTCTTGTTGGATTTTATCGATGGTTTCCATTAACTCAACATTTTTTTTGCTCTTAATAACCCATTGTAAAGGCTGTCGATTTCTTCTTTGGTGGTATAAATCCCGAAGGATGCACGACAAGTGCCGGGGATGCCGAACCTATCCATAATAGGTTGTGTGCAATGGTGTCCAGTACGTATGGCTATGCCTAGGTTGTCCAAGATAACACCAACATCATAAGGGTGAAGATTGCCTAATAGAAATGATACAACACCCACTTTTTCAGGGGCTGTTCCTATGATTCGCATGCCGTCGATGCTCAACAGTTTTTCGGTGGCATAGGATAAGATTTCTTGATCATGTTGCACGAGTTGCTCAAAACCAACAGCATCTAAAAATTTGAAGGCTTCATCTAATGCAACGATTCCTGCAATATTGGGTGTGCCGGCCTCAAATTTAAACGGAAGATCATTGAAAGTTGTTTTCTTGAAACTCACCTGTTTGATCATATCTCCACCGCCTTCAAACGGGGGTAATGCTTCCAATAGAGATTCTTTTCCATAAAGAATACCCGTGCCGGTTGGGCCATACATTTTATGCCCGGAACATACTAAAAAATCAACGTCAAGTGCTTGCACATCTATCGGAATATGATGTACAGCCTGCGCTGCATCCACCAAAACATGTGTGCCATTTTCGTGTGCCAGTTGTATGATTTCACGAATTGGATTGACGGTACCAAGCGCATTAGAAATATAACTTATGGAAACTAATTTCGTTTTTTCTGTCAAGAGACTTGCAAAATCTTCTATTTCTATAGTGCCATTATCTTGTAATGGTATCACCTTGATGTCAAACCCATGTCGTGCCTGTAAAATTTGCCATGGAACGATATTGGAATGGTGTTCCATTTCGGAGAGAATAATTTCGTCACCACTCTTCAAATATTGGTAAGCATAAGAATATGCAATTAGGTTGATGCCATGGGTAGTACCTTTGGTGAAAATGATTTCTTTTTCGCTTCGGGCATGCAGAAATTGTTGTGCATGTAAACGGGTATTTTCGTATAATTCAGTACCTATTTGACTCAAAGTATGCACTCCTCTATGGATATTAGCATACTGTTCACTATAGTATTTTGTCGTTGCCTCCATAACACGGAGCGGTTTTTGCGTGGAGGCTGCATTGTCGAGATAAACGATCGGCTTACCATGAATGGTGGTTTTTAAAATCGGAAACTGCTCCCGAATGGCAGTGATATCAAATGTTGTTGGAACCATATTTATATTGGTGTTTACCATTCCAGTCCGAGTTTAGATGCTATAGTTTGTTCAATTTCGGCTTTCAAATCGCTGTTCTTAATGCCTTGAAGTGCATCTTCTGCAAAGGCGTACATTAACATTGATTTTCCTAGCGTAGGGGAGATGCCACGACTTTGTAAGTAAAATAGTTCCTTTTCGTCAATTTGGGCGGAAGTACATCCATGACTGCATTTGACATCGTCAGCAAATATTTCTAATTGTGGGCGGGCGTTTACCGTTGCTTCATCTGAAACGAGGATATTTTTGGAAGATTGAAATGCATTTGTTTTTTGGGCATCTTTTCTGACAATAATTTTCCCATTAAATATTCCGGTAGATTTTTCGTCGTATATGCCTTTGTATAATTCATTGCTAACGCAATTGGGTTGTGCGTGGTCTACAACAGTATTGTGGTCAACATGGTCTTGATGCGCAATACAGGTTAGTCCGTACAAATTTGTCTCGCAATGCTGTTCTACATGTACTGCATATAGGTTATTTCTCAATAAGCCTCCGGAAAGTGCTATTTGGTTATTTGTAAATATACTTCCTTTTGATTGTTTAATTAATTTATTTTCAATTAAATATGATTTATTATTTACATTTTGTATTGAAGTGAAATTGCATATTGAATTATTTTTCAATTCAATATTTATAAATGAATTAAGTTTAGATTCATATTCATTTGTTGTTATAGGACGATAAATAATATTACAAATCGCCTCGCTATTGATTAAAATATTAATAAATGAATTATTTAATTCACTTGATTTATTTGTTTGAATATCAATTATTTGAATTGATTTATTTGAATCAAAAATTTTATCTATATGAAGCGTTAAATGTTCTTTGGCTAAACTGAAAGCAATGAGTTCTAAAGCATTTTCTGGAAGTTCAATATTTTGCGCAGCGGATTCTGAATGTAATGTATTGAATTCCAGTCCATTGATGGGTGAACAATCAGACAATGACACATCGAGTTTACCATCTATAAGTACCCAATAGAAATACTTGTCTTTTTTATTTAAATAATTTGATTTAAATAATTCTAAATCAAAAATATATGTGTTTTTATTTAAATTTTCAGTTTCTTCTTGAAGATACTTTTTTAAATAGGTATATTTCCACGCTTCGTCTCTACTATCGGGGAGACCTTTTTGCAAAAATGTTTCGAAGGCACGTTTCTTCAACTGATAAATGGGTAAGTGGCTATGACCGTTCCATGCAGTTGATTGTTGTTTAAACTGTTCTGAAAGTCGTTGTTCAATTGTGGTTTCCATTTTATACCAGTGCCTCCATTTCATTTTTAATCCAATCATATCCTTTCTCTTCCAATGCCAAAGACAATTCTTTACCGCCTGTCTTCACAATTTTTCCACCATACAGCACATGAACGAAGTCAGGGACAATATAGTTTAACAAGCGTTGGTAGTGGGTGATTACGATGAAGGCATTGTCTTGACTTCTCAGTTTGTTAACACCTTCGGAAACAATTCTTAACGCATCAATATCCAGCCCGGAGTCTGTTTCATCCAAGATGGCCAGTTGTGGGTTGAGCATCGCCATTTGGAAGATCTCATTTCTCTTTTTTTCGCCACCGGAAAATCCCTCATTAACGGAGCGGGAGATGAAGTCGTTTTTCATTTCCACATAAGCCATTTTTTCACGCATCAACTTCAAGAAATCGTTCGGAGCAATCGGTTCCATACCCTTGTATTTCCTTTGTTCATTGATGGCAGCCTTCAAAAAATTGGCGTTGCTCACACCCGGAATCTCTACCGGATATTGAAACGCCAAAAAGATACCTTCCAAAGCCCTTTCATGAGGTTCTAATGCTAGTAGATCCTTCCCATTGTATGCTATCGTGCCGGATTCAATATCATAGCCTTCCTTTCCTGCCAAAATATTCGCCAAAGTACTTTTCCCGGTACCGTTAGGTCCCATGATAGCGTGTACTTCTCCCGGATTAACTTCCATGCAAAATCCGTCCAAAATGACTTTTCCTTCTACAGAAACCCTTAAATCCTTAATCTTCAACATATTTTCTAATTTCTAACTTCTAATTTTATCCAACACTTCCTTCTAAACTAATGGCTAATAATTTTTGTGCTTCAACAGCAAACTCCATCGGCAACTTATTCAATACTTCTTTGCAATAGCCGTTGACAATCATTGCTACGGCTTCTTCTTCGTTGATACCGCGCTGTTGGAAGTAAAACAAAATATCTTCTCCAATTTTTGAAGTCGTTGCTTCATGTTCTACTACGGCAGATTTATTGTGCACCTCCAAATAGGGAAAAGTATGTGCTCCACAAGTATCGCCCATCAATAGCGAATCGCATTGCGAGAAATTGCGGGCATTTTGTGCCTTTTTATACACACGCACTAATCCACGGTAGCTGTTTTGGCTTTTTCCGGCAGAGATTCCTTTGGAGACAATCCTGCTTTTGGTATTATTGCCGATATGTATCATTTTTGTTCCCGTATCCGCTTGTTGGGCGTTATTGGTAACGGCAACAGAGTAGAACTCCCCGATAGAATTTTCACCTGCCAAGATACAACTTGGGTATTTCCATGTGATGGCAGAACCTGTTTCTACTTGTGTCCAAGATATTTTTGCATTTTTGCCTTTGCAAATACCTCTTTTGGTGACGAAATTATAAATCCCTCCTTTACCGTCTTTATCTCCGGGATACCAGTTTTGAACAGTAGAGTATTTGATTTCGGCGTTGTCTAAGGCAATGAGTTCTACTACGGCAGCATGGAGTTGATTTTCATCTCTCACGGGTGCGGTACATCCTTCTAAGTAGCTGACATAACTAGACTCATCTGCGATGAGCAATGTCCTTTCAAACTGTCCTGTTCCGGCGGCATTTATCCTAAAATAAGTACTCAATTCCATCGGACAACGAACACCTTTTGGAATATAGCAAAATGAACCATCGCTAAAAACGGCACTGTTTAAAGCGGCATAATAATTATCATTTACCGGAACAACGGAACCTATATATTGCCTCACTAAATCAGGATACTCGCGGATGGCTTCGCTGATAGCACAAAAGATGATGCCTTTTTCCTTCAGGGCTTCCTGAAAAGTTGTTTTCACAGAAACGCTGTCCATGACCACGTCTACTGCCATTTGCTCAGAACCTTTCACACCTGCCAGCCTTTCCTGCTCTTTCAGGGAAATGCCAAGTTTCTCAAAGGTCTTGCGGATTTCAGGATCCAAATCGTCCAAACTGTCTAAAGCAATTTTTTGCTTGGGTGCAGAGTAATATATAATGTCTTGAAAATCAATAGCTGGGTAGTGAACATTGGGCCATTTGGGTTCTGTCATCTTTTGCCATTGTTTGAATGCTTTTAGTCGCCATTCCAACATCCACTCTGGTTCTTCCTTTTTTGCAGAAATAAAACGTATAGTATCTTCCGTCAAACCTTTAGGTGCAGATTCGTTCTCGATGTCGGTGACAAAGCCGTATTTATATTCCGAAGAGGTGATTTCCTCTAAAAGTTCATTTTCGTTGCTCATTATTATTTATACAAAATCTAAATAAGGACAAAGGTACAATGAAAACAACATTTTTGCTACTAAAATGTTCACCAAAATTAATTTTAAGGAATACTTAATATTTGGGAAAGCCATAACAAAATTAGGTAGTGATTTTGTTTATGAGACCACAGACTGTTAACGGACGACGGTCAATAGACGACAGACAATAATTAATTGCACTAATAATTGATGTACTTTTTGAAAAATCTTGGCGTACTTTGTGGTTAAGGAATATCACAAAGTCCTATAAGCATACACAAAGTTTCCCAAAGTTGTCGCAGTACGCAATACGAATGTCGCTGTACTAAAAAGGTTCACAGTGGTCAGTTCACAGTTCACAGACATTAGGAAATGTGAGGATTTGAAAATTTGAATATGTAGCTCTTGCTACAAGTGACAATAAAACTTAACCAATGTCGCAGTACGCAATACGAATATCGCTGTACTAAAAAGGTTCACAGTGGTCAGTTCACAGTTCACAGACATTAGGAAATGTGAGGATTTGAAAATTTGAAGATGTCGCAGTACGCAATACGAATATCGCTGTACTAAAAAGTTCACAGTGGTCAGTTCACAGTTCACAGATATTTGGAAATGTGGAGACGTGGGAATCTTGGTGTACTTTGTGAAAAATCTTGGCGTACTTTGTGGTTAAGGAATATCACAAAGTCCTCTAAGCATACACAAAGTTTCCCAAAGTTGTCGCAATACGCAATACGCACATCGCTGTACTAAAGACATTCGCTTATTGCTTCCAATCTGTAGGCCATTTTAACAATTTGTCTAAACTCTTATAATCGCCATATTCAATAGCATATTGCCCACCCGGCGTTCCTGGAACGGAAGTTTTGAATTCTTTAATTCTAAAATATCTCCAGTTTTTATAATCGATGAAATAATGTTGCGTGGTGCCGGAAGCGCCAAATACTTGAAAATAATTATCTACATTTTGCCAATCGTAAGAAGCACCAACGACCGTAGAAATATTTTCTATGCTTCGGTCGTAGTTTGTAGAGGAAGATGTCGATGTGATTTTTTGATGTACTATACATTTCCCTAGTTTGAAGAAAAAGTGCACTTGATATCCGGTGTATCCACCTGAGCTGGTAGGAATTTTGAAAAAGTTGAGTGTAGATCCTTCTACTTGTTTGCCTTTAGCAAAATCTTTTACAAAATTAGTTTCTCCTGAGTTCCATTTTTCTAGCGTAAATATTCTTTTACCATTGGCGTTAGAGCCTGTTTGACGAATGCGAACGCTATCTGCAAATACAAAATCTGTTAAGTATAGTCCCGAGTTAGCAGATTTAATAAAACTCGGAAAAGTACTCAAATCTATTAAACTATCAAGTGTGTAGGGACCAGAAATTATTTCCATAGAATCACGAACTACATCTATCATTTTTGCTTTGAAATATTTTTTCTGTGCCGAGTTGTCAGCACCTAAGAGCATAAAACAGTAATCATCATCATTGCTTTCAAAAGGATTGTTTACATCATATAGAATTGTGCGATTCGTTACTTCACTCGTATTAACAATGGGCGCAGTATCTTTTTTGCATGCAGCAAGTAAGATGATAGAAAGAAAGAAATATTTAATTTTCATTGTCATAATTTTTAAGGCATTAAAGAAAATTCATCCTCCCAAGATTCACCGGGCGGCATGGTAGTTTTGTTGACGATTCGTTGTAGGTTTAGTTTTCCTTCCGATACTGATTGTATGAAGAAGGTATCCACCTCATCGGGTATCCCTATATTGTATTGGATGATTAACTGTTTTTTATCGGAAGAAATACTGTAATTATATTGTTTAATTCTACCGATGACAGTACCAAAACAGGCACCACCATTGTCGCCTTCTGTAATAAATACTTTTCCGTCTTCATAAAAATTGAACAAACTGTTTTTCCAACACCAACTGGGTTGTTCGACTCCAGCCAACTTAAATCCGGTTGACTTCCACGTCCTATTGGTGATGGAATTTTGGATACTTGTTTCTATACTATCTTTTTTGCATCCTACAGAAAGTATCATCATCAGGGAAGCATAAGCAAGCATTGATTTCATATTTGTTGATTTTATTTCTAGTTAATAAGCTTAATATCGATATTGATTTGTCCCGGCGTGTTATAATTTCCGGTGATTGAGTGTACTTTTATCAAACCCCTTTTTCCGGTTCTGTTGGAAGTGAACTTATAAACTTTATTGGCTTGAATATCAATTTCCCATCCAATCGTAACATGTGGATCATTCTCATAAGCTTGATGCAAATCGCCATTTGTTGCGATGTTGTTAAAATCGCCTAAAGAAATATCTGTGACACCGATTTGAATACTGTTTTTATTTGTCCAATGCGTGACACCCATAGTAGCAAAAGTATAAATATCCGGAGGAATGGTTACCGCACTTGCAATGGAAGCAGGAGAAACCAACATCGCTAAATTATCAGGATTATTATGGAGGAAGATTAAATCAACAATGGATTGGTCTGTAAAAGCTTCAGCTAATGGTTTGACCTTGCAAGAATCAAAAGTGAGGAAACAATTGAAACTGGCAGCGGATTGGTTACCCATTACTATGGAAGGGAAATTTTGAACGGGTGTATTGTCTTTTAAGATAGCATCGTCCTTTTTGCAACTAGCAAAAAAAAGCAGGACAATAATGGAGATTAAATTTAAAATCTTTTTCATCTGTATATTATTTTTAAAGTTTGATCTATTTGTATAAATGCACTATTTTCAAGAGCGGTTTAACTTATGGACATTACATTTTGGTTGATTTATTATAAAATTACAACTGTTCTATTTTCCAGTAGTCCAAAGTTCCGGGGTAAGTAGCGAGGTATGAATTGCGTGGTCTTAAATAACTACTTGGGCCAATCGACAAATTATCAGAATTATTGAGTAAGTATAGCGAGGTATCTGCAACACATTGTATGAATATATTACCATCTCCTTTTTCTATAATATTAAATAGTTGCGCATCATTACCTAAATAAGGATATAGTTTAATGGATATATCATTTTTTGTACTATAATCTAAACACCATTCCGGATGGTCTTTTGGCCTTATATAGTATTGGTTAGCTTTAGCTCCGGGCATGAATTCTAACAATTCTTCCGAGCCTAAAGAAAAATATAACCCCGCAGAAGTGCCGTTATCATAATATTTGAGGCTTAAATTTCTTTTAGTCTCATAAATTCTTACTGTACCTTTGTATGGGTGGGTATTTGCCAAATTTTCCTCGCCCTCTTTTTTACATGAGAAGGACAGCGCAAGTATTAATAACCCAATTAGCCATTGTCTCATTTTAAAACATTTATTCATGATAAGAAAACTTGCCATCTGTAATTGTTATCGTATTACCTTCCACGCATTGCATTTTCCCGCTGAAAGTAGCTTCGACAATTTGGGGATCTTTAGAAACTTTGGTGATATTAACGGTGAACTGACTGCCTTGCATTAATCCACCACACAGGTAATTTGTTGGCGTTAAATTTCCTAATTGTGCTACATTCTGATTGGCTCCGGCAGAGGTGTTGTCGGGTATATTTACGGTATAGCTACCTTCTTTATCTGTATTGTAGAGATTAATATTGAAAGCCTGCTGTGCCGATCCTTCACCTTTTGAACCCGCAATATTGATGAGTTTAGGGCCAATTTCTTCGCTGAAATGATAACTCCCAAAAATATCAGTATCTGCTTCCCACAACACACCGTCGATGTTAAAACTCAAATAATTCTCTTCCGAACCGCCGTTCTCGTCCTTTTTGCAGCACGAAAAAAGTAATAGTGCCGTAATACTTAGTAACATAGTCATCTTCTTCATAATGTACTTTTTTTGTCAAAAGTGTTGCTTTATTATTTTTGAAAAAATGATGATTCGACAAACGACATTTTTTTTCGACAAACGACATTTTTTTCTATTTTTATCCCAAATCCAACTAATGGCTTACCGTTGTGTAATCGTTGAAGACAATGAAATCGATCGGCTTACCTTGCGTATGCATGTAAAGTCTGTGCACGAATTAACGATTGTGGGTGAATTTGAGCAAGCAGAACAGGCATTAACTTTTATACTCGAAGAAAAGCCGGATATTCTATTTTTGGATATTGACATGGGCGAGATGGATGGATTGACGCTCAGAAGCAAATTACCGGAAGTGCCAGTATGCGTTTTTATTACCAGCCATCCGGAGTATGCTTTAGAAGGTTTTGAGCAAAACGCTTTGGATTTCATCTCTAAACCACTCTCCAAACAAAGATTTTTGGTATGTGTCGAAAGAATAAGGCAATACCTGCAACTTCAAGAAAAAGCACACTTGTTAGACACACATTTTGGTGAAAGTATTTTAATTAAAGACGGCATTGAGCAACATAAAATACAGTTGCATGAAATACAATACATGGAAGCCTTGAAAGATTATACGAAAATTGTGACAAAGCAAAAAGTATTTTCCGTTTATGGCACTTTAGGTAACCTTATTAATGAAAAATCATTCGCAAATTTCATTAGAATTCATCGAAGTTATGCCGTTCCAAAACACTTAGTTAGCTCAATTAAATCAGGAGAAATACTGGTAGAAGGACATGCTTTGCCCGTAGGAAGAATGTACAAACAGCAAATACAAAACCTTCTGTCATGAGATTTCTGGCGTGTATATTCTTCTCGTCCATGCTGTTTTTTATCCAAGCAAATACACTCGATTCATTGGTTAAAATAGAACCAACAGTAAAAAAATTAGAAGACAAAGTCATAATAAATCAAAGAATTGGCACCCTTTATATTGAAGAAGCAAATTATAACCAAGCCTTGAATTACTTGCTCAAAGCATCGCAATATGGGGTTCAATTGGGGAATGATAGTTTGTTAATATCGTGTTATTATGGTATTGGGCGCGTATTTTTCTACCATAAAAACCATGAAAAGGCCTACCAATATTTTGAAAAAGCCTATCAATTATCGAAAGGAAAACCTTTGCTTGAAGGAGATTTCTTTAAAAGAAGAGGTGATATACATGTCGTTAATCAACAATATGATTCTGCTAAAATCATGTTTAAAAAAGCCGAAAAATGCTATTTGCAATCCACCATAGATTCAGCTCGCCTAGCCGGACTTTATGCCAATTGGAGCATCACTTTTGACCAAGATTATGTCAATAACCTCGATTATAGTTTAAAAAGTAGGCGTTTTTTTGGCGATACCCGCAACAGCTATTATATCATCAATGAAGGAAATATTGGCAATACTTTTAAAGATATTGTTCGATTTCAACTATATGATAGCTTAAGTGTCCTTTCGCCAAATATTCCCAAAACAAGGCAAGCTTGCATTGAAAAAGGAGCGTCTTTTATCAACCATGCCATTATATTGGCAAAAAATCAGAACAATATCATCGATTACGGCTATTACTCCGGAATTTTATCAGAACTTCAGGAGCTAAATGGGGATTACAAAAATGCCTTGGAAAATTTTAGGACTTACTACTATATCAACGATTCCGTTTATTCGCAAGATGTGAAGAATCAATTGGCCAATCAAGAGAGTCAATTGGAAATTGAAAAGAAAAATCGACAAATTCAACTCAATCAAATCCAAATCGACAACCAAAAGAAAACGAGAATTGGATTGTTAATCGGACTTTTCCTTGTCACGGTTATCGGATTTCTCTTGTATTTTCAGGCATTAGCAAGAAAAAGAAACAATATTAAATTACAACACCTTAACCGCGCCTTACAAAAATCCAACGAAACAAAAACAAGGCTATTTAGTATCATCAGCCACGATTTGAGAAGTCCCATTGCCAATATTATTTCATTCTTGGATTTAAAAGAGGATAACACATTAGATGAGACGACCTTGCAGCAACTCAACCAAAAAACGAAGTATCAGGCTAAAAATTTACTGGACAATATGGAAACCATGTTAACATGGAGTAAAAGTCAGTTAGATCACTTCAATCCAACCATCGAAAAGATAACTGTAGCGGATGTTTTCGCATATTTAAAGAGATTCTTTGTTAATGAAACTTTCATACATTTTGATTTCCATGAAGAGGAAGGCATTTTTGTACAAACAGACATAAATATCTTACAGGTGATGATGCAAAACCTAACCTCCAACGCTATCAAAGCGGTGAGTAAACAAGATAAACCAGAAATTATTTGGACATATAATAAAGACCATCAACAGTTTATCATTACCGATAATGGGCGTGGTGTAGATATGGACGTTTTTAATAAGAATCTTTCGAACAATAAAATCAATAGTGGGCAGTCCGGGCTGGGTTTGCATATCATACAAGACCTAGCGCAAATGATTAACTGCGAACTTACATTTTCTTCAGAAAAAGGGAAGGGGTTCAAAGCCACCATCACCATCTTTAATGATGGTCAATGGTCAAATGTCAACAGATTATAGTCAATAGTTACAGGTTATTGGTCAACAGACCACAGTCCACAGACGACCATACCTAAAAACTTAATTCGTGCATTCGTAGAAAAAAGTTCACAGTTCACAGGTCAACGGACCATAGACATATAGTCAATAGACCACAGTTAACGTCGCAATACGCAATGTGCATATCGCTGTACGAGACTTTGTCTGAGAAAATTTTCTCCTTGATTTTTAAAAAAATTCCTATTTTCGTTGAATTCATATAAATAATAATGGAATCTACGGTTACACAGGAAAGAGAATTTGAAAGATATATCGAACGCAAGCCAAGCCCTTTATGGATAAGGTTGATTGTTACCACTCGTCATTTAACGGGGTTGCTATTGGGTGGTGGTTATGCGTTTTTGAAGCACCGAAAGGAAACGAATGCCAAAAAGAAATTCAGGTATACTTTTCTGAAGATTTTTCTTTGGTTGCACTATCCATTTTTAAATAAGAAGTTGCTCAGACAACCTTTTGCCGTACAGCTAAGAAGAAGACTTGAGATGTTGGGTCCAACATATATTAAGTTGGGGCAAATTATGAGTTTGAGGGAAGATATTCTTCCCAAAGAAGTCACAGATGAACTGAAGAAACTGCTGGATTCCCTTCCGGCTTTGCCTTATGAGCGTTTTTTAGAAAAAGCCGAAGAGCAATGGAAGCAACCCTACCATAAAATTTTTAAGAGCATTGGAGAGAAGCCGCTGGGTTCTGCTTCCATTGCACAGGCGCATAAAGCCGTTTTAAGGTCAGGAGAAGAAGTGGTCATCAAACTGCTCAAACCCGGAACTAGAGAAATTATCGTTACAGATAGCAAAATCATCAAGTCTTTAGGGGGAATTTTGGAACATTTTATACCTCAGTTGCAACCTAAGAACATGATGACAGAGTTCTGCGATTATACTAACAGAGAGGTGGATTTTAGGTTGGAAGTGGAAAATGCCGAATTATTCAGTGCTAATTTTGCGAAACATCCTGATGTCGTTTTCCCAAAAATGTATCGCGATTATAGTACACCTGATGTAATCGTCATGGAGTTTTTTAAAGGGTATAAGCCCGATGCGCAGCTCGCTGCCATTCTCAATCAGGAGGAAAAAGAAAAAGTCGTGGATTTGGGTGCTATGTCCATCATACAAATGTTGTACAGCGATGGTTTTTTCCATGCGGATTTACACCCCGGCAACTTAATCATTTTGAAAGATGATACAGGTGTAAAGTGTGGTTTCATCGATTTAGGCATGGTCGGACGTTTCGAGGAAGATACCAGAAAGAACATGTTGTACTATTACAGCAGTTTAGTTGCCGGCGATCCACAGGCATCAGCAAGATACCTGTCGTTAGTAGCAAAGCCCGGGAAAGGAGGCGATATCGAAGGATTTAGAAAAGAGTTTGTTCAAGTAGCCAATAGATGGCAACGTTCACCCAATTTTGCAGACTTTTCTCTAGGGCAGCTCATTTTTGAATCGGTAGTTTTAGGGGCCAAGTATAGGATGTATTTTCCTTTGGAATTGGTACTAATGGTGAAAGCCATCGTTACTTTTGAAGGTGTTGGAAACGTCATATTACCGAATTTGAATATTGCTAAAGTCTCCAAAAAACATATAAGGAGATTGGTATTGAACGAGGTCAATCCTGTTGATTTGCTAAAAAGTCAGTTATTGAATGCACCGGAATTGTTCGATGTCATTATGAGAAGTCCCGCAGTATTGATGGAAGGATTCAGGATATTAGAACGCAATTTAGTAGAGCAGAAGAAGAAAAATCCAATCGAGGGCATCAAAAATGTTATCTTGGGTGGTTGCTGTATTCTGGGTGGATGTATGTTGGTAGCCACCGGACAGCCATGGCAGGCATATACAGCCCTTTTTGTGGTGGGCGCTATCCTTGCACTTAGACAAGATTAAGCATGTTGCAAGAGCAGCATGTTCATATTATTGCTTTTGACGTTCCCTCACCACCCGATTATGGTGGCGTAATAGAAATTTACTATAAAATAGCATGCCTAGTAAATGCAGGCGTTAAGGTTCATTTGCATAGTTTTATCTACGGTAGACAAGTGTCAAAGCGACTGGCGGAAATGTGTGAGCAAGTCTATTATTACCCACGAAAGCTACATCCTTTAAAACTTTTAGATGCAAAGCCTTTTATAGTAGCTACCCGTTCTGATGAGACTCTTTTACGCAATTTAGTTAAGGACGATTATCCAATCATCTTTGAAGGAATACATACGTGCTTTTTTCTGGCGCATCCAATGTTGCGGGAGCGAAAAAAACTGGTAAGGTTACATAATATAGAACACGATTATTACAGCAGTTTGGCAGCATTGGAAAAAAATCTGTTACTGTACCTTTGTATGGGTGGGTATTTGCCAAATTTTCCTCGCCCTCTTTTTTACATGAGAAGGACAGCGCAAGTATTAATAACCCAATTAGCCATTGTCTCATTTTAAAACATTTATTCATGATAAGAAAACTTGCCATCTGTAATTGTTATCGTATTACCTTCCACGCATTGCATTTTCCCGCTGAAAGTAGCTTCGACAATTTGGGGATCTTTAGAAACTTTGGTGATATTAACGGTGAACTGACTGCCTTGCATTAATCCACCACACAGGTAATTTGTTGGCGTTAAATTTCCTAATTGTGCTACATTCTGATTGGCTCCGGCAGAGGTGTTGTCGGGTATATTTACGGTATAGCTACCTTCTTTATCTGTATTGTAGAGATTAATATTGAAAGCCTGCTGTGCCGATCCTTCACCTTTTGAACCCGCAATATTGATGAGTTTAGGGCCAATTTCTTCGCTGAAATGATAACTCCCAAAAATATCAGTATCTGCTTCCCACAACACACCGTCGATGTTAAAACTCAAATAATTCTCTTCCGAACCGCCGTTCTCGTCCTTTTTGCAGCACGAAAAAAGTAATAGTGCCGTAATACTTAGTAACATAGTCATCTTCTTCATAATGTACTTTTTTTGTCAAAAGTGTTGCTTTATTATTTTTGAAAAAATGATGATTCGACAAACGACATTTTTTTTCGACAAACGACATTTTTTTCTATTTTTATCCCAAATCCAACTAATGGCTTACCGTTGTGTAATCGTTGAAGACAATGAAATCGATCGGCTTACCTTGCGTATGCATGTAAAGTCTGTGCACGAATTAACGATTGTGGGTGAATTTGAGCAAGCAGAACAGGCATTAACTTTTATACTCGAAGAAAAGCCGGATATTCTATTTTTGGATATTGACATGGGCGAGATGGATGGATTGACGCTCAGAAGCAAATTACCGGAAGTGCCAGTATGCGTTTTTATTACCAGCCATCCGGAGTATGCTTTAGAAGGTTTTGAGCAAAACGCTTTGGATTTCATCTCTAAACCACTCTCCAAACAAAGATTTTTGGTATGTGTCGAAAGAATAAGGCAATACCTGCAACTTCAAGAAAAAGCACACTTGTTAGACACACATTTTGGTGAAAGTATTTTAATTAAAGACGGCATTGAGCAACATAAAATACAGTTGCATGAAATACAATACATGGAAGCCTTGAAAGATTATACGAAAATTGTGACAAAGCAAAAAGTATTTTCCGTTTATGGCACTTTAGGTAACCTTATTAATGAAAAATCATTCGCAAATTTCATTAGAATTCATCGAAGTTATGCCGTTCCAAAACACTTAGTTAGCTCAATTAAATCAGGAGAAATACTGGTAGAAGGACATGCTTTGCCCGTAGGAAGAATGTACAAACAGCAAATACAAAACCTTCTGTCATGAGATTTCTGGCGTGTATATTCTTCTCGTCCATGCTGTTTTTTATCCAAGCAAATACACTCGATTCATTGGTTAAAATAGAACCAACAGTAAAAAAATTAGAAGACAAAGTCATAATAAATCAAAGAATTGGCACCCTTTATATTGAAGAAGCAAATTATAACCAAGCCTTGAATTACTTGCTCAAAGCATCGCAATATGGGGTTCAATTGGGGAATGATAGTTTGTTAATATCGTGTTATTATGGTATTGGGCGCGTATTTTTCTACCATAAAAACCATGAAAAGGCCTACCAATATTTTGAAAAAGCCTATCAATTATCGAAAGGAAAACCTTTGCTTGAAGGAGATTTCTTTAAAAGAAGAGGTGATATACATGTCGTTAATCAACAATATGATTCTGCTAAAATCATGTTTAAAAAAGCCGAAAAATGCTATTTGCAATCCACCATAGATTCAGCTCGCCTAGCCGGACTTTATGCCAATTGGAGCATCACTTTTGACCAAGATTATGTCAATAACCTCGATTATAGTTTAAAAAGTAGGCGTTTTTTTGGCGATACCCGCAACAGCTATTATATCATCAATGAAGGAAATATTGGCAATACTTTTAAAGATATTGTTCGATTTCAACTATATGATAGCTTAAGTGTCCTTTCGCCAAATATTCCCAAAACAAGGCAAGCTTGCATTGAAAAAGGAGCGTCTTTTATCAACCATGCCATTATATTGGCAAAAAATCAGAACAATATCATCGATTACGGCTATTACTCCGGAATTTTATCAGAACTTCAGGAGCTAAATGGGGATTACAAAAATGCCTTGGAAAATTTTAGGACTTACTACTATATCAACGATTCCGTTTATTCGCAAGATGTGAAGAATCAATTGGCCAATCAAGAGAGTCAATTGGAAATTGAAAAGAAAAATCGACAAATTCAACTCAATCAAATCCAAATCGACAACCAAAAGAAAACGAGAATTGGATTGTTAATCGGACTTTTCCTTGTCACGGTTATCGGATTTCTCTTGTATTTTCAGGCATTAGCAAGAAAAAGAAACAATATTAAATTACAACACCTTAACCGCGCCTTACAAAAATCCAACGAAACAAAAACAAGGCTATTTAGTATCATCAGCCACGATTTGAGAAGTCCCATTGCCAATATTATTTCATTCTTGGATTTAAAAGAGGATAACACATTAGATGAGACGACCTTGCAGCAACTCAACCAAAAAACGAAGTATCAGGCTAAAAATTTACTGGACAATATGGAAACCATGTTAACATGGAGTAAAAGTCAGTTAGATCACTTCAATCCAACCATCGAAAAGATAACTGTAGCGGATGTTTTCGCATATTTAAAGAGATTCTTTGTTAATGAAACTTTCATACATTTTGATTTCCATGAAGAGGAAGGCATTTTTGTACAAACAGACATAAATATCTTACAGGTGATGATGCAAAACCTAACCTCCAACGCTATCAAAGCGGTGAGTAAACAAGATAAACCAGAAATTATTTGGACATATAATAAAGACCATCAACAGTTTATCATTACCGATAATGGGCGTGGTGTAGATATGGACGTTTTTAATAAGAATCTTTCGAACAATAAAATCAATAGTGGGCAGTCCGGGCTGGGTTTGCATATCATACAAGACCTAGCGCAAATGATTAACTGCGAACTTACATTTTCTTCAGAAAAAGGGAAGGGGTTCAAAGCCACCATCACCATCTTTAATGATGGTCAATGGTCAAATGTCAACAGATTATAGTCAATAGTTACAGGTTATTGGTCAACAGACCACAGTCCACAGACGACCATACCTAAAAACTTAATTCGTGCATTCGTAGAAAAAAGTTCACAGTTCACAGGTCAACGGACCATAGACATATAGTCAATAGACCACAGTTAACGTCGCAATACGCAATGTGCATATCGCTGTACGAGACTTTGTCTGAGAAAATTTTCTCCTTGATTTTTAAAAAAATTCCTATTTTCGTTGAATTCATATAAATAATAATGGAATCTACGGTTACACAGGAAAGAGAATTTGAAAGATATATCGAACGCAAGCCAAGCCCTTTATGGATAAGGTTGATTGTTACCACTCGTCATTTAACGGGGTTGCTATTGGGTGGTGGTTATGCGTTTTTGAAGCACCGAAAGGAAACGAATGCCAAAAAGAAATTCAGGTATACTTTTCTGAAGATTTTTCTTTGGTTGCACTATCCATTTTTAAATAAGAAGTTGCTCAGACAACCTTTTGCCGTACAGCTAAGAAGAAGACTTGAGATGTTGGGTCCAACATATATTAAGTTGGGGCAAATTATGAGTTTGAGGGAAGATATTCTTCCCAAAGAAGTCACAGATGAACTGAAGAAACTGCTGGATTCCCTTCCGGCTTTGCCTTATGAGCGTTTTTTAGAAAAAGCCGAAGAGCAATGGAAGCAACCCTACCATAAAATTTTTAAGAGCATTGGAGAGAAGCCGCTGGGTTCTGCTTCCATTGCACAGGCGCATAAAGCCGTTTTAAGGTCAGGAGAAGAAGTGGTCATCAAACTGCTCAAACCCGGAACTAGAGAAATTATCGTTACAGATAGCAAAATCATCAAGTCTTTAGGGGGAATTTTGGAACATTTTATACCTCAGTTGCAACCTAAGAACATGATGACAGAGTTCTGCGATTATACTAACAGAGAGGTGGATTTTAGGTTGGAAGTGGAAAATGCCGAATTATTCAGTGCTAATTTTGCGAAACATCCTGATGTCGTTTTCCCAAAAATGTATCGCGATTATAGTACACCTGATGTAATCGTCATGGAGTTTTTTAAAGGGTATAAGCCCGATGCGCAGCTCGCTGCCATTCTCAATCAGGAGGAAAAAGAAAAAGTCGTGGATTTGGGTGCTATGTCCATCATACAAATGTTGTACAGCGATGGTTTTTTCCATGCGGATTTACACCCCGGCAACTTAATCATTTTGAAAGATGATACAGGTGTAAAGTGTGGTTTCATCGATTTAGGCATGGTCGGACGTTTCGAGGAAGATACCAGAAAGAACATGTTGTACTATTACAGCAGTTTAGTTGCCGGCGATCCACAGGCATCAGCAAGATACCTGTCGTTAGTAGCAAAGCCCGGGAAAGGAGGCGATATCGAAGGATTTAGAAAAGAGTTTGTTCAAGTAGCCAATAGATGGCAACGTTCACCCAATTTTGCAGACTTTTCTCTAGGGCAGCTCATTTTTGAATCGGTAGTTTTAGGGGCCAAGTATAGGATGTATTTTCCTTTGGAATTGGTACTAATGGTGAAAGCCATCGTTACTTTTGAAGGTGTTGGAAACGTCATATTACCGAATTTGAATATTGCTAAAGTCTCCAAAAAACATATAAGGAGATTGGTATTGAACGAGGTCAATCCTGTTGATTTGCTAAAAAGTCAGTTATTGAATGCACCGGAATTGTTCGATGTCATTATGAGAAGTCCCGCAGTATTGATGGAAGGATTCAGGATATTAGAACGCAATTTAGTAGAGCAGAAGAAGAAAAATCCAATCGAGGGCATCAAAAATGTTATCTTGGGTGGTTGCTGTATTCTGGGTGGATGTATGTTGGTAGCCACCGGACAGCCATGGCAGGCATATACAGCCCTTTTTGTGGTGGGCGCTATCCTTGCACTTAGACAAGATTAAGCATGTTGCAAGAGCAGCATGTTCATATTATTGCTTTTGACGTTCCCTCACCACCCGATTATGGTGGCGTAATAGAAATTTACTATAAAATAGCATGCCTAGTAAATGCAGGCGTTAAGGTTCATTTGCATAGTTTTATCTACGGTAGACAAGTGTCAAAGCGACTGGCGGAAATGTGTGAGCAAGTCTATTATTACCCACGAAAGCTACATCCTTTAAAACTTTTAGATGCAAAGCCTTTTATAGTAGCTACCCGTTCTGATGAGACTCTTTTACGCAATTTAGTTAAGGACGATTATCCAATCATCTTTGAAGGAATACATACGTGCTTTTTTCTGGCGCATCCAATGTTGCGGGAGCGAAAAAAACTGGTAAGGTTACATAATATAGAACACGATTATTACAGCAGTTTGGCAGCATTGGAAAAAAATCTGTTTCGGCGGTGGTATTTTCGTCGGGAGGCAAAGAGACTGGCGTTTTTTGAGGACGTGTTAGGTTTTGCTGATATAATTGCCTGTATCTCCGAAGCTGATAAACATTATTATTTAAGTAAGTACGGTAAGAAAGTTCATTATATACCATGCTTTCATGCCAATAAAGAAATCTTGCCGACTAAAGAGGAGGCTTCTTTTTTCTTATATCATGGGAATCTTTCTGTAAATGAAAATAGGGCTTCCGTAGAATTTCTATTGGATACTTTGGGAAATGAACCTTATAAAATCATCATCGCCGGAAAGAATCCTTCCAAACATTTGGTAGCGAAAATAGGACAATATCCCAATGTTGAGTTGCGGAAGAATCCAAATCAGGAAGAGATGTTGCACCTTTTAAGGACAGCACATATACATCTTTTGCCATTTCAAATACAGTGTGGCGCCAAGATAAAACTGGTGAATGCCTTGTATAGCGGTAAATTTATCATTACAAATACAACAGAAAATACCGGATTAAGCACCGTTTTCTATGCAAATACCCATGAACAATGGAAAGATATGATCAAGCAAGTATATCCCATGAAATATAGCTCACTTCATGAAAAAGAAAGAATGGAGTATTTAAGGCGTTATGATAACCAAAAAAACACGCAAGCACTGATCAGCCTTTTATGGTGTTAAAGAATAGAAAAGAATAGATATGTCACATCACCACCACCATAGCCATCACCGCCCTATAAATGCTAGCATAAATAAAAGTTTTGTTATAGGAATTGTATTAAATGCGTTATTTGTTATCTTAGAGATAGGAGTAGGTTTCTATACAAATTCTTTATCACTGCTTTCTGATGCCGGACATAATTTGAGTGATGTAGGGAGTTTGGTGATATCTTTATTCGCCTTTAAATTGGCATCGATACAGCCCAATACATTTTTCACATACGGATATAAAAAGAGCACCATATTGGCAACCTTGGTGAATGCAGCATTTTTGTTTGTTTCTGTCGGAATAATGTTTTGGGAGGCCATTGGTCGATTGTATCATCCGCAGCCGATTCAAAGCATTCCGGTAGCCATCGTTGCAGGTGTTGGCATCATCGTTAACAGTATTTCGGCTTTTTTATTTTTTAAAGAAAAAGATAAGGATATCAATATTAGGGGTGCATATCTACACTTGTTGGCAGATGCAATGGTTTCTTTAGGTGTTGTTATCGGAGGTATCGCAATATATTTCACACAGCAGTTTTGGTTAGATGCAGTGATAAGTATCGTTATTGGTTTGATTATTTTAGTAGGTACATTTCAATTGCTCAAGGACAGCGTTCGTTTATCATTAGATGGAGTGCCTCAAAATGTGCGATATGAGGCAGTCAAAGAAACAGTAAAAGGTTTAAATGGAGTGGCAGACCTTCATCACATACATGTTTGGGCAATTAGTACCACAGAAAATGCCATGACAGCACATTTAGTTGTTTCAAATGCTAGCACCCATGAAGAAATTTTAGCTTTAAAAGCTGCTATTAAAAATGAACTCCACCATTTAAATATCCACCATATTACACTGGAGGTAGAATTCGAACGTGATATTTGTGATGGAAGGGAGTGTTGATAATTAAATATGCCCAAATGAACCTGTACTTGGATATTGACGGGGTTTTGTTAACCACTAAAAATACAAGGATTCCTCCTTGTTCTTCTGAGTTTATAAGCTTTATTGTTGAACATTTTGATTGCTTTTGGCTAACAACTCATTGCAAAGGGGATTCAAATGTTGCCATTAAATATCTTTCACAATATTATGATGTTTTTTTGTTAGAAAAATTGTCGAGGATTAGGTCAACTAATTGGGATATGCTCAAAACAGAAGCCATAGATTTTGCAAATGAATTTATCTGGTTAGAAGATTGCCCAATGAATGCGGAAAAAAGCGTTTTAAAAGAGAAAGGTAAGTTGGAAAGCCTATTAATTGTTGATTTAAGCAATGTAAATGAATTAAATAGGTTAGTATTACATCTTAAAAACTATATAGACTGACTTGGGTATATAGTTTTTAAGTTTATAGATAAAATCCATCATTCCATGTTCTCGTGTCAACATCTTTGAGTACATAGTGCCTTCTTTGAGAAACTTTGTGATACAAAATAGGTTAAAACAGCATCAAATCTTCTTCCTTAAGGATTTTTCCTTCCACACATTTATATATTTCTGCCGGAAACTTTTCTATAAGATTGTAATTATGTGTCGCCATGAAGATGGGCGTTTGCGTTTCCCTGTGTACGGTAAATAGCAACTGCATGATGTCGTCAGAGGTTCGAGGATCTAGATTTCCGGTGGGTTCATCGGCGAGGATGAGTTGCGGGTGATTCAGCAATGACCTTCCAACAGCTACTCTTTGCTGCTCTCCACCCGATAGTTGGTGTGGATATTTAAAATGCTTGGTTTTCAAATCTACCAAAGCCAAGGTATCATTGATTTTTTGTTCTATCTGCGCCTTGTCCTTCCACCCGGTCGCTTTGAGTACAAATTCAAGATTATCATATACAGAGCGATCCATCAGCAATTGAAAGTCTTGAAAGACGATACCGAGTTTTCTGCGTAAATAAGGAAGATCCTTGCGCTTTAGTTTGCGTAAATCATAATCGGTCACGGTTCCTTCACCTTCACGCAGTTCCACTTCTCCATACAGCGTTTTTAATAAACTACTTTTTCCACTGCCCGTTCTACCAATGAGGTAAATGAAATCACCCTTTTTGACGGTTAAGTTCACATCATGCAGAACAAGGACTTTGTTTTGGTAAATATTGGCATTCTTTATATCAACAACTATATCTTCTGTCATATTTTTACAATTCAAAGACAAATGTACACTATTTTATCCCCGACAAACGGCTTACTTTTGCACTCATGTTAAAAAACGATTTAGTACTTAGAGCTGCAAAAGGCGAGTTTGTTGAACGCACACCTGTATGGGTAATGAGGCAGGCAGGCAGGATACTTCCAGAATATCGTGCTGTTCGGGCGCAGGTAAAAGATTTTAAGGCATTGGTTAAACATCCGGAATTGGTTTGTGAAGTAACACTACAACCAGTAGATATTTTAGGGGTCGACGCCGCCATTATTTTTTCGGATATTTTGGTTATCCCGGAGGCAATGGGATTGAACTATGAAATGGTTGAAGCTAAAGGACCTTTATTTCCAAATACCATCAAAACGGAACAGGATATTGATGCATTGAGAATCGATAATATGGAAGAAGCCTTAGATTATGTGGTACAATCGATACATCTAACGAAGCGCGCCTTGAATGATCGGGTGCCATTAATTGGTTTTGCCGGTGCACCATGGACGATTTTTGCCTATATGATTGAAGGAAAGGGTTCTAAGACATTTTCTGAACCAAAGAAATTTTTATATACACAGCCGGAATGGTCTCAGAAACTGCTTCAGAAGATCACCATTGCCACGATCTCTTATCTTAAAGCACAAATCAAGGCAGGTGCGGATATGGTGCAAGTCTTTGACTCATGGGCAGGGATTTTGTCTTACGATTTATACAAGAAATTTGCACTGCCGTGTATACAGCAAATCTGTGATGCCATCACCGAAGTACCGGTTATTGTCTTCGCTAAAGATGCCCATTTTATGCTAGGCGATTTTAAAAATACCAGTGCGGATGTTATTGGCTTGGATTGGACAATGGATATCCAAGCTGCTAGGAATTTATATGGCGAAACGAAAACGCTTCAAGGGAATGCTGACCCTTGTATGTTGTATGCCGATTTACCTACCATCCGAAAGGAGACAACAAAAATGCTGCAAGCATTTGGAAGTCAGCGACATATTGCCAATCTTGGTCATGGCGTATATCCGGATATTTCGGCAGATCATGTGAAGTGCCTCATTGAAACAGTGCAAACATATAAGTGGTAAGGTACTAGATTTTAGTGGGGGAGTGGAGCAGTTTTTATTTTTTTGGAACGATTGAATGATGATTCAGGACAAGTATGTTAACATACCTAAGTAGCAATAACGAATATTAACAAGAATAATAATAAAACCTTTGTATTTTTGGCTGATGGTTTACCTAAAGGTAATAATACAAAATCTCATACTGTCGTTGCAACAGCTCTATGCGAATAAGTTGCGAAGTTTTCTTTCATTATTTGGCATTACCGTTGGTATATTCAGTATTATCGCCATTCTTACAGCCGTTACAGCCTTGAAAAATGATATCAGTGGATCTATTAATAGTTTAGGCAACAACCTTTTGTTTGTGGAGAAATGGCCATGGTCATTTGATTTCGGTGAGTATCCTTGGTGGAAATATGTCAACAGACCCAATGCATCCTATAAAGACGCAAAGTTATTGGAAAAGCGCCTCGACAAGGCATCCTCAGTAGCGTTTGCGGTAGGGTCAGCCGATGCAGAGATTAAATTTGCCAACAAGAATGTCAACAATATTTATGCAGTTGGTGCTACCCATCCCTATGGGGAGGCATTTAGTTTTAAAATAGAAAAAGGGCGTTATTTTGCACCGGGTGAAAGCGAAAACGGCAACTCGGTCTGTATCTTGGGTGGAGAGATAACTGAACTGCTGTTTGAAGAAGGTGTTAATCCTATTGGTCAAACCATACAGGTATTTGATAGGAAAGTAGAAGTTGTTGGTACCTTAAAAAAAGAGGGAGGCGATTTGATGGGTTTTAGTTTCGATAAAAATATTATTGTTCCCTATCAATATATGAACAAGATTCTTGACTTAGATCCTGAGCGTTCCAATCCTCAGATCATAATAAAAGGAAAGCCGGATGTTACCATAGACGATATGAAGGGAGAAATCATCAGCGTCATGCGTGCTGTAAGAACATTGCGCCCCAAGGAGCAGGACGATTTCGCAGTGAATAAATTAAGCGTGATTTCGCAAGGGTTTGAAGGGATTTTCTCCGCATTGAATATCGTAGGTGGATTCATAGGTTTTTTGGCATGTTTGGTAGGCGGTTTTGGTATTGCAAATATCATGTACGTTTCCGTATCAGAAAGAACCAATATCATTGGCATAAAAAAAGCAATGGGAGCGAAGAAAAGCTATATTCTCACGGAGTTTTTAATAGAATCAATAATCTTATGTCTGATTGGATGTATTGCAGGACTCGCGCTAGTACATTATGGGGCAAAACTTGCTACCAATATTTCAGGTATTAAGTTTGTGCTTACACCGCTAAATGCATTCTATGGTGTTGCCTTAGCCATTCTTTTAGGTGTGTTGGCAGGTATTATTCCTGCATTGAAGGCCGCCAATTTAGACCCAGTGGAGGCGATACGTTCGAAATAATTTATTAACAAATTTCCTTTCTTCTGATTTTTACCATAAATTAGCGGTGAACATATCATATATGAATATATCATGATACATCTGAAAGAATATCCAAGTTGTCAAAGTTGCACAAATCGGCATCATTCTGTTTTCTGTAATCTCTCATCAGAAGAGATGAAAGAAATGGACTATAAGAAAAACTGTACCTCATATAAAAAGGGGCAACAAATTTTTCATGAAAATACCTATCCTTTTGGTTTGTATTGCATTAGCTCCGGAAAGATAAAAATAGCCAGAACAGGAGATGAAGGGAAAGAGCAGATTATCCGCTTGGCAAAAGCGGGAGATATTTTAGGGTATAGGGCACTTTTAAGTGGCGATAAATATTCTTGCTATGCCGAAGCCATCGAGGATTCATCTCTCTGTTTTATTCCTAAAGATGAATTTTTAAATCTCGTCAATAAAAATGCCAATGTTTCCATCGGTCTGATGAAATTGCTTTCTGAAGATTTAAAAGTAGCGCAGCAAAAAATTACAGATTTGGCACAGAAGCCGGTGCGAGAGCGTTTGGCAGAAGCATTGCTGGTCTTAAAGGAAACCTATGGTTTTGAAGGAGACGATGCAACCCTCAACGTTGTCCTCAGCAGAGAAGAACTCGCCAATATTATTGGAACAGCCACCGAAACCACCATCCGGCTGATTTCAGAATTTAAGAACGACGGTATAATTGAGTTGAATGGTAAGAAAATTAAAATCATCCAAATCGGGAAGTTGACAAAGATTGCCAATATTCATGATTAAGCACAATACTTAATACAAGATACCAACCAAACCAATTTCATACATGTACTAAAAAAATAGATATTTATTTTTTTAGATATATCATACTTTGATAGTGTAGCTATGTCCCTTGACTTTCAAAAACATGATAATTATCATGTTTCACTTTGATATAGGTCATTTTACTTGAATGCTATTATTAGAACCTTTGTATAGCATTCAAAATAGTATGGATTACGTTCGTCCTTATATCAACAATTATCCCATTGACGAGTTGGTGGATTTGCTCTCATTTAAGTATGATAATAATATTTTTAGTCAAGTTCAAGTGCTGTTATCTAAACCTGAGCGGCAGTGTACTTTCCACCATGAACTGCCCATATATCTGAAAGTGGCACTACTCGAATTTGGTAAATTGAGTGATGTCCTTACCGAGCACCGTAGAAAAGAAGATGAAGTAATTTTTCCTTACATCAAAGCGATATTTCATTATAGCAAAAAGAACATAAATGAAGAGAAAATACCTTCCTTAATGCTCGACAGGGCTTTAGAAAATGCCAGCAAAGAACATGATGCCATTGTTGGAGGCTTTGAGAAAATTCGACAAATATGTAGGAATTATATCGTTCCGGAGGATGCCGGGGATTTAACCAAGCTATACCTCAATAACCTACAACAATTAGAAATGGACTATTATCAACAGATTTATATAGAAGACAAAGTGCTTTTTCCGAGGTGCAAAGATTTAGAAAAAAGATTGACCACCATTGATAACCAAAAAGCGAGTTGATGAAATCTATCTCTAACGATGTTAAATGCTACCATTGCGGAGATATTTGCTTTGACTCCGGCATTAAAATCGAAGACAAAAACTTCTGTTGCAATGGTTGTAAGACCGTCTTTGAGATATTAGATAAAAATAACCTTTGTCAGTACTATGATTTAAACAAACTGCCCGGTAATACCATTGAAACGGCTGCCTTTCAAGATAAGTATGCTTACCTAGATCAAAAGGAATTTGCAGACAAATTCACCCAGTTTTCTAATGGTAATCAGGTGTTTACAAGCTTTCAAATTCCAGGATTACATTGTAGTTCATGTGTTTTTTTATTGGAGAATTTGTATAAAATACTACCCGGAATCATTAGAAGTGAGGTGTTCTTTCAAGATAAACGCATAAAGATTGTTTTTGATAAAGACGTTACCAATATCAGGGAAATAGTTATTACCCTCAGTCGGTTGGGGTATGAACCCAATCTAAGCCTTGCAAAAGAATCAGAAACAGACGAGTCTTCTAAAATGGAGCGCTCCATGATTCTGAAAATTGGCGTTGCCGGATTTTGTGTTGGCAACATCATGATGCTAAGCTTACCAGATTATTTATCGTTGGGGTATCTGGAAAATTTTGTCAAGCTCAAATGGACGTTTAACATCGCAGCCTTTTTATTGTCGTTTCCGGCACTATGGGCGGCAGCAATATTCTTTAAATCTGCTTTGAGTGCCTTGAAACAACGTGTGTTGGTGATTGATTTGCCAATTGCCTTAGCCATCGCGATTACATTCCTCCGGAGCGTATATGAGGTTTTCGTGCGGCACGAAAGCGGATACTTTGACTCCATGTCCGGCATTATCTTTTTTATGCTCATCGGCAGATATTTCCAGTTTAAAGCCACCAATCGCTTAAACTATCAAAATGATTTATCTTCTTATTTTCCATTCGTTGTAAACGTTAAAAAGGAGGATGCCATACATCCGACCGCATTAGAGGACGTGAAAAAAAACGATATCATCCTTATCAGAAATGGCGAAGTGGTTCCTGCTGATGGCATTTTGTTATCAGAGACCGCAGAGTTAGATTGTAGTTTCCTCAATGGCGAATCAGAAACCATCCTTTGTATGAAAGGAGAACAAATCTATGGTGGTTCACGGCTTCTCGGCAGTTCCATCGAACTTTATGTAGATAGGGTCTGTGATAAAAATTATTTTGCCAGACTGTGGAATAACGCCCATTATATCTATAAAGAGGATGTTTTTAAACAGCATTACATCAATTTTATCAATAAATATTTTACTTTAGGATTGTTGGTCATAAGCGTAGGCGTACTTGGATTTTGGTTATTTGTAGATACAAGTCGATTATGGAATGCACTTACCTCTATTCTCATTGTAGCATGTCCTTGCGCATTATTACTGTCCGCATCATTTACTTACGGGGCAATATTGGGCATCCTCAGAAAGAATGGTTTTTTTGCCAAAGATGCCAACACCTTGGAACTGCTTTCCGGTACAGATGTAATTGTATTTGATAAAACAGGCACTATTTCAGCACAAGCCCACTCATCTGTAGAATACCATGGCAGAGAACTGGCGCACTACGAAAAAAAGATACTTGCCACATTGGCATTTCAATCCAACCATATTTATAGTAAGCAACTCCTTCATTTTTTAAATGAACAGGCAGGATTACCAGTAGAACATTTCAAGGAAATCCCACACGAAGGGGTAGAAGCCATTGTTGGCGGTATTCATGTTAAATTAGGTAAGCAATCATATGTCGATATAGACGGGATATTGGAAAAATGCCCATCCTCAAGTGTGTATTTTTCGTTAGAAGGTGTTCCATTGGGTTATTTCAAAATGTTTGCAGCTTGGAGACCGGGATTTATTGAGTTAGCAGAACAATTGAAGAAAAGGAATTATCAACTGTATTTATTGAGTGGCGATAAACCCACAGAGGATAAATTGCTAAAAAAGACCTTTGGAGAAAGCATGTATTTTTCACAAACGCCCATGCAGAAACGCACCTTTATACAAACATTGCAACAAAAGGGAAAGAAAGTCATCATGATAGGAGATGGATTAAATGATGCAGGCGCCATTAAGCAAAGCGATGTGGGCATTGTACTGACAGATAATACCAATAATTTCCTTCCGGCATGTAATGCCATCCTCAAAGGCACTCGATTGAATCACTTAATGGATTTTATAGAAGTAGCCGGAAGAAGCAAGCGTATTGTCCATATTAGCTTCCTTATATCATTGATTTATAATGTTATAGGATTGTACTATGCTGTTCAGGGGATATTGAATCCTATGATAGCCGCCATTTTAATGCCTGCCAGTACAATAAGTATTGTGCTGTTTACCTCCATTGCAAGCTATTATACCGGAAGAAAATATTTAAAGGATTTAGATAAAAAAGATGATAAAAATCATATTTCCCTTTGATAAACATCATGAGAAGGTATTATATATGATTTTACTTTTGACAGGAATAAAATAGGTGTAGAATGGATGCTTTAATTGTATTAATATTGGTGAGTATGGTCGTTGCCGGATCTTTTTTGGCAGCGTTCTTATGGGCGGTGAAGAAAGGTCAATACGAAGACAGTTTCTCTCCATCTATTCGCATTTTGTTTGAAGAGAAAAATGAAGATAAGGATGTTAAACAATTATAATTCAAATATTTATAAATCAATAATATGGAGTTAGAAAAATTTTCGTACGACAATAAAATAGTAAAATATTTTGCTGTCGCCACAATTTTTTGGGGGATTGTGGGAATGACCGTCGGGTTACTGGTTGCACTGCAACTCGTATTTCCCCAATTGAATTTTGATTTTGCGCCCACAACTTTTGGTCGCGTAAGACCCATCCACACGAATGCAGTCATCTTTGCCTTTGTAGGAAATGGAATTTTTACGGGAGTCTATTACTCATTACAAAGACTGCTGAAAGCAAGGATGTTCAATGACGCATTGAGTTGGTTGCATTTCTGGGGCTGGCAGTTTATCATTTTATGTGCCGCATTAACCCTTTTCATGGGTTTCACTACTTCCAAAGAATATGCGGAGTTAGAATGGCCGATAGATATTATGATAACACTTATATGGGTGGTGTTTGGCGTGAATATGTTCGGCACCATACTAAAAAGAAGAGAACGACACTTGTACGTTGCCATTTGGTTTTATATCGCAACTTTCGTTACGGTGGCCGTACTTCATATCGTCAATTCAATGGAGATACCTGTCAGCCTTTTCAAGAGCTATTCTGTTTACGCTGGTGTTCAGGATGCCTTGGTGCAATGGTGGTATGGACATAATGCTGTAGCATTTTTCCTTACTACGCCGTATTTAGGCTTAATGTATTATTTTGTTCCAAAAGCGGCCAACAGACCGGTTTATTCCTATAGACTTTCTATTGTGCATTTTTGGGCATTAATATTTATCTATATATGGGCAGGGCCACACCACTTGTTATATTCCACTTTACCAGACTGGGCACAATCTTTAGGCGTTGTATTTTCATTTACCTTAATCGCTCCATCTTGGGGAGGTATGATCAATGGTCTATTAACCTTGAGAGGTGCTTGGGATAAGGTTAGAGAAAGCGTGGTGCTTAAATTCATGGTGGTGGCTGTCACCGCATATGGTATGGCAACATTTGAAGGACCCATGTTATCTCTAAAAAATGTAAATGCCATTGCCCACTTTACCGACTGGATTGTAGGACACGTGCACGTGGGTGCTTTGGGTTGGAACGGCTTCCTAACATTTGGCATGTTGTATTGGTTATTCCCAAGGTTGTACAATAGACCGCTATATAGTAACAAGTTGGCAAACTTCCATTTTTGGATTGGAACATTAGGAATCTTGTTTTATGCCATACCAATGTATTTCTCCGGATTTACACAAAGCTTAATGTGGAATCAATTTACAGAAGAAGGCATGTTGAAATACCCCAACTTCTTGGAAACGGTGTTGCAAATAAAAAATATGTACGCACTTAGGGCTTTAGGAGGCGTATTCTATTTATCAGGTGTTATTGTTATGACATATAATTTGGCTAAAACTGCAGCATTAGGTTCCTTTATAAAAGAAGAATTTGCCGAAGCACCTGCCTTAGCGAAAGTATATGTACCCCATAGCAGTGATACATGGCACAGGGTAATCGAAAGAAGACCTATACAATTGCTTATTTTAAGTTTGGTTGTTATCCTGATAGGTGGTATGGTGGAGTTGATACCTACATTCATGATAAAATCAAATGTACCAACAATTGCCAGCGTGAAACCTTACACGCCACTAGAGTTGCAGGGTCGCGATATTTACATTCGTGAAGGATGTAATACTTGTCACTCGCAGTTGGTTAGACCTTTCCGTTCAGAAGTTGCCCGTTATGGGGAGTACTCAAAATCTGGCGAGTATGTTTACGACCATCCTTTCTTGTGGGGCTCAAAACGTACAGGTCCGGATTTGCAAAGAGTGGGCGGCAAGTACCCAGATTCATGGCATTTTAATCACATGGACGACCCCAATACCATGTCGCCAGGTTCTGTAATGCCGAAATATCCATGGTTAATCGATCACCAATTAGACATTTCATCTACCCCGGCAAAAATAAACGCCTTGAGGAAAGTGGGTGTGCCATATCCAAAGGGGTATGAGGATATTGCAAACGACGACCTGATGAAGCAAGCAAAGGTCATTCAGGGTAACCTCAAAAAAGACGGTATTGAAATCGTAGAAGATAGAGAAATCATTGCATTAATAGCCTATCTGCAAAGATTGGGTACAGATATTAAGGCTGAAAATAAAGAATAATAATCAAAAAGGACAATCATGAAATTTGCAAATTATCTTGAGCATATTACCGGAGTGAGCATCTACCCGCTCATCTCCCTGCTGGTTTTCTTTATCTTTTTTGTTGCACTACTCTTTTTTGTTGTCAAAATGGATAAAAAACTCGTGGCGGAAGTTGCCGCACTACCAATGGATAACGATGAAGATATTAAAAATGAAAGTTATGTTTAAATTACAATCATCCATAAAACCGATTTTGGTTATCATAGGGCTAACCATGATCAATATACTACAAGCGCAGGATGCTACGGCTACTGCCACAGAACCCATCACTCAAAGTGTACCCTTGGATATCGCTAATATGGTCTTAGGGATATTGGCAGTATTTCTTTTCTTAGTGATTTTATACCTCATGAAAGTGAGTCGTAAAATTGGCGAATTGCCATCAAAAGGAAATACACTAAAAACTTTACTACTACTCGTTTCTTTAGGAGGAGCTGCCAACTTAATGGGTCAAGATGCCACAACTGCTGAAACTGTAGCTAAAGCCCCACTTTTCCAACCCATCGAATGGTACTATCTATTATTTGGTTTGGTATTTGGTGAGTTTGTTGCCTTGCTTATCCTTGTTTTCAATATTGTCAAACAAGTAGATGTAAAAAGTGGTAAAGAGCATTCCTATAATCCCTTTGCGAATATTTCATGGGGAAAAATGAACGTAGTTTTGAATGATGCTATTCCTATCGAAAGAGAAGGAGAAATTATGACAGACCATGAATATGATGGTATTAGAGAGTTGGATAATAATTTACCGCCTTGGTGGAAATATGGATTCTACATCTCCTTAGTGGCCGCCGTGATTTATATGCTGTACTTCCACGGTTTCGGAGGAAAACTGCAAGAGGCAGAATATTTGGCAGAAGTAGAACAAGCCGATAAAGCCATGGAAGCACGTTTAGCCAAAAATGGCGGAGGAATCGATGAAAGTAATGTGACTTTACTGACAGATGCTGGAAAATATGGCGCTGCAAATGGAATATTTCAAAGCATGTGCGCTTCCTGCCATGGCGCTAAAGGAGAAGGGGGCGTTGGACCCAATCTGACTGATAAATACTGGTTACATGGCGGTACGGTGCAGGATATCTTCAAAACAGTTAAATATGGCGTGACAGCAAAAGGTATGCCGGCATGGGAAAAGCAAATTGCTCCTGACATGGTGCAAAAATTAGCCAGTTATATCATTTCACTGAATGGCACCAACCCGCCAAATGGTAAAGCACCGCAGGGAGACCTGTTCAATGGTGACCCTGCAGGTGGTGGCGCAGCGGCTGCACCAACAGATTCTACCAAAACAGATACAACAGCAACAAAGTAACCATACATGGAAGATGAATTTTATTTAGAGGATGAATCGTTCAGAGACTCCGTAACAACGATAGATAAAAAAGGCAAAAGGGTATGGCTATACCCTTTTAAGCCTAAAGGTAAATTATATCAATACAGAACCTATTTTTCATTTTTCCTCTTGGCAGTGTTTTTTACCTTGCCATTTCTAAAAATGAATGGACATCCTTTGTTTATGTTCAACGTTTTGGAAAGAACGTTTATCATTTTCGGATACATATTTTGGCCGCAAGATTTCCACCTTTTCGTGCTGGCATTAATAACTTTCATCATCTTCATTGTACTTTTTACTACTATTTTAGGGCGATTATGGTGTGGCTGGGCGTGTCCGCAGACGATATTTATGGAAATGGTGTTCAGGAAGGTAGAATATTGGATTGAAGGCGATGCCAATGAACAACGGAAGCTGATTAAAAGCGATTGGTCGCCAGAGAAATTCAAGAAAAAGATGGCAAAATATTCCATTTTCTTCTTTATTTCTTTCTTAATCTCCAATACTTTCCTCGCATATCTAATTGGTGTAGACGAATTATTTAAAATCGTTACCGAACCACTCAGTCAACACATAGGTGGTTTTGTCGGCATACTCATTTTTACGGGCGTATTTTATTTCGTTTTTGCCTATATGCGTGAACAGGTATGTTTAGTAGTATGCCCCTACGGCCGACTTCAGGGCGTTATGTTGGATAAAAATTCAATGGTGGTGGCCTACGACCATGTTCGGGGAGAAAAAAGAGAGAAGTACAGCAAATCAAAAGAAAGGGAAGGAGGTGATTGTATTGATTGCTTCCATTGCGTTCGGGTTTGTCCAACAGGTATTGACATCAGAAATGGTACACAGTTGGAATGTATCAACTGTACCGCCTGTATGGATGCTTGTGATGATGTAATGGAAAAAGTAGGTTATGAAAAGGGATTGGTAAGATATGCTTCTGAAAACAGTATTTCCCAAAATAAAAAATTCTCCTTCACCGGAAGAATATACGGCTATGCCGCAGTGCTGACAATTCTTTTAACGGGATTGTCCTATCTGTTAATATCCAGAAACGATGTAGAAACCTCCCTACTACGTACACCTGGTGTTCTTTTTCAAAGATTAGAGAATGACCAAATCAGCAACCTATATAATATCAAACTCATTAATAAAACATATGATGAGATTCACCCGAATTTTAAAGTGAGTGAAACCGATGCAACCATAAAATGGGTAGGTAAGCCCATAGATAAATTAGAAAAAGGTAGCTCCGTAGAAGGAGAGTTGTTCATCATCCTTCCAAAGAAAAGACTAACAGGAAGAAAAACAACGTTACATTTAATGGTTTTTGATGAGAAGGGAAAAGAAATAGAAAGTGTGAAAACTACATTTTTAGGACCTATGAATTAACAATTATGGAGACAACAATTGCAAATAAGCCATTCTGGAACTGGGGAAAAGGAATTGGATTGCTATATCTTTCTTTTGTAGCACTGATTGTTTTGATGGTTGTAAAAAGTATGCAGCAAAATATAGACCTTGTTTCAGAAGATTATTACGATAAGGAATTGACATTCCAAAAAAATATCGATGCACAAAGCAGTGCCAATCTCTTATATGAAAACATTACCATTACACCTGCAAATAAAGCCATTATTGTGGATTTTGGCAACAATTTCAAAGGAAAACCAATAGAAGGAACAGCTTACTTTTTATGCCCTTCAGACAAGAAAAAGGACGTTAATGTAAGTTTTGAGACATTACAGCAAAAAACTGCGATAACATCAGAGAAACTTAAGCATGGCACATATATGTTGCGTCTTTCTTTCGTTGTTGATGGAAAATCCTACGAAGTGGAGCGAAACATATTTATTGATTAGCAATGGTTTGGAGTGGGTTTATATTAGGTCTGTTAGGCAGTCTGCATTGCATCGGCATGTGCGGACCGATAGCCATGGCATTACCCATACCGCAGAAAAGTGGTTTGCAAAAAATGCTTGCCGCTTTATTATATAATGTAGGTAGAGTTCTGGCATATGTTTTTTTAGGGCTTGTGCTGAGTTCTATATCTCAACTGTTTAATTTGCACAAATGGCAAGGTATTTTGTCTATTACTATTGGTGTTGTATTAATGATTTCATTGGTATTTCCCTATGCCTTTAAATTTACCAAAACACCAAAAATATTTCAATATTTGAAAAACGCCATAGGCACAAGGATGCGAAATGCCAGCATGACAGGATTATTTGTTATCGGCTTCCTGAATGGATTATTGCCTTGCGGATTAGTATATACGGCACTTATTGGTGCATTTGCGCTAACCATCTGGTGGCATCCTTCAGCATTTTTAGCCCTTTTCGGTATGGGTACCATACCGGCAATGTTTTCTATTGCTTATTATAAACACCTCATAACATTTCCCATTCGTAGGAAAATTCAAAAAGCAATCCCTGTTTTATTGTTTGTTTGGGCTTCACTATTCATTTTGCGAGGATTAAATCTGGGAATTCCATATATTAGTCCTCATGTTAACGAAGTCTCAGCAGTCAGTGGTTGCTGTCACAATGCAAAATAGATGAAAAAGGATATACAAAACAGAGCAGACATAGAAAAGTTTGTAAAAACATTCTATGAGAAAGCTTTTTTAGATGATAAAATCGGCTTTATTTTTACAGATATTGTACAGTTAAATATGGATACACACGCTCCAAAAATTATCAATTTTTGGGAAACCATCCTCTTTGACGTTCAAAAGTATTCCGGAAGTCCCATGGATGTACATATTGCTATCGATCAAAAGGTGGAATTAGAACCAGCTTTTTTCGAAAGGTGGCTAGACATCTTTGAGCGCAATATCGATGAGCATTTCCAAGGCGAAAAAGCTGAGGAAGCTAAGAAAAGAGCGAAGCTTATAGCTATACTCATGGAAAGCAAAGTAGAAGGTTTTAGGAACAAAACACGGCTCAACATATAATTTAAAATTATAAATTATAAATTCATTCAATCGTTCTACTACTGTGTTTATATCCTAGTTCTCTTCCTGTTTTCCGCAATGCATCACCCTAGCAGTTTTTCTGGATAACTATGTATCATTGAGAACCAACCTCCGAGGTTAACATTCGGCTACGTTTACGGATATTTGATTTGCTAAACCTCCTTCTGAAGTTTCTTTATATTTCTTGTTCATATCTAAAGCTGTCTCCCACATACTTTGTATGACGCTATCCAGACTTACACATGCATCTTTTGGATTGCTTTCCATGGCTATATTTGCAGCAGTTATCGCTTTTATAGCACCCATAGCATTCCTTTCTATACAGGGTATTTGTACCAAGCCACCAATTGGGTCACATGTCATACCGAGATGATGTTCCATGGCAATTTCCGCTGCCATTAGAACTTGCGCCGGAGTGCCGCCTAATAATTCTGTCAATGCTGCCGCTGCCATGGAAGATGAAACGCCAATTTCCGCCTGACAACCACCCATTGCCGCAGAAATAGTGGCTTTCTTCTTATAAAGTGTGCCGATTTCTCCTGCCACCAACAAGTATTGTATGATTTGAGCGCTGCCAATTCCTTCTAAAAAGCAATATGCATACATTAAAACAGCCGGAACAACACCGGCAGCACCATTCGTCGGTGCCGTCACAATTCTTCCAAAAGAGGCATTCTCCTCATTCACTGCTAATGCAAAACAAGCAATCCACTTATTGACATTTTGAAAAGTAGGACTACACTTTTTTACTTCCTCCATCCATGCTTCCTGTGTTGCCAATTGTTTATCGTGTTTCAAGAGTTGTTGATTGAGCAAAGATGCCCTCCGCTGTACTTGCAAACCTCCCGGTAAAACACCGGAACGATACACCCCTCGATAGATACTGCTTACCATACAATCCCACAATTCCATACAGGTGTCCTCAATTTCTTTGCGTGTTCTCCAGCTAGACTCATTATATGCCACCAGTTCTGATACCGACCAGTTTAATTGTTCGCAGTAATTATAAATGTCTGCGGCTGTATGGCAAGGATAGTGGGAGGGAGTCCTTTGGGTGGATTCTAAAAGACCATGTTCTTCTACCACGAAACCACCTCCTACAGAGAAATATGTTTTTTCTTTTAATAAAGTAGTTGCAGAAAACGCACGAACACAAAGACCATTTGGATGGAAAGGGAGACTTTGGTTCATATTGAAAATAATGTCTTTTTCCCAATCGAAGGAAATAGGAGTGGTGTTGTTGATAGATAACGCTCTATTCGTCTTTACTTTTTGTAAAACATCTTGCATTATTTCTGGAGACACTGTCCTATAATCTACCCCACACAATCCCAACACCACGGCAATGTCGGTGCCATGACCTTTTCCAGTTTTTGCAAGAGATCCATACAACTCAATTTCTACACGCTTTGTGGAGGCTAAAATATCATTTAGTAACAATGTTTCAATGAAATAAAACATCGATTTCCAAGGACCCATGGTGTGACTACTGGAAGGCCCAATGCCAATTTTTATCATGTCAAATACAGAAATGCTCTCCATGAAAACAAATATAACAATAATAATTGAATGTGATAATCAATTATTATTATTATTATAAATTTATTTTTATTAATAATTATAAATTAATTATTATTAATTTAATATATTAATATATTATTTTTATAATTTACTTTAATTATATTAAATAAATTAAATATATACAATTTATTATAAATATTTAAACAATGTAAAAGTAAATATAAAGTTATATAAAAAATTGAATAATAATTTATTATAAAATATTAGTTAATGTGAAAATTTAATTTAAGACATATTTATCTTTTGCGTTTTTTTAATTTCAAATTAATATCCATTTCAGCATTTATTTGATAAAATGAGATAACTTTAGACTTTATGATACGACAATTTTTACTTATAATTTCCTTTTTGGGCGCAATCTTTAGCTGTAAAAAGCAGGAAGTAGGCATACTTCCTAAGAAAGAGGATATTACAGAAGCCGTTTATGCTTCCGGTATTGTAAAAACCAATAATCAATTTCAGGTATTTCCTACTTCAAGTGGCATTATTCGGGAAATTTATGTAAGCGAAGGAGCAACGGTTAAAAAGGGAGAACCCCTACTGAAGGTGCTAAATGAAGCCATCCAATATAATGTTGACAATGCAGTTTTAGCACAGGAACAGGCTTTGGAGAACCTCAGAGGAGAAAAGCTCTTGGAGTTGAAAACTGCCATTGAACTTGCCCGCATCAAGTTAGAAAATGATTCTGTATTGTTGGAGCGACAAAGAAGATTATGGGCACAACAGATTGGTTCACAATTGGAGTTGGAACAACGGACGCTCGCTTATGATAATTCTGTGGCAGCGCTAAGAACGGCTGAGTATCGATATCAAGATGTAAAGAAACAATTGTCTTACAGTGCAAAACAAGCTCAAAACAATGTAAACCTTTCCCGACAGCAACAAAAGGACTATATTCTAAAGAGCGAGAAGCCCGGTGTGGTGTATAGTATTCTAAAGAAGGAAGGAGAAATGGTCACCTTACAAACACCTGTTGCCATCATGGGAGACCCCTCAGGATTCATTATCGAACTACAAGTAGATGAATATGATATCACCAGTATTGCCTTAGGTCAGAAGATATTTATTACTATGGATAGTTATAAGGGAAGTTTATTTGAAGCAGAAGTGGTGAAAATCAATTCCATCATGAATGAACGCTCTAGGTCATTTAAAGTGGAGGCGGTATTTACAAAGCAGCCAAAAGTGTTATATCCTAACCTCACCGTAGAGGCAAATATTGTCATTCACAAGAAAGAAGATGCGCTCACCATTCCCAGAAATTATTTGGTAGACAATGAATATGTGATAATAGCAGATGATAAGAAGGTAAAGGTTGCCACCGGACTGAAAGATTATGATAAAGTGGAAATCATCAGTGGGTTGTCTGCTGATACTAAAATATTCCTCCCCAAATGAATATTCGGCTCATCATCAGTATAGCAGGATCGCTATTGTTTGCTAGGCTAAAACAAACGGCTGTTGCTGCTATTGGCGTAACATTTAGTATCATGATGTTTGTTACACTGTTGAGTTTTATGTCTGGTTTGAATGACTTATTGGATGGGTTAATCTTGAACAGGACAGCGCACGTTAGGTTATATAATGAAATAAAACCCAATCCGGAGCAACCACTCAACCTTTCTGAGGCTTATAAGAATGCGCATAATTTCATCCGTTCAGTAAAATCGAGCAATAAAAGAAAAGAGATTTACGATAATGCCTCGATAATGAAAAGTTTGCTCCACGACCCCAATGTACGTGGCATTGCACCGAGAATTACTGCTCCTGTTTTTTTTAATGATGGCGCCATAGAAATTACCGGATCTATTAACGGAATTGATGTCGAAGCAGAAGGAAAGCTCTTCTTTTTCAATGATTATGTAACAGACGGGCACCCCACGGATCTTAAAAATGTCAGCAATAGCATCATTCTTGGCAAGGGATTGGCGCAGACATTACTTGCAGAAATTGGGGATGTCGTTCAAGTAACCACTTCCGAGGGAGAGCGGTTTCCATTAAAAGTCGTTGGATATTTCCAATCCGGTTTATTGGACTATGATAAAGTACAGAGTTTTGCATCTATTACTACTGCTCAAAAATTATTAGGAAAAAGCAATAGTTATATTACAGATATCCAAATAAAACTACATGATATCAATCTGGCTCCGGCAAAGGCGATAGAATATGAACAGAGATTTGGCGTGGATGCAGAGGATATTAAAACCGCCAATGCTCAGTTTGAAACAGGAAGTTCCGTTCGTACCATCATTTCATATGCCGTTGGTGTTACCTTGCTCATCGTATCAGGGTTTGGTATTTATAATATTTTAAATATGATGATTTATGAGAAAATGGAGTCGATTGCGATTTTAAAGGCAACGGGATTTGCAGGGAAGGACGTTCAAAGAGTATTTATGTTTATTGCATTAAGCATAGGCGTAGTAGGTGGTATGTTGGGGTTGTTTTTTGGTTTTCTTTTGTCCTTGGGCATCGATCAAATCCCATTTAACACAGCGTCCTTACCCACTATAAAAACCTTTCCCATTAGGTATAATCCTGTTTTTTATGGGATTGGCGCCATATTTTCATTCATCACCACCTTTCTTGCCGGATATTTGCCTGCTAGAAAAGCCAGCATGGTTGATCCGGTGGTAATATTAAGAGGGAAGTAGCCTATGAACGATACTATTTTAGAAGCCAGAAATATCCAAAAGAGTTTTGACGATCCTGTTAAAGTACAGGTATTGAAGGATATCAGTTTTAAAATCGATAAAGGCGAGTTTGTTTCTGTCATCGGCAAATCGGGGTGTGGGAAATCCACCTTGCTATATATTCTTTCTACGATGGATACCATTTATGATGGAGATCTGCTGATTGATAATCAGTTGATGAATGGTAGGAAGGAGGTGGAACTGGCACGTGTAAGAAATGAGAAAATTGGGTTTGTTTTTCAATTTCACTACTTGTTAAACGAGTTCAATGTCCTGAAGAATGTTATGTTGCCCGGATTAAAACTCGGTAAGTTTTCCGCAAAAGAAGTTGAAGAACATGCAATGGAGCAGTTGAAGAAACTTGGTATCGACCATTTATCACATAAAATGGCGGGGCAAATTTCCGGAGGAGAAAAGCAACGCGTTGCCATCGCACGTGCACTCATCAACCAACCATTGATTATCATGGGTGATGAGCCTACAGGAAACCTCGACAAGAGGAATAGCGAAATTGTCTTTGAGATATTTAGTCAACTGAAAGAAGAGTTCAACCAAACGTTGCTCATTGTAACGCATGACTTGGATTTCTCAGGCAAATGCAGTCGTGTCATTGAAATGGAAGATGGTAGAATAATTAGACAATAGAATCAATGCGTTTAATCCACTATTATCTAGGATTTAGCGGATTGATTCTTTCTATTTGTTTGAATCGTTTGTACTGGTCATAGGCATAAAAGCTGAGGTATTCGCCTTTTTCAATTCTTTTCTGAATATCACGCCAATATTTCGGGTCGAATATCTCATCGTGTTCAGCAAAGAATATGGAACCGATTGGGCCGTCCGGTGCCATAAAATTGCGAAACTCTTCCGGAAAGATATCGTTTGGATTGACAGAAATTTCCGGCATGTATCCATCCTCATCCGGTTGTGGTAATCGGCGGAAATTACATTCTGTAATCTGGCTAATTTCATCATAGTCATAGAAAATTACACGTCCATGCCTCGTAACACCGAAATTTTTCATAAGCAAGTCGCCGGGGAATATGTTGGCGGCAGCCAGTTCTTTCACACAAAAACCATAGTCTACAATCACCCGACAGATGTCTACAGGGTTGGCTTTTTCGATGTACAAATTCAAAGGCTCCATTTTTCGTTCTAAATAGACGTGTTTTACAATGACTTTATCGTCTTTGAATTCTACGGTTTCCTTCGCAACAAGTTTTAATTCTTCAATGAGTTCTTCCGAGAAGAGTCTTCTGGGGAACTCCAGGTGCTCAAAAAGATGTGCAAAAGCCATACGCCCAACACGGTCGTTGATTTCTACTTCTTCATATTTCTTGATTACTTGCGCCCTAGTGATGGTTTTTGGGTTGTCAAATTTATCTTTGATGATTTTAAAGACAAAATTGTAATATTTTAATGTAAAAACACACATCACCATCCCTTTGATACCCGGAGCAATAATGAATTGATCTTCATGGTTATTGATGTAGTTCATCAAATCACGGTATAAAATCGTTTTGCCGTGTCTGTAAAACCCAATTGAATCGTACAATTCACCGACAGCTTTGTAGGGGAGAAGCGCTTTTAAATAATCGATGAGTTGTGCAGGTTGATTGGTATAGGCAAAGAATGAAGCACGTGTGAAGCTGAAAATAATACTGATATCGCTTTGGTTATAGATACAGGCATCAACAAAAAGGCCATTTTCTTCATTTAATACGGCAATTACGATGGGCAAAGTCCAGTTTCTGTAGATGAGCCTTCCCACTAAGTATGCACCTCGATTCCTGTAAAATACCGTCTTCAAAAATTCAATGCGCTCTAGAAACAAGGTCGACTTTTGAAAAATGATGGTTGGCGCAATTTCATCGAAAATTCGTTTTGCATCTCTTTTAATATCTTCAAAATCAATATTAAAATCAAAGGATTGCAAAATTTTAATTAATATATCTTCTGATAACTGATTTATAATAAATTCTTTATATACTTTTTCTTCAAGTACTTTAACAGGTTTATAATCATCGGTATCAAAGTATTCATAATCCGGGTTAAAGCTTTTATCAAAAAACACCTTTCGGGTGATTGAATTGAAAAATGTTTCACTATTCAGTTTATATGTCCTTTCCTTGATAATTTCGCAATAAGCTTCTTTAATGAGTACCCATATGGCTTCATTTTGTATATCGGCGCCTAAAATTTGCTGAATGGCTGCAATACAGTTTTTTACTGCAACGCCATAAAGCCGATATCTTTGTTGTTGTTTTTGAAAGAGCTCTGCAAATTTTCTTTGCTCAAAATAAGGTTTTCCATAGGACGTAAGTTCCATGAATTCTGCCAAAAGGGCATCATAAATGCGACAAATCTCTGCTGCAACTAATGCCGGCAGCGGTGTATTGGTATGATTGGTAAGGTTGTTGGTATTCATTTTAAATTATATTATCTGAATATTTGAAATTACACTTATTTTTAGGGTATGAATATAGAGGAATTGCGTGAATATTGTATCAGAAAACCTTTTGTAACAGAAGAATTTCCCTTCGGGCCGGATGTTATCGTGTATAAGGTGAAAGGGAAAATGTTTCTTTTGTTGCCTTTGGATACAGATGTGTTGCAATTTAATTGCAAAAACCTTCCGGATGAGAATATTGCCCTCAGGGAAAATTATGCAGCCATACAACCGGGTTATCATATGGCAAAAAAACACTGGAACACCATCATCTGCGATGGAACATTGGACGATAGCCAAATATTGACCTTCGTAGATATTTCTTTTAAGTTAGTGGTAGAAGGGCTGCCTAAAGCATTAAGGTTCTAATCTTGAAGCCCATGTTCCTACATATCCGAAGTATAAAACTATTTTTGATAGTTGTCTTCATCAGCCAAACACCGTTGGTGCAGGCTTTAGACACATTGAAATTAGATAGGAATTGGAAGGATAAGCGCATCGGGCAAGATTTATATTATTGGCGTGATGAGTCAAATAGTGTTGACTTTGAAGCAATTGAACAACTAAAAACGGCGAAGTTTAAGACACATTTTCCAATGAAGGAAATACTCATAGGCTTCGATCCCTATAATTATTGGTTATATGTTCCGGTAAAAAACATGGAAAACCAACCATTCAAATATTTCTTAACCTTAGGAAACCCGAATACAGATGAGGTGCATGTTTACTTTACTACCCCTGAAGATACATTCAACTTTAATCCGGTAGGTGATAACTATTCTTATCCACAGACCAGCTTTTCGGCACGAAATTTTTCCTTTCCGCTAATGGTTCCTGCGCGCAGTGATTGTGCACTTTGGATACATATCATGGCACAGCAGGAGCCGGTTCTACTCACAGCATATCTTTCTTCGGAGTCTTTTTTCTATAAAAGAGCCAAGAATGACTTTTTATACTTAGGGATGTTTACAGGCATATTCTTTTTATTTCTGCTGTTCATCATTTGCCTGTATCAGTTTTATAAGAATAGGATATTTCTGTACTATCTGGGCATTAATCTCGTAATATTCTTGTATTATATCTCTGAAACTGGCATCGGGTTTCAAATGTTTTGGCCGGATTATCCCTTTATTCAGAAGCTGATGCCAACACTGGTGGCTTTTTTATTTATGTTCATCACCAATATTTTCCTCAAGAAATACTATACCACTACCATACATTATCCGAGGTTTAACAGGGTATTTAATATGGTGAATGTCTTTTTAGTCATCATCTTCCTGACGAATAATATCCTAAGCTTTCAACCGTCATTCATTCGCCTGCCTTTTAGGATTACTTTTTATATCCTCAACCTCATTTATGTGTTGTATGGCATCGTATTTCTAATCCTGATTTTATTTACATGGATTAAATTGAAGCGCAAAGACGTGCTTTGGGCATTTATTGGACCATTTTTACATGTGGTGAAATGTGTACTATTTTTATTTCTGAATGCAAAAGTATATAAAGTACTTTTTCCGGGTGCGAACTTGTACGACCTTAATATTGTAAGAACACATGTGTTTTTACCCAATATTTTCTTCTTTATTGATTATTCCCAAGTAATCATCGTTTCCATTTTTTTGGCTAATTATTTCAAGAAGGTGAATTTGGAATACAATATGTCTAATAAAAGACTGACCGTCCTCCAGCGAACGTCTATCAATGCGATGATAGACGGACAAGAGAAGGAACGGAAATTATTGAAATCAGAAATGGACCATCGCATTAAGGAGGATTTATTGGAACTCAAGAAGATAACAAACGATGCTTTTATGGCGACAAACGATACATTAACCAAAATGGAATTGCAAAGTGGGTTATCCGAGATAGATCAAATATTAAAAGATCTGGAAAACTTGTCTTCGGATGTTCTCCCGATGGAAGTTGAACAGATGGCTATCCATTCAGCGGTGAAGAATGTTTTTGAGCGAATGGCCGAAACGGCACAATTAGATTTTCACTACCATGAAAATATTCATCCCTTTGCTACACTGACCAATTTGCAGAAGTCAAATGTATACCGAATTGCGCAAGAGCTGGCAACCAATATTTTAAAGCATGCACAAGCAGACAAGGTAGAAGTGGATGTAGAGATACAGCCTAAACAATTATACATGCGTGTTGCAGACAATGGAAAGGGATTTGATTCAGTAAAAGCCTTCAAGGGAAAGGGTATTGGCTTGTCTAATATGGAATCCAGGGTAAAAGGATTGAGCGGTATCTTTAAAATTTCCGGCACCTCTCTCGGCACAGTAGTAGAAATGACGATTCCTTTACAAACGAACGACAAGGTATGAGGCGGGTGTTTTATTTCGGACTCTTTTTATTACTCCATTTGGGGTGGTCAGCAACTGCATGGTCTAAAACGATTGTTTTGAATAGGCATTTCACTTCGCTGTACTTACAAAATGAGGTGGAGTTGTTTACGGACAGTTCTTGTAGTGTAACGATTGACCGTATTCATGATGCGAAAATACCGTGGCAAGCCGCCAGAAATACACCATTGGGATTTGTTTGGCCCAATCAGTGTTATTGGTATAAGTTTTCTATTAATAATCCCGGTCAGAATAGCCGGAAACTGGTACTGGAAGTCACTAATTTCCAAATTGATAGTTTGGATTTCTTAACCTTCGAAAACAAACGATTGGTGGGGGAGTACTATACCGGAAATGGTAGGGGCTTTATCAGCCGTCAACTCTACGACAGGAATTTTTTGTTCGAGTTGTCCATACCTTCGGGAAAAACATATACCTATTACTTTAAGATATTTCCGCAGGCAAACCTCCTCAATTTTCCCGTAACCATTTGGGATGCCAAGAAAAAATATCATCAGTCGCGAATACTTGAACTGAGCAAAGGAATATTGATAGGAGTAGTCATTTCATTCTTTTCAATCGCCATATACCTTTCCGTTATTATGAAAATTTGGAATTATATGGTATACGCCATCCATGTGTTCATAGGGACATTTTATTATTTTTTATATGAAGGTATTGGGCTTGAGTTTTTTTGGATGGAAAAGCCGGATACGCAAGTGATTGTAACAGCTATATGCTTGCAGCTGTTTCTAATTTCTACTATTTATTTCTTAAGTCAATTTGTGCGATTCAGGATGAAAGTTGGAAAATGGATTTGGGCTTGGAGATTGCTGTATGGTACGTCAATAACATTTATATTTTTGAACCTGTTTTATCAATGGATGCCATTGGGTGGGCAGCGGATATTTCTTTTTTCGCAACATGTCTATCTGTTGGTACATACATTTGTAGTGGTTTGCTTTTTAGTCGTCATTATTTTAAAAATCAAGGAAAAGGCCTTGTTTTTCATGTCGATGGCATTTTATCTGATTATGAGCCTTATCATCACCAATCCATTTTTTCTAAATCAGGTTTCTCCGGCGAGTAAAGTATACCTTACAGCCATGTATGCCAGTGGATGGGTGGTTGCCATGTTAATCCTTTTTTTGGTGCTGTATCGTTCGAAGGCGCTATTGAAAGCAAGTAAGCGAAACAAGGCAGTGCTTAGTACGCTCAACAAAAAATATGGTTTCAACCTGATGGAAGGAGGAGAGAAGGAGCGCTGGCGCATTGCCGAAGAACTACATGATGGCATCGGGATATCATTGGCGGCATTAAAAATGAAGTTTAGCCTGATGATGTCAGAAACAGAAGATTTAGAGCTGATTAGAAAATTAGGACCTATCCTAAAGAAAATCGATAACCAGTGCACCGAAGTGCGCAATCTGTCGCATAACCTGAGGGAAAAATCTTTGGAAAGATATGGTTTGGAAATAACGATCAGGGACTATTTGGAGCAATTGTCACAAAAGAAGAAAATTAAGCACATCTTCCGACAAAACATACGTCCTGATTCGTTAAACAGCATTTCCGAGAGTACCATATACCGCATTTCTAAAGGTTTGCTGACGGAGGTTTGGAGCAGGGAAATCGACTTCTTGGAGTTGCGGTTGATTGTTTTCTATGCTACGGAAAAAGCCATCATTAAACTCAACACACAAGGAGCCAGTTATACCTTATCACATCCTGATTTTTCTGCTGTAAAAACCATTATTGACGTTTTGCAGGGAGATATCATGGAGAGTTCCCCAAATGCCTTTACCAAGGAAATAAATATTGAGATACCGATTATTGTTAAGAGTGAATAGAAAGTTTTTAGTTGTAGTAAGTAAACCTTTGTTCTATTAATTTTGCCTTAAAAATATAGTTGCTGTTCGACATGTTCTGAAAGGCATGTCGCACTCCCGACAGGGCGGATTTGTAATCCGCTTCAACAGCCTCCAATTTTACATCTTCTCGATAAACTTTACTGTACTGGGATTGCAAATCCCCAACGTTACTTCTTCGACATGCGCTGTCGCTTAACATGTCGAAGAGCACAAGGAATGGTATTTCTAACTTATTTTCAAATGATGTTGACAAACATTATTATGTGTCGCAATCCTATATTCTTTAAATGGTATCTCTAACCCCCAGACGGACCAAGGGTTTAAAATTTTTAAGTCGCAATCCTATATTCTTTAAATGGTATCTCTAACAATCCATTGAAAATCACCAATTCTCGGCAATATATGCGTCGCAATCCTATATTCTTTAAATGGTATCTCTAACAGTTGTATTTTCTCCAAAATCAGGAAACATAATAAGTCGCAATCCTATATTCTTTAAATGGTATCTCTAACCAAATTTTAAAAAAGAGTATGAGTTTGCAAAAAATTGTCGCAATCCTATATTCTTTAAATGGTATCTCTAACCCAGTCTGGCTTAACAGAATACAGCACACAATTCAGTCGCAATCCTATATTCTTTAAATGGTATCTCTAACTCCTTCTCTGTTTAAAAGATGGAAAGTGGAATTTGTCGCAATCCTATATTCTTTAAATGGTATCTCTAACTATATACAAAGTTTAATATTAACCAGACTAGAGTCGCAATCCTATATTCTTTAAATGGTATCTCTAACACAAACTTGGACTAGAATTGGTCAAGGACAAAAAAGTCGCAATCCTATATTCTTTAAATGGTATCTCTAACATTCCGGAAGGCGTACCAGATTTTGACGATTTGGAGTCGCAATCCTATATTCTTTAAATGGTATCTCTAACTTTCTGATGAACTAAAAGAAATTTGTATGTTATATTCTGTCGCAATCCTATATTCTTTAAATGGTATCTCTAACGAAACAGAGTTTGAAGATATATTGGCATGACAAAGTCGCAATCCTATATTCTTTAAATGGTATCTCTAACCGCAACTTTTTGTAATAAACTTATTTACAATAAGTTACAGCGTTTTTTAACATTTTGACTCGCCATTTTCTTCTAAAACTCAATCTGTTTTTTGTTAATATTTTTGAAAATTTGATAACTCGCCCAAGTTTTTACGCCGTCTGATCTTCCACAGAAGCATCCGCAGCATTTTTCATAACAGAAGCAATGCCATTGTTTCTCGCTGCTTCTGATTCGTACATTTCACTAGTGCCGATAATCTGACCATTGCTGGCTTTTAAGTTAAAGTAGTATTTTTCGTTCTTTGAGGTTAATTTCTCAAAACGTGCTTCATCTTGTGAATTTTTCTTTACAGATTCGATGCCGTTTAGGCAGGCTGCTTTTGTTGTATAGCCTTCACTTCCCAATATTTCTTGACCATTACTGGCTTTTAAAGAAAACTGAAATTCTCCATTTTTACGTGTTGTTACTAAAAACTTTCCCATTGTTTAAAAATTTTATTTATTAAATATTTTACTAAATGATTCCAGCAAATTTTGTGCCCCAGGTATACCGCCAAGGTTTAATTTCCCTAAAACCTTCGACAAATCAAAACCTCCTTGCTCATTGGTGAACTCCGTTTTTATATTTTCAAATATGGTTACTAGCGAAAAGTCCTTGACTTTCTGCGCCATTTCCTGTGAAAGCCCAACTTTCTCCACCAATTGCGGAACGATGGTGGTATTCAGTTTTTGTATGATGGGATTATTTTCTACAGATGAAGTTACACTCGACATCAACTCTTGAAAGTTACCTTTAGAAAAGGCTTCCATGATGGTGTTTTTGATTTCTTCATTGATGATAGACGTACTTTGGTTGGATTGTTCCTTACTCAAGCCAAATTTCTCCTCCATCTGACTTTTTATCGACTGTTCTATATTCTTAAATATTTCCTCAAGCATGATGTTAAATTAATGTCACGAAGATAGCGTTATTTTCTAATTCTAATTTCAAATCACTAAATTATTTCGGCTCTTTACGTATGATGGCGCCAACAATTAGTCCTAATATTGCCCCCGTTAAAAAACTAGAAATTAAACCCATCAAACACATTTTTATCGGGGAAGTGAATTTTTTCATCATTTCAATACTGGCACTAATTTGTTCAGGTTCCATACCTTTTTTCGCCAGTCTTTCCTTAGTAGCCTCCAAAAGACCGGATACATATTCTGTATCAATAAAACTTATATAAATAAAGAAAAAAAGCGTCGAAATTATCGAAGACACTACAATACAATATAAAATGTACTTAAAGCCCTGACCAAAAGTAAGGTAGCCTGACGGCTCAGTTGATTGTCGGAACTTCATTGCAAAATAAGTGCTGATACATATCAATGGCAACAAACCCAGCCATTGTATTCCTTGTTCATATTGAAAGCCGGAAATGTTTACAATTAGGGTATAGGCTATCATCGCCAAACCTGTAATAAAACCCGCATTTACTGCTGAACCGACAATCTTTTTTGACTTCATTGGTAGGTCAAATGGAGAAATATGGTCTATTAAATCGTTCATTCTTTTTTAGATTAAAAGTAGTAAAAAAAATCATTTAATGACAGATAACAATAAAAAGTTATGCACCCTGAGCAATAGGAAAGTGCAAAAAAAAGTCATATTTACTCGGAAATACAGATTTTAGCCGTTAGGTAAAAATCGGTGAAGCCTCCGAATGCTATCGGAGCCTTCAGGCTCAAAGACAGTAATCATTCATACCAAACGCATTGCAACAATATGAAAATCTAATCTGGGATAAAAATATAGCAGACCTTAGAACAGCTATTTTTTATTTGAAATTAGGAGGTTTTTCAAAAAAACCTTATTTTGTGTACTTCCAACAATTTGAAATGTCCATTAGTACGCAAACCATAGAAATTCTGCAGTATGTCTCCATTCCACTTATCAGTGGTTTCATTGGTTGGTTTACCAACTGGGTGGCCATTTGGATGACTTTTAATCCTATTGAATTTTTCGGCATCAAAAAAATATATCTAGGTTGGCAAGGTATCATTCCTGCAAAAGCGCCAAAAATGGCCGGTTTGACAGTAGATATGCTGATGTCAAAGTTGATAAATGTAGATGATTTATTTAAGCAGTTAGATCCGCAGAAAGTTAGGAAAATCATGGAGCCTGCCTTGCAGAAAACTACTGAAAACATCGTTCATCTGATCATGAGGGAGGAAGCACCTGCCGTTTGGGAGCGGATTCCTATCAACATAAAAAAGCAAATTTATGATCGTGTGGAACGGGAACTCCCTACTGTTATCGAAGAAATGTTCAAAGATATACAGAATAATATCCACGACCTCATAGATTTTAAGCAAATGGTTGTCGCCGCTTTGCTGAAGGATAAAAAACTTATGAACGAGATATTTCTGCGGTGTGGGAAAAATGAGTTTCGCTTTATCGAACATTCCGGTTGGTATTTTGGCATGTTGTTCGGATTAATACAGGCCGTAATTTGGTATTTCTACAAAGGAAATTGGGTGTTGCCATTTTTTGGGGTGTTGGTAGGATATGCCACCAACTGGCTGGCGCTAAAGTTAATCTTTGAACCTGCCACACCAAGAAAATTCCTCTTTTGGAACATTCAGGGACTTTTCATCAAAAGGCAACCGGAGGTATCTGATGAGTATGGTAAAATTATGGCTGAAGAAGTCCTGAATGCTCAAAATGTTTTCGAAGCCTTACTCAATGGGCCAACTTCTTATAAACTGTTGGATGTTATCGAGCGAAACATTCATCTAGCCATCGATAGTGGTTTTGGCAACGCAAAGCCACTTATCACGTTATCTATTGGAACAAAAAAGTACCTTAGCCTGAAAGGAAAAGTAATCAGAACTTTTGTTAAGGAGCTTCCTGATTCCCTTAAAAGCATTGAATCATACACAGATGAAGCCTTTGATTTGAAAAATTCCATAAGCAATAAACTTCGCTCATTGTCGCCTGATGAGTTCGTTGGAGTGCTTCGCCCTGTTTTTCAAGAGGATGAATGGATATTAATATTGGTTGGAGCAGTCTTAGGCGGCGTTGCCGGATTGATTCAGCTATTGCTGGTATTTGGGGTTCAGTAGGTGTGAATTAATCGACAGCGCAGAAGGAAGAAGTACTTTTTGCAGCTATTTTGCCACTGCCGGAAATAATTTTAGCCTCATTGAAAACGATTTTCTTTCCTGCTCGAATTACCTTGGATTCCACAAAGATTTCTTCATCATTTTTTACCGTCGCAAGAAACTCGACATGTAGGTTTATGGTGGTAAACCGAGTGGAGCGATTTAGCAGAAATATTCCCCAACCCATGAGTTCGTCCATGAAAGCGGACGCCACGCCACCATGAAGAATATCCATAGGATTACACATTTCTTTGCGGATTTTGATGGCTATTTTTACATAGCCTTCATCCACTTCTAACAAAGTTCCACCCATCCACCTTGCAAATGGTGATACGGAAAAATGCGTAATATCTTCTCCAATTTTTTCCCTTAAAAGCAATACACGTTCGTTCATCAGTCTGTTTTAAATTCTGAGGAAAAATGAAATTGGATGGCAGGGTAGTCCTGTTGCGTAAGTTTCAATATCCATTCAGAAGATGCAAGAAAAACAGGATTATTTTCTCTATCGTATGCCATATAATTGGCTTTAGTGCGAATGAAATTGTTCATCTCAGTGGGATCTTCGGCGGTTATCCAGCAAGCCTTGTAATAGTTGATGGGTCTAAACTCAGCGGAAGCGCCGTATTCATTTTTAAGGCGGTATTGAATGACATCAAATTGTAAGTCACCCACCGTACCGATGATTTTGGTGCTTCCATGTAATATGGTGAACACCTGCGCCACCCCTTCTTCTGTGAGTTGCATGATTCCTTTTTCTAACTGCTTGGTTTTCATAGGGTCTTTGTTAATTAGTTCCCTAAATATTTCAGGAGAAAAGCTTGGAATACCCTTATAAGTCATTTTTTCACCTTCTGTAAGTGTGTCGCCAATCTTAAAATTGCCAGTGTCGTACAAACCAATTACATCGCCGGGGTATGCTTCATCAATAATATTTTTTTCGGAAGCCATAAATGTTGCAGGGCTGCTAAACCGCATTTCTTTATCGAGTCGTACATGTTTATAAAATTTATTCCGCTCAAACACACCTGAACAGATTCTTAAAAAGGCAATCCTGTTTCTGTGGTTAGGGTCTATATTAGCATGGATTTTAAAGATAAAACCAGAGAATTTTTTCTCTTCCGGTTCCACCAATCTGGTGTCGGTATATCGTGGGCGGGGGTTGGGTGCAATCCTAATAAAAGTTTCCAACAATTCCCTCACTCCGAAATTATTAATGGCGCTGCCAAAGAAGACAGGCGCAATTTTACCGGATAAATAGGTGCTTGTATCAAAATCGCCATATACTCCTTCTATCAATTCGATATCTGTCCGCAATTGGTCTGCATCTCTGCCTATCTGGCGATCCAATTCTTCATTGTCCAAATTGGAGATAGAGACATATTCTTCTTCAACTTTTTGGGAACTGGCCCTGAATAGGTTCAGGTTTCGGTCAAAAATATTGTATACCCCTTTAAAAAATGGACCGCGGTTGATCGGCCAACTTAAGGGATGTAGTCGTATGTCTAATTTCGCTTCAATTTCATCCATTAGGTCAAAAGGATCCTTTCCGTCTCGATCCAATTTGTTGACAAAAACAATTACGGGAGTATCCCGCATGCGGCATACCTCCATCAGTTTTTCCGTTTGCTCTTCAACGCCTTTTACACAATCTATTACTAGAATCACACTATCAACAGCCGTTAATGTCCGATAAGTATCTTCCGCAAAATCCTTGTGGCCGGGTGTGTCGAGCAAATTGATTAACATGCCCTTGAATTCGAATGTCATAACAGAAGTAGCCACAGAGATTCCTCTTTGACGTTCAATTTCCATAAAGTCGGAAGTTGCAGACTTCTTAATTTTATTAGATTTTACCGCACCGGCAGTTTGAATAGCGCCACCATAAAGAAGAAATTTTTCTGTTAAAGTGGTCTTACCCGCATCCGGGTGACTGATGATTGCAAAGGTTTTCCTTTTACTAATTTCGTTTTTTATATCTGCCATAAGAAGCGCAAAAGTAAGTAAATCTGCCTCCAAATTAAAAAAATATTGCTTTAGTATAAATGTTAAGGTTTGGTGATGTTATTTTGTAAAAAAATACTACATTTATCGAGTTATTTAACTAAATAATATTTAACCAAGTGAGAAAGTTATTATTCCTTATAATTTTAGTTGCTTTAATGCCCGTTTTAAGGCTTCATGCGACACATATTGTTGGTGGTGAGATGAATTATAAGGATTTAGGGAATAATCGTTATGAAATATCACTTAAGGTGTATCGTGATTGCTTTCTGGGCGTTCCTCCTTTTGATAACCCGGCGAAAATTAATATTTTTGATGGTGGCGACGGCACATATTTAGGAAGTATATTTGTTAGTCTGCCTCCCTTTGATACAATTCCTGTACAATTAAACGACCCATGTTTAGTAGCACCTCCAGATGTTTGTGTGGAACGGGTAGAGTACAAGACAACACTTACTTTGAATCCGGCAGAAAATGGGTATATTTTATCTTATGAGCGTTGTTGCAGAAATAATACGATATTAAATATAGAAATTCCCGGTGACGTCGGCGGCACCTATTATTGTAAAATACCGGGCACAAATTCCGGTATCGGTTCTAATGGAAATCCAGTATATAGAAACTTTCCTCCCGTGGCTATCTGTGCCAATCGACCTATTATATTTGACCATTCCGCAATAGATCCAGATGGGGATAGTTTAGTATATAAACTGTGTACACCATTCGAAGGAGGTTCTACTTTCGACCCAACAGCAGAATCCCCTACATCTCCACCTTTTAATGAAGTTCAATTTAGTCCGCCATATTCATTGAGTAATATTTTAGGAGGCGTCCCGCTAGCTATTGATTCTAAAACAGGATTGTTGACAGGAACGCCCAATACTGAAGGACAGTTTGTTGTGGGTGTTTGCGTAGAAGAGTATAGAAATGGCGTGCTAATAGGAGAGACCAAGCGCGATTTCCAATTCAATATTGCTAATTGTAATCCAGTCGTAGAAGCAAGGTTCACAGCACCAGATCCGGAGTGTCGTTCTAATACCGTTCAGTTTATCAATTCCTCTATTGGCGGTATTACGTACGAATGGAATTTCGGCGATGGTAGTGCCATCAATACTACTATTAACCCAAGTCATACCTTTCCGGACACAGGATCCTATCAGGTGACATTAATAGTAAACAAAGGACTCCCATGTGCCGACACATTAACAAAAACAGTGCGTGTTCAAAAGAAATTAATAAAAGCAGACTTCACCTATGATCAGGAGTTGCTCTGCATCAAGAAAACAGATACCATTCAATTTACGGATTTATCCAGAGATACCATTGGTATTGCCTCTTGGAGATGGCGGTTTGGTGATGGTACCGTTTCTACTTTACAAAATCCAGGACATGTGTATAATACTGATGGTACGTATAGTGTTATATTAACAGTGACCGGAGTAAATGGATGTACAGACGAAATTACCAAAGTAATAAAGGTGAGTTATGCACCTGCATTTACGCTTCCATCATCACTCAGTATTTGCAATGGCGGTTCGGGTGTACAATTGCCACTTCAGATTACAGGAAATAATCTTTACAAATGGACACCATCAGCAGGATTGAACAACCCAAATATCAAAAATCCAATAGCCCGACCAGATACCACAACTACTTATACGGTTACCATAAAAACACCCAAGACAGGAGGTGATACCTGTATACAAACCGCCTCTGTTAAGGTTATAGTGGTGGATACTTTTGCCACCTATAACTTAGAAGATGTTATCAATAGTTGTGTAAGAGAAATCACCATCAATCCAGTAAATGCGCAGGGAGAACTGTTTTTATGGTCTAGTAATAGCAATTTCACAGATACCTTAAATGCCAATCTAAGTTCTCCAGTATTAAACATTACACAAAATGTAGCTACAAAAAAGTACTATTTTAAGATAAAAATTGGGGATTGCTACTCAAAAACAGATTCTGTAACAGTAAATGTCAATATAATTTCATTTGATAAAACGTTGGGAGAATATTGCAAAGGCAGTTCGGGGTTTGTTAAGTTGATTGTCAATTATAATGGAAATTACGACTTAAATTGGTTGATAAATGGTAATGTGGTACCTGATGCCGGAAGCGACGGCATTTTAGATATAAATGAGCAAACATCCGGTTACGTTGTATTTCAAGTGGAAACCAAGGGAATTGTCTGTACATATATAGATTCTATTCCATATCGTGTTTTTGATTCCATTCCCGATTTTACATTGATTGATTCTGTACAAAACTGTGGCAATCCAGTTGTTATTCAACCGAATGCTCCACAAGGTTACACATATTTATGGTCAACTTCCAGTGATTTTTCCAATATATTAAATATTGATACAACTCAACCTGTACTGAACATCAACCAAACAAGCCCAGTTCAAACATATTACTTCATGGTGAAATCAGGTGCTTGCTTTGAAAAGATAGATTCAGTTGTGTCTACTATTAATATCATAAATTGGTCAGTTACAAATGCTGCTTATTGTAGCGGTGGTGAAGGAAATGTGGCAGTACAAATTAGCTTTAATGGTGATTATGAGTTGTTTTGGATCGTGAACGGGCAAGAGATTCCTGATGCAAATAGTGATGGCGTGTTCACTACTAATCAAACGCAATCCGGATTTATACCTTTCCATATCGTTACAGAACAAGTAGCATGTAATTATTATGATTCAGCGTTAGTAGTTGTTTATGATAATCCGGTTGTAAACGCTACCGTAAATCAAACCCTTGTGGATGCAGGTACAACCGTTCAATTAGGTGCCGAAGTAACACCGCAAGGAAATTATACCTACGAATGGGAGCCGGCAGATATTGTTTCAAATTCCAGCATTTTCAACCCAACTTCTGTTGTAAATGTTCCAACTTGGTACTATGTGACCGTCACCAATGCTACGGGTTGTCAGGGAATAGATTCAATTTTTGTAGATATTATTAAAAAACAGTTAGAATGTTTCGGAGAAAGTTTATTTTTGCCAAGTGCATTTACTCCGAATGGCGACAATAGGAATGATGTGTACAAAGTGAGGTCCAATCAACCATTAGAAAGTATGACGTTAATTATCTTTAACAGGTGGGGCGAGAAGGTGTTTGAGTCGAATGACCAAAGTTTTGGTTGGGACGGTACATTTAAAGGCAAGGATGCGGTAGGAGATAGTTTCGCATACTATTTCGAAGGCAAATGTGCCAATGGAGAAAAAATTATTAAACAAGGAAATATAACTTTAATACGTTAATTACTATGATGAAAAAATTATTCTGGATTTTATTAATGGCTATGCCCATTACGTTAATCCACGCTCAGGACCCTCACTGGAGTATGATTCAATGGAATCCTCTCTATTTAAATCCGGCAAACACCGGGTTTGCACAGAAAGCCAATAGAATCACTGGTATTTACAGAGATCAGTGGCGTGCTATTCCCGTTCCTTTCAGCACAACAAATATTAGCTATGATCGCCGTGTCATTTTCAATGAAGAAAAAGGCATTCGTTTTGGATTAGGCGTACAATTTTTATATGACAAAAGTGGCGATGGTGCTTTAAGTCAGTTTGTACCGCAATTGTCAGCAGCTTTTGGAAAGTATTTCCACAATAATAAGCAGTACCTTTCTTTAGGTATTCAAGGAGGGTTGAACGTAAAAACATTGAATTTTTCAAACTTAACCTTCGAGAACCAATATAATGGAACATCGTATGATCCTACCTTACCCAGTGGTGAGACGTTGGCAGGTGAAAATGCCAAAATACCTGTTTTCGGCTTCGGTTTGAACTTTAATAGTCAATTGAAGGAAAGCGGTACAATTGATGTGGGTGCGTCTTATTACAATCCTCATTCTCCATCATATAATTTTCTCAGCAATTCATCAGAAGAGTTGCCTGCAAGAATAATGGCATATACCAAAGCAGATATTAAGTTGGGTTCTACCAAACGCTGGGAACTTAGCCCGGGCATTTTCTTCCAACAACAAAGGAAAAATAATGAAACGTTGTTTCAAACTTTGGTTAGTTACACATTTGATACCAAAGATGAGGTGAAATTTTCTATTGGTCCTGGTTACAGAATGGATGATGCTGTTATCGGCTATTTGGGTATGAAATGGAATGACCTGAAGTTAGGCTTTGCATTTGATGGCAATATTTCTGATCTGAGAACAGCCACGAGTGGAAGAGGTGCTTATGAAGTAACGCTGAACTATGAATGGGAGAAGAAGAAAAAGGATATCGAAATCAAAATCGATACCAGCAAAGTTGAGGTAACGCCTGAGCCTGAGAAACCAAAAGTTGAAGTGAAGAAAGATACTGTTGTACCGAAAATAGATCCACCAAAAGTAGATCCACCGAAAGTAGAACCTCCAAAAGAAGACCCTATTGCCAAGAAAGAAAAGGAAATGCAGGATTTGATTCAGAAACTGAAATCCATGTTGCCACTTACTTTATATTTCGATAATGATAAACCAAAAGTAGCAGAATCAACGGCGAATCCTGGATTGCGCTATGGCGAAACGTATGAGCAGTATAAATTGCGTAGGCTGAAATATGTACAAGAGTATGGAAATGATGTTGATGCATTCTTTACCGGAAAAGTAATAAAAGGATATGATCAGTTTAACTTAGCCATGTCATATGTGAAGACTTTATTGGAAAATGGTAAATCGGTGACATTAGATCTCAAAGGTTTTGCTTCCCCACTTGCACCAACAGCGTATAATCAGGCTTTATCTGACAGACGTACAAAATCTGTTGAGAATGAAATTAAGAATTATCAAAATGGTGCCTTGAATAGCTATATTTCCTCCGGAAAACTAGTGATTCAACACAGCCCAATGGGAGAAAGTACAGCACCTGTTAATGTAAGTGATAATCCTTCTGACTCCAAAAACTCAGTATTTAGCCCAAGTGCGGCGGCTGAAAGAAGAGTGGAAGTGATTTCTATCAGCATTAAGTAATACTACCATAATCAAATAAAAAGGGGTTGGCAAAGTCAACCCCTTTTTTATTTAAGAAATGAGAACCTCCTTATACTAGTACAGCGACATTCGTATTGCGACATCAGATAAGTTTTTAATTAAATTTCGAGAATATAAGGATGCTTCCAATAGAATGGAAACAGTATATTCAACCTCCTATAATATACTAGTAAAAACTGAATAAAATATCTAAATAAGGCTGTATACTCCATGAAAAAATTAGTCTTCATATTGTTAATTTCAATAATTTCATCAAGTGTATGTTTAAATTGTGATAAGAGTCAGTTGAAATCAAATACCAAGAACCAGTTTTGCAAATGTTTTAAATCCTTTAACCCATATAATCAAGAGGGATTAATTGCTACGGATTGTAATTCTTTTCCCAATGTTGAATTGCGAAAAGAAGAAAATAAATTAATTATAAAATCATCTTTTGGAGAAGATAATTTTAGAGAAGATACAATAACCCAATTAAATAATAATGATGAGGGCTATACTTACAGTGAAAATTATGTAGTTGAAGAAGAAGGGATAATAAAGTCATATAAATTTTATTCAAAAAATGTTATTAAAACATATGTTATTAAAGTCCCTAATGAAGATAAGGAGAATAAGTTCATTGTTAAATATTATGAACAAAAATACCTCGGTAATATCATTCAAAATACAAACTATATCTATGAGAATTTAAAATTAAAGGATGAAGATTTAATTACAAAAAACTTCAACCAGGAGATAAAGATTCAACCATATATTAAATGGGAGGAAAAAGTAGAGTTTAAAGACGATGGATTTGCGTCATTCACAAGTTATAAAGTATTTGTTAGTGAAAATAAAATCTATAACCAAGAAAATTATATAAAAAAAATTACTATTGATTATTATTTTTGGTGGGGAGAACCATAGTTTGGTATTGCATATCAACACCACAATTACTTTAAAATACGCCCATGATCAAACAATTTTTTATAAAGACTATATCTATAATAGGTTTGCTTGCATTCATATTATTGTCATGTACCTACTTCAAGCTAAGAAGCATTAAGAAAATAATCAATATCACAAATGATTATTCCCATTACAAAAACATGGTTGATATTGATACGTTAGTATTGGAAAATAATATTTTTGCATTTAGAAAAAAGATACAGGATTGCCGTAAAATTTTAGAAAGCAAGATCTTAGAAGATAGACTAATCGATTCCATTATCCTAAAAGATAAAAACTATTATAAATTATGGGAAGGGCGAAAAGTATTTGTTTATGATAGAGATAGCACCAAGAAGAGCAATAGTTATTATAGTTTAAAAATCATCGACCAATATATTACGGATGCTATATACAAGAGTGTAAAGATTAACTTTTTTAGAGTTGTAGACACCCTTTTTATAGGGCAAGAGATAACCTTTAAAATGAAGAATGATTTTAACCGAAAAGGCAATCCTAATTACTTGTCGAGTGAATATATAAAAGATATAAGAAAGAAAGATTTTGCTTTCGACAGACAGTATATTGATACCTTTAGGAATATAATATCAAAATCGCAATTTTGGTTATATGATTTTTATAGTAATATTCATGAAAAAGGCAATTCAAGTAATTTGGAATTTTCTTATTATGGCTATTCTAATTTAGGCTATATTCATGATTATGTTTTTTTCGTACATGGATTTTCAAGAAATTATATTGATTCTTATTGGAATGATGTTCTTGATATTCAAAAGAGGCTCATACAAATACCCCGTAGACCGATAACACAATATGAAACAAGCGTATTTAAAAACTTGGGTATGGTGTCAGAGCCAGAGGTTATATATCCTACTTTTATACCTAGTAGTAATGACTAAACAGTGCTGCAACTTTTTCTATTTTGAAAAGATGCATAGTACATAAATGTTTTAACCATTGTTATCTTTATTAGAGTAAAAAACCATTTATTTTTGGAAAGATTTATCAAAGTACCAGTAAAATTAAAGACAATACAGTTTAGCGATATATGAAAATCAAAGGATATTTAGAAATTTGGTGGGAATTTGAAGCACTAGGCAAGTATTTCCGTAACATATTAGAAAACACTATATCTATACAGCTATCAAAAAACGATTATGGCTCTGACATTGAGCAGATATGTATACTACTGATTTGTAGACAAGCCGCGTCAAATTATCGCGTTAGAAAAAAATATGATAAAAAGAATAAGTATTTATATATCGACTGTATTCTTGATTTTAATAAAATTGAGGAATTGGAAAAAAGTAATAGAAAACAATTTTTGCTTATAAAACTTAAAGAAACATTCTCATCGCTATCCCAATTTAAAAAGGCACTTAAGGATTTTAACTTTGATAAATTTATCTTTGATACTAATGCTCTTATAGATGAACTGTGCGATGATCATTTAAATAATTTTTGATGAATTACATTAAAATACATATATTCATATTGCTAATATTACTTAGTATATAGGGGAAAGAAATAAGTATCCTCTGTCCAATTCCTTAAAAAAAATGTCGACATCTAAACAAAATCTTCGATTACATAAAAAAGACAAATGGAATTATTAGAATTTACAGAATTACTAGAACGTCTTCTTTTAAAATATAATTTTGAGAAGAAATACAATATGTTTATTTATAGCAAAGATAATATTTCAGCCATTGTAAGGTTGAGGAAAGATACTAGGTGGATAGGTTATTATATCGATTATGGTGTATATTTTGCAGAGTTGAATGCAATGAAAAGAATAACAAAATATAGTCAGGTGCAATTGGATTGCGTTCTGGGGAATATAGATATTAAATTTAGAAGAAGCTTTACATTAAGTGAAGATGTAATTAAGGAACTATTTGAAGTCATAGAGTCAAAATTATTGCCTTATTTGATTTTATTAACCGATATTGGGTATCTAAAAGAAAACTTTCCAAACAATTTTGATTTTAATTTACTAAAACCAACAAGTACAGAAAATTTTGAAAAAATTTGCAAACTCTTTAATAAAGAACCGAAGTTACCTAATTGGAATTAACCAACTCACGAAAATTTATAACATTTTAGAATTTTAAATGGGCTAAAGCAATTTTCCTTTACCTAAACAAAAAAAGCCATCATGGTGATGGCTTTCCGAATATATGTTGTTAGCTTATTTAACTTTATTCACTACTTCAGCAAAAGCTGCAGGATTGTGAAGTGCTAAGTCTGCCAATACTTTTCTGTTCAACTCAATATTAGCATCTGCTAATTTTTTGATGAATACTGAGTAACTCAAACCGTGTGGGCGTACTGCCGCATTGATACGGGTAATCCATATTCCGCGATAGATTCTCTTTTTTTGCTTACGACCACTATATGCATACGCTAAACCCTTTTCGACAGCATTTTTTGCTACTGTCCATACATTCTTACGAGATAAGAAGTATCCTTTGGCTAGCTTTAATACTTTCTTTTTTCTTGCCCTCGAAGCTACGTGATTGACCGACCTTGGCATGACTTTATCTTTTTTTCGTTTAAATAATTATTAGTTTAATACAAGCATTTTCTTTACGTTGAACATATCCGTTTTATCAACGATACCTGCTTTTGCCAACCTTTTCTTACGACAGGTTGATTTTTTAGTAAGGATATGGCGTTTATAAGCTTTTGCTCTTTTAATCTTTCCCGACCCAGTAATGGTGAAGCGTTTTTTTGCGCTTGAATTTGTTTTTTTCTTAGGCATAATATTCTGCTTTTAAAAATGCGAGTGCAAAGATAATTTTTATTTCCGTTTTTTCAATGAGAAATTAGTGTTAAGATTGATTTAATTACCCTAATCATGTGGATAATTATTTTTTCTTTTTCGGAACAAGGAATGCAATCATCCTTTTACCCTCTAAATTCGGCAGCGATTCCAGTTGTCCATAGTCTTCTAAGCTCTTGGCAAACTGTAACAATAGCAATTCTCCTCTATCCTTAAATACAATCGCACGCCCCTTAAATTGAACGTATATCTTCACTTTTGCGCCTTCCTCCAAAAACTTTATTGCATGTTTCTTCTTAAAGTCTAAATCGTGATCGTCAGTATTGGGAGTGAAGCGTATTTCTTTTAATACCGTTTTTTGTGCTTTTGCCTTTATCTCCTTTTCTTTCTTCTTCTTTTCATAAAGAAATTTGTTGTAGTCCGTAAGTCTACATACCGGCGGCGCGGCATTTGGTGAAATCTCTACCAAATCTACTTCTAATTCTGCCGCAAGAGCCAATGCCTTTTCTAAAGACATAACTGTTGACTCTATGTTTTCGCCTACGACGCGCACTTCATGCGCTGTAATGAATCGGTTGATTCTGTGTTCTGCTTCTCTTTTTGGTCCTCTAGGAATGAACCCTCTTCTTGGTAATGCCAAATTTAATTTGTTTTAGTTATTTAATAAGTTGTCAAAATACGTTTTAAACGCTTCAAAATCCATGCTTCCGATATCGCCACTTCCATGTTTTCTCACCGAAAGGGTCTCCGCATCCACTTCTTTTTCACCGATTACAAGCATGAGTGGAATCTTTGAAGTTTCTGCATCTCGAATTTTTTTTCCGATTTTCTCGTTCCTATAATCAATAAAGCCTCTAATATCGGAACTTTCCAAGAAATTTAAAACTTTTTCGCAATAAGGAATGAATTTTTCACTCACCGGAACAATGGCCACCTGTTTAGGTGCTATCCATAACGGAAAATTTCCGGCGCAATTTTCTATTAAAATGGCAATGAAACGCTCTAACGACCCAAAGGGTGCACGATGTATCATCACTGGTCTGTGCTTCTCGTTATCTGCACCGATATACTCTAGCTGAAAACGCTCCGGAAGGTTGTAATCTACTTGAATGGTGCCCAACTGCCAACTTCTGCCGATAGCATCTTTCACCATAAAATCCAACTTCGGTCCATAAAAAGCGGCTTCCCCTAATTCGGTCACTGTTGACAATCCCATTTCTTCGGAAGCCTCCACAATAGCGCGCTCTGCCTTTTCCCAGTTCTCATCAGAACCTATATATTTCTCTTTATTTTCAGGATCTCTTAGTGAAATTTGCGCTGTAAATTCAGAAAACCCTAACCGCTTGAAGACGTACCTTATCAATTCAATGACGCTTTTAAACTCGTCTTTCAATTGGTCTGCTGTACAAAACAGATGGGCATCATCCTGCGTAAAACCACGTACCCTGGTTAGACCATGCAATTCACCACTCTGCTCGAAACGGTAAACGGTGCCAAATTCCGCTACACGATAGGGGAGTTCCTTATAAGATTTCGGAAATGCCTTAAATATCTCGCAGTGGTGTGGGCAATTCATAGGCTTTAACAAGTACTCTTCATCTTCTTCTGGTGTTCTTATCGGTTGGAAACTGTCTTTACCATATTTCTCATAGTGCCCAGAAGTGATGTACAAATCCTTTTTGCCAATATGTGGCGTGATCACCGGTTTGTAACCTCTTTTTATCTGTTCCTCCTTCAGAAAATCTACCAGTTTCTCGCGAATGAATGTGCCATTGGGTAACCACAAAGGCAATCCGGCACCTACCTTGTCAGAAAATGTAAATAATCCCAGTTCCTTACCTAACTTGCGGTGGTCTCTTTTTTGTGCTTCTTCCAATAATTTCAGATAATCATCCAATTCCTGCTGGTTGGGGAAGGTGATACCATAAATTCTGGTCAGCTGCTTTCTTTTTTCATCACCCTTCCAGTAGGCGCCTGCAACTTTTAATAATTTTATGGCTTTGATGGCGCCCGTGTCGGGAATATGTGGCCCTTTGCATAAATCTGCAAAATTGCCTTGCTTGTAAAAAGTAATGTCACCATCTTGAAGACCTTCCAATAACTCTAGCTTGTATTCGTCGCCTTTTTCGGTAAAATAGGCAACAGCGTCGCTCTTCGAGATTTCTTCCCTAATATAAGCGTTGTTTTTTCCGGCCAATTCCTTCATCTTTTTTTCAATCGACTCAAAGTCATTGCTGGATAAAACCCTGTCACCAAGGTCTACGTCATAATAAAATCCATTTTCTATTGGCGGGCCAATGCCAAATTTAATACCGGGGTACAAACTTTCCAAAGCCTCTGCCATCAAGTGTGCAGAACTATGCCAAAAAGTTCTCTTCGCATCTGTATCTCCCCATGTCAATAATTGCAACGTAGCATCAGCCGTAATTGGACGGGTAATGTCCCAAATTTCACCATTAACTTTTGCGGATAATACTTTCTTCGCCAGACTATTGCTCAATTGTTTGGCAATATCCAGTGAAGTCGACCCATTTTCAAACGTACGTTGCGCACCATCGGGGAAGGTAATAATCATAATTGTATACTTATATTCTTAATATCAGGGTGCAAAGTTAGTTATACATGTTCTAATATAAAAATCTGAATTAAAATTCATGCCACCAAAAAAAATAATTCTGAAAGAAATGTTGAATTATTCATGTAGCAAGTAAATTATAGGGAAAATTCTTTTATTTTTCGACAAAATATTTTCAAATGTCTAAAGAACTAAGCAAAAAATTACTAGAGGCGCATGTTGCCTTCGAATTGGAACAATGGGAGGGCAGTAACCTTATATCCGGTCTGAATAATGAGATAGATGCGGCGTGGGAATATTTCAGCAAAAAGAAAATAAAAGATCTCATCAAGAAACAAACAATTATAGAAGCCTATGACAGAAATCTAAAAGAAGTAAAGATTACCAAAGAACAAAAGGACTACTTTCAGGATTTATACCGCGAATTACATCAAAAATCAACGGAAAGCGATTATGCCGTAAAAGATTTTCTATCCCGAAAGAACTATGATAAACTGGTAAAAAGAATTGCAGGCATGAAGGAGTTGAGGGAAGACCTCATCAAAAGAGCAGTGTCCAACCCCTTTTACGCAGAAATGATTTCTAATACCCTGTATAACGGCATCAAGAATTTCCTCTCTTCCGAGGATAGTCCGGCGTCCAAAATCACTGGTTCGTCATTGTTTAAGATTGGGTCGGGACTTTTAGGCAATGCCCTCTCCGGAATGGAAGACACCATTGATAAAAACGTAAAAAAATTCCTCTCCAATAATCTCCAGAAAACCATCAGTCAAAGTGAAAGCTATCTTAAAGAACAGCTTTCTGACCAAAACATACAAAAGATGGCTACAGATGCTTGGGACAAAATTGAAGACATCGAGTTAGCGGAATTGGCAAAATTCTTAAAACCTAAAGATGCAAACGCCTATACACCCATCATCGAGGATATTTTTGAAGAACTGAGAAAAGATGGTGTTTTAAAAGAAATTGGACATATTGTCATCAACCATTTCTTTGAATACTGTGGTGATATGGCTGTACAAGACTTTTTGAAAGACATTAATATCGATAGAGAAAAGATTAAAGTGGAAGCTACTGTATTTGCCTTACCACTTATCGAAAAAATGCGCAAAGACGGTTTTATTGAAAAAAGAATACGGGAACGATTAAGTAAGTTCTATCAATCTGAAAAATTCTCGGTTTGATTTTCGCAAAAAAAACACCATGACACGAAACCAATATAACATATATTAAATATTATATATGTATTAATTTTATAAATCACTAAAAATTAATAGGTAAAATATCGATTTTTTTGACTTAAATTTGCAATTAAGTCCTTTTAGTATGAAAATGAAATTTTTTACAACTATTTT
>JAIBAX010000083.1 GCA_019694955.1 Chitinophagales bacterium | reverse complement strand
CAAAAGAACGCGAAAAGGAAGGTAGAGAATAGCTTCATGTGAAAGCGGTGGTTGGTGAGTAAGCGGAGGTAGTTGTATGGGAGTCAAAGGTATGAAAAAGGGGGAGGGTTCTTAAAGAACGATTCAATTGGTCAATTGCCATTGTGGTTCAGGAAGACCCTACGACGGAAAAACTGTAACCTTGAAATGACTTGGACACCTTATTTAAAGATGAATTTATCCACCGACCGTCTTAGTGAAACCGGTCCAGGATACTTTTCAACATATCCAATTCTCAATACAAATTGGATGGGATTTAAAATACCTAGTGTATTATGAAGTTCCACACGATATTTATCCTCTTCAAGCGTTTGGGTCATAGGATGAATAGCAATATTTTTTTGCCTGATTTCTAAGAGCACCCGTTGAAACCTTTTCCCTGTTTCAATGAGCGATTCCGTTGAGTTGTCTTTACTGGAAAGTAACAGCCAGCCACCAGAACGATTTACTTGGGCACGAATCTTATCAATTCCTTGTACTCTGAAAGACTTGCTCATTACTAATTTCTTATTGTAAAAATTTCGTATAAACCAACCTGGCAATCCATCTATTTCCATAGTGTCGGTTGTCAAACCATCACATTTCGAGAGTGCTTCTTTATTTGAGAACCTAATCCATTCCGCCAGCTCAGCCTGAGCCTCATCATGGTTAGTTTGTACCTTATTTGCTTCAATTGTTTGCTCATTTATCCATTCGTACGCTTTGGATTCGATTGGTATGTAATTAAACCAATCGGATTCTGGGCTGGTTAATTCGTGAATGTGTTCTTTTGATATTGAACCATGTATATATCCAGATTTCACAGTTCTGCGAAGCACTATTTTTTGAATATCATACGATGGTTGTCTTTCTTGTTTCCTTAGCAGAACTTCCATCAATTCTTTATCCTGGTTGCTTGATGCCAACATCCTAAATTGACAACTATAACCAAGTTGGCTTGCGGAAAATTCAAGGTTTTGGATAAATGCGCCAATGGACAAGATGGTCTCTCTTTGATTTGGATCAACCACTGGCAACCATTTTGTTTTATCGTTGCATATCACCCAATGATAAGGCCCCACATATCTGACAAGCCACGGCTGCGTATTGTGCCCACTCGGAGCTAATGAGGCCAGGTATAAAATTTTCTTTTCGTCTGGCCTAAATCCTATATTTGAAGTGATTGGCTCTTCAACATCTGTTCTAACTATGCCTTTTTTGTCACTAACAAAATATGTTGCTGTGCCTGCAGTCAGTATAGCAGCCCCAGCCGCCTTTATAAAAAACCTCCTTTTCATGTTAGCGTTTTTTTATATTAAAAAACCACCCAATTTTCAAAGAGGCTTCAGGCGTAAAAAAAGCAGGCATAAAAATCTTATTATCTACTACAACATTTTTATCGCCTGCAGCCCTTACATGAAAAGCTGCCCAGGGGTTAATATACAAATTTTGATAAACTTTCCAAATATAGCCACAGCCGGCAGTGGCTATCAAATTTGAATATTTTGCTGTGGAAGTCTTAATATCTGTTTGAATGCTTGCATCCCAATACTCTACACCTGCACCAACCCACCATCGTTCAACCTTATTTCGAAAAAAATAATCTGTTACGAGAGCATAAACCATCATTTGGTTATTTGCAAATCCACTATCTAGGATAAAATCCGGAGTAGTTACTTGTGTCCAAATACCCCTATAACGAAAGTGTTGATGGGACACCCAAACCGAACCATAGTATCCACCAGTAAGATATGGTAAAACATCAGCTTCGACGCCAATAGAAACCTTTTTTACGGATGAATCGCTCCATGATTGCGCGATGGTCATTAGTGGCAAACAACCAAACAATATGGAAATGACAATTTTCATTTTAAAAATGTTTTGTTAAGTGCGATGGAATGCATTTGAAGGGTTGGAGCCCTCTAGAATTTAAAATCTCTGATTATTGATCAAGTTGTGGCAAAAGTTTAAGAATCTTGAATAGTGTTATTATAGCATAAGGCAAAATCAAACATGCGAGCATCCAAAATGCTACCAACTGCATATAGTGTTGCTCAGAGGTTGTGAATACAGTACCTATTGTCCGTATTGTAGTGTGTACCAATGCTGCACCCCATATTGTACAATCAGCAGCCTCAAACAAATATGCCATTGGAAAAGAAATGCCGATTGCAAGAAGTGTAGACAGTAAGGCTACAGGCCAACTTAAATAGATAAATAGCAAAAGGTGAGCAATCGAAAATATGAAGGCAGCGATTATCATCGACTTTGAGACACTATGTTGTTTCCGTAATCCACCATAAAGAAAACCTCTGAACAACATTTCTTCGGCAAGGCCTGCAGTTAAAAACAGCCCAATCCAGTTAAATAGCCATTGATCTACCAAAACAATTTTCGTATTCAAAATGGAACCGATAATTGGATATGTACAAACCAATAACAAGGAGGTAATTAACCCTGGCAATAACGCTTTAAGCTTTATTTCGCCAAATCCTATTTCACGAATGACAACTTTTATTGGTTTTTGAAATGCTTGGTTGCAGATACATATCAAAGAAATTGAAACTACTGCAAATACCGTTATTGCATTTATGAGGTATGGCTGTCTCATAACAGCCATACCTGTGAAATGCATTATAAGGAAAATAGCAGCAAAAATCAAATAAAGCTTAAGAGTTCCCCTTTTCATCATTTGTTCTTTTGCGTTAAACGATGTGCTTTTGTAAGGCTATATATAGCATAAATGCCAGGAATCATTGGCAAAACAGCCGTCCACATTCCTGAGAAATAGAATTTGCCTGTAGTCTTGTAATAATAATTAGGCATATTGGCCACTTCAATACCATTTATGGATGCTGTAACGTTTTGAATGTTTTCTGGCTGAATATGCGGCTCTATAATGGGGAAAATAAAATGTGTAAATTCCGCCATACCAGGTCCAATGAAGATAAACCATGCAACAAAACCGGCAATAGGTACCCGAAAGTACAATCCAAGGGTTGTGAGTGTATAAATGATTGGGCCAACCATCATAAATACCATCAGGAAACTATGCTCAGTCCAAGGGATATTAAAAATCCTGGACATGGCTGGACCAAACCCAGTAAAGTACTCTTCAACCATGTGGATTTGCAACCCCGCGACTGTCAAAATAAATGTAGGCAGGATTAATTTTGGGTCAGTTGGCGTTTTTAAATACGTGAAATACCAAAAGAAAAATCCAATTACTGCAGCTCCACCAACAATAATTACTGGAGGCCATCCAATTTTAATATAGCCGATGGTTGGTGCTATAATGCACACCGCAAGTGCGAGTAATAAGCTCGCTTTTTGAACTAGAGTTAAGTTTTTCATTGTTTGCAAATTTTATTGGGACAAAGGTATTGGGGTCAAAATGAGATGTTTTTTTACAAATGATAAATAATACATCGCATTATTGAATGGCTTCTAACTGCTTCTCCACGTAAATATGAGAACCTATTCCTTCGATTTAAGTCGGCAGAAAAACATCAATAATCAAGAAATAAATATGGAATGTGCAGTAGCGGCATGCAGGTTATTTGCCAGAACGAATCCGGCTCAAGGAAACCTGCGTTATACCAAGATAGCAAGACAGGTCACCCAAGCTTATACGTTGAAGCAATTGGCCATTGTCTCTTAAAAATCGATTATATCGTTCAGTAGCATTTTCTTCAAGCATTTCACTAATACGTTTCATCATATTAGTCGTTGCGATGGAAAGTAGTTTCCGAAATGCCGATTCTATACAATGATGTTTTTTACAAAGTGCTTCAAGGTCTTGTTGATTAATGTAAGTTACTGATGTTTTTTCAAGGGCTAAAATTTCGTAATGGGAAGGTGTTTGTGCAGTAAAGCTATCTACCACTGTAAACAAAGCATACTCTGAAAAAAAACGCATAATGAATTCCTTCGATTCATTCGAGAAAAATGTCTTTGTCAATCCTTCATCTATGAAATATAGGCGCTTACATCTTTCTCCATAGCTCAGCAATTTTTCACCCTTATCGTAGGATTTGGTGTGAAGCATACCTTTCAAGTCAGTAATTGCCGAATCTGTAAGCGAGGCAAGTTGGCAAAAAGCAGATACAAAAGTAGGCATAGGTAGGGTGTGATTCGCTCTGGGTAACAATGCCCTATAGCATTTTAAAATAACGTGAGTTTTGGATAGGTTTTACTGGTTATCGAGAAATGCTGGGTAAAGACAGCTGGCTTTGAGTCGTAAAAACTATAAGCAAGGGCCGCGCCGAGCATATGGGTCACAGCATTGATAGGGCTACGATGCCTTGTGTGGTCAATGTCGAAGACTGTCATTAGAAAATCATTGGCCGACTCGATGATACCCCTTCTGGAAAGCATCAGTTTATCAATCCTTCTTTTGTTTTCTTGTTGTAACAGGGATGGATATAAGTTCATTAGGACATTCACCAGCATCACAAAAAATCCGAACAAAAAGCATTTAGAAAAACCCTTATATGCGGCAAAAAACGTCACGAAAACAACCCCAATTAAATGGCTTATTTCGGAAAGGGTCATTTCTTTTCGGATATCGGCCAACTC
>JAIBAX010000082.1 GCA_019694955.1 Chitinophagales bacterium | reverse complement strand
TGCCGTTCATTTTAGCCTTGACTTTTGCGGAGGCGAGGCTATCTTTGCCCCAAGCGAATCAACTGCCACAACCGACAACCTAAACCCTTTTGAAAAAAATGTCCAAACTAAAGGGGGTTAAGACAAAACAATTCAGAAAATCGAAAACAAATATTCAGATAATTGCAACCCATTTACGACTGATGAACTATTTGAGAACCTAATTTATGAAGCATTAAAACAGCATAAGCCTAAGGTTCGGTTTTCCAAGTTGCAGTTAGAAAATATTGGGCATTTTTCGTCCCTTGAAATCGCCTTTGATAAAAATTTAACCTGCATTATTGGCGAAAATGGTACCGGTAAAAGCACAATTCTCAGAGCAATTGCAATTGCTTGCATTGGCCATGACCACAAGAAAATTGAAGAAAAAGCAAAAAAAGATTTTCTAAAAATTCAAAATTATATTGATGGCGATTTAATTTATAGTGATGGTGTTATCCGCTTGGAATATACTATTGATGGCGACCCATACACTAATGAATTAAAATTCACGTCTAAAGACAATGGGCGTGAAATACTAATTAACGAATCCGGAGATTTTGAAATAGTATATCATAAATATAACCTTAAATCGCTCGTTGTAGGCTTCCCTCAAGCCAGGGGAAATGATTCTGCCAGTTCCGACTTTACATTGAGCAAAATTACTCAACCTCATATTAATGATCTGTTACCCCTTATCAATAATGCAGACGATCAAAGAATTCAGTCATTTGCCGGCTGGATTGCAAATTTGTATTTTGAATCAGTAAAAAACAAAGATAATCAGGACAAAAATAAGGCAGACGTTATAATTCGAGAGACCTTTGAAATAATCTCAAGAATAACAAAAAAAGAAATAAGATTTAAAACTGTTCAGGCAGTCGCTCCACCAGAAGTTTGGGTTACAACATATGATTCTCCAAATGGAATTCCACTTTATTTAATTAGCCAAGGTTTTAAAATTGTAATTGGTTGGATAGGCTATTTTTTGCAGCGATTTGTGAATACCTTTCCATTGTCAGATTTAAAGTCAGCATTTAAAGAAAATGCGATTTTGCTTTTAGACGAAATAGATACGTCTATTCACCCTATTTGGCAGACTTCTTTTCTTGATATTTTAAGAGAAACCTTTCCTAATACACAATTTATTTTTACGACACACTCTCCTCTAATGGTTGCAGGATTAAACAGAGAGCAAGTTGTTGAACTGAAAGTTGAAAATAATCAGATTGTTTCTTCCAACAACCAGATTGATACATGGTCACTGTCCTATAAGGATATTCTTCAGAAACTTTTCGATACGACAGATCCACCTCCTAAAAAAACAATTGAAGAATTAAATGACATGCTTTCAAAAACTAATGATGATGTCGAAAAAGAAATATTGAAAGCAGAAATTAAGCGACTTGAAGAAAGTGATGCTTACAAAAACGATTTAGTCCTTTATGAAAAGAGGTTGCATAAAAAAGAAATAGAACTCGATGCATTGTTAAAGAAATTTAAGGAGAGAATTTAGCCATGCATTTTGTTGATAGAACATTATTTTTGGATGCACCTCTTGCGGATTTGGCTGCAATTGAAGCATTAGAAAAGCCCAAATGGTTAGCCTATAAAAACTGGATTAATACGGGAACCGGTACGAGGGTCGTTAAGCCTTCTGGTAAGTGGACACATGATTCGATACGTAATCCTTTAACTAACTTATTTAAGAATAATTGTGCCTACTGCGGAGGTTATTCGGACAAACAAAATGATGGTGAAGTTGATCACTTTTTCCCAAAAGAAAAAGACACAACAGGTGATTACATCTATAATTGGGACAACTATGTATGGGCCTGTCATTCTTGTAATAACTTGAAGAATGACAATTATCCTTTGATAAATCCATGTAATAAGTCAGAAATGGCAGAAATTTATTTTCATCATTCCGATGGTAGATATCTGATTAAGGCAGCCGCAACACAGGATTTACAAGACAAATATAAGCTGACGGATTTAAAGACATTTATTAACGGCAAGATACATCCTAAAAAAAGATTGCTTATTTCTAAGCAATTAAGCGATTATTTGTCTGAAGTCCATTGGACCTATGAAATTCTAGAACTAGAAGAATTGACAGATCCCAGATCTGCCGATACACAGCAAGCTTTTCAAAAGCACTCAGATGCATTGCGAAAAACAAGAGCCTTCTTTTCTGCGGTTGAGTATGTGCTTTTGAAGAAACAAATTTTTGAAGAATTCAAAGTGCAGAATCCAGTGTTCCCTTACATCCACAGCGATTTTGAATAGTACCCATTCATCCCCGCGCTCTTTCGGTTTTGTAATCTGAAAGCAAATGGGACAGGATTTGCAATCCATCTACATGCAATTCCTGATAATTCTCAAATCCTCAAAAACCGCTCAAACCCTTGCCCACACTGCACCCAAAAACCATGACGGTACAGTTACTGTACCATGATGTTTTTTTTATTTGGCAGCTAATCCCACCTTCCCGAACTTTACCTCATACCCCGAAAAATTATCGGGCCCTACGTTCTTTGATAGATTGGTTGCTGACCTTTGTTGCCTGCCCCGTAGCGGTGGCATTTACCTGTGCGTTTTTGGGAGGTCTTGTGTGGTTTTCTATTTATTGTATCTGCCGTACCATTTCGCAGACTTACAACTCACAACTTAGTTATACCTTTTTGGGTATAATTATACCTTTTGGGGTATAGTTATACTTTGGGGGGTATAAATATACCCGTGTATACCTAACAAAAAAAACGCATAACCAACGCCCGAACAACATTACGGCCATATCTCAAAAATAATATGTGCCAAATCGGGCATTTCCCCGAAATTATACCTTTTTACCCGCCGTAGCTTTTCAGCAAAGGAGGGCATCTCGCTGGCAGTGTTGAAAAAAATAATTTGTTTAGACATAGGTTTTTTGCCTTCAGGGCATCCATTATTAACCACCGATTAACGCAACGTTTTGATTATTAATAGCTTATATTACTATAACTTTATGGTATCTTACCACAACCAATGTTTACCAGAACGCATCAATATAAGTTTTCCGTGCCAAAGGAGCTGTTGAAATACCGGCTGGTAGGTAATCATATTACTATCCACCGCCACGATTTTGAAGTGCTGGAAGATGAGCAGTTGCTGAGCATCATACCTGTTGTAGAGGAAGATGCAAAGAGGTCTACGCTACCCATCACGCAAGTGGAACTAAAAGGTGATGGTAACAAAACCGAAATGGTGATCACTTCCCGCATGAAGGCCATAGAGGCAGGGGCACAGATGCTGATGATGCTGTTCTGCGGATTCTTCCTGGTAGCGTCTCTTATATTGTTGTACGTTGGCAAAGACCCGAAGGTTACATTCAGCTTCACCGTTATCAGCCTGCTTATTTTTGTGTTCTTCCTGATACGGCTGCAACTTGGCTATTTCGACTATGTGCGCCGCATACGTGCCTATGTGAAGCACTCATGCGATGAGATAACCACCGACGTGCGGCGACAACTCTTCAAGCACAAGATGAAGTAAAGCTCGGGCTATGTGCCCGCCTTTCGCACGTCACTTAGATGTACATACTCTCAAGATAACAATCTTTTAACAAGACGTAAAGTACCTTTGTTATCATACGAAAACATATTATAATTATGAAAAAATTGCTCTTACTTTCATTATCGGTGCTGTTGGTTGGTGCATACAGCTCATGCAAAAAAAGCAATACGACCGTCACACCTACAGGTGCCGCAAACACCGCGAAACTCGATTACCAGCTTAAAACGGTCAACCCATCGGCTTCGTTCAGAACGACCGCTGGCACGATCACCTGGACATCAGGTTTCGCAAATCCTACATTGATAAAATTTGAAGCTAAACAAGGTACCACTGAAATAGAGTATAAATCGTACAATACTGCACAGATAGATCTTATGGCGTCCACGGCAACTTATTTCGGCAGCTTTTCTGTTCCTGTTGGCACATACAATGAAATAGAGTTGAAGTTCCAACTGAACAGCAGTGGCAGCACTCCTGCGCTGCAGCTTAATGGCCAGTTTGCAAACGGCCTGGTAACCATTCCGGTCATTTTCAAAGCAGATGGGCTCGTAGAATTGAAAACGGAACAGCATAATGTGACCTTCTCTAACAACACCAGTTTTACAGGGGTTGCTACTTTAGACCTCTCGGGCTATACTACCGGTATTACGGAAAGCATGCTGATCAGCGCGTCCATTACCGGAGGAACAATGATCATCTCCTCTACATCCAATACTGCACTTTACAGTATCATTCTTAATAACCTGAGGAACAAGGATCACCACACAGAATTTGAGCACGACTAATAATAGAACAATAGCAGTAACAATTTATCGTCCTGTCATTACAAAAGCCTTGCTCGGCGCAAGGCTTTTTATTTTAATTTGCGCTTGTGAAAAATGAGCAACCCAACAATCCTTTACATGGCAAGACGCTGGAGATGATTCTGAATCATCTTGTAGAGCGGTATGGATGGGAATATATGTGCGAGCGTGTGCGTATCAACTGTTTTTACGAGAACCCGAGCATCAGTTCCAGCCTCAAATTCCTGCGCAAGACACCGTGGGCGCGGAAAAAGGTGGAGGATCTGTATCTGGAGAGTATAGGCAAATGACACG
>JAIBAX010000081.1 GCA_019694955.1 Chitinophagales bacterium | reverse complement strand
GCCGGAAGTAGTGCTACTACCATCCAAAACAACCGCAAGGTGACTACAATCCAGTATTTTATCTAATCCTGCGCTAACATTTGGCAGTGTAGTTGTTCCAGTGACCACCACTATATCTGTATTGGCACATCCTGTAGAAGTTTGGGTAACTGTAAGCGTATATATTCCCGCCATATTTACAGTAGGATTTGGCGTACTTCCTCCATTCAAAATACCAGGACCACTCCATTGATAGGTAACGCCGGAAGTAGTGCTGCTACCATCCAAAACGATCGTAGGGTGACTACAATCCAGTATTTTATCTAATCCTGCGCTAGCATTTGGCGGAGTAGTTGTTCCAGTGACATTAACTTGCATCGATTTTGAACATGAAAATGGATGTGTGGTTATAGTAACATTGTAAATACCAGGTGAAGATATGTCTATACATGAATCTGTGGAACCGTTTGACCATAGGTAGGTAACTGTTGATTGCACATGTGTTCTAAATATCATATCAAAACCTGTGTCATAAGTTCCTGAAGGATCAATCAATCCAAAATATCCATTACTATAATTCCCTGGCACCATAGATTGTACACCATAAGGATCTGGAATGCCAACGCCAGGAATAAAATGAAATGTATAGGTTTCGCCTGCCACTATAGGGATACTTCCTACATCAAACGGAATCAGGCAGCTACCTGATGGGCAAGAAACTGAGACATTTTGAGAAAACAATACCGTCCCAGATATTCCGTCACCTTGATAAATTTTCAGAACACCTGACCCATTGATATAGTTAAAAAATCCAATATCAATTTGGGTTAAAGTCCCAGTAACCCCCGCTTTAAAGGTTTGAAAAATAGAATATCCAGACAAAGTTCTGGCGCTTGTCCCGGCATTTGATAACAATTGTGATTGATCGATATCTGAGTTTGTTACCAAGGCACATAAACGAAGTGAACCCCCAATACAAGATATTGTAGGATTAGCTGGTGTGACAACTAAACTACATTGGGCATAGCTTATTGACTTCATAACGATAATCACAAGAATAAGTGAAAGCCGTCTATTCATCCTTAAACAATTTTATCGTCTTTTCTTGATATTGCATAACAACTTGGACAAAGTAATATCCGTTGGGGTATCCTAAAAAATTTATAGGTTCTTGATAAGTACCGGGTGTCAAAAATGTATACTTATATTCATTGATTACCCGTCCATTTAAGTCAAGCACTGATAATGAAACTTTTTGCGGTTCATTTATTACGAATTGTACAAATGTTTCATTTTTCGCAGGATTGGGAAAACATACAATTTTGTTTTCTGCTTGAGGTTGATACTGAACTGCTGTTATCGGCTCGTTATATTGAGCGATATTTGCTGCACTTGAAGATCCTGCGGAATTAAAAATGCCTCCTGCGATAAGGCTTGTTTGGTATACACAAAGTGTATTGGGACCATAGACATTGGCACCGCCATTATAGAAACCATTATCTATTCCTGACCATGCATGACCATTCCATCGTGCGATGCCGTTGACCTGAATACCATCTGCATGAGTAAAGTAACCCCCTGCAATCAAATCTCCGTTATAAACAGTAAGCGCCAAAACATATTGATAGAATACGCCACTCATACCGCTACCTAAAGGAGACCATGCACTGCCATTCCAAGAGGCGATATGATTACACGGAACACCTCCAGCACTTAAGAACAATCCTCCGGCGATTAGATTTCCTTGATATGTTGTTAAAGAATATACAATATTACTGATTCCTGTTCCTAATGCAACCCAAGAAGTGCCATTCCACTTTGCAATATGATTGGTTGAAACCCCTCCTGAAGAAGTAAAAAAACCGCCAGCATATAATTCTCCATTGTGGACAGTCAAGGTCATTACCTGACCTTGACTACCACTCATCCCAGTCCCTAAAGCAGACCATCCGCTGCTATTTCTTTTAGCAATATAATTTGCAGGCACACCATCTGCCTCTGTAAAGTATCCGCCCACAAACAAGTCATTCCCAATGACAGCCAAAGAGGTAACGATACTACCAACCCCTCCTAACTGATCATCCCAACGTGTTCCATCCCACTGAGCTATAAAATTTGTCTCCAATCCACCTGCGGTTGTAAACTCGCCGCCTACAACCAATTTTCCTTTAAAAACACATAGTGTATTGACTTTCCCGTTCAACCCTTCTCCCAATGGTTCCCAACTCGCCCCATCCCATTTGGCGATTCTATTTGCTGTAACTCCATCTGCGGAAGTAAATATACCTCCGGCTATTAGGGCTCCATTATAAACCGCTGTAGCATACACCCAGTTTGAAACGCCATTTCCAAGTGATGTCCAACTTTGCCCGAAAGCGTTAGCATGTAACATCCCTGCCCAAACAACTGCATATATTTTTAGATATTTCCACATAACCCTCAATAATTACCGATTACATTAATCATCATCCTCTTCTCCTCCTTGCTCTACACCAATATATGCAGAGGCATTTGAGGTTTCAGTATGTCGTATCTTCCCTCCCAGATATCCGGTTCTGGCAATGAGTCCAAAGCACACTAAAGAAGCTAGCAAAGAAATCTTAGAGATGGGATGAACATTTGATAGACGGCTACTCTTTACAAAGAATATACTGATTAGAGAGAGAATGCTTAGAAGAATAATGGCTACCAAGGAAACTATCGCAAATGCTTCATGTTGTTCTATAACATTTTCGGATATTCCCTGAACATTTTCCACTACTTCTTCCGCACCCTCTCCGGTAAGGTAAGCAATCCCAGCTCCAATACCTGAGATTACAAATAATAAAAATGCAGAAATCTGTGTTTGAGCAGATTTTGACAATATTCCAAATGCCAATACAAAAGCACCCAGAATGGTGCCGAAAATTGGAAGATGGGTAATTACTAAATGGATATGCGCCTGATTCATATTGTAGTTTAGATTATAGTATTTTAACAATATTAAACTTCTTACTTTCTGTTAAAGAAATTCCACATCTCGCCGGAATAGTGTCCATATATGTATTGCCACATGTAGGACATACATAAAAAACTTTGGCAATATTTGTAGTGGGGTCATTAATTGTTTTCAATGCTTCTTCGAGAAGCATTTTATGTTTTTTTTCAGTCTGATAGGCATAGTTCAGGCTAATTCGTGCCAACGAGCTCTTTGACAGGGTCGCTTCACTAATAAAGTTTGGATAGAAATCAGCAACTTCATATTTTTCTTTGAAAATAGAATATGCTATATTTTCTTTCGTAGTTTTTACATCAATTTTCTCTATAGAATAATTCACTTTTCCACCCATTTCTTTCAATACTGCAGAATGATTTTCTGCATGAATGCCTTCTGCGATAGAAAAGGCAATGAATAAATTTGCTATGCTTTTGTAACCTTCTTCTTGCGCTTTCTCTGAAAAACGTTGGTATGCAACAGAAGCTGTATACTCACATTCTAAAGCCTGTTTCATATTTTGTATAGTCATCTTTTCCGCTTCTTCTTGACTCAATTTATCAACTAATGTGGTTGATTTCTTTTGATTTACTGGCATCCTCCACTCCGACATTTTCTTTTGAGAGCAGGAATGCATTATCATCATCCAACATAAAACACCCATTAGTACTAAAACCTGTTTCATTGTTAGGACAAAAGTAATTAGTGCTTTCTTGGCATTTCCTTATTGCATTCTTAAGAATGGCTTAAGAACAAATAAAATCAATAGTTTTCCTGAATTTACATGCTGCGAAAAGTCAATATAAAGGATGTGCCTTTATGAAGGATGCTTTTAACCGTTATTTGTATGTGTTGTAATTCGCAGAGTTTTTTAACAATCGACAACCCCAATCCTGTACCGGGAATTGTTGAACTTCTGGATTCATCAATCCTATAGAACCTATCAAAAAGATGGGCGATATGATTTTCTGAGAATCCAATACCTTCATCCCGAATGGTAAGCACCATTGAATTCATATCAAAACTTATATAAACTAAACCCGCTGATTTATTATATTTTATCGCATTAGAAATTAAGTTCTCCAATATTCTCTCTAAGAGTGTTTCATCTGCTACAACTATGGCATTTTCTAACCCAGACACATTAAAACGCGCTTTCAGGCTTTCATCGGTAGCAATAAACATATGAATTATCTTATACACAGATTCTGCCAATAAAATGGGTTCATTCTTTGCAGTAATTGCACTAGACTCTAATCTAGATAATTGAAGAAGTTGATCAAAAATAAGCGATAACCTATCCGTTTGAATGATGACATCTTGAATTTTTTGTTCATACTGCTCCGGGGTTCTCCTTTTTCTTATCAGTACTTCTAGTGTACCTTTAATCGCTGCCAATGGTGTCCGCATTTCATGGGAAGCATCTGCCGTAAACTGTCTTTGCTGTCGAACATTTATCTCCAACCGTTTCAGCAAATCATTAAATGTAGTAGCCAAATGATATAACTCATCCTGATTTGCGGGCAATGGCAGACGTGAGTTGATTCCAAAGTCATTGATTCCTTTGGCACTGAAAATGAGTTGTTGAACTGGTTGAATGGCTTTTGAAGCAACATAAGTGATAATAAAATACAATACACCTAGCATAATGACATACGTCAGGCAAAGTGTAATTAGAAGATTGTGTAGGACATTATGTGATTCCTGTCTAGAGATTCCT
>JAIBAX010000080.1 GCA_019694955.1 Chitinophagales bacterium | reverse complement strand
AGTTTATTTTCTCTATATGTTTTCAAGTCTTCAAGAAAGATATCTCCGAAAATTGTATGCCTGATTCCTTCGCCTGATATTTCGTTTACTTTCTTTTCCATTTCTTTTTCGTATTCATTCATATCAGGATGTTCGGGAAGTTCAATAAGTTTTAATGGAATTCCTAGAGATTCTGATTGTATCCGTAATAACTCTGTTCGTACACCATGCATAGAAACTCTATCGTGCATTTTATTAATGCTTGTCAAGAGATAGTTAATATGATATTTATTTTCTTTTATTATCTCGTAAAGACAAAGCGAAGAATCTTTTCCTCCGCTCCAGTTCATATAAGCATTCACTTTATCCATCATTTTATATTAACAGGAATTCCAGATACCATTAACACCACTTTATTCGCTCTTTTAGCTATATGCTGATTCATCCATCCCTGAAGCTCAACAAATTTTCTCCCTATTTCTGTTTCTGCATGTACCCCCATTCCTATTTCATTTGAAATAATAATTAAGGTACAATCGATCCTTGCTAATTTTTCAAATTCTTCCTTTGCCTGTTCCAATGATTCTTCAACATTGTATTTTGTGTCTACATAAAAATTGGTAAGCCATAATGTAACACAATCAATGACTGCTACATGATGCATTAAATCAACTTTACTTAAGTACTTTTCTTCTTCTATGTTTGTCCATCTTTCATCTCGATCATCTTTGTGTTTTTGTACACGCTTTTCAAAATCTTTATCCCATTTTCTTGATGTTGCAAGATATATTGGCATAGCGGTAAGTTTTATTGCAAGTTCCTGTGCATACCTGCTTTTCCCTGAACGCTCTCCTCCGGTTATAAAATAAATCATATTGCGACCTCAATCTTATTTTGAATTTCAATTTTTAAACAATCAGGGCAAAGACAATCTTCATCGGTTGAAAGAGGCATTATTTGAGGCAGCTTACTACACCAGCAATTTTCTGTGAGACATGGAAATAAGGTTTGGCATCTGGGACATGTTTTCTTTCTTCCCCCTTTTTTTCTCAGTGAGGTATTTTCTATCTCCAGATACATAATGTCTTCTTCTTTTTTTTCTATGAAAGAATCAAGGGATAATTCTGCATAATATTCGGGGCTGTCTAGAACTAAGGTGTGATATTCGCCCTGCTCTCCACAAATATCAAGGCCTTTTTGTCGATGAATAGAATGTAGTTCCATAAGCACTTCAGAATTTAATCCCCTTCCCAACCAACCAGATGTAAACCAGGGCTCTTTCACGCAAGAAAAAATTACTTTAAAATTTAAAGTAAATATTTTTTGAAGTATTTTTTCCCTCCCTAAATGCCAAAGAGGGAGAAATACATTTATACCGGAAGGTTTACTGCGCTCTGTGATCCAATTGGTATTGCCATGTACCTCGGCAATATCTCCGGTAATAATTGTTTGGATATTATATTTTTCTTTGATTTCTGCAATGGCTCTTTCATAACTTTCTTCGTATGGTTCCTTCACAGGCATTAAAACATGTTCTATTCCAATTGCTCGTGCCTGTTGTTTCATAACATGTATTGGATGTGCGCGAAAGCGTGCGTCGTCCATTGCAAATGTTACAAGCGCTATAATTTTGTAGCCTGATTTTCTAGCTTCATGTAAGGCCAGGTTACAATCTTTGCCCCCTGTCCACAGAACAACTGCACGTTTATTTTTCATCTATACATTACGTAACTGCAGCTGTGGATATTTTTTCTGTGCCAATTCAAATGATCCAAACATGATTGCTCCAAAAACAAGATTCCCAATCATCATATTTTCAACATACGGAAGTGCGGCAACATAACAAGTAATTAACCCTTCCATATTTTTTGGGTATAAACGCCCATCCATCCATACTCCAAAGTCAGTAATCAACCAATGTGTTAATGCTGCAAGAATGCTTGCAACTAGAATATTTTTAACATTTACTTTTTTGATGAACCTCCCCATCAGCACAATGAGCATAAAAGCTCCATAAGTTATATAGAATCCGCTATAAAACCATTTCCACTCATGGAAATAGACGAAGTAGCTTAGAAGTAAGTCACTTAACCAGAGAGTTAATAAGGGGAGGAGAAATGCTTTCCATCTATCTGCAAAATAGCACCCACCAAAAAGTGCCATAGCGCCAATAGGAGTGAAATTTGTTAATGATGAATGACCGCTTGTTATGCAAAGCCTCCATATTCCGGCTGACAAAATTATTATTGCCAGAACACTTGTTCTTGGGTTAATTAGTGTTTTATTCATATTTATTTTTTAAGTTTATTTTATTTGTTTCTGATTTTAATGTTATAATGAATACCTGAGATTTATATAGGTTCCTCTTCCTCTTGTAGTATAACCGTATATTTCATAATAGGTAACATCAAAAATATTTTCTATGCGCAAAGTAGCAGTAAGATTTCTTATTATGGTGTAACGTATGATTACATCAAGCAACGAATAGTCGGCTACGCTTTTTGTTGCTAATGCCCCAAATGGGCCTGAAGCAGAGTTGTAATATATATCGCTACGTGGACCAACGTATTTTAAGTTTGTACCCAATGAGAGTTTTTCAGCAGGTTTATAGGTAAACCCAATGTTAGCTGTACTCGGTCTTCTAACAAGTCCTATCGTTTCAACCTCTTTATTCAGAAAAGCTCCATTAGAGTATAGTTGAACATGATTTCCCTGTGTGTGTGAAGTGTTTATGTTTGAAGGGTCATAGTCTAATTGGCCGCTAACTATACTGAGGTTCCCGTTTATCCAAATACACTTCGATACTTGTGAATTAATGTCTATCTCTATCCCCTGATTAGTTTGCTTTCCTATGTTGATGTAGGAATCACCACGGTAATCTCCATAGTTGATAGAACTTATTTGTTTGTTTTTATCCCATAGGTATACGTAATCAATACTGTTTTCTATAAAGGTTTTGAAATACGAAACGGTATACGTGATGCTTTCATTTACCTTTTGTTTAAACCCAAATTCCCAAGAAGTAGCAATTTCCGGGTTCAAGGTTTTATTTCCACGTGTGATTCCGGAAGTTAGATTTTTATCAGGGGAGTAAAGTTGGTAAAGCGAAGGGGCATTAAACCCTGTAGAGTAGGAGGCAAAAAGTATTCCATCTTCAGCAACTTTAAATGATGGGTTCACTTCGCAGGTAATATTGCTGCCAAATAGGTCGTGTTGGGTATTTCGTATTCCTAAACCAATGGCAAATGCTTTATAATTATCTTTAATAATACTCCCATCAATATTTATGTGGGCAAATTGGTTAATTGTTTTTACATTTATTTTCAGTGAATCCAGGTTGACCTTTGATTCATATAAGCCCCAGGCGTTAGAATAATAATAAGTATTAAAAGTCATTTTCTCGCTTAGTAACCCTGCTCCAATGACTCCGTCTACTCCTTTCAATTTAAAATTTCCTTGAACTTCATTGTTAGATACAGCTGCTTTATATGACCCTGTATAGTATGTTCCATCGTACTTTCCTGTATTGTTAATTTGTGACGAGTCGTCTGTATAAGTATGCTTTAGATCCGTTATTCCTCCCATATATGTAATACCAATTTTCTCATTCACTTTATAGGTGGCACCGTAGGTAGTAAGATGCCTTTGGAACTTCGTGATGTAATTGTCATCATCGTTAAACGCTCCTTTATCAATATCGGATCGTTGATTTACATTTTTATATGAAGCAAAAATATCTAATTTGTTATTTTTATATCCGAGTTTTCCAAACAAGTCTGTTTTTTCAAAATCATCCTGATCTCGGTGCATATGTTTGTAGTCTTTGGGAACTGTTACTGTATCCACTGTAACATCTAGTCCTTTTACATTTGCATTGTACACACCGGCATTTACATACATTCCGCTCTTGTGAGTAAAATTCACCCCTGCGTTCTCTTCGAACATAGAAGTTCCTGTACCAAACATTCCGGCTTTTACTTCAATATCCGGATGAATGCCGGGAGATTGATTTTTCTTAGTAATGATATTAATAACCCCTCCAATTGCTGATGAACCGTAGAGTGTACTGTGACAGCCACGAACTATTTCAATGCGTTCAATATTTGATAAAGATAATTCTGAGAGGTTAAGCCCATTATCAGTAGAGGATGGGTTGGATATTTTCATCCCATCAATAAGAATATTGGTTTGATTGCTATTTGCACCCCTGGTAAAAATACTTTGTAAAGAACCCGGATTCTGACCGGTTCCCACAATGAAAATCCCTTCTTGTTGAGAAAGCAGTTCAGCAACAGTATTGGCTCCTGAACTTTTTATTTGTTCATTAGGAATAGTTGTAATACTTCTTCCGATTTCCGTCGGATCTTTTTCACTACGTGTTGCAGTAATGATTACTGGTTTTAATTCTACTGTTTTTGAAGTGTCAACCTGTTGAGCATGGCTTAACTGCGAAGCCGCTAACAGAGTAACTGCGATAAATACTGTGTGTTTCATTTGTTGGTTTAAAGAGTTAATAATGCACTAACAGTTGCTCTTTTTGCAAACCAAAAAAACAGAATAAGAAAGGGCCCCGATAATTATCGGGAGAATGGATACCAATGTCTTCCGGGGGGAGAAGAAAAAATTCCATCTAACCTGACTTATGCTCCATTTCGCGGAAGCAATAAAGTCATCAAACATTTTAGGCAGGTTTCCTGACTTTCCCGACTTCTGATAACCTTCCCATCCGCTTATAGCGGACAGTGGTTAATTTATCAGAAGCTTTCCCCAATGCATATTGGGGCGAGATTACAGTTGCGCGACAGCCCGTGATTCTCACACGGTTCCCTATTATCTCCGATCTATCTGCATAGGCAGTTTTGAAACCGGAGCACCGAAATTATAGATGATTGAACAACAGAAAGAACGTG
>JAIBAX010000055.1 GCA_019694955.1 Chitinophagales bacterium | reverse complement strand
ATATTTCGACTCATATCAATTTTGATAACAACAAGTATGGTTTGCTCTAAAGTACAAAATTATGATAATTTTTTGCCAAATTTTGATACTTCACTAAAAATAAAGTTAACTGTGTATTATAATTTTTTATTTCTGTTAAAAAGCATTTTTATATGCCTTTCTCCCAAAAACGGTTATTATCATGATTTTGATGTCAAAAAGTGGATTGCAATTAGAAACATACCATAAATCATGATTCGTTCTTTGAACTTTTTGTTCCTTTGTTACTGTGGGGCCTCTCCATCCATTGGCTTGTGCCCATCCTGTAATGCCAGGTTTAACTAAATATCTTATACCATAATTAGGAATCTCTCTTTGTAATTCTTCACTAAGGTATACTCTATGTGGCCTTGGTCCTACTAAACTCATTTCGCCTTTTAATACATTAAAGAGTTGTGGCAGTTCATCTAAATTATACTTTCTAATGATTCTACCAATGGGCGTAATTCTAGGGTCATCTTTTAAGGTAGCCTTTTTTCCGGTTAAATCATCTTCGTACATACTTTTAAATTTGTACATTTTAAACTTCTTGCCATATATGCCTACTCGGATAGGTTTGTAAAATACAGAAGTCGACCCATTTATTTTTATTAAGATAGAAATAAGCAAAAAAATAGGCAGCAGGGTTATTAATAGGAAAAATGAAATGAAAATATCCATCATTCTCTTGATTAGGGTAGAGGAATCTTTATTGGGAGAGACATTCAGGAAATAATAATTATTAGAATCTTGAATGGACGGTGAACTGTCAAAAGTTTTAAACAAGTGAATATCTTTAATAGTCATTTGTTCAAAATCAATGTCTGTAAGATTTTTCTTTGGATGTATAACAATTTGCGTCTTTATGTTGTTTGCATTTAGAATCTTTTCAATTCGATACAACATGCTTGGATTATATCCAAAAACGGTAATTGTTTTTATTTTTCCAATATCATTCAAATATTCGTATAATTGATTGAGATGTAATGATTCTATAAAATAGTCAGCAATAATCGTAGCATTATCCTCATTATTCTTTGGAATTCCATATATTTTAATTGTATCATCTTGATACGGAAGTAACTTAATAAATAATTGATGTTGGGCAGTAAGATTCATTTTTAATTTTTGATGCGGAGAATAAGTAGAAAATGTCATAGGCATTATTTAAGTAGCAAAATATTCTAAAAAGGTCGATTACCAACACAGTCCTTGATAATTAGCTAAATTACTAGCTATTTTTATGCGCACTAAGTCTATAATCGCTTCTTTTTCACCAAGGTAATTAATAAATTTCTCTAGGTTTACGTTCCTGTGATTGATTAATACAATATCTCCAAATTGCAAGGCCACTTCCAAATCATCCGTAATCAATTTAGACAGGTGCGGTAAATGTTCATCAATATATGATTTGTTAGTACCAATAAGTTTTGAAATATGAACATTGGGGTCGTAAATGCACAATTCATAACCTTTACCTAAAAGTTTTTCTGCCACATCCACAAAAGGACTGTATCTTAAGTCGTCAGTTCCTTCCTTAAAGGCCAATCCAAGAAAGGTGATTTTTTTAGATTTTTTCGTGGTGATTAAATCAAAAGCCAATTTTTTCTGATACTCGTTAGAATCGTTTATATTAGAAAGCATTGGAATATCTAAGTAGTTATCTTTTGCAATGGTAATTAGTCCACCTAAATCTTTCGGCAAACAAGAGCCTCCATAGGCAAAACCTGATTTGAAATAGTTAGGAGAAATATTTAAATGAGTGTCTTTACAAAACAACTCCATCACCTTATGTGAATCTATTCCTAAGGATTTTGCAATATTTCCAACCTCATTGGCAAAGGTTATTTTCAAGGCATGAAATGAATTGTTTACATACTTAATCATTTCAGCCACTTTTATATCTACTTTTTCGATGGGTGCCGGTAAATCTTTGTAAAGTTCTGCCACCTGTTCCATAGCAAATTCATTGTCACCACCGATTACTGTTATGGACGGATTGTAATAGTCTTTTACCGCAGTGCCTTCTCTCAGAAATTCTGGGTTCGACACCACAGAAAATGCCATATTTCTCTTCTTCCCGGAATATTGTTCAATGATTTCTCCTAATTTTTCATTGGTTCCGGGCATTACTGTACTACGAATAACAACAGTATGAAATTCATCCTTTTCTTTTATTGCAATACCAATTTGCTCAGCGGTTTTGTAAATATAAGCTAAGTTCAAATGTCCTTGCGGTGTGGATGGTGTTCCAACACAAATAATACTGATAGAAGTATCTAAAATGGCCTCTTTAGCGGAAGTAGTGGCTTTTATTTTTCCATTCTTGAATTCAGCAGCAATTATCTCATCTATTTCATATTCAACAATAGTCGGTAATCCTTGATTAATTAAATCAACTTTTTGCTGATTTACATCTACTCCAATCACATGATGACCATTTTTTGCTAAACAACCTAAACTTACACAGCCAACATAGCCTAACCCAAATATCGAAATTCGCATTACTTCAATTTATTACCTACAACCAATGGACAAATCCTTTGCCAAATTTATCCAACTTAATGGTGTATGGTTTGTTATTTAATATTATATTAACCTCCGAGCTTTTCAAGGAAGGTTCGGCGACAAAAATACGGTAATTTTCTATCGCAAACTGTATTGCTATGTCGGATTTAATATTAATATTAATTAGTGGTAATTCTAAATTTTTATGCGGATTGTGAATAGTTCCCAAAGCCAACTTTTTGCTGTCAATATAAATACATTGATTATCAATTGAATTACTTATGATTTCAACAGCTAACCCTTGCTTTGATTGTTCAGGTTGGACAGTATAGTAGAAAGGCAAATTGTTGCTGTGTTTTATAATAGGATTAAATATGGAAAACGCAGTTGCGGATTCTTCCATTTTGTATTTAGCGTTAATTGATTGCCAATTTTCTTTAACTTTCTTGACTTGGTATTCAATTCCTTCGGAATAGTTTGTTTTTATCATCCATCCATGATGCGTTAGCCAGTTACCTGCAGAAATCTTCTTATTCATTTTGCCTTCCTGTATTAAAACACCATTTTCCTTAGCATTTCCTTGAAACTTACATTGATCTATGGATGTAATAATCGGCACTTCTGGAAACGTATCAAACGCCGATATTAATACTATTAGTTGATTATCAACGATGAAGAAGGATTTGTTCAAATGGATTTGTTTATCTTTACTGATATTTGAATAGTGGAATGGCATTGTTCCAATGATATAATTAGATAAATGGGCAATTCCGGTTTGTGTATTTCTTTCAGATGGTTGGTAACCTTCTACATAGGTAAATCCCGGAATAAGATTCCAATCCCAGCATCCCATTATATTAGTATATTCTGTTCCATCCGTTACAAAGTAATGATTGCCGTAATTTAACCATTCTCCTTGAAGATTCTCGTTATTGATGGATTCGGTAGGTAGCTGACGGTCGGATAGTACTTTTAAGAAGATTGAACCGCTCTTGCTGTGTGAGCACCCAAAGTCGGCATAAGGAAAGGCTTTCTTGCCTTCTAATGCGAAGTGGTCAATATCTTGCTGTGCTTTTAATATACTGTCATATTGTAAATGGAATAAAGGGTCAATTTCTTTCATGAGTTGTAATGGCTCAATAATTAAAGGACTCAATAAAGCTTCTTTTCTAGTGCAAGACCTGTCAAGTGTGGCTGGGATCGTAAATTTTCCTCTCGACATCCATTGCCATCCTTCCAAGATAAATGATCTTAGAATGGTAAGCTTTTCAGCAGAAAATGCATAAGGTGTATTGTTTAAAAGCCAAATAATTTCACTGTAACTCTCAACGATTCCTTGTCCATAGGCAAACATTTGTAATCGAGAATTATGAAATAAATAGGAATAATCAGGCATGATTCCATCTTCACTTTGGGAAATAGACAAGTTTGATGCTAGTAGTTTGGAAAGATAGGCGATTGTTTCCTCATCCTGTTGAACAATGGCAAATTTTAATTTTAGAATGGCCATCCAAATCAGGTTTACACCCGTCCTTTTTTCAGGATTGACAGCATTCAATCTAGTTTTTATCTTGTCTTGATTAGGAATTGAAAGGTGGGAAGCATATAAAACATAAATATCTGAAAGATGAACATTTGCAGCAATCTCATTTTGAAACCAATTGGATGAGGTATATTTATTTAAATGCCAATTATCTAAGGCTTTATTGACGGTGTTTTGTATGGTAAGATTTTGCTCAGGTGTTAATGTTTGACTTTGTTGAATGATTATCAGTGATTTTATTCTCCTGAGATGGTTAACCGGCTCCCATCCAGATTTATCGCTATCTTGATAATTAATATCTGTCCAAATCCCAATTTTAGGATCATATTTCTTTAATAAGCTCTCTAAAGTGCCTTTAAAGGTATTGTTTTTAATAATAAGTGTTCTCAGTGATACGGCCTTCTCCATCCAAAGATTGGATTTCATATCGTAATTTTGCACTGGATTACTTTTGTTATTGCATCCGATGCATTCTAATATGAAGAAAGCTAAGAATAATGGAATATAGACAAGAATTTTTCTCATTTTTAACATCTTATTGTATAAGATAAATCGGTTTAAGGAGATCCTTAAAAGGATATACTATCGTTTTTTTGAGAAATGATTTACCTTTTCAACCATAAATTGAATCATATCGTCCCAATCTTGCACCAGTTTTTCTCTGAAGCTTCTTTGTTCAAGTTCATTACCCTTTAAATCAACCATTTGATTGATTGGATTAATGGCTAAATGACCTGCAAAATGGGATAGTTTTCCTTTTTCAATAAGCACATTGTTGGCACTCATTTCTCTGATGCCGCAATAAATGGAAGGGACACCTAGCATGGCGCCTTCTCTAGCCATGCTGTCGCCGGAAGAAATCACTAATTTGCTATAATAAATCAATGAATGGATATCATTCACCGGTTCTTCTAAGACCGTCCAATTTTTTGGATATTTATCCTTAATCGATTTGTCTTCGAGGGAAAGAATCACTTTTATTTGTGGATTTATCTTTTCGGCAAATCCTAGAATTATGGCATCCTCTTGGCCATAGTAATTAAAAGATTTGTTGCTTACTTCTCTTATGAAAATATAATTATTGGGTTGTAAATCATAGGCATCCAAACTTTCAATATTCGGTTTGAAATAAGTTGGACTTAAATAGCTCCATTCTTTCAGGCAGTTGAAATGGGAAATTTTTTTGCTCTCGTGCTCAATAAAAGGGAAATAGAGTTGCGTAGAAAGAAGCGCATTTATTTGGGTAATTCTTTTTCGTTCCGGATCGTCATAAAATTGTATGACAGGCGTTTGGGTAAGTTTGCACGCCAAGGCCAATGGGGCGCTACTAGCGGCAACACAAATATTGTAGCGATTCTTTCTAATCAAATGCAAAAAAGTGGTCGTTCTTTTTACATTTCCCTGCCAGAAAATAGACCATTTAGTTCCTTCGCTGCTACCCACGGGAATGGTATTAAATCCTTGAAATTCTCGTTCGATAATTTTAGGTATTTTGCCTCTTTTCAGGTAACAGATGGTGATATCCCAGTTGAGTTTTTTTAATGCAATGGTCAATCCTTTAAAGAGATTAAGTTGTGCAGGATGTTTGATGTCTATTAGAATCTTTTTTTGCATAAGATGTAGGGTAGAAAAGACTAATGAAAATATCTTTTGTAATTATGTAAATATTTTAAAGTGGAAATTTTCCTTTTTCTGATAAATTTGGCAGGATTTCCGGCATAAATGCACCAAGCTTCTGCATCCTTTGTCAAAACGGCATCTAAGCCGATGGCCGCACCTTCACCAATAGTTATGCCCGGAAGGATAGAAGCGCCAGTAAATAGGCTGGCATGGTCATGGATAACCACTTTATCTCCTTTGGTTTTATACCATTCATCGTCAAGGTCGTGGCTCAGGGTAAGGATTTTTACATAACTTGCTAAGTCAACATTATTTCCGATAATAATTTTTCTTCTACCATCCAAAAATGAGCCATTTCCGATAGAGCAATTGTCACCAATTGTAATCTTCCAAGGTGCATATATTCTCACACCCATTTGGATATGGGTATTTTTACCAATTTTCATGAAATATAGATACTTATATATCATTTTTCTGATGAAGTAGCTGGGTATTTTACTCACCATGTGATTAGCGAAAGAAAGGTAAAGGAAATGAAAGAAATCTACAAATTTCCTTAACGGTTTACCTGATTCTAAATTTTCTTTCAAAAATGCTTTCATCTATCTTTTATTTTTTTTGCGGGAACACCACCATATACGCTGTTTTCTTCTGTATCTTTAGTAAGTACTGCGCCTGCGGCTACAATGGTACCTCTGGCAATTTTTATCCCTGGCATAACAATCACACGTAATCCCAACCAAACATCATCTTCAATGATGGTTTGATTAACCTTTTTTACGCCTTGCATATTCATTGGAACATCCGTATTGGCACTTTCGTGCATTTTTCCTAACACGATACTTTCGCGAGCGATCATTACATTGTTTCCGATTATGACATTGTCTAATCTTACCATTTCATTTATCTGACAGTTATTGCCAATTGAGATATTATTGCCATTGCCCACATAAACGCCTTTTTGGATACGGACTTGTTTTCCAATTTTAATGATGTTTTTAAGTACGAAAGTCCTTAATCGATTAAAAAATTTTCCGCCGGGCCACCAGGAGCTGGGGAGTTTTGAAAAAATTAGGTAGTAGAGTATTAAACATATTTTTTTCATACTATCCGTATATTTCTTTTAATTTATTATTGATGTTAATATTTGCATTTCTCTTAAAAAGATAATCTTCATTTAGACACATTTTATCTACAGTAATTGAACTTAAAAAAGAAAATAGTTCTTCCTTATCGTTTATAGTAATTATACCAAATTCAGGCAGTTTATTAATTATATCCGCACTTCCCATAATATTTAATAGGGCTGTGGTTTTGTTTAAAGCAACAGATTCAAATAAAGTAACAGAGAATGTTGAAATCAAAGCATCAGATTGTTGTAAGGCTTCAGAAAAGGTAATCTTTTTGTCAATAAATGTAATAATATCATTGAATTTCTTTTCAATCAACAAATACTGTTCTGTTGGTTTTTCAATCGGATGAAATTTGATATTTATTTGATATTTATCTTTTATAATTTCATAATATTGTTCCAGAAAGTTTAATAAAAATTTAGATAATTCTTCCGCAACGATATAATTAGAAGTAAATAAAATAGTATTTTTATTATTTTCCTTATCAATAATTATGTTATTCCTCTGGAAATTATTCCGAAATATATCAAAATTAGGATTACCTACCGCAAATATTGAAGATTCGTCCCAATAGTTTTCATCTTTTAAAAATACTTCCTGCCACATTTTTCCCCACACAAATAAATAATCTGGTAATACATTTAATTGATTTCGATAACTTCTTGGCCAATCATAAACTCTATGATCTCTTGTTATTAATCCGTGTTGAAGTTCTATAACAGGAACATGTTGTTCTTTTGAAGCTAAGATGATTCCTTGGTGCGATTGAGAGTTGGTGAGGTAAATAAATTTTGGCTTATAATGCTGTAAAAATTTTTTAAATCGGTGGTATTCTTTCTCAAAATTGGCTATTGCCTTAATTACCTTATTATGAAACAAGTTGTCAATTACATGTTGGGTTATCTTCTCATCAAAATTATCTTTTTTTAAAGTGTCATTAATGATCAAAGATAGGTTTTGTAGTTGCTGAAGGTACCTGTTTTTTTGTTTCTTACTTAAGAATAGGGTGGGCGGAAACTTAAATGGATTGGATGGAAAATGAGGAGGATGCTTAAACTCATTTGTAAATTGATGACCTTTGTCGTTGTGTATCAATAAAAACTGATGATTATATTGCTCAGAAATAATGACATCGCTGAAGTTGAAGGTAATTTTCCCATCTTGAACATGAGATGCCATCACATTCACGAACATAATTCCATCAAATTTTTGATAAAAGGAATTTTTCCTAAATAGTAAAATGGTTTTTGCTTTTAATAACCTTTTAAAGCTATAAAGAATCGTATTTTTCTTCAGAATTTTAACTACCTCATTTTCTATCTCATTATTCCCGAGTTTTCTTAAAAGAACTTCATAAAGGGGTGATTTGATGATAGACCATAAGGAAACACCAAGTATTTTTTCCTGATGAAGGGTCTCATTCTTTTGAATCTGATGTATTAATTGGTTAAGGTTCTCTATATTCATAACTAATTTTATAATTAAAAACTTCAATAATACCTATGGTCAAAAACATAATCTCCCGAATATGTCTTCCATGTGCAGATTGTTGTGTTACTGCTACCACAAAATTAGTGAAAAGTATAATGGTAAATCCTAATATGATTTGAAAAAGGAAGGAATCGGGTTTGAATTTTCGCAACATAAAAAACATTCTAAATGCCAAAGCGAGATACCAAAGAAAGAACAATATGCCCCATATTCCGTACTTAACATACCATGCAAAATATTGTGATTCAAAGGAATAACCGACAACTTCATTGTAAAAAGCAGTTAAATCCATTCCAAACCAAAAAGAGCCGTTTTCAATAAAATAATAATAAATAACGGTCATATATTCTATACGAGAAACAATGGTAGGGGGCATAAATTCACTATCAAACCCACTTCCTACATAGTTGAATAGTTCAGAAAAACGAGTGTCGTTGGTTTCAGTGCTGATAAAAGAACTATAAATAAAATAAAATGCTAAAAAAACAAGTGATAGCTGTAAGATTTTTCCAATACTTAAATTCCTAAAAAAGATAATAACAACACCTAACATACAGGTTACAAAGGAAGCCCTTGCTGAGGTGGTAAACAAAACTAAAATACAGCCTATTAATACCAACCAATTGGTCTTAATATATTTTTGAACACTTAAGCTCATTAATATTAAAGGAGATAATATGGCTGCAAATGCCAACGGACTTTGAAAAATGCCATTGATTCTCGACATCTTATCTGAAAAGTCAAAATTGGAAACTTCCCCTGCATATTTATGCACAACCGTAATCTCATATAAGCTTCTTATAAAATTTTCAATGGATTTTATGTCGAAAAATTGGATTAGTCCAATAATTACCAACAAGAATAGAATTAAATTCAAGGAACTAAATTGCAAGAAAAGGTGATTAACCAAATATTCATTTTCCTTATGGTAATAATAGGAAAAGACAATAAATACTAAAATGAATGTATGAATATTTTTAATATAATCAGAGATGTTCTCAAATCCTAGCGAATGGAAAGAATAATACTTGACCATTAAGCATGCCGTATGAATAACAATAGGAATGGCATAAAAAATTACCGGTTTTATATGAATGCTCTTTGCTTTTAAAAAATAATAAGCATATAAAAGAATAACTATCCAATAAAGCGGCTCTAAACTAAATATTTTAATATAAGGCGCAAAGATGATTAAGATTGTAGCCAAGGGTACAACAAAATCGGATAATTTATTTTGTTTAGCAATCATAAAAGAACCTTCTTTATCTCTTGCACATTCTGTTTCAATTCTTTAAGATTAATAAGGCAAAAAATTGGAAATGCAAAAATAACGATAAGATTGGTAGAAACGATAAAAGAAGTGACGAATAATGTTAATATTAAAAGAAAAGATTTATATCCAATATTGTTTTTTATAAAACTGAAAACATTAAAAGGAACTTCCAGATACTGATGAGAAGATTTTATCTGAAAATAGGCATACAGAAAGGAAAAGAAAAATATGCAAACACTGATTAATTTTATATCTACGCCCATTTTAGTTAAAAAATAAATCGTTACAGCAAAAAGCGTTGAAACAAATAAGGTTCTGACAACCATATATTGATGGTATTTTTTAGAAAGTACAAAGGTGGCATGAATGGTTCCTGCGGAGAAAAATGTTTGTGACAAAAGTAATAACAATAATGTTATATAGCTTTCGCGATATTGTTCGAAAATGAAAAACAATAATGGCAAAAATGAGATGACTAACATCAAAAATAACATGACTGTATAATTATACGCTATTGATTTTTTGTTAATGTTGTTCATGATTTCTTGATTCTCATTGGTGTCGTCAGCAAATTCCTTAATGAGTTTTGAATATATAGTAAAAAGAAAGGATTGCACACCTAATACTACTGAATTGGTAATGGTGAAACAAAAGGTAAACTGTCCCATTGTTTCAACTGGATAATTCTTTCCAACAAATGTTCTAACCAAAATAAAAAAAAGATTGTATCCAATATTAATAAGCATCAACGCAAACCCAATGTTTGAAAGGGTTTGAATGATTTTTTTTTGAAACTTGAAGGATAAAGGATATTTGAACCGATAAAAATAAAATGCAATATGTCCAACACGCAAAGCTAACATAATATATAGCAAAGCCTTAACTAATGCCAAATCTTTGAAAATAAATATGACTAAAAATGGGAAAAGATTAAAAGTTAATTCCGTAAATCCTATTTCAAAAAAATCATCATACGAACGGTAAATATTGACAAAAATAGTACAAAGGTTATTTAACACACCAATGGCAAAAACCATTATTATCAAGTTATTAATATGGTATTTTATTAAAAAAGGTGGTTGTATAAAATATAATGCAACGGAAATAGCTAATAATAGTAAACTGAGAAAGAGGCTAATTATCAACGCGTTACCAGTGATGATGCCGAGTTTTTCTTTATCCTTTTCTTTGTCTAAAATTGATAATTCTACATTTAAGGAATATTGAGTACCTAAACTGGCATATTGAAAATATTGTAGCAATACGGTAATCATTCCCCAAATGCCAAGGTAATAAGGTCCTAAAAATTTAGCAATGAACAGCCCTTGAGAAAACTTAATGATATAGGATATATACCTATTTAAAGTAAAAAGGATGCGTTTATTTTTCAGTATCTTTTTCAAGCTATAATGGATTCCGCTACTTGAGCATATATAGATGTTGTTTTCTTCAAATGGTTGTTTAAAGTCAGCAAGTTTTGTTTATCACCTAAGAAGGCTTGTACTTGAAGGTATAAACCTGGCTTAAATTGCTTGTCTAAAGAATCATCAAAGCGATGTTCTTCAATGAGAATGCTGCCTTTTTGTTGCGTTTTAACGGTTTCTAAAGGGCAAAGTATGATTTTTCGATTTTTTGTCAATAGTTCAATACTCCACCTTCCTGCCGATTCCCAGTTAGAAAAGTAAGAGAATAATACCCCATTTTCTGTCATACCGGCACCACTAAATATGGAGGGCTGATGCCAACCTACATTTCCAGCTGTAAAACTGCATATTTGAGTTGGCGTACCACCCAAATAGAAGGCGGTATCAATGACATGGGTAGAATTGGCAAAGAACCAATTTTCTTTAACGCCCGGCGCTTTTTCCAAGGGCTCAATGCGGTGTGCCCATTCAGTAAACTCAAAATGCATACTCAATAAACCACCATCTTCCGCGATGAGTCGTTGGGTTTCTATTACAGAAGCATAAAATCTACGGTTATAAGCAACATAAATAGATGTACCACACGATTCAAAAGCAGTGGCGTTCTCTATCAACTCCTGTATGCTTATTGCCGCAGGTTTTTCTACCAAAATATCATCTATGCCATTTTTTACGAGGAGTAATAAAGTAGGCATCAAGGCTTCTGTTCCCGTAGCAATGATGCATTTCGCTTTTTTTTCTATCGTATACTCACTCAAGAATTGCTCTACTCCACCAATTATTGGGGCAATGCCTGTTTGCTCTTCAAATTTTTTGGCAGACGCCTCACCCCGACCAATTACGGTAAAGGGTATTGCCATTTGTTGTAATACTTTGGCATAATCAACAGCCATCGTGCCGGTTCCAATTAGATATATCATCAGGTTATAGGAATTATACGGTTGTCAAAATTTTTCGTCAATTGATTGTAAAATGTCAAGAGTGCCTGTAAAAAACATATGTGCGTAGTTGCCGCATGTTGATATTCGGGTAAATCGCAACGCCCTGTTGTAAATACATCGCTGAATAGTTTATTTGTAAGTGAACTTTGATACTCCATAGTAAATGGAATCTTCTCTTCCTGAAAAGGTGTGTGTGTGCTATATTTTGTGATGCAGGCACGCCCAGATTCATCGATGAGCAGTCTTTCGCAATCATTAAACAATGCTATTCCAGGAGGAGAAATGGCTGCTGTGTTGGAAGAAGTAATACTAAAAGTAGTGCCATTAAGTAGGTTTCCCCTCAAAGTACCAGTGAACTCTATATAATGTTGTCTTTTACTTTCGTGGATAATAGTATCTAGTAAACTCGTATCTATATTCATGAGTTGACTATCAGATAAGTACTCAAAAATATCTATGAAATGCAGGGCATTGCAAGCCAAGCCCCATTGTCCGCCATGTAGTAGAAAATGGTGTTTAGTAGTAGAAAGCAGATGTTGTTTCATATTTTTATATGAAGCAAACATACGTCGCGGATGATTTACGTATGTTTTGATACCATGTTCTCTCAGTAGCTGACCAATTGTAGAATAGCTATCGATTTCAGGGAAGAGTACTTTTTCTAGAATTAGGTAATGAATTGTAGCATGTTGTATCAATTGTTCTACCACTGATGCCCGTACAATTGAGTTGGTAGCCACTACAACAAAGAATATTTCCTGCGGAAGTTTGGTGAAATCTTGGATATAGTGTATTTGGTGGTTATGATTGATTTCCGAGGCACGACTGTTGGCAATAGCCAGCGATTCAGCAGAAGTGTCGTAAACATAAATATTAAGTTGTTCCTGCTGATATTTTAGCAATCCTTGCAGATGGCGACTTCCTAACTGTCCGGAACCGATAATTGCACAATTCATGGTTGAAAATTAAAATTCTTTAGGATGGTTTCGGCTATCTGCCAATCCAATATTGTATCGATGTCATGAGAGCTCGTTTCATCCATAAGGTATTTTTTTGCCCTTTTTATCTCATGTAGGGGCATTTTTTTTAAGGTTGCTATGCGGATGATGTAAATGGCGCCGTTTAGTTCATATACACTTGGGCAGTCCTGCCTTCGAATAAAATTTCCTGTTTTAGAACTGATTAAATAGCCGTTTTCATCTTCTTCTTTTAACAGATAATAAGGATTTGCCTTGGTTTCCTTAACGGATACCACCATGTCGCAATCTTCATCATAAGCTTGTAATGCTTCCTGAATATGCGATGCATTGCGAAAAGGAGAGGTGGGTTGTAAGAGGATCAATGTATCAGGGGAATAATGTTTTTGTTCCTCATAAAACTGAATAGCATGCAACAACACTTCATAAGTACCTGCATGATCGGCAGCAAGATGTGGGGGTCTTAAAAAAGGGATGTTTATTCCTTTCTCCTCAGCTACCGAACTAATTTCTTCTGCATCTGTACTGACACAGATGTACTCCTTATCAAAAACGGTCAAAGCAGCCTCAATGGTGTAATGTATCAAAGGCTTCCCATTTAATGGCTTGATATTCTTTTTGGGAACACCTTTAGAACCGCCTCGAGCTGGTATGACAATCAGTGGTTTCAAAACTTTATCTGCTTTATTTCTTCATTTGCTTTTTTATAGTCTTCATGCTTGCCAATATCTAACCAATACCCCACCAAGGGATATGATATTACTCTCTTCTGGTGTGCCAATAAGGTCTCCATTAAATCGGTAGCATTGAAAACTTCATTTGTTGGAATTAAGTCGATGATTTCCTTTTTCATCAAGTATATCCCGGCATTGGAATAATGGGTATAGGTAGGTTTTTCTTTAAATCCTGTTACCACATTCTGCTGGGTTTCCATTACTGCATAAGGGATATTCACCTTATAAGGTACACATGCTACTGCAAAATCAGCTTCATTTTCTTTGAAGAAAAGATAAAAATCTTCGAAATTGATATTTGTAAGGAGGTCAGAGTTCATCACAAGTACCGTATCGTGCATCCAATTTGACACCAGTTTCAATGCACCAATAGTGCCGAGTGGGTCTTTTTCATACACATATTGTATGCGCAAAGATTTTTCAGACCCATCTTGAAAGTAGTTTTCAATCTGTTCTCCTAAATATCGCAAAGAAATCCAGATATCATCGATGCCATAATCTTTAAATCTATCTACATTCCGCTCAATGATAGGCTTGCCACCAATAGGTAATAATGGTTTTGGGGTGGTATCTGTGAGGGGTTTCAGTCGCTCACCACGCCCACCTGCCATTATGAGGGCATCTACAGGCAAATAGGAAATCTGGTGCCTGAAGTTGACGACGTTGATAATCTTATGTTCATCGTTAACAACAGGAAAGACATTGAAAAATTTTTTTCGCAATTCGACGATTTCCTGTAAGTCATACCTGCCCTGTTGAATATATTTGGGCTGCTCCTGAACGAAGTCTAAAACATGGCTTTGCATATCCAAGCCCCTGATAAGACCGCGTCTGATATCACCATCCGTTAGCGATCCAAGGAGTTTATTGCCTTCATCTACGACAAATAATATCGCATCTGATGCCAGCGTATTCAGCTGCATTAAAACATCTTTTATGCTGACATCTTTGTTAATTAAATGTTGACTATAATGTACCGGCATTGTGTAGTTTTTTTAATGTTTCACAAATATATGCTGATGCACCTTCCTTACTGTAAATATTGTTGCCATGAAATACTTTTCCGGCATATCTTCTAGCATTTTCTACAATTTCTTGCTGCTGGAATGGCAAGTGTATGACGTTTTCTCCTGCAATTCTGCCTTGCTGTCTGTTGCCAATATTCAAGACATATTTACCGAAAGAGGCAGCTTCTATAATACCACTCGACGTATTGCCAATAAGCAATTGCGCATATTGCATACAGGAAAAATATCCTTCGGTACCAAAATTTTCAACCAATGTAACTTTAGAACTAGTTTTTACCAGTGCTTCAAACATTCGTCTATAAATAATGCCGGAGGTGTCGGCATTAGGCATAGTGACGATAATATGAAAATCCTGTAATAGGGTAGTGAATGTTTCGAAGGCTGTTTGGGCATAATCTTCATTCTTTTCAAGTGCTACGGTTTCTGGATGTAGTGTCACCAATAAATAGGGGACATTTGCATCAATATTCCATTTTTGCCTGAAAGCGTCCTTCGACATGATGCTGATACCTTTTAAGTTTTCCAAACTTAGGGCACCACAGACATAGATGTTTTCTTCACTACCAAGAAGTTGGGATAGTCTTTGTTTGAAAGCGGGTAAGGAGACAAAATGAAGCGTGCTGGCATGGCTGATGGCGTGTCGATAAATGTTATCGATAGCACCTAAAGTCGTTTCTCCACCATGGAGATGGGCAATTTTTAGTCCAAAAGGGATGGTAGCGGCAACAGCGGCAGCCATTTCAAACCTGTCTCCTAAGGCAAATACGAGATCAAAACTATGTTGATTCCAGAAATCTGCGAACTTCATCGCCGTTAATGCATAAGAACCGGCTATGGCGTTGGGTGTATCGCCCATTAAAAGCGCATCAATCGTATGTATTGTTCCGATATTATGTTTGGAGATATCATGTAAGGTATAACCGTGAAACTTTGACAGATGTGTGCCAAAAGCAATGATGTGCAGATCAAAAGAATCATCATCAGCCATTGCCTTTAGCAAGGGTAGGTAGATGCCGAAATCGGCTCGTGAAGATGTTAAAACACCTATTTTCATTCGCTGATATCTTTAAATGTTAACAGTTCACCTGCAAAAATATCGCGATTAATCTTTTTTCCAATGACTTTTTCCATTTCCATGGGAGAAATGCCGTTGCCGGGTCTCAACATGATGAGGTCTTGTGCTGAAATGGTGTGACCTTTATTTAAAGACTTATTTATATGGATGCTTTTTCGGGCAATGGCAATATTTTTTGATTCGGAAGGACTGGGTTGTTTAATGCCATCTCCATCAATGGCTAGTTCAACGTTACGAATGGCGGCAACCATAGATATTAACTCGGTTGGTGTCAAGGAGGCGGCATGGTCAGGCCCGAGCATATTGGTATCTAATGTGAAGTGTTTTTCAATGACACAGGCACCTAATGCCACTGCAGCAATAGGTATTTCAATACCTCGCGTGTGGTCGGAATAACCTATTTGCGTGCCAAGGATATCTTGAATATGCAACATCGCTTTCAGATTTACATCTTGCATAGGCGTTGGATATTCTGTATTGCAATGGAGAACGGTAATCTTTGATTTTTCTATGCCATATTTCAAAAATACATTGATGGCATCATTTATCTCCTCAATAGTAGCCATTCCTGTAGAAAGGATAACAGGTTTATTTTTTTTGGCAATATGGATGAGATAGGGGAGGTTTGTCAACTCTCCGGAAGGAATCTTGTAAAAAGGAGGATCGAAAGATTCCAGAAAATCAATACTTTCTTCATCAAATCCGGTAGAAAGGAATTGAACCGCATGTTTTTTGCAATGTGCTAATAGCAAGGGATACCAAAAGTCAGGAATTTCCAACGACTTCAACATATTGTATTGACTGTTGTCGCCATCGTCCATATTTTTCTTCTGGTAATCTGCCTTCATAGCAGTAGGGCTCACAATTTTATTCGCTTTGAACGTTTGAAATTTTACAAAATCGGCTCCGGCGGTGGCAGCAACTTCAATGAGTTGAAGGGCATTTTCCAAAATGCCATTGTGGTTCACGCCTGCTTCTGCAATTATTGTTACCTGTTTTTTATTCATCTATTCAGCCTTTTTGCGGGATTGCCAACCCAAATACTACCTTCTTCAGTAATATCTTTAACAACAACCGTTCCAGCCCCTATGATTACATTGTTGGCTATTGTTATCCCTTCTTTAAGAACACTATTTGCACCTACATGGACAAATTTACCGATTTTTACATTACCACACAGTACAGCGCCAGGTGCAATATGTGAATAATCACCTATTTGGCATTCATGCTCAACAATCGCTCCTGTATTGATGATACATCCTTTTCCAATATTTACTATGGCATTGATACAGGCATTTTTGCCAATGAAAGTATGGGGCATAATATGCGTGAGTGTAGAAATCTGCGCAGAGGGACACGCAATTACTGCCGAAGGTATGTGGTTGAATTCTAGGTATTCTATAATTTTCGCTCGAACTTTGGCATCCCCAACACAAACAAATCCGTGCGCATGCTTGAAAAAATCACTCAAGACCACTTCCCGTTCATTCCCCAGATAGGTGAGGTGATAGGGGTTGAATGTTGTTGGAGATACATCAAAATATCCTTTGGGTTCATAACCACTTGCTAACATAGCGTCTAAGATCACAAAAGCATGACCAGAATATCCAAATATATTAACTTCCTTGCTCACGATAACTGCTTGGAATATTTACTAATGTATTTTCAATCTTGATGCTATTTTCTAAAGATTGCGTATAGCAATCTTTAAACATGGGCAATTTATTCATTAAAGTCCATATTGGGCGTGTCATGACGCCATTTTTATTGGCAAATTCCAAAAAAGCATCTCTTTCTGCTCTATCTTGTAAGAATATAGCATTTAGCCAATAGTTTGCTCTGGTATTATCCGGTTCGCGCAGTAGTTTATAAGGTGTTTCCCTAAAAAAATCTTCGTAAATATTTGAAGTGGCTCTTTTATTTTCGATGATGCTTTCCAATTGTTCCAGTTGGGCGCATGCCAATGCGGCATTCAGGTTGGGGCAACGGTAGTTATATCCAATTGCATCATGGTTGAACTCCCAAGAATGTGGTACTTTTGCTTGGGTAGTGAGATGTTTCGCTCGCTTAGCTAGGATTTCATCATCTGTAACAATAATTCCACCACCCCCACAAGTGATGGTTTTGTTCCCATTAAAGCTATATGTACCCAGTAAGCCATATGTCCCGGTATGTTTTCCTTTATATATGGTTCCCAAAGATTCAGCGGCATCTTCTATAACGGGTATATTGTATTGATTGCATAGAGCGATGATTTCATCAATGGCAACAGGCATTCCAAAAGTATGCATGGGTACACAAGCGCCGATGCGTTTTCCGGATGGTATATGTATAGGTATCCCATTTTGTAGGGTCACCTGAGATAAAAATTGCGCCAATGATGCTACTGACATACCTAATCTTTCTTCATCTACATCAACAAAGGCAGGTGAAGCACCAATATAAGAAATAGCATTACAAGTGGCTATGAAGGATAAGGCTTGTGTAATAACTAAATCATCCTGTTGTACGCCTGCCAGCATAAGAGACATATGTAAGGCAGAGGTACCATTAACAATAGCGATGGCATATTTTGCACCAGTATATGCGCGCATCATCTCTTCAAAACGGTCAACATATGCGCCAACTGAAGAGACAAAATTCGTTTCAATAGTATCAAGAACGTATTTTTTTTCGTTGCCGAAGAATGAAGGTTCATGAAGTGGTATGAAGGCTTTTCCGGGGTAAAGCGCTTTGATGAATGTTGTTATCTTTAAAAAATTCTCCATTACATTTTGCTATCTAAAAATTTACCAGTTTCGAGGTGGTGGAAATCAGGAAGCATAAAATGGAAAAGATCTACAAGTGTTTGCTTTTCCCAGCTTCCTTGTTTTTTCAAGGTAGATATTTTGTCGAGGAAGAAGGATAATTTTTCTGTATTAAAAGGTAGATTGTTCTTCACAATACCGAGGTTTATGAACTTATCGAGATAGATTTCTTCATTGTCTGTGAAGAACTCCTCAAAGTCTTTTTCACCTGTTGTATCAGAAGGGGTGAAAAGACATGGCCATTTTTTCTCTTTAGGTAAGTGATCCATGAGTATTCTTGCTTCTTCTTCAGTAGTGCATTCGTAAACCTGAAAACCAATGGCGTGAAGATATTTTTCCGCTATCTCTGCGAAGGTGATAAGGTGTAATTCCTCGCTGAGTTTAGGGAAGAAAATATCGTTGTTTTCACCCATTATGGTAGACATTAGGCACAATTGACCGGATTCTTCAGGCGTAACGAAATATCTTTTTATATCATTAGGGGCTACTATTGGCTGTTGTTTTTGGATTCTCTGATTAAAGCCATGTAATAATGAACCATCAGAAAATGCTACATTAGCAAATCGAGCAGTTGATATATTAATATCTTTACTCTCATGCGATAAAAAAAGTTCCATGATACGCTTAGAGGCGCCCATCATGTTAACCGGATTGGCGGCTTTGTCAGTAGAAACACAGAAATACTTCTTTGCATTATTTCTTTTCGCCTGTTGAATGGTGTGGAGGGTATTCAAAATATTTACCTGAATCATACGCATAAGCGTATAAGGGTCTTTTTCACTCCTTACGTGCTTTAAGGCAGATAGGTTAAGAATGTAGTCATAAGAGCCATCGGCGGCTATAAGGGCATTGTATTCATCCGAATGTATGTCAAGGGCGAAGGTTTTGAACTCACCATGGATATAACCTAAAGAACTCCTGATATCGCGTACCAATTCTACGAGGTTGTTTTCGCTGATATCTACAACATGTAATTTCTTAGGATGTCTTTTAAAGATTTCTTTTGTTACGGCCTGTCCAATGGATCCTGCACCTCCGAGTACTAAAAAGGATGAAGCTTTTATTTCCTTTAAGAGGTAATCATTGCAGTTGTTAATATCCTCAGTAAATAAATAGTTTTTTCTACCTATTAGATTTAGTATCTCCATGTGTTTTTTGATTATACTATCGTTTTATTAACAGATAAGCCCATCTAAAAGATGAGCTTATCTATTAATTTGAATATATTTATCTTACTTGATTAAATCGAAAGTTACCCTTCTTAGCTGGCTTCTTGTCAATTCAGGGTCATTAGGATTTCCATCCTCACCGTTGTATGAAGTTTGAATCCTGCTGGCATCAATACCATATTGCTTCACTAATATACTTTTCACTGTAGCTGCTCTATCCTTAGATAATTCACGGTTGTATTCGGCTTTTCCAATAGCATCTGCATATCCTGTAAGCATAACTTTAGCAGAAGGATTTGATTTTAAATAGTCTGCAAGTTGTTTGATATTACTTTGAGATGTCGTTGTTGGGATGTTTCTAACGTCAAAATCAAAGTAAGCTGCAAGAATTTTTTGTTCTGCAAGTGATTCAAATGAGTTGTTTTTATCAGATTGATTGGGTAAAGTACTTAATTTATCATTAATAAGTTTATTTAGCTGATCTCTCAAGTCATTTAATTCCTTGTCAGTTGCTGCTTTGTCTAAAGCCTTGCTTAACTCGTCAATTTTTTTCTTAAGTTCTTCAATTTCATTGTCTTTCTCTTCGTTATCTTTCTTTAATTTTTCAAGATCTTCTTTGTTTGACTCAACATCTTCACGTATGGCGTCAATAATTTCATCTTTAGGACCTTTTTCAGCCCAGTCGATATGTTTGTCTTTACCAAAGTTATATGTTAAACCAATGGTATAATTATGCAATAACCCATCGATAATGGCGTTATCTCTTCTGCTACCATCTAATTGAACTTGTTGTTTAGCAAGATATACTTGACTGAAGTCCATTGTAAGAACCAATCTGTCATGCAAACGAACCATTGGAGTGATACCCCATACTGCAGTAGCGATATTGTCTCTTTTGATATTATCTACATAGGTTTCAGGTGCGAGATCTTTATTTAGTTTAAAAACACGATAACCACCACCAGCGTGTGCTAATAAGCCAAGTCTAGAGGTAAATTCAGGGAAGTGGAATATTTGCCCTAGATTCACAACACCTTGAATATCAAATCCATAATAATGTCCTTCAAATGGATTTACCGTACTGAGGTCTCTTCTTTTGTGGTGAAGTATTCCATCAAATCCTGGTTGGATTTTATCGTAGGTAAGATTAGCTTTTAAACCAACAAATCTGTTAATCATGAATCTTGATCCTAAGTCTATATGAAAAGGAGAAATTCTTGAAGTGCTATAGTTTCCATTCAATCCACCAGATACTATGTTTTTATTCGTGGCGCCTATTAGAGCGTTAAAGCCACCATTTAACTCTAATGACCATCTATTGAAACTTTTATTAAATGTTCTTGTTTCACTAGTTGATTTAGTTTTTTCCTCAGATTCCTGAGCTATCACTTGCCCGAATGTAACAAGTATTAGTGTAAGCGCAATGATTTTTCTAATGTTATGCATAAATTTCATTTTTTTTAATACTATTTTATAAGATAATCGTTTGCAAAGTTAACAAAAAAAATGCAATCGCCCAATTTTTAAAACTTTTCTTTGGTTAGATTAATATTAATATTGATAATAAAAAGATAAATGGGTTATTCCAAAGAAATTCTACCCTTAGCAATTTCATATAAAGCCATTCCGGTGGCTACACTAACATTTAATGACTCAAGTTTTGGATGCATAATGATTTTGTATATTCCATCTAACTCCTTTTTTATATCTGGGTGAATTCCTTGATCTTCTGAGCCCATTATAAGACAGAGCGGTTCTTCATAGGGTATCTTTTCAATAGTATGTTCAGCATGCCCATCCATACCTGCTAAAAAGAAGCCATTCATCTTGAGGTCTTTAGCGGCAATACGGAGGTTTTTAACCCTACATACAGGAAGATGGTTCAATGCACCAGCCGAAGCCTTAATGGCTTCCCCAGAAATGGTGGCCGAATGGGTATTGGGAATAATTAATGCATGGGCATGCATACCCAACGCGGTACGGGCAATAGCACCAATATTCCTGACATCTGTTACGCCATCCAGCATAACAAAAAGGGGGACTTCTCCCTGAGCAAATACCTGATCTAAGATGTCTTGGATGCTAAAGTGTTCTATTAAAGAAACCATGGCAACCACTCCTTGATGATTAGGTCCTGCTAACTTATCCAATTTAATAGTCGGAACGAATTGTACCGGAACTTCTTTGGATTTTACATCGGGAAGGATATCCTTGAAATAGGTCGTTTTCAGGCTTTGTGAGATGAAGATTTTCTCCAACTCCTGCCCACTGGACAAGGCTTCTTTGACTGGCTGTTTGCCAAAAATAAGCTGATTCCTGATTTTCTTTTCCATTTAATATAAAAAAACAGCCGGATTTCCGGCTGTTAATATGTTAATTAGTAGGGGGTGGCAATTGTACTTGTGGCAATAGTCCCGGAAATTCTTTTTTCAACCTCGCTGATAATTTATCATCTTTATAAGCTACAGCCATCTGAAAAAGATTCTTTATATCTTCCATTCCACTTTGCATCTCTTGACCATAGTTTCTTGAGAAAGAATTATTTTGGTTAAAGAATCGCATACACTCTGATAAGTCTTTAATATAAGAATCATAAATTTTCTCTGCTAAATCCGGACGATTATTTCTGTAATAAAGCGAAATCCAAGAGATAGAATATCCATTATAATAAGTAGGAGAGAGGTTGTAATATGGAACATTCTCTGGTTTAATCTTGGCACGCATGTTTTCAAGAACTTTAACTGACTCTTCTTTTCTACCAAGACGTGATAATTCATCTGCCAATTTTAAATGCGTAGCCTTCATGTTAGCCATTAGTCTGTAGCTGTTCTCATCAACAAACATTTCTCTGGATTCAAGTCCACCATATTTAAACTTCTCCATTAAGACTTTGTAAGTATAATCTATATCAGTAGCAATCGTTCTTTCTTGATTTTGTTCAAATTTTACCGGAACCAACTGTGAACACAATCCTTTTTGTATGAGGTACTTATCTAAGCCGTTATAATATCCGGGTTCTACGGTATTGGCAAAGCAGATAGGTCTACTCCAATCACCACCTGCAACAAGCGCTAAGACGGCTAAGTCGAATTTGATAATCGTATTTTTGCCAAGATCCCATGTGATTTCATCCACGATTTTGTTTTTCAAACTATCGGGAAGCCCACAATATTGGGCAGCTTTTTCTTTATCTACTTTCAGGCGGAATTTTGTAGTTGGCAAATAGTTTACTGCTTGATTTTGTTGATTCATTGCCATTAAACTCTGATCATCAGAAAGGATGAAAGACATGACTTTTTGAATATCATAATATTCATTCGGATTCACTACATTTTGGTTTTCCAAAAATTGCAAGTAATCACGTTTGTCCCCTCTGTATTTGTCAACGGTAAATTCTTTATAAAATGGCAATGGACCACTTTGATTAGCGGCACGTTGCATGGATTCAATGTACCAATCAACACCTAAGAGGCTAAGATTCACTACCCTAACATCAGGTCTTACCCCTTCTACTTCTTGCGCATACCATAACGGATAGGTGTCGTTGTCACCTTGTGTAAAGAGGATAGCATTTTTGGGACAGCTTTCTAAGAAATTGGAAGCAAAATCTCTAGCCATATAGCGACCACTTCTGTTGTGGTCGTCCCAAGCTTGTTTTCCCATTACGGTAGGTACAGCTACCAATCCTAAAATGGTTACTGCAATAGCTGCTGGAACTCCTGGGACTTTCAACTTTTTCAGCCACTCTTGAATACCTAAAACTCCTAAACCTATCCACATACAATACACAATAAAAGATCCAACCAACGCATAATCACGTTCGCGGGGTTCAACAGGTGGTTCATTTGAGTAAACGATGAGCAAGACACCTGTGATGCCAAATAATAAGATGTTGACCAAAGCCCACCTCGGGTTTTTATCAATCAAGTACCAAAGCCCAATAAGACCAAATATGAATGGAAGGAAAAAGTATTTATTTCTTCCTTTTTCTCTAGTAATGGCAGACGGAAGGTTTTCTTGGCTACCCAGTCTGGCATCATCGATAAAGCTTACACCCGAAATCCAGTTGCCATTCTGTACTTGATTATCATAAGTACCTTGGTTGGTATCTTGTCTTCCGGCAAAATTCCAAAAGAAATACCGCCAGTACATATACCCGATTTGATATTTGAAGAAGTATTTCCAATTGGCATCCGGGGTGGGGGCACTTTTACCAGTCCAAGCCTGATAAAGGCGAACGTGGTTGTCTTCAGAAGACCACATCCTCGGATAGAATGCCTTATCATTTTCATCATATCCAAGGTCTTTTTTTACTTTTTTAACTTCATACTTTCCAGTAGTAAAATTTTTGAAATAATCTTTTCCTTTGTCAACGTATTTTACTGGTTTAGCATCATATTGTGGACCCCATAATAAGGGACGAGAGCCATATTGTTCACGATTCAAGTAGGATAGCATGCTAAAAGCATCTTCCGGTTTGTTCATATTGATGGGAGGATTGGCATGGGCACGGATTGGTACCATGGCATATGATGAGAAACCCAGACTCAATACCAAAAGGCATAGTGCTATCAATTGCACATTTCCATTTCTTTCCTTTCCAGCAAATAGGATTACGGCGATTAATCCACCAATGTACAATAGATAGAATAAAATTATTCCTGAATTAAACGGCAAGCCAAAGGTATTTACGAGGAATAATTCCATTCCACCGGCAATCTTAGTAAGGTATTGAATAACACCAACTTGTACGATTGCTAAAACAACAAAACCGATTATAAGTGAAAGTATAATGCCTAATAAACTGGGTTTGAATTTTTTGAAATAGTATATTAATACCGCTACCGGAATCACCAATAAGCTCAATAAGTGGACACCTATCGACAAACCAATCATGAAGGAAACAAATACCAACCACCTGTTAGCATAAGGTTTGTCGGCTTCTGCTTCCCACTTCATGATACCCCAGAATACAATTACGATGAAGAAGGTTGACAAGGCATATACCTCACCTTCTACGGCAGAAAACCACATGGTATCCATGAAGGTGCAAGCCAATGAACCAACCAATCCTGATCCGATGATGAGAATGGTCTTTTCTAAACTAATTGTGTCTTCTTTGGCAGTTACAAGTAGTCGTTTAGCGAGCCCAGTAATAATCCAAAATACGA
>JAIBAX010000054.1 GCA_019694955.1 Chitinophagales bacterium | reverse complement strand
CCATGCTTCGTTTACATAACTAACATTTGTGTTTGGCGTTTTGTTATCCACATTTCGCAGAAACCATCCACTTGGAAAACTGTAAGTTCCGGGAGTCGTACCCCCACCTACACCATCAAAATCTTCTTGAAAAAGAATTTGTGCATCTAGTTTACCAGAAAAACCAAATAAAAGAAATGCAAAGACAAAAAATAAAATGTTTCTTTTCATACTACTGATTCGTTTAAGAAGTCAAAGTTAAGAAAAGTTAAATATTATTGTACTGATTTTAAGAATTAATTTCCAACATTTTGAAGGGAATCCACACAAATACTTTAGAAGAGCATCATTAAATTATTCGGATATAATCCGATAAGAATATTCAAGGCTGTACAACCAAATATAACAAAATAATGTAAAGCAGGTATTTTTTCTGACACATCATTGCTCCCTTCTTTAAAAAACATGGCTATAATGAGTTTCAGGTAATAATATAGCGACACCAACGAGTTAAGCATGGCAATGATTACAATCAAGAAATAATTACTGTCAATAGCACTAGCGAAAATATAGTATTTACCAAAAAATCCTGCTGTTATTGGAATCCCTGCCATAGACAGCAATGCAATTGCGGCACAAATGGCTACCAATGGATTTTTCTTAGACAATCCGTTAAAACTATCTATGTCTGCCAACTCATATTTATCGGCAATTGCCATAAATACGCCAAACATAACCAATGAAGCCAATGAATAAGCAAAGGCATATATGAAAATATTTACTAATGAGGCATTGGTGGAGCAGTGGATGGCAATCAACATATATCCGGCATGCGCAATGCTGGAGTAGGCGAGCATACGCTTGATACTCTTTTGTTGTGTAGCCACAAAATTACCGATAGTCATGGTCAATATCGCTAAGATAAATGTAAACTGTCCGAACACATGCATATCCGGAAATCCTCCTCTGGTAAACCTTACCAATGCACCAAATCCGGCAATCTTTACAACCGTTGACATGTAGGTGGTAACTATAGTAGGTGCGCCATCATATACATCGGGTGCCCAAAAATGGAAGGGTGCCGCAGAAACTTTAAAAGATAGTCCGATTAACAATAATAATACGCCTATTTCAAACCAAGAAGAAACGTTGCCTTGTAAAGTAAGGCATTGCTCTGCAATTACTCTAAAATCAAAAGATCCGGTTGCTCCATATATCAAAGCAATTCCCAATAATAAGAATCCTGTAGCAAAAGCACCGAGTAAGAAATACTTCATCGCCGCTTCATTGGATTTCAAATCACTGCGTTTACTGCCCACCATCACATATAGTGGTATGGAAAGTGTTTCAATTCCCAAGAACAAGGTGATCAGGTTACCATATGAAATCATCATGATACCGCCAATCAAGCTAAATATCATCAATCCGAAGACATCTTGTCTAAATTTAGTTGCATACTCCATATTTCCGGGAGTCAGGCAAAAAACACCCGCCGTAATCAATATCAGCAAGCATCCAAATGCCCTTGCAGGTGCATCAAACACCAACATATGCATGTCGGCTGCCAATACGTTCCCTGTATTGGTTGCCAGCAACACAAACGCCACAGTTAAGCCCAACAGTATTACGGGGAGCAACACTTTCTTAAAATTAAAAATACCCAAGTACAAGACCAAAATTCCTAATACTGACAATGTAATTATAGCACTCATATTCTCTTATCCTTGTATTTGGTTTACAATATCAGCAATGACGGGGTTGGATATTTGCATAAGGGCATTGGGAAAAATTCCAAGAAACAATGACAAACCGCAACAAATCCCTAAGACCATATATTCATTCCAAGAAACCTGTTTCACCTGAACAGCATATTCAGAAGTAGTTCCGAACATTGTTTTTTGGTATAATCTAAACAAATAGACAGCGGAAAAAATTACGGACGTTCCTGCAAGAATCATTGCCCACATCTTCCATGAATACAATCCACCGAGCATGAGAAATTCTCCTACAAAACTATCTGTTAAAGGCAATCCAACAGAACTTAGTATCAATATAAAAAATAGGATAGCCAGTGTCGGTTGTAAAGAAGCGATACCGCCCATTCTGCGGATATCAGCGACACCAGTTTGACGCATGAGTATATCCGCCACCAAGAACAAAGCCACCACATTAATACCATGGGTAAACATTTGGAATACACCGCCTTGCCATCCGCTGATGCTTCCTGTGAAGAAAACAGCAGCAATCATTCCAACATGCGCCATGGATGAAAATGCCAATATTTTCTTGATATGATTCTGCTTTATGGCAATAATTGAAGCGTATAAGACACCGACAATGGCAGCAATAATAATAGTTTTACTATAAAACAAGGCAGCATGTGGCGCAACGGGTAATAGCCATCTTATCAAACCAAATAAGCCCATTTTCAGCATAACTCCGGATAATAACATCGTTCCTGTGGTACTTGATTCTGTGTATGTATCAGGTTGCCAACTATGTAGCGGGAATATGGGAATTTTGATGGCAAAAGCGATAAAAATCCCCCAGAACACCCAAAACTCTCCGGTTCTTCCCAACATCAACTCCGGAAAACCATCCAATAGATTGAAATAATATCCCTTATTAATGGCTATTAGCAAAGCTAATAACATAAACAAAGACCCTGCAACTGTATAAATGAAGAATTTCAGCGTTGCTTTAATTCTGTTCTGACCTCCCCACATGGCGGATAAGAAATATACGGGTATTAGGGCTAATTCCCAGAAGATATAGAAAAGTATGGGGTCTGCTGCGGTAAAAACGCCATTCAAAGCAGCCTGCATGATTAAAACCAAGGCATTTTTTGCATGCTGGCGTTCGTCATTTTTATCAAAATTAAACAAGGCAATTAAAAATACAACAATGTTCGTTAACAGAAGCATGACCATCCCCAAACCGTCAATACCGAAACTCCATGCCCATCCCAGTGTAGGAATCCACCAATAATCCCATACAAACTGATAACCTTCTGCAGGATTAAAATTCAGCAACACAAATCCTGTTACTGACAACTCAAGAATAGCTACCAACAGTGTCCAAATATTTGACATCTTTCCTTTTAGGAGGAAGTTCACGCTTCCCAGAACTGCAGGTAATAATATGAGCAATAATGTAATCATCTATTTTTTCTTTCCTAATTAAAAACAAAACCTTGTAATACCAAAAATACCATAATGGATATTACCATTGCAAACAAATAAAAACTGACATTACCCGTTTGTAGGAGACGTATTGCAGCACCTACGAAAAGCGCTAATTTCCCGACGGTATTTACAACAAAGTCGATAACATACTTTTCTACAAACTCATAAAAAGCGTAGGATGCCACTTTTATTGGTTTTACAATGATGGCATCATATAACTCATCTATGTAAAATTTATTATATGCCAATTTTGAAATCGGATTGAGTTCATTTACATTATCTGTAGGCACCATTTTTGTCACGCGGTAAACATAAAATGCCAGTCCAATGAACAAAAGAGCACCGCCTACAGCTGCTGCCATCATCATCATTTCAATACTATGAGAAATCTCATGATGTGGTAATACGCCTACTACGGGACTTATAAATGCAATAAATTTATTTTGACCACCCAATATCTCCGGTACGCTGAGGAATCCTCCAATAATGGATAGTACTGCCAATACGCCAAGCGGTAAAAGCATCACCATAGGAGATTCATGTACATGTTCTTTAGTATGTTCGTCCCCTCTAAAATTATTAGCAAACGTCAAAAACATCAACCGAAACATATAGAAAGTGGTAATCATGGATGCTACAAACGCCAACCCAAATAGAACGGGGCTTTTTGCAAATGCTGCCGCCAATATCTGGTCTTTAGAGAAAAACCCTGCGAAGGGTGGTATTCCGGCAATGGCTAGCGAGCCAATCAACATAAACAACCATGTTACGGGCATTAATTTTCTCAACCCGCCCATTTTCAACATATTCTGTTCTCCCTGCATGCCATGAATCACAGATCCTGATGTTAAGAATAATAGTGCTTTAAAGAAAGCATGGGTGGTTATATGAAACATGGCCACACCATATGCACCTGTACCCACCGCCACAAACATCAAGCCGAGTTGACTAACGGTAGAATATGCCAGTACCTTCTTTATATCGCTTTGTTTTAAACCGATTATTCCTGCAAGCAATGAGGTGGCAATACCGATATAAGTAACCAGATTTTGAGCAAAAACGCTGTTATCAAACAACACATGACATCTTGAGCATAAATACACGCCGGCGGTTACCATTGTTGCAGCATGTATCAGAGCTGAAACAGGTGTCGGCCCTGCCATTGCATCGGGCAACCATGTATATAAGGGCAACTGCGCACTTTTTCCAACAGCACCAATAAACAGGCAAATAGCGATGGCAGTAACCAATATTGCATTAGTATCTGCATCAATTTTCCCTAAGAAATCATTATAATTCAGCGTTCCGAATGTGTATAAGATTAGAAACATTCCGGTAAGTAATCCCAAATCACCGATACGATTCATGACGAATGCTTTCCTTGCGGCGGCATTGTATGCAGGATTTTTATACCAAAATCCAATAAGTAAGAAAGAACACAAGCCTACTCCTTCCCAACCTATAAAGGTAACGAGAAGATTTCCGCCCATCACCAAGAGCAGCATAAAGAATACGAATAAATTCAAATAGGAGAAGAACTTGCCAAACCCTTCGTCTTCATGCATATAGCCGATGGAATAGACATGTATTAAAAATCCGATGCCCGTAATAATCAATACCATTAATTCCGAGAGTGGATCTATCTGCAAGGAAAAAGAAATCCTGAAATTATCCGTAACAATCCAATCAAAATAGTTGATTATGAACGATTTTGATTCATTCTGTGGCATATTAAACAATAGTGTCCCTGCCAAAATAAATGAACCTAGTATACTCAACGAAGAAACGGCGCCAATGATATTTTTGGGTAACTTGTTTCTCAAAAGTCCGGAAAACAGAAACCCTGCCAGTGGTAATGATACAATTCCGAGTGCTGTCGTACCTGCCATCTTATCCTTTTAATTTTTTGAGAAAATCGATATCTACTGATTTTGTATTTCGATAAATCAGAGTCAGGATGGCCAGCCCGACAGTAACTTCTGCCGCTGCCACCAGCATGATAAAGAATACAAATACTTGTCCCTTGGGGTCATTGAGGAAAGTAGCAAAAGCAATAAACAATAGGTTTACCGCATTCAACATGAGTTCAATAGACATTAACATGATGATGACGTTTCTTCTCATCAGTACGCCCATGACGCCAATAGAGAAGAGAATACCACTGAGCCACATATAGTACTCAATAGGAATATTGCTACTTTTTTCTAAAAAATCAAACATATTCTAAGCTTGAACATTTTTCTTTCCTAATAATACGGCACCAACCATTGCTGACAAAAAGAGGATAGATGATAACTCAAATGGCAAAAGAAACTCCTGAAACAATACACGTCCCAGGTTTTTCACTAATCCATTTTCTGAATCCATCATGCCTTCATATGCCGGCAGGGTGGCACCCTTTAAAACACCTACTAATACTAAAGAAAATAACCCCGCTGATGTAGCAGCAATTATTTTGACCAAATCAGATTTATGCGGTTCACTTTCTTTGTTTAAATTCAATAACATGACAACAAATAAAAACAATACCATGATGGCACCTGCATAAACGATGATATTTACCAAAGCAATGAATTGCGCATTCATTAATATATAATGTCCGCTGATAGAGAAAAAGGTAAGTATCAAAAACAATACACTATGTATAGGATTTCTGGATACTACCACTCCACAAGCACACATAATTGCAACTATTGACAAACCATAAAAAAGTGCTGCTTGCATCTGTTAATTTTTAATGGGTTGGTAAAATTCTGATTTTATCTTCCTTTTGGAGACATCTATTCTTTGATCGATTTTCTCTACGAGTTTATCTTTACCATAGATAAAATCTTCTCTTTCATATTCTGTCTCAACAATACGATCGGTTAAATAGATGGCGTCTTTCGGGCAGGCTTCTTCGCATAGTCCACAAAAAATGCACCGCAACATATTGATATCATAGCTGGCGGCATATTTTTCTTCGCGGTATAAATGTTCTTCTCCAGGTTTGCGTTCTGCTGCCACAATGGTAATAGCTTCTGCCGGACAGGCTACTGCACAAAGTCCACAGGCTGTACAATTCTCTCGTCCCTGCTCATCTCTTTTCAGTACATGATGTCCACGGTATACTTTTGCGAATTCTCTTGTTTGCTCCGGATATTTAATAGTTGCCTTTCGTTTGAAAAGATGCTTTATGGTAATTAAAAGACCTTTTGCGATGACAGGAAGATACAATTTCTCTGAGAAACTGAGTTTCTCCTGCTCCATTACTTTCTTTCTATTGCTAAGTGTCAACATGCTTAAAAATTAAAATGGTCTCTAAGAATCAACACGCTTCCGGTGATTAAAATATTTACCAATGCCAAGGGAATCATAACTTTCCACCCCAAGTTCATGAGCTGATCATAGCGAAACCTTGGTATTGTCCACCTCACCCACATAAAAAAGAGGATAAAGAAGGCAATTTTACCAAAGAAAAAGGCGGTTCCTATCAATGCCTCCACATTTGGTGCCAATCCTAATTGATCTAAAAACGGCATATTATAACCACCAAAAAATATCGTCGCCATCACTGCGGAAGAAATAAACATATTTATATACTCGGCAAACAGGTAAAACCCTAGCCCCATGGAGCTATACTCTGTATGATAACCTCCGATAAGTTCTGTTTCACACTCCGGAAGGTCGAAAGGCGTTCTATTGGTTTCTGCAAAAGCGCAGATAATGAAGATGATAAAACTCAAAGGTTGGGTAAAAACATTCCAATGCCAACCGGATTGTTGGGCGGCAATTTCTCCCATACTCAATGTTCCTGTGGACATAATAACGGCAACTAATGATAAGGACATGGCCAATTCATAGCTAATCATTTGAGAAGATGCCCGAAGTGCGCCCAAAAGAGAAAACTTGTTGTTGGAAGCCCATCCACCAATCATGATGCCATAAACACCAATAGAAACGACTCCGAAAACATATAGGATACCTATATTTAAGTCTGCAACCTGTAAATCCATGACAAAATCACCTATTTTTAGTGATTTGCCCCAAGGAATAACTACTGAAGCCATGAGGGCAGTAGTCATTGCCAACATTGGCCCCATGATAAAGAGAAACTTATGGGCATTTGCCGGAATTATTTCTTCCTTCATGAACATTTTTACACCATCTGCCAGTGGTTGTAAGATACCACCGGGACCTGTTCTGTTTGGACCGATTCTATCTTGTAGCCAAGCGGCAAACTTGCGTTCCAAAATAGTGGAATACATGGCAATTACTAATGTGATAACAAAAATTATCACTATCAGTATGGTTTTTGAAAGAAGAAATCCTCCCATTACTTATTATCTTTTACTTCGGGTAAATCCAACCCTTGGTTCAACAATTTCACTCTATCGTATAAATATTTCGGTGCTTCTTTAACCTGATAATGGTTGGCGGAAATCACCGATTTATGGTCAACTTTTCTTGGGCCATCTATCGTCCAATCGCTGAGTTGTTTCTTTTCGAAGCGACAAGTGTTACAGATAAATGCTTCTACTTCACCAAAAGCATCTTTTCTAGCCGTTACTCGCAAGACATCCGTTCCTTTTGTCCATAGGGTAACTTTTCCACAGCATTTATCACAATCGCGGTGTGCTTCCTGCGGATTCGTGAACCATACACGACTTTTAAAGCGGAAGGTTTTATCTGTCAATGCCCCCACCGGACAAACGTCGATAATGTTTCCTGAAAAATCATTGTCAATGGCGTTGCTGATATAAGTAGATATTTCAGCATGGTCACCTCGGTTGATGACGCCATGAACACGACCATCTGTAATTTGGTCGCAAGTTTTCACACATCTGTAACATAAGATACAACGATTCATGTGCAGTTTCACATTATCCCCGATATCCTGTGGCGTAAATGTTCTACGCTCAAACTCGTATCTGGTTTTCACTTTGCCATGGTCGAAGGCTAAATCCTGTAGGTGGCACTCCCCTGCCTGATCGCACACAGGGCAATCCAAGGGGTGATTGATCAACAGGAGTTCCGTTATACCGGCTCTTGCTTCTTGAATTTCCGGGGAAGTGTTATTGCGCACTACCATACCATCCATAACGGTAGTACGGCAGGAGGCGACAGGTTTCGGCATGGGGCGCGGGTCTTTTTCTGAGCCTTGCTCGACTTTTACGATGCAGGTACGACAGTAACCACCCGTTCCTTTAAGTTTTGAATAATAACACATGGTAGGCGGCGCTACATGAGGACCAATCATTCTGGCGGCTTCCAGAATGGTAGTACCATCCGGAACTTCTATGGTGATATCGTCTATTGTTACTTTTGCCACGTTGCTTGTTTATTCAATGATCACTTACTAATTTGAGTATGCAAAGATATTGTCATTTGTCTTCTGATGTATGTAGCTGTATCAACATAATTTTCCAGACAGTGTTTGGAAAAATGTTTACAGTTGTTTGTACGTCAAAAAACTTATACTTCATGAATTAACTACTTCTAATTTATTTAACCTATAATAGTGTTTCACCTGCTTTATCGCTGCCGGATTGTTAACATATGCTTCAAACTCATGTCTGAAATGCCGTATGGCGGCAGCTACGGGCCAAGCGGCAGCTTCTCCCAGTGGGCAGATGGTTTTGCCTTCAATTTTTGACTGCACATCCCACAAGAGGTCGATATCCGCCAAGGTAGCATGACCATCGATGAACTTATGTAGGATTTTTTCCATCCAGCCTGTTCCTTCTCTGCATGGGGAACATTGTCCACAACTCTCGTGGTGATAAAATCTGGCGAAGGTAAACAGGTTCTTGACGATGGAGGTATCTTCATCATAAACGATAAATCCTCCTGAACCGAGCATCGTTCCTGTTGCAAAACCGCCATCTCCCAGCGACTCATAAGACATTAATCTAGGTTCTCCTGCTGCTGTTTTTAAGATAAGTTCAGTAGGTAATATTGGTACGGAAGAACCTCCGGCGACAACGGCTTTCATTTTCTTGCCATTGCGGATGCCACCACAATACTGCTCGCTATATATAAATTCTTCAACAGGGAGTCCCAATTCTATTTCATAAACACCCGGCTTATTAATATGTCCGGATGCGGAAATGAGTTTAGTTCCGGTACTTTTTCCGATGCCGATTTTTGCATATTCATCACCGCCCATTTGTATGATGGGTACTACGGCGGCAATGGTTTCGACATTATTTACTACTGTTGGACAACCCCATAAGCCTGCAACGGCCGGGAATGGTGGTTTTATTCTAGGATTGCCTCTTTTTCCTTCTAAAGATTCCAGCAATGCTGTTTCTTCTCCGCAAATATATGCGCCACCACCCGGCTGAACGTACAGGTTTAAATCATAGCCTGAGCCTAAAATATTTTTCCCTAACAAACCGGCAGCATATGCTTCTTCAATAGCCTTCTCCAAGATTTTAATAATGTAGTAGTACTCACCTCTGACATAGATATAAGAGGTATTTGCGCCCAAGGCGAAACTGCTGATAATCATTCCTTCGATAAGAAGATGTGGGATGCGTTCCATCAGGTACCTATCTTTGAATGTACCCGGTTCCGACTCATCTGCGTTGCAAACGAGGTAACGTGGTACGCCTTCGGGTTTAGCGAGGAAGCTCCATTTCATCCCGGTAGGGAAGCCTGCCCCTCCACGCCCGCGCAGTCCGGACTTTTTCACTTCTTCGACGAGGCTTTCTGGGGTAGCTTTCAGTGCTTTTTGTAACACGGCATAACCGCCATGTTGCCTATAAACATCCAGTTTACTGATGCCTTCTATATGGTCGAGTGCTAGTAATAGTTTTTTTGTCATACCTAACAATATCTACTTCTTTTATTTTCTGTCTTGCATGTCTCGAGAATACCATCCACCTTTTCTAAGGTGAGGTTTTCGTGGAATTTATCGCCAATTTGAAACATGGGTGCTGTTCCACAGGAGCCTAAACACTCCACCGTTTTTAAGGTAAACATGCCGTCAGGTGTTGTTTGACCCACTTTAATTTGCAATTTCCCTTCTAGGTATTCGATAATGTCTTCTGCTCCACAAGCCCAGCAGGAACTTGTCTGACAAATTTCTATCAGGTACCGCCCTACCGGTTGCAAGTTGAACATTGTATAAAATGAAGCCACCTCATACACTTCTATAGGTTTTATGGACAGCAATTCTGCAACATAGTCCATGGTCTCAACACTCAACCAACCATCAAATTCGGCTTGTGCCAAATGTAATAATGGTAGTAATGCAGATTTTTGCTTACCTTCAGGATACCGCCTGATGATTTTTTCTGCTATTGCTTTTGCTTCTGTACTAAATTGCACCACTTTTATTTACAGTTAAATTATAATAATTCTATTAACTTTACTATTCCTATACACGCTTCACAACCACTTTCAGTTGTTTTTTATTTTTTATGCATCCATTTCTCCTGCAATTAGATTAATACTACTCATGGTCACCACTGCATCTGACAGTGAACCGCCGATAGCCATGCTTGGATATCCTTGATAGTAAATAAAGCAAGGTCTTCTGAAGTGCAATCTATAAGGTGAGCGACCACCATCGCTGATGAGATAAAATCCCAATTCGCCATTTGCACCTTCTACGGAATGATACACTTCTCCTTCCGGAATTTCAATTTCGCCCATGATGATCTTAAAATGATAAATCAAGGCTTCCATATTTCTGTACACTTCTACTTTTGGTGGGAGATAAAACTCCGGTGCATCAGCAAAATAAGGACCTGCCGGCATTTTATCCAATGCCTGACGAATGATTTTCATGCTTTCATGCATTTCCTCATTTCGAACAATAAACCTATCAAAAGTATCTCCTTTTGTTCCTACGGGAATTTGGAACTCAAAATCCTCGTAAGAGGAATATGGATTCATTACACGAACATCGTAATCCACTCCGGTAGCTCTAAGGTTAGGTCCGGTGAAACCATAATCCAAGGCATCTTCAGCAGAAATTTTTCCTACATCTACCGTTCTACCTCTAAAAATAGGGTTATGGTTGAAGAGTTGTTCGAATTCATGCAATCCCTTTTCAAACTGATCGAGGAATTTATGTATTTTATCTATGGCTTTTTGGGAGAAGTCTCTTTCAAAACCGCCAATTCTTCCAATATTTGTTGTGAGCCTGGCCCCACAGAGTTCCTCGTATATTTCATAAATATTTTCGCGATGTTGGAACATATATAAGAACCCAGATAATGCTCCGGTATCAACACCAAGAATAGAATTGCAGACGATATGGTCGGCAATTCTCGCCAGTTCCATAACGATTACGCGCATATAGTCAACACGCTTGGGTGTTTTTATGCCCAATAGCTTCTCTGCTGTCAAGTGCCATCCCATGTTATTAATCGGTGATGAGCAATAATTCAGGCGGTCTGTGAGTGGGGTAATTTGGTAGAAAGGTCTGTGTTCGGCAATTTTTTCAAATGCCCGATGGATATAACCTACAGTAGGTTCGGCTTCTACGATGCGTTCTCCATCAATTTTGATGATATTTTGAAACACACCATGTGTGGCAGGGTGTGTAGGGCCAAGATTGACCGTAATCAAATTGTCTAAGTTCGTTGTTTCAATCAGTTGTGACATTGGCAGCTATTTTATCTTCCGAACATTGAATCGTCTTTATCCGTTCTAGTTCCGTCTTCCAACGGATACTCTTTTCTCATGGGGAAGTAGTCCATTTCATCTATATTTAAAATTCTGACAAGGTTCGGATGTCCTTTGAAGACAATACCAAAGAAATCAAAGGTTTCTCTTTCCATCCAGTTGGCAGTTCTAAACACCGTTGTTGCCGTATCGATGGTTGGATTCTCAATTGGCATGAAAGCTTTCACTCTTATTCTTATATTCTTTTCGAGGTTGTGCAGATGATATACAGCACACAACTCGTTTTGCGGATAATTTGGATAATGAACACCCGTAATATCCGTAAGGAATATAAAATTCAGTTCACTGTTTTTGAGGTGTTTCAACACATCTGTGATACGACTACGGTGTACAACTATTGTGAGAAGACCATGAGGCTCTTCTATGTGTAAGAGTGCATCACCAAGAAATGCTTGTAAGTTTTCGGCTACAAATTCGTTTGTCATGTTTATTCTATTCCGTAACTGGCCAGTAATTCCTTATATTCAGGAGAATATCTTCTGCGTATAGACTCATTTGCTACGAGTTCTTGAATTTTCATTAATCCATCGATGATTTGTTCGGGGCGTGGTGGGCAACCGGGTACATACACATCTACGGGTATGACTTTGTCGATGCCTTGTAGGACGCTATAAGTATCAAAAATACCACCGGAGGAAGCGCAAGCACCTACTGCCATCACCCATCTAGGTTCTGCCATTTGTGTATAGACTTGTTTTAAAACGGGTGCCATTTTTTTTGCGATGGTACCCATTACCATGAGTAAGTCCGCCTGTCTGGCACTAAAACTTACCCGTTCGGCACCGAATCTAGCGAAATCATAATGAGAACCCATGGTTGCCATGAACTCTATGCCACAACAAGAAGTGGCAAAAGGAAGTGGCCACAGGGAATTTTTACGTGCCAACCCAACGGCAGCACTCATAGAAGTAAGAAAAAAGCCTTCGCCTTTTTCTCCTTCCGGTGCTTGAACGATGGTTGGTTTATCTTTCACTTCCATATCAATCATCCCATTTTAAGGCTCCTTTCTTTAATACATAAAAAAAGCCAAGTGTAAAGAAAACTATAAACATGAGCATTTCCACAAACCCTTGCCACCCTAATTCTTTAAAATTTACGGCCCAAGGATAGAGGAAAATAATCTCCACATCAAATAAAACGAATAGAATCGCTGCCAAAAAATACTTAACACTGAATGGAACCCTAGCATTACCAACCGCATCAAGTCCGGATTCAAAACTCTCCAACTTACCTGCTGTTTTGCGTTTAGGACCCAAATACTGGGAAGCGGCAACAGTAGTAAATACAAAACCTAAAACAACTAATAACTGTATAATCAGCGGAATAAGGTACTTAGTAAATGCAACCAAAAATATCATCATAACCTATGTTCATAAACAAATAATCCGAAGAAAAGTTCGTAAGATTGTCAGGATGCAAAGTTAAAGCAAATGAACGTAATTATATATTCTTTGTTAAAATATTTTGAGGAAAGAATATATCAGAGGTTATTCTCAATGCCATAAAATTCTTATCAACTTTATGCGACACTAACGATTACTAAATGACACTAACTGCAAATCTTCTTTTGTCTTCAGATTATAGTGCCGAACGGAGAGTTATTTGATCCCTGCTTTTACACATTATTCTTACACTTTAATTAGTTTTTAGTCCGAGTAGTATATTCCTAAACCACCATCTTATTATTCTTTACTGAATATTGCCTGCGGATTAAACCATGCCATGGGTATATCCGCTTCAAAACCGTTAGTGGTCTTTATTCTATGCTCAAATCTCCCTTCTTTATGAAATCCTAATTGTTCGTACAAGCGAATCGCCCTTACATTAGATGCTCTGGCAATTAATTCTACTCTATAAATATCTGGGCGGTTTTGGACAACTTCTTGCAAAAAAGCCGATAAAATTGCCCTGCCAATGCCCTGCCCCTGACAGGTTGAATCTATGGCAATGGTCACTTCACTCAATATGTGTATAAAGACAGCAGGCAAAAGGCTATAGCCATGCATTTCTCCAATTATCCTACCATCATCCTGTACTGCCACTAATTGAAGTCCCGATTCTTGCGATTTTTTGGTAAACCCTTGCACATACGCAACATCTATCTCTGTATCATTTCGCGCCAAACCGTTATTGTCGGCAGCAACATTTTTATATAAACTATAAATATCACCGACGTCGGTTGGTTGAGATTTCCTTATTGTATAACCATTCATCTATTCTTCCACGCCTGTTTTAGCAACTTTAGCAACAATTCCTCGATTTATTTCTTCCTGCATACTTACAAAAACCGGATTACCCCCTTCCTGCCACTTACCGTCTAAAAAGATGAATTCCATATACGTATAATCTGTTTTTTTTCAATATTGCTAATACAAAGACTGTCTTTTTCTATTGGAACATAATCAAAATCGAAACAATTTCTACTATTTAGTTGATCAATGACATCATCAATAGAAAGTCCATCGATAACATCCGTAGACCCTTTTACTTCACCAATTATATTACTTTCGCACGCTCCCAAGTACCTCTCTAATATCCATTTCAATGGTAGCTTGGTACGTTCTTCATCATTATCCAAGCAAGTACAAAGCAGTAGCTTATCATTCGGCTGACACATTCCGTCTGCTTATAAATTGCTTTTTATTTTCTCTGCCAAGTCCTGCATAACGTCGGCACTAAAGGATTTTGGATTCCTGAAATCCATATCTCCCAACCCATTTATTGGGCTGAGGTGTATGTGGCAATGCGGCACTTCTAAACCAATAACTGCCACGCCGATACGTTCACACGGCACTACTTTTTTTATGGCTACGGCAATTTTCTTTGCAAAAATCATCATATCTCCCAAGGTAGCATCGTCTAAATCGAAGATATAGTCAACTTCTACCTTAGGAATCACTAAAGTATGCCCAGCCTGTAAAGGTCGGATATCTAAGAACGCAAAAAAGCGGTCGTCCTCTGCTATTTTATAACAAGGAATTTCTCCGGCAATGATTTTTGAAAAAATAGACGCCATTCGTTAAGTTATAAGTTTTGAGTGGTGCGTTGTTAGATAGAAATATCTAAAACTTCCAATTCCATTTGTCCGGCAGGAGTGGCTACGCTTACTTTGTCACCTACTATTTTACCCAAGAGGGCACTTCCGATAGGTGATTTAATAGATATCTTCATTTCTTTGAGATTGGCTTCACTTTCAGTTACCAATGTATAAGTAACATCTTTTTTCATTTTGACGTTCATTACCTTAACCTTGCTCAAAACCGAAACTTTAGAGGTATCCACTTTAGATTTATCTAAGACCCTGGCATTCCCAACTACTTCCTGAAGTTTGGATATGCGCATTTCCAACATTCCTTGTGCTTCTTTAGCTGCATCATACTCAGCATTCTCTGATAAGTCTCCTTTTTCTCGTGCTTCTGCAATGGCAGCAGATGCTTTAGGGCGTTCTACGGATATTAAATGTGAGAGTTCCTCTTTTAGTTTGGCTAATCCTTCTTCTGTAAAATACTGTACATTTGACATAATTCACTTTTTTATTTCTTAAATCCTCATCTTTCTTAGATACTGGTTCATAAAAAGACAAAAAAAGAGACACGTCCCGCTAAGGACGTGCCTAAATCTGTGGCAAAGTTAACACAAAATTTATTAAACCGCCAAATATTTTTATGAGAAGGAAGGCAAATTACACTTTATATTTTGAAAAATATGCTGATTATCAGCACCTTAATTTCAAATCTGTGATGTCTTTCCAAAAACCTTCCAAGTGCGTTTCTTTTGTAGTTTCTATCAACTTCTCCGCCATTTCAAAACATTGGTGAGCATCCGTTTGCATGCCTTTCAGTAATAAAGCCCGAGCCTTGGCTTCATAAGCATATGCGAGATAGAAGCTATCCAAAGTTTCATTTGTTGATACTTCCAAACATTTTTCAGCATATAACAAGGAGAGGTTGCCTTCATTTATTACGGCATATGCTCTGGAGATTTGCCAGAAACCTATCGAGATATTTCTGACAGTATGGTCGGTATTCATTTCCCAAAAGGTGAACGAAGCATGTACCAACTGCAATAATGCTATTTTATCGTCGTTACTAAGTTGTCCTTTATCTAAATATTGCCACGCCTGATTGAAATTCGAAGCTGCCAATTTTTTCAAGACGTCATTTTCAATAAAATTCATCACAGACTATCTTTTCATTTTTTCATATAATACGTGGATAATTCCATCGCTTAATCCAACCTTAGGGATAAAAACATCTTTTATTTCAAGTGTTTTTAGAATCCTCAGATAAATTTGTATCGCCGGGATGATTACGTCTGCCCTATCCGGTTTCATCTGAAATTGGATAATCATTTCTTGCGTTGTCATCGCCTGCAGTTTGGCGAAATCAGATTCTATTTCCGCTGTGGTGAGTTCCATTTTCTTTTTAGAACCGAAGGCTTTTATCAATCCATTGATATTACCGCCAGAGCCGATGGCAGTAATGGGTGCATATGTCTCTTTAAAGGGCATGAGCCAGTTTTCCAATTCGAGCCATTCCTTTTCTTTTACCTTATCGAATTTCACACGGAGCGTGCCTATGTTAAAAGAACGCTTGTCCACCATTTCTCCCTTTTTTATGAGCACCAACTCCGTACTACCACCGCCGACGTCTATATAAAGATAGTTTTTGTCGGGATGTAACCGCATTCTTTCAACGTGGTTGGAGAAGATAATTTCTGCTTCCATCTGACCACTGATGATTTCTATTTCCAATCCGGTTTTCTTTCGTACTTGCTTCACTACATCTTTTGCATTCTTGGCCTCACGCATGGCAGAAGTAGCGCATATCATATATGCAGATGTTTCGTGAATGGCCATTAACTTTTTAAATGCCGACATGGTTGAGATGGTTCTTTTGATATTCTCTTTGCCGATTTTTCCTTTCAGGAATGCGTCTTCACCAAGCCTTAATGGCACACGATACATGGCGTCCTTAATAAATACGGGTCCTGAGGTGGTTTCGTAGACATTCATAAACAATAATCTTACTGCATTTGAACCGATATCGATAGCTGCTAATTTCAATGTTTTGCTTTTTTGGGTGAAGAAACTGTTTTCAGATAATTATAAATATCTTCCTGACTCCGAACCGGAATCATTTTATTTGCTAATACATACTCATTCTTTTGGTCTTTGTCGATGATTCTCGCCCGTTGATTGTCTTCCCATTGTATCTTCATAATGGCGATAATTTCTTTTTTCAGTCGCTCATCTTCTATGGGGGTAACGATTTCCACCCTAAAATCGAGGTTTCTTGCCATCATATCTGCCGAACCTATAAAGACTTCTTGCTCGCCACCATTCTCGAAGATAAAAACACGGGCGTGTTCTAGGTATTTATCTATTATGCTAATGACCTGAATATGATCGCTTTGTTCTGGAATACCGGCAACTAAAGAACATATTCCGCGAATAATCAACTGTATATGAACGCCTACTTGGCTTGCCTGATACAATTTTTCAATGATTTCAGCATCCACCAAATTGTTGAGCTTCATAAAAATTCGTGCAGGTTTGCCCGCACGTGCCATACGGATTTCCCTGTTGATCAGCGCAATAATTCGAGAACGTAAGTTAAAGGGCGCTACGAGCAAATTATTGAACTTCGGTACAACATAGTTTCGCTCAAAGAAAGTAAACATTTCCCTTGCTTCCTTCGTAATGGAGGGATTAGCCGTGAGCAGCATAAAATCGGTATACAATTTTGCTGTTTTCTCATGGAAATTTCCGGTGCCAATGGCTGCATAATAAATCTTCTTGTTCTTTTCTCTACGGGTTATCAGACAAAGCTTGGAATGAACTTTTAATCCGGGCACACCTGTTATTACACGGATCCCTTCATCAATCATTTTGTTAGCCCAATAAATATTAGACGCTTCATCAAATCTGGCGCGCAATTCAATAACAACCGTTACGTACTTGCCATTGCGTACGGCATTCACTAATGATTTAATGACATGGCTGTCTGAAGCAAGGCGATAGAGGGTGATGCGTATATGCGAAACGGATGGGTCGATAGCCGCTTCTCGTAGCAAATCCAGAAAATGATCAAAATTATGGTATGGATAATAGAGTAAAATGTCCCTTTGTTGTATCGCCTGAATATATCCTTTGCTATGGTTCAGTTCGGCATGTGGTACATGCCCGGAAAACTTATACCATAAGGCATCACTACCTACAGAAGGAAACCTGATAAAGTCCTTGAAATTATGGTACCTCAATCCGGGATACAACTGTACCCTATTGCTGATGCCCATTTGTTGTATGAGGAAATCCAGGAAATCCTTCGGCATCTCTGCATCATAAATAAAACGCAGGGGATTTGCCACCTTTCGTTTCTCTAAACTTTGCTCGATAGCGGACAAAAGACTTTGTGACACATCATTATCAATATCTAATTCTGCATCTCTTGTAAATTTAATGGTATAGGATTCAACCTTCTTCAGGTCGAAAATCTGAAAAATATCATTGATATTATACCTGATTACATCGTCCAGAAAAAGGATACGTGTGTCTTCCCCATTCTTTGGCAACACCAAAAACCTTGGAACGGCATTCGGCACCTCTATTAACCAATATTTAAAATCTTTATCTTTTTGTGTAACAAACCGCAAGGCTAAATAAATGGAGGAGTCTTGCAATGCCGGAAATTCCTTACCTGTTTGAATAGAAAATGGAAACACTTCCATCCTTACCTTTTGTCGGAAGTAGCTTTTTACATATTCGCCCTCCTCAACATTCAACTGCTTTTCATTGACAATAAAAATCCTTTCCTTTTCTAGGTCTTTTAGAATATTCAGGTATGCTTTATCAAACCGCTTTTGCAATTTCCTCATCTTTTCCTCAACCTTGCTGAGAATTTCAACCGGATTGATACCCAAATCGGCAGTTACTTGCTTTTTAAAGGTTACCATGCGCCTCAATGTTGCCACACGTACCCTAAAAAACTCGTCACGGTTACTGGAGAATATTCCTATGAATTTGAGCCTTTCTCCCAAAGGCACCCTATTGTCCTCGGCTTCTTGCAATACACGCTCATTAAAATTCAACCAACTTATTTCCCGATTTACAAACTTTGTCGACACCGAATATAATTTTTCCCTAAGGTATAAAAATGTGGTTATTATTTAGAAGAAAAATCTTTAGGCGTTAAAAAAAACACCTTTTCACCACAGTTTGGTAATAATTCTGACCAATTAGAAATGGCTAGTTTTATTCTCAGCATGCCACAAGTAGGAAATTTTTCCGGCAGAAAACCACAAATCACTTGACCCAGTCTACTCAGTATAGGCTCGTGTCCAAACAACCATACATCTCTAAAATTATTATCTATCGCCTGAAGAATATCTATGATATCTTCTTCATCTCCATAGTATATTTGGGGAGCAATTTCAAATGCAGCCGGACGAACAGACAAAATTTCAGAAAAACCCACCGCAGTATGTAATGCCCGAGTAGCAGCACTACATAATACCTTATCCGCTTTTAAGTTCATCGCAGCAACAACTTCCTGCATACTTCCAACAGCCAGCAATCCCCTATGATTTAGCGGGCGTACAATATCCGGTAAGTTTGGATCATCCCAACTCGACTTAGCGTGTCTAACAATTGTAAGGAACATTTACAAAGGTAAACAATTATACAAAACAGGACATTAGACAGGAAAAGATTTACTTATTAAAAATCACTTCCATTGGCATTTAGTGTAAATATTGTCGCACAAAATTCGTATCTTCATAACTTTAATATGCGTAAAATGACACCACACTTACTAAATGAAAAAGAACTCATTTGGTCAACGACCGTTGTAAATAATAGAATGAATAGAGGCAGACAGGCTTTCGGTGTCAATAGTTATGAAAAGGAGATTGGAATAAATATTGCAGACTACATCATACAACACCTGCGTCCTAATAAAACGTTCAGGTGGTTGGACGCTTGTTGCGGGGAAGGAAATGCCCTTTTGCAAGTAGCTGCTTACTTGAAAGAAAACAACCTACATGAAAATGTTTCATTAACAGGTATAGATCTGATAGACTTTTTCAATGAGGGAGCAGAAGTTTATGATTTTGTTAGATTCGAGACGCAGTCTTTGGTAGATTGGACACCTGAAGCATCTTATGACCTTATCACTTGCATTCACGGACTCCACTACATTGGCGATAAGCTTTGTGTTATTAAAAATCTAATAAACGCACTTTCTGAAGAAGGAATGTTTTTTGCTAGCTTGGATATCAAGAACATTGAAATAGCAGGAATAGAAGAAAAGAATTTGGTAAAACAACTTTTCCAACCGCAGAATATCCCTTTTAATAAGAAGAAAAACCTACTCTTAGCAAAAGGAGGTCGAAAAATCCAGTTATCACCTACTTACTTAGGTGCAAAAGATAATATTGGCCCAAACTACACCGGACAACCTGCCGTCTTATCTATCTATAGAAATTTTTCATAATCTAAAAGTAAAGAACCAATTTTTTTATTTAAAACAAATAAACTATCTTTGCACTGTGAAAAGGTAGGGGACGCGGGTAGTCCCCTATTTTATTACCTATATATATGTTTTCAGAAGAAAGAATAGAAAAAGAGATAAAGGAAGTTCTTGAAAGTTATTTGAAAGAGAGAGAACTGTTTTTGGTAGAGGTAAAAGTTTCTGCCACAGCCAAAATCGGTGTCTTTGTTGATGGGATGCAAAATATTGTCATCTCGCAATGTGCAGAAATCAGCAGATTTTTGGAAAAACATCTTGAAGACAACCATTTAGTGGGTGAAAAGTACACTTTAGAAGTATCCTCTCCCGGAATGGGAACGCCTTTCAGAGTGCCACAACAATATATAAAATCGCTGGGCAAAGAAGTCGAAGTGCTTTTAAGCGATGGGATAAAAAAAGAAGGCATCCTCAAAGATTATGATGGCAATTCCATCCAGCTCTATCAGGAGAAAATGCTAAAAAAAAAGGTAGTAGAACAAATAGAAGAAAAAATTTTACTTGAAAATATAAAATCGATCATTAGGCCAATAAAATTTTAAAAAAATGAATAGTTTAGAATTGGTAGAGTCATTCTCGGAGTTTAAGGAGTTAAAAAACATTGACCGTCCAACGATGATGCGTGTACTAGAAGATGTATTTCGCACCTTATTAAGAAAGAAATATACCTCTGACCAAAATTTTGATATCATTGTCAATACAGATAAAGGTGACCTTGAAATCTGGCGTCATCGCTTAATCGTCGAAGATGGCGATGTGGAGAATGAATTAGAAGAGATTGAGTTATCCGAAGCCAGAAAGATAGAACCTGATTTCGAAGTAGGTGAAGAAGCCTATGAGGAAATTACGCTAGAATCTTTCGGAAGAAGAGCCATACTCGCCGCTCGCCAGACGCTTATCTCCCGTATCCTTGAGCTTGAAAAAGACGATGTATACAAAAAGTATAAAGACAGAATCGGCGAAATCATCACCGCAGAAGTATATCAGGTATGGAAAAAAGAAGTACTCTTGTTAGACGACGATGGTAACGAGTTGATACTACCAAAAACAGAACAGATAAAATCGGATTTCTTCAAGAAAGGAGAAAATACCAGAGCCGTAGTGAAAAGCGTAGAAATGCGTGGAAGCACCCCTACCGTTATCCTTTCCAGAACCGACCCATCTTTCTTAGCTAAACTATTAGAACAAGAAGTTCCAGAAATCTTCGACGGATTAATCATCATCAAAAAAATCGTCCGCGAGCCGGGCGAAAGAGCAAAAGTTGCCGTGGAGTCCTACGATGACCGCATCGACCCGGTAGGTGCCTGCGTAGGAATGAAAGGTTCCCGTATTCATGGTATCGTTCGTGAGTTAAAAAATGAAAACATTGACATCATCAACTTTACCAACAATACCAACCTATTGATTCAACGTGCCCTCTCCCCGGCAAAAATCGTTTCCATAGAAATCAATGAGGCTGATAAAAAAGCTGCCGTTTTCCTAAAACCAGATCAGGTTTCTCTCGCCATTGGAAAAGGTGGTCTTAACATTAAGCTTGCCGGCAAACTCACCGGATATGTTATTGATGTATTCAGAGATATTGACGAAATTGAAGACGATGTGGACTTAGATGAATTCTCAGATGAAATTGAGGGTTGGATCTTAGATGAATTAAAAGCTATCGGTTGTGATACAGCAAAAAGTGTATTAGAACTCGACCGTGATGAATTGGTTCGCCGTACAGACTTGGAAGAAGAAACAATTGACGATGTATTGTCCATTTTAAAATCAGAATTTGAATAAACCTTTGAAAGTCGTGTTTGTACTTGTTCAAAGGAAAAAATATAATTATGTCAGAAGGAAAAATAGTTAGATTAGTTAATGCCGCAAAGGAGTTTAACGTGGGTACCCATACCATCGTAGAATTCCTGAAGTCCAAAGGTTTCGATGTCGAGGAAAAACCGACAACGAAACTCAATGAGGACATGTACACCGTTTTGGTGAAAGAATACCAATCTTCCGTAGCAATCAAAGAAAAAGCAGACCAAATTGCAATAGGCAAGGTTCGCAAGGAATTGAAAGAACAGGAAGAAAAAGAAACCAAAAAGATTGAAGAAGAAGAGGAAGCACCGGAGATCATCCGTGCCAACAAAGTAAAAGTGGAAGGTCCTAAAATAATGGGGATGATAGACCTTTCCGGAAAGAAAAAAGAAGAAAAGCCGCCAGTGGAAGAACCACCCAAGAAAGTGGTAGAAGAAGCACCTATTGTCGTTGTACAAGAAGTAAAAGAAGAGAAAAAGGTTGAAGTCGAGGAAAAGGTAGAAGAGAAAATTGTTGAACCCGTAAAAATTGAGGAGCCAAAAATCAATGTTCCAGAGCCTGTTAAGCCAAAAGTTGAAGAACAACAGATAATCCGTGCCGAAGCCGAAAAACTTACAGGGCCAAAGATTATGGGAAGAATTGAACTGCCCGTAAAAGCAGAAAAGAAACCCGAAGCTTCTTCCGACAAACGCAACAACAACAATAATAATAACAACAACAAAGGTAAGCGGAAACGAATCAGTACAAAAGCCATTGATACGGAGAAATTCGGCAATAAAGAACAAACCGGTGGGGATAAACCTGCGGAGAACAAACCGACATTTGGCAATAATAACAACAACCGCAATAGAAACAGTGGTGGAAAAAGATTCGATAACAAAAAGAAAGAAACCAAACCTGAGCAGGAAGTAGTTTCTGAAAAGGAGATCGAAGAAAAAATCAAAGCCACCATGGCGAAACTCTCCGGAGGCAAGGCAAAATCAAATAAGTCGAAGTACAAAAAACTTAAGAGAGAAGATGCTAGAAATGCCAACGATGATGAGGAAGAAACAAACGTACTTCAAGTAACAGAATTTATTTCTGTGAGTGAATTGGCCAGCTTATTAGAAGTTTCTCCTACGCAAGTTATCTCGACTTGTATGAGCTTAGGTGTTTTTGTATCCATCAATCAAAGATTAGATGCAGAAATCATCGAATTAGTAGCAGGAGAATTTGGCTATGAAATACAATTCATCAATATCTCAGATCAAGATGAAGATGAAGACGAGGAAGAAGATGATCCGGAAGACTTAGTAGAACGCCCTCCCATTGTAACCATCATGGGTCACGTCGACCACGGTAAGACATCCTTACTTGACCATATCCGCAGCACGAAAGTAGTTGCCGGAGAAATGGGCGGTATCACGCAACATATTGGTGCTTATGAGGTGGAATTACCCAATGGCAAGAAGATAGCCTTCTTGGATACACCTGGTCACGAAGCATTCACTGCCATGCGTGCACGTGGAGCTAAGTTGACAGATATTGCAGTAATTGTTATTGCTGCAGACGATAATATCATGCCTCAAACACGTGAGGCCATTGCCCACGCACAGGCTGCCAACGTTCCAATGATATTTGCCATTAACAAAATTGACAAAGAGAATGCCAACCCTGATAAAATCAGAGAGTCACTTTCAGCAATGAATATCCTCGTTGAAGAATGGGGAGGCAAGTACCAAAGTCAGGAAATTTCCGCCAAAAAAGGTATCAACGTAGATACATTATTAGACAAAATCCTGTTGGAGGCAGAAATTTTGGAACTCAAAGGAAATGCTAACAAACTGGCTACCGGTTCTATCATTGAAGCTTCTTTAGACAAAGGACGGGGTTATGTAACTACCATTATGGTGCAAGATGGCACATTGGGAATTGGTGATTTTATCGTAGCGGGACCTTATTATGGTAAAGTTAAAGCCTTAATGAATGAACGTGGGCAACGGATTAAAACAGCCGGACCATCCACACCTGTTCAGGTACTTGGACTTTCCGGGGCGCCACAAGCAGGAGATAAGTTCAAAGTTTATGAAGATGAATCTGAAGCAAAAGAAATTGCCAACAAACGAGGGTCAATACTCCGCGAGCAAGGTATTCGTACGAAGAAACATATCACTTTAGATGAAATTGGAAGACGCTTGGCGCTTGGAAACTTTAAAGAGTTGAACATCATTATCAAAGGTGACGTCGACGGTTCTGTTGAGGCATTGAGTGATGCATTGCTAAAACTTTCTACCCCAGAAGTTCAAGTAAACATCATCTTCAAAGGTGTTGGACAGATCTCAGAATCCGATGTTCTCTTAGCCTCCGCTTCCGATGCCATTATCATTGCCTTCAATGTCCGACCTTCTGTAAATGCTAGAAATCTAGCAGAAAAAGAAGATATTGATATTCGTCAATATTCTATCATCTATGCTGCAATTGACGAGGTAAAATCTGCTATGGAAGGACTACTTGAGCCTACCTTTGAAGAGAAAATCGTTGGTAATATTGAAGTTAGAGAAGTATTCAAAATCAGCAAACTCGGCACTATTGCCGGATGTTATGTGCTGGATGGAAAAATCGAAAGAAAAAGTTCCATTAGAATCATTCGCGATGGCATCGTTGTACATACTGGTGAGTTGGAATCTTTGAAACGCTACAAAGACGATGTAAAAGAAGTTACCAGAAGCATGGAATGCGGTTTGAAAATAAAAAATCAAAACGACCTGCAAGAAGGAGACATCATCGAAGCATTTGAGCGTCACGAGGTAAAAAGAAAGTTGTAATATCAACAATAGATTTATCAAGCCAACCCTTTGCGGTTGGCTTTTTTGTTTTAGCAACGCTATACAACGTTCAAGATTAGGTTCATTTATAAAATTCAAGTCCATGTTTTCGT
>JAIBAX010000053.1 GCA_019694955.1 Chitinophagales bacterium | reverse complement strand
GACGAAACCAATGTATCGCTATACGTACCACCGGTAGAATATACATGTGTCCCTACTGTAAGACTACTGCCCTCACAAATGGTACGCTCCAAATTACTGATGATTCGGGGTGTTACCGTCAACGTCAAATGAACCACAGAATCACAACCAAATGACGAAACCAATGTATCGCTATACGTACCACTGGTAGAATATACATGTGTCCCTACTGTAAGACTACTGCCCTCACAAATGGTACGCTCCAAATTACTGATGATTCGGGGTGTTACCGTCAACGTCAGATGAACCACAGAATCACAACCAAATGACGAAACCAATGTATCGCTATATGTACCACCGGTAGAATATACATGTGTCCCTACTGTAAGACTACTGCCCTCACAAATGGTACGCTCCAAATTACTGATGATTCGGGGTGTTACCGTCAACGTCAAATGAACCACAGAATCACAAACACTTATTCCAACTAATGTATCAGAATACGTACCTGAAATCGAATACGTATGAATTCCAACTACCACATATGTGCCTTCGCAGATAGTTGTATCAATATTTACAATAGTCCTTGAACATGGATTTGGATGTGTAGTTACAGTAGGACTTGGTTGACTTAATACGGAGGTATCGGCATTACAACTACATCTCACTTTAACGGATTGAGCAGGTCCATTTTGGTTATAAATAGGCAAAGTACTTGTCCAAGCACCATTGTCCACAGAATATAGAGGAGTTGTGCCTGTGGGACAAGCCCCTATTCCTACTACGGGGACAAATTGCCCCAATGAAGTAATACATCCTAAAGAATTACATGAACTATTGATTACACCAAGAGTATCTGGAATAAAATTTACCAAGTCTGCTGGACAAGGATCAGTTGCTGGCAAGCCAGTTACGCCAGAAATATAAAACTTCGATTCAGCCCCACCATTGCCATCTACAACCATATAGTAAGTTTCGTTAACTATGGCATTAAAACAATGTTGCTGATTAAGCTGCGTTCCGGCTGTAGTTGAATATATAGCCGAATTAGGGCAAGAAATCAACTCCCATCTTTGGTCATTTGCGCCATTGGTTAAATTAGCAGTACAAGGAATATTATCTCCGTCTTGATTAGCATCTTTTACGATTACAGATTGAAGGTTAAAATCTAATCCACTTATTGAAATGCATACATGCTCTGATATAGGTTCAAATTTAATCCAAACATCATTATTATTTGCCTGATTCCACTGACAGGTATCTCCACCAATTGTTCCAAAACTAGTACCTGTAGAAGTATTGCTAGTATTTCCTGGCATAAGCACACTGCCTGATTTTGAATTAGTCATTGCGCAAATTGGTTCTCCTATCCAATTGATTGCTGAATTACAATCCTCACCATTTGCAGTTCTATCTATAATGGTAGGGTTTCCAAATTTCAAAGAAGCACCTGAAACACAAGGTGCAGATAGGGTTGTTTCACTAAATATTATCTTCCATATTCCATCAGCATTTATCCCATTAAAAGACGCTGTAAGATCTGCTTGCACACCATTGAATTGTGCATTAAAGAAACCATAATTCCCTGTTACATTCTCTAAGGCTCCTCCAACGGCATCATTAGAAACACTAGGATTATTTAAACAAGCGACAGTAGAAACCAAATTTATGTTATGCGTACCGCTGGCAACAGTGGAAAGTCCTCCACTATATATGCCTACACATATTCCATTAGGTGATACAACTCTGAAAGAAACTAAGTTCATATTTTTGGAACCAGTTCCACAATCCGTAAGTGCTACATTAATGATAGCGATTGTTTTTGTTGCTCCTAATACGCCTACACCACTTACGGGAATTGTAATTACGTTTGGTGTAGAAGCTCCAAAGGCAGCACAAGTACCATTAGCTCCATTTAAGCTAAATGGCAGTATTGCATCTGTATAAAATTTCTGGGCACTCATTTTTAGTACAGAACATGCTTCTAAAATGATTAGTACAAACAAAAATCTCAAAAACTGCATTGTTCTTTTCATTCATTATTTTTTCGAGCTACCTGATAAAGCATTCATAAAAGTAGCTTTTAAACTAATTATCTAATTATCCACAAAAACTTCTTTTGCCCTATCATGATTACATAAACAAAGGTGGAAACAAAATATACAAGTTATTGAAAATCAAAATTAAAATACAAAAAAAATTACAATTGTTTCACCCATTTTTTAATAAAATTTTCTCCATTCTCCAGTGTAGTTTTTAGGAAATAGACCCCTTCTGGATACTGAAGAACATCAATGCTAATAAGCTTATCACCATCTATATTTTGTTTTATTAGTGTTTTACCGATTGCATCAAATATTTCATAATATACGATATTCTCTCTAGATTGGACATATAGCAGGTTATTCGCTGGATTTGGAAAAACGATTATACCGATTGCATTATTTGTTATAGATGCGATGTTTATCTTTGAGTAACTTATCTTTCCATCAATATCTACTTGTTTTAATCTATAATAGTATTTTATACCTGAAACAACATTTCTATCTGAGAAAGTATAATCTATATTACTATGACTAAACATAGCACCATCTACCCATCCAAGGCGTTCAAAAGAAATGCCATCAATACTTCTTTGGATTTCAAAACCTTTATTATTAATTTCGCTTGCCGTTATCCAGCTCAATTTAATCCACTGATTATCGATTGGTTTTGCTTCAAAACTAAGTAACTGAATAGGTAATAAAGTTGCATTACAAGGCACACAACCTTTAGGAGATTCTATATAGAAGGTCGAGGGGTTTCCTCCATTTCCATCCACGTATAAGTAATATTTCTGACCGACAGTCAAACCAGAGAGATTAAATTCGCTATTGAAAGAAATACCATTAGAATAAACATTACCTGGAACAGAAATCCCTCCACCGTAAGCTACTTTATAGGCCAAATTATTAACACTTTCGTCATCAGGGCAACCACCATTTACGACATCTGTGGGAATAGTGCAAGAAGTAGGTGCTACCATTACTACTGCCTGCATATCTGAAAGTCCGGGTAGGCTTGTATTCAGGGAACCACTAACAACGATTTTAGGATTAGGGGCACTTGCAATAAAATAAAACCAGGCACTATTATTATTTGCTTGATTCCACAAACAACCATCAACAGAGTGTCCTGGATAATAAGGGTCATTTTGTGTATATCCATCATTAGTGGCTCTCACTTTGAAAACCCCATCAATACAAGTTGCTTCTGAGCATGCATTATTTAGGTTATTTCCAGAGACATCGTTTATTTCAAAAGGGTAGCCAAATATTAAATCCACTCTTTCTAAGCTCGCCTCTGTACCGGAAGTAGCATTTTCAATAACATGTAAACTCCAAGTGCCATTCGGATCAGCAGTTGTATTAAAATTTGCAAACTGACCATCAGTTTCTATAGCATAATAACCAATAGAGAATGGGTAATATAATTGCTCTCCGCCATCCGGATAATCTTTTATCCTTTCTAGGGATATTTCGTCTCTATACTTCACATCCACCCATGCAGTTGAAGCGTTATTACCTGTTAATGGGCTTGCCAAAGTAATAGTAACACCTTGCGGGTTTCTAAGCTTCAACACATATGTACCAAGCAATTGCTGACAGGTGCTGTTGTTCCCGATTTTGACATTAACTTGCCTCAGTGCGATTCCGTTAGAAGTAAGTCCTGACGTAGGCAATCCACTTGTAACAATATTTGCTGGTTGAAGTGAAAGTCCAGTTGGGCTTGTAGTGGTTCCGTCGCCAAAGTCCGTTCCACAAGAAGTTGTATTTGCAATGGTAAAAGTCAAATTATCTGTTGTAGTAAAACTCCATACATTTCCTGTTGTAGTATAGCAACCATTTTTTGTATCTACTCGCCAATAGTATGTAGTGTTATATTGTGTGACATTATAACCTATAGAATTTATGGTGCGATTGGCTTCCAACAACGCCGGTGGATTTGTTGTGCCAAAATAAATGTCATATGCTGACGCAATATTAGATTTTCCCCAAATGAGGTCTCCTACCAAAGGCATATTAATGGCATTATTTGATGGAGAATATAAGTCTGCTAATAAAGGAGGTGTAGAATTGACCTCTACCTCTACTCCTAAATTATCAATGCTTGCACAACCTGTTCTGGCCACACATCTTGCTTTAACCTTATAAATGGTATTTACCGTTGGATTTACGTTTGTTATGGTAGCATAAGCACCCCATGTTTCAGCATTTGTCCAGCTGGTTCCATTCCAATAGGTATTATCATTACCTGTACCTGAATACCAAGCATACTCCCAAGAACTGCAACCCACATGACCAGTTGGATTAGCCGTGAGCGTATATGCATCTCCCAAGCAAATTGCCTTAAATTCCTCATTATTATATTTAGCATTTAATTCAGGAGGCACACATCTCAATCCAGCAGTGAATGTGCTGAAAGAAGTTATTCCGGTGGATTTAGTAAATGTATTCGCAACAGTATTGGCAACATCCATAGATGACCAATTACCAGTAGAATTTTTCAATCCATAAAAATTTGATTCCGTACCAATAACATCTGCTTGTAAATAAGTAAACGTTGGAATACATACAAAATTACCAATATTCACCTGACTGACAATCCAGTATCTGTTAATATAATCAACTGCGCCATAAGTGACCATTTCGGGCTCTTCTTCGTTTTTTAGTCTAATACTTACATAGGCACCTCCTGAATATGCTCCTGCCGTAAAATTCAAGGTAACCGGGCTATACTCAACCGTACCAATATTATCTCCAACAGGGTAGGTAATTGACCCCGTTGACAGAAGAAATTTGCGCAATTCTCCTGTTCCTGTAGGCACAATCATATTGGTAGCAGAATATAAAGAACCGGCGGTTAAAGTAGCAGCAATGGGTAAACTTAAGTTATACATATCTAAAACCAACAATCCTCCCGACATATTCAGATTATGTGAGATTTCAGAATTGTCTGATAGCGTTACTAAAGCTGCTGCCGTTTTATTGAGAAATACTTCAGTTCTTCCTGTTTGGGCGTTACTTTCAAAGGTTGTATTCGTATTTCCTTTGAGATATACCCTTGAAATAAAATCATCATCTACGGCATTTTCTCCAAATGTTCCACCATTATGCGAAAAATTTCCATATACATTTAATATGGATGTTCGAGTATTTAACGTAATTAAAGTACTTGAATTATTGGACAAGTAAAACGAGCCATTTGAGAGGGTAAAGTTCCCGTTTATGGTAACTGTTTTTGTGACATTTGTACTACTAACAGCTCTATCTATAATAAATGACCCGTTTGCATTCATAATAAAATTGCCATTAATGGTACATGTGCTTGCTGATCCCGCCGATGTAGATAATCCAACTGTACCCATGGTAGCCATAGTGAAATTACCTTGAATAACAGGATTGGTAGCTCCTGTTACAAGATTGAAGCTACTTGTTCCATTTATGAGTACATTTCCAAAACTTTCTGTGAACTCATTATCAGCAATTGAAGCGTCTATTTGGAGAGTAGAATTGGCATTCCAAGTAGCAGTAGGAATTGAGGCAGTAGCATAATTACTGATATACTTTCCTCCGTTACCAAAATTCAATGTTCCAGACACTGTGATAGGATTGGGAGAAGTTCTATTCAAAACTCCCAACACATCCATATCTGTTCCTGTTCCATTGTTAATGGTCAGGATTCCATTAGAATACAAAATTTCACCCCCACTGGCAACTACCACTTCATCTACCGTCAGGTTTGCACTTATAGACACTATATTTCCTGAACGCACGGTTACAGTTTTATTATTTACATAATCTATAGGTGCCAACGTTGCCGGAAACCAAAATACATTATCATGAGATGATTCCCAATTAGCCGCCGTTGTCCATGCCCCAGTATTAATAGTTCGGAAATAATCCGTATTCGATGAAACACATGCAGAAGTATTATTGGTAGTGGGTCCGATTTCAATCGTTTCATCTCCATCACCATTTCTCGCCTTAATAAGATAATTATATGAAGAACCACAAATCAAACCAGTATTGATCCAAGAGGTAGTCGTTATCCATCCTGAATTGATACTTTCAGTACTATTTGTATAAAAAAGCCCGCTCAACCCTGATGTTGGGTTTGGAAAGCTACCATTTGCCACTACTGTAGTTTGCGTTTGTGTGGTCCCAGAGAAACCTATACTTATAGGTACATTTTGCGAGGAATATGCGCTGGCAGAAGCACCAAAGGAAGCATTTTCACAAGAAGTCGTTCCTTTATACGCTTTAAGTTTAATGCCGACTTGAGTGTTTGCTGTTGTGGTATAATCATAATAACCGACAGTATTTCCCAATTGCAGTAGGATACCATCTGAGGCACGATAGATATTCACGCCATCAGCATCTCCGGGAGTCGTCCAAATAAATCTTACGTTTGTTGTAGTTTGAGCTACATTAGTATGGGAAGCTGCCGGAGAATTAGAAGGAATAGCATAATTAGTGAGTACAACATCATCAAAACTTGGAGTACAACCTCCATTGGTGATCGTCCATCGTAAAGTAGCAGATGTGCCGGCAGCAACCCCAGTGACACCTGATGTTGGAGATGTAGGTGTAGTGATAATAGCACTTCCTGAAATTATCGTCCATAGACCTGTACCTATTGAAGGTGTATTTCCAGAAAGTGTAAATGTACTATTATTGCAATTATTTATATCCCCACCTGCATAAGCAGTTGTTGGCAGGGCATCATTGATCAAGGTTACATCATCATAACTAGGTGTACATACGCCGTTGCTAATTGTCCACCTCAGAACAGATGAACTACCTGCTGTTATTCCGGTTACGCTTGAATTTGGTGAGGTAGGTGTACCAATGGATGCACTTCCTGAATATACTGTCCAAATACCAGCACCTATTGTAGGAGAATTTCCACTTAAATAAAAAGCACTATTGTTACATTGTTGAATATCAGATCCGGCATTTGAGGATGAAGGAATTTGGTCAACAGTAACTACTACTCCTGTTACATCTATATTATTGCAGGTACTGTCAGATGAACACCTCACCTTAACTTTGTAAGATGTAGTGTTGGTAGATCCAACGTTGTTTATTATTGCAAAAGAACCCCAATTTTCTGCATTATCCCAATCTGTTCCATCCCAGTAAGAATTATCACTTCCAGTACCCCAATACCATGCATACTCCCAAGTAGCACAATTATTCCCACCTACAGGATTAGCAGTTAAGGTAAATGTTTGTCCTGAACAAATAGTCTTAGCATCTAGAGCATCATATTTAGCATCAATAACCGGAGGGATACATGCTACACTTTCTGTTGTAAAACTCCAAATAGCACCAGTTGTTGTACCGCATGAATTTACCGCATCAATTCTCCAATAATATACTGTTGAATTTGTCATGGTACCCGGGTCAAATGTAGCGGTCGTTTGATTGCCTTGAAAAGCACCTGGTGATGATGTACCAAAATACACATCATAGGTAGCTGCACCACCACCATCCACCCAAGAAAGGTCGGCATTTATAGAAACATTCATTGCACTATTGGCAGGCGTAGGTACCGTTGCAGCATTAGGGACTGTAAGAACTGTCTTTGCTATAACATTACTTTCAACAGCTCCAATCCAGTTATTTTTACAAGTTACCCTTGCAAGTCTTTTATACCAAGTTGTTTGAGTAATCGTTGATGGGTCAAAATTGGGTGTATTTGAAGAAGCGATATCACTAAACCCGCTTGTTGGACCAGTAATTGAGTATTGCCATTTATACTCCAAAACGCCCATATGTCCTGATGGCAAGGATGAACTTATTATGTTGGTGGGGTCATAACTTCCGCAAACACTTTGTACTCCACTAATTGTACCACCATTAGTTGGATTCATACAACAATTCATTGAAGTGATATCTCCTGCGGTAAAGTCACCAAATTCAGTAACACCATTAGAAATTGTATTAGTAGCGTCACTTATTAAATCTAGACAATTCCAAGTAGAAGAAAGATATCTACCACCATATAGATTTGTTTCTGTACCAGTAATATCTCCATCCACATAGGTGAATGTAGCTATGCAAGAAGGGGAAGTAATACCACTTGTATTAACCACCCAATATCTATTCAAGAAGTCAGTAGTTGATAAATTAGATGAATGCTTGGTATTGCTTAGTCTTACCGAAGCATAAGCGGACGAAAATGTACCTGCGATGAAATTCAAAACTACGGGACTATATTCTGGTGTTCCTGTGTTATCGCCAACTGGAAAGATAAAAGCTCCTGTCCCCGTATAATTTTTTCTAAATTCTCCTGAGCTGGTAGCCACTACCATTTTTGAAGCCGAAGGTGATCCGCTAACAACTGCCGTATTTCCAAGTGTAAGGTTGTTGACACCTATTGTCAATAATCCTGAACTCAATATTAAGCTTGTCGTAATCTCAATGTTTGAAAAGAGTGTAACACCTGAACTATTATTAATATTCACATTTGCGACAGTGGCGGGAAGCCCTGCTGTTGACTGATTAGAACTTCCATTAAACTCTATGGTAGATACACTTCCCAATGTTATAGTTGGAGCATTAGTGTTACTAATTGCCCTTGTTGCTCCGCCTGAAAATCCATTTGTATTAGCTTCTTTTACCGTTCCATTAAGGGTAAATGTTTGTGCAGTTGATAGGGCAGCGAGACTAAAATTGGAAGTATTCGCCATTGTAAGTATTTTGTCAGAAGCCAAAGAAAAAGAATTACAGGTGAGCGTACCATTTAATTTTAAGTCTATATCTCCATTAAATGTTATGGTTCCCGAGAAAGATCCCTGACTTAAATTTACACCATTAGCAGAACCGTCACCAACCCTTAGCAAGCCATTTACCACTAATGGACTAGCACCTGCCCCATGGCTTGGTGCCCACAATCCAGAAGTGCTCTCAAATGCCAAGTTAAAATATGTTCTACCACTTAACGAAAATGGGGTATTTAAGGTAGAAGATCCCCTATATATAAAATTGCTTCCAATATTAAGTGTGGCACTATTCAAGGGTGTTGAGATACCAGCAGAGGTATTGTGTATATATGTTCCTCCATTATTTACACCCCAGGTGCCACTTGTTGTCCAAGCGGTAGTTCCCTTATTAATAAAAGTACCATTGATATCCAAATCTGGTATTGATGTACCCGCAGATATTACGAATGTGGTAGCTGCATTCTGAGTAAATGTCTTTCCGACATCTACGACAGTTTTTGCATTTGCATTCGCCACATAAAAGTCTATTACATTTGTAGTAGCATTAGAAAAACCAATAGATTCTATCAATTGTGTTCCAGTAGTTTTCGTCATATTTATTCTAGAGTAAAAATCTACATCCGAAGCTGTTTCTGTAATAATACCGTTTGTATGTTCAAAATTACCTTCTACATCCATTTGTGCATTTCTTGTACCAGTAGAGATAGTTGTACTTGTATTGTTTGTAAAATTAAAGGTTCCGTTAGTTTGGGTATAATTGCCTTTCACAATGACTTTCTTGGTAACATTTGTCGAGGAATTGGCGGCATCAATAATAAAATTGCTGCCACTTGTATTTAAGGTTAGCCCTCCATTGATAGTTAGAGTTGCACCAAAACCGGTTTGATTGGAAACACTAACTGTCCCCGTTGTTGCTATGATGAGATTTCCTTGTATGGTATTTACAAAATTAGCAGAAGTGGATGTTCCCATGACACAGCCAGAAGAGCCATTGAAGACAACATTCCCAAAACTCTCTGTAAATTCATTATTGGCTATTGAAGCATCTATTTGAAGTATCGAATTTGCATGCCATGTACAGGTAGGAATAGTACCACCTGCGGCATTATGTATATAATAACTTCCTGACTGGAAGGTCACATTACCCGTAGGTGTAAGTGTGGTAGCAGTTGCAGTCCGTTTATAAATACCAAATACTTCTAAGTCAATCGCTGAAGCTCCGTTTGCCACGGTTATAGCACCACCAGTAAGTAGTTCGACTGAACCACCTACACTTATAATTGTTTGATCAATAGTAATGCTTGAAGCAACCGTCATAATATGATCTACAGTAATAATGCCATCTGTAGAAGTAGGTGCCGACGGGGCGGGATTCACCCAGGTTGTACCATTATATCTTGACCAATTTGAAACATTCGCCCAGTCTCCAGATGCAAAAGTCTTATAATCTCCCAAAGTCTGACCATACATCTTAGGGATAATAATGAACAAAAATAGAAATTGTAAAACTTTATTCATGTAGTCTATTTTAAATATGTAAAAACGCTTATTATCAAAAATCAAATCCGTATAAAGAAATTATACTTTAATTTTCATCATATAAATTTACAACTCAACTTTGTGAGAATATCGACTAAAATAATTATTTTGCCCTACTTAGAAATAAGCAAGATGAGTACAAATAAGAGCACAAGACATTAATAAGCAACTATTTGAAGTGCTAAAATTATTGCATTAAAAATTCAAAATAAGGGGGCATTGGAATTGGAGTAGTTTCTACATTATTATTCCTACGATAAATCTTTCTTTTAAAATATTGCAAAAGAAAAAGTGATGCATGGAAGACAGTATATTTATCTGAATTTTTCTTAACAAATCTTTCAGTATTGTAGATGAGGGACTCTGCAAGGTCTTCATTATTTAAACCAAGATGTATCTTAATGCTCAGCATTCTAGAGAATAAGGCAATAAAATAATTCGTACTATAACTCAAATCATTGATAGATTTTAAGCATCGGGTTATATGATTCTTGCGAAAGGCAATAAATGCAATAATAAAATCTCTCAAATCCTTTGTTTTACCTTTGAAATAATTCCTTTCTGTATCTAAGATATCCTGCACTTGTTCTATTTCATTATTTATGATGAGAAGTAATAATTTATGAAACATAGTATTATTATCAATGAATCTATTTCTTTTATTTATTTCAAGAATTTCTTCAATTATTTCCAAAAGATTCCTCTCCCGTTTGCCTAAATAAAATCCCATTATCAACTCTAGAAAGAACACTTTTCTTTTTAAAATACCTTTACTTGATTTATCTATCTCTTCACCATTTAAGTGTTGATGTGCCTGACCAATATAATACTCGAACAAGGGCGTTTTGAAATTCAATCTTGCTTGGGCTATGCGATAGTTTACTACATGATTTACCATTCCACATTCCTTTATTTTTGCATCTATCTCAGATGTAAGCCTTACTTCATCAATATTTACCAATAGATGGCTTTCAAGATAGATATTAGAAATATTATTATAATAATCACATAATTTCTCATGATAAAATTCTTCTACAGAAGCCTTCATGAGCGTATTCAAATCAAGAGACTTCATAAACTCCCGTTCATTTTGAGAGTTGAATTTCAACCTAATCTTCCCACGCAATGACCGCAATTCAATGAGATAATCCTTATCCTTGGCTTCCTTATAAGCCTTTTCATAATAATATTCCAGTAAAGAAGGATTTCCACCACGTTCCAAGGCTTCACCCAACATGACATTCTTTTGCTTTTGGTCACTCATTAAGAATGATTGAATTAAAACATTTTCCACCTCATCTAAATAAAAATCTAGATTTCTTCTTATAATATGCTCAATTTCTTCCTCATCCTTGCCTTTAAAGAGTATTTCTGTTTGATTTTTAAGAACAATATTGAATTCCTCTAATGACTTAAAATTTATGCGCAACACTTTTGAAAAAACTTTAAGTCTTTTATCTTCACTTTTGCCACAGGCAAACAACAATTGTCGATGCTCACTTGGAGACAGTTCATTCAATAATTCATATATTCTTTTCCCTTTCAAGATTCTACAAAGTTAATATCATTCATTAATAATCTTAACATCAACTCCAAAGTTCCGTTCTAAAACGATGATGTTTTCTACATGGAAGGTTTGTGGAAACATATCTACAGGTTGAATAGACTGTATGTTATAGTTACCAGACAGCAATTGGATGTCACGTGCTTGAGTGACAGGATTACAACTGATATAGATAATTTTTTTGGGCAGCGTTTGGTTGAAAACGTCTATCACACGAGGGTGCATGCCTCCACGCGGCGGGTCTGTCACCACCACATCCGGGTGACCATTTTTACTTACAAATGCTTCATCTAATAAATCTTCGACCGACCCTACATAAAAAGAGGCATTATCTATTCCATTTAAGGATGCATTGAATTTAGCATCTTCAATAGCTGCCGACACTTGTTCGATTCCAACCACCTTGCTACAACTATTCGCCAAATACAAAGCAATGCTACCCGTTCCGGTATAAAGATCATACACCACCTCATCTCCTTCTAGTGCCGCCAAAGCCAAAGCAGCATCATACAATTTCTTTGCCTGCCGCGAATTGGTTTGAAAGAACGACTGTACACTTATTTTAAAGCGGATATTGCCCAATTGTTCAATAATATAATCTCTACCGTGATAATTGAAGACCGTTAAATCAAAAGTACTATCATTTCTCTTTGGGTTAACGATATAATTCAAGGAAGTAATAAACGGAAATTCTTTTAGCAAAAATGCCATGATATCTTGAATATCATAACTTTCAAAACCTACCACTAATGTCACCATCCACTCTCCCAAAGTAGTATTTCTGATAACGAGGTTGCGCAGAAACCCTTTTTTGTGCTTTAAGTCAAAAAAAGAATAGGGTTGTGTTTTACAAAATTCAAAGACCTTATTACGAATAATATTCGCTTGTTCATCCTGTAAGAGGCATTGCTCAATAGTAGTAACATGGGCAAATGCTCCCGCCACATGAAATCCTAGTGCTCTTCTATCCATTTCTTCACCAGAGGCGATTTGGTCAATAGTGAGCCATGCACGGTCAGAAAAAGTATATTCCATCTTGTTTCTGTAGTGAAACGCATCATCTACACCCATAATAGGCGAGATTTCTTCTACTCGCAGTTTTCCAATCCTCACCAAAGCCTCCTGAACGATATGTGCTTTGAAGGATAATTGCCCTTGATAGGTAGCATTCTGCCATTTACATCCGCCACAGGTGCCGAAGTGCCGGCATTGGGGATCCCTTCTAAAGGGTGATGGTGTTTTTATTTGTACAACTTTTGCTTCTGCATAATCCTTTTTAACATTTGTCAACATGACATCTACCACATCTCCAGACAACGCTCCTTTTATAAACACCACCATCCCCTCATAACGTGCTAGACCATTGCCTTCAGCAACAACTTGTTTTACTTCTAATTCAGTTAGAACCGCTCCTCTTTTTAACATGGCTCAAAATTAAACTAAGTTTAGAAGTATTTAACGAATCTTTAAGTATACGGAAATTAATTTTTGCTATTTTTGCGATTCACAAAAAAATATATCCAACTATGAAAGGAAAACTACTGACTTTCATCATTTTATTGATGTGTGCATTTCCCAGTTTTGTGGTGCTTTCGCAGGAAAAAACGCTTTTTACCATCGGCGGCGAGCCCGTTAATGTTGCTGACTTTGAGTATATATACAAGAAAAACAATATCAACAACAAGGCGGATTATAGTAAAGCCTCGCTACAAGAGTATTTAGACTTATATACCAATTTCAAACTGAAGGTAAAAGAGGCAGAATCTGAGGGTATGGACAAAGACCCTGCCATCCTTGACGAATTGAGTTCATATGAGAATCAGCTCTTTGATTCTTGGTTGGATAAAAAAATTACCGATAAATTGGTTCAGGAAGCGTATGATCGTTCACAATATGATGTTTCTGTCAGCCATATTTTCATTGCATGTGATAAAAATAGACCGGAAGAAATTCAATCTACCAAAAAATCTATCGAAGCCATTTACAGCCTACTCGTTGATGGGGCCAACTTTGAAGAAACCGCAAAAACGTATTCTTCTGACAAGACATCAAGAGAGGAAGGTGGTTATCTAGGTTATTATACTGCGTTGCAAATCAATTACAAAGCATTTGAGGATGCCGCCTATAACACCGCGGTAGGAAAGTTTTCTAAGCCATTCCAAACAGAAATGGGATGGCATATAGTAAAAGTAAATGACAAGAGACCAGCCAGAGGAAAGATAAAAGTAGCTATTATTAAAAAACTCATCCCTCCATTTGAAGAGCAACAACCTTTGGTAGAAAAGCAGGTAGATTCCATCTATAATGCTTTAAAAAATGGTGCCAGCTTTGCAGATCTCGCAAAAACATTGAGTGACGACCAGTTCACCAATTATAATGGAGGGCAGTTAGATTGGTTTGGCATCAGCCAGTATGCACAAGTCTTTGAAGATGCCGCATTTGGACTTCAAAAAAATGGAGACATTTGCGCTCCATTCAAGACAAAAACGGCTTGGTACATCATACAAAGATTAGACAGAGCAGGTATTCCAACCTATGAGGATGCTAAACCCAACCTTTACTCAAAAGTAAAAAAGAGCGATAGGTACGCCAATGCACGCTACGAAATGGCTGATTCGCTATACAATGCTTGGCATATAAAAATAGATCAGGTGGTTTTTGACAGCATAAAAGCACGCACTTTGGTAGCCTTTAATAATATTCCGTTTACATTTCCTGGATCTGCTACAGAAACCACTTTATTCAAAGGAGATAATGGCATTGACGTTTCTGATAATTATTTTGGAAGACTAATGGAAGGCAATTTCCGCTTCTCTAAAGGATTGATATCAGAATCTAAATTCACTGAACTCTTTAAAATTGCCAAAGGAGAAATGGTCATGGAGTTATTGAAAAAGCGATTACCTACCACTGATGCCGATTATGGACATTTAGTAAAAGAGTACAAGGATGGAATTCTTTTATTCGATCAAATGGAGAAAAATGTGTGGTCAGTAGCTATGCAGGATACCACAGGGTTAAAAAATTATTTCAACAACAATAGAGAGAAATTTAAATACGCCGATAGAGCAAATGTGGCTACTTACCAGTTTGAAGATGAGAAATCAGCAAAAAGTTTCTTAAAGTTGGCAAAAAAATATCCAACCGTAAATGACAGCACTTTACTGGAAAAATGTAAAGCGTTGAATATTCAAACAACCCTCAAGACTGAAACCATAGAGAAAAATGGCACAGGCATGAGCAACCAGATAAAATGGACTAAAGGCTTTTCCGCTGTAATTAAAAACGACAATAAATTTAGTGTTGTTAGAACCAATAATATTCTACCGGCAAGATTGAAAGAATTTGACGAAGTAAAAGGTTTTGTAGTGGCTGCTTATCAGGATGAGATTGAAAAGAAATGGATTGCAGCATTGAAGAAGAAATATCCTGTTGTCGTCAATCAGTCGGTTTTTGAAGGATTAATTAAAAAGTAATGTCTGCAAAAAGTGTTGTTGCCATCCTATTGGTATTTACAGTGGTTTCGTGCCGGATTTTCTCCAAAAAGGAAACTAGCAACAGTGCATCAGTAGTGGCAGAAGCTTACGACCAAAAACTATACTTAAAAGACATTCCCGGACTGAACAATATGATGCTTACAAAAACCGACAGCCAACAAATTATTGCAGAATATGCAAATACATGGCTGAATGATCAGGTGATGTTAAAAAAAGCAAACGACCACCTTTCTTTGGCAAAAAAGAAGGATATTGAGTTGCAGGCAAAGAAATATGAGACAACACTTTCTATTTATGAATATGAAAAGGAATTGCTCTTAAAAGATTTTGACACCAGCATCGCCATGAGTGATTTGCAAAAATATTATAAGGATAATACAAATAGTTATTCACTTGAATATCCAATAGTGAAATTTGTGCTGGTAAAGAATTTTGAAAAATCGCAAGAAGCTATTTTAAAATCAATGGTACTCAATCAGACAAAATATCCGGAACTTAAAAAATATGCGATGGATCATCTCTTGGATTATAGTGCCGATGATAGTTGGAAGCCACTCTATCTATTAAGAAATAGTGTCCCGGATTCTTTGATACAAGACAACCAATTGCAGAAAACAGGCACCTTATTTAATATACAGAAAGAAGGGATTTCCATTTTGCTGTATATCAAAGACGTTAAATTACAAGGACAACCTGCCCCGTATGATTTGGTTGCTGGAGAAATCAGGAGCATATTACTCAATCAGAAAAAGGCAGATTTCATCAAAAACTCCCGAAAAGAATTAATGGAAAAAGAAATTAAGAAAAAGAAAGTTAAAATTTACGAATGAGAAAATTACAGATAGTTATACTATTATTCATACAAATCAGTATCAATACATTAAATGCCCAAACGGGAAAAATGATTGATAAAGTAATCGGCATCGTTGACGATAAGATTATTTTATACTCAGACATTGAAAATCAAATGGAACTTTTAGGTGTAAAACCTGAAGAAAAGAATTTGGTACGCTGTGATTTCTTTGATCAGATGTTGGTGAACAGGTTATTGGTAGCGCAAGCCATACACGATTCCATTCCTGTTGGAGATGATGAAGTAGAAGATGAACTTGGCAGAAAGATTAATTACTATATCAACATGGCGGGTTCTCAGGAAGCTTTCGAAGCCTATTATCAAAAATCCGTTGATCAATTAAAAGATGAGTTCAGGGAAGACATTAAAGATCAGTTGCTTGCACAAAGAATGAGGCAAAAAATCGTCGGCGAATTGCAGGTAACACCTAGCGAAGTGAGGGATTTCTTTAATTCAATACCTAAGGATAGCCTCCCATATATCAATACGGAGTATGAAGTATCGCAAATTGTTGTAAAAGCACAGATCAGCGAAGAGCAAAAGCAATATGCCTACAACAAATTAAAGGGGTTAAGGGAAAGAATTGTTGGTGGCGAGGATTTTTCTACAATGGCAATACTATACTCTGAAGATCCCGGGTCCGCAGAAAATGGTGGAGAATTGGGTATGGCACCCAGAGGCTCTTTCGTTAAAGAATTTGAAGCGGCAGCCTATAAATTGAAAAAGGATGAAATATCAGAAATCGTAGAAACAGAGTATGGATTCCATATCTTACAACTGATAGAAAGGCGTGGCGACTATATCAATATAAGGCATATTTTGATACAACCCAAATCTCTGAGCGCCGATCTTTTGGTTTCAAAACATATTTTGGACTCCGTCAGAACGAAATTACTTACGGATACTACCTATTCATTCCTTAAAGCTGTAAAAAGCGTTTCTGAAGACGAATATACCAAGAATGCTGGAGGGAGAATGATCAACCCACAAACCGGTGGTACGCTTATCGAGGCGGGCGACATGGATCCAAATGTTCTTTTTATCATAGATACCATGAAAATTGGCAGCTTATCTATGCCGGTACTATATGAAGAAGGCAGCACAAAAGCATACCGAATTTTACGCTTAGACTCCAAGACACCACCACATATTGGCAGTCTCGAAGAAGATTACGACAAGTTCCAAAATGCCGCTAAAGCAAATAAGCAGAACGAAGTCATCAATGACTGGATAAAGAAAAATGCGAGAAAATCATATATCCTGATTGCTCCGGAATATCAGAATTGCACTAATTTACAAACCTGGATACAAAATTAGCCATGTATACATTTAACAACGAAGTAGAAGGTGTCAACAAGCTCGCCCAAGCTTATAATGACCTGCGTAAAGAAATCAAAAAAGTTATCGTCGGACAAGATGATGTTGTAAAGCATGTTCTTTTGTCTATATTCTGTGATAGCCATAGTTTATTAGTTGGTGTTCCGGGATTAGCGAAAACCCTCTTAGTAAAAACGATTGCGGACGTTCTCTTCCTAGATTTCAAAAGAATACAATTTACACCCGATCTAATGCCTTCCGATATTATCGGTTCTGAGGTATTAGATGAGAGTAGGCATTTCAAGTTTAACAAGGGACCCATTTTTGCCAATATCGTACTAGCGGATGAGATAAACAGAACACCTCCAAAAACACAGGCTGCACTCCTTGAAGCCATGCAGGAGCGTACCATTACCGCCGCCGGACAGTTGCATAAAATGGAACTGCCTTTCTTTGTTCTTGCAACACAAAACCCCATCGAACAAGAAGGAACTTACCCATTGCCGGAAGCACAACTCGACCGCTTCATGTTCAATATACAATTAGACTATCCGAATTATGAAGAGGAATTAAATATCGTGAAGTCCACCACCTCCAATCAATCACAAGCCGTCAGTAAAGTATTAGACGGCAGTCAAATCATTGCCTTTCAGCAATTAGTACGCTCCATACCTATCTCCGATAATGTTGTGGAATATGCCGTAAAACTCGTTACATCCACCCGACCGAATACAAGTGGTGCCGCTAAAACTGCCAACGACTACCTAGCTTGGGGAGCAGGACCACGGGCATCACAGGCACTTATCTTAGGCGCTAAAGGGCATGCCGCCATTCACGGGAAATACAGCCCGGATATCGAAGATGTAAAAGCCATTGCGATGCCCATTCTTCGTCACAGAATTATTAAAAACTTCAAAGCCGAAGCCGAAGGCATTTCTATTGAAAAAATTATTGAAAGCTTACTATAAACCAGATGAGTGACTTCATCAAACATGAATGTGGCATTGCCTTAATAAGGTTGCGAAAACCCATTTCTTACTACAAAGAAAAATATGGAGACGTGCATTACGGTCTTACCAAGATGTATCTTCTCATGGAGAAGCAACACAACCGAGGGCAGGACGGCGCCGGGTTGGCAACGATAAAGTTGGACATGGCACCCGGTAAGAAATATATCGACAGGAACCGCTCAACAAAAGCACAAGCCATCAAGAATATTTTCGATCCCATTTTTGCTCAGTTTGCCAGTTTTAAGAACAAAGACCTACCGAAAGACGACCACATTCTAAAAGATAAGTTTGACTTCTTAGGAGAATTGCTTTTAGGTCACTTACGCTATGCAACCCATGGCTCAAACAAAGAAGGATTGGCACATCCTCGTCTACGTGCCAATAACTGGATGACAAGGACATTATTGGTTGCCGGGAATTTCAACCTCACCAATGTTGACGAGCTCTTTGAAAACCTCACTGACTTGGGGCAATACCCGAGAGAAATGTCAGACACTATGACGGTTTTAGAGAAAATAGGACATTTTTTAGATACAGAAAACCAGAAACTGTTTAAAAAGTATAAAGCGCAGCATATTCCCAACAAAGACATCACTCCATTAATAGCGGAACACTTAGATTATAAAAACATCCTTGCCAATTCTGCTGAAGATTTTGATGGCGGTTACGTTATGGCAGGAATGGTAGGACATGGTGATGCCTTTGTCATGCGTGATCCTTCCGGAATAAGACCTGCCTTTTATTACTATGATGATGAGGTGGTAGTGGTGGCATCTGAGCGCCCTGCGATACAAACATCCTTTGATGTACACAGAAGTAAAATTTACGAGATACAACCCGGTCATGCCTTGGTGATTAAGAAAGATGGCAGTGTCGGTGAAATCCTTTGCCACAAACCCGCACCTCGAAAATCTTGTAGCTTCGAACGCATCTACTTTAGCAGAGGTGGTGACTTCGAGATTTATCAGGAAAGGAAGACATTGGGAAAATTAGTCGTCCCACAAATCTTGGATGCCATAGCACATGACTTTGACAATACAATATTCTCATACATTCCTAATACCGCAGAAATTGCCTTCTTGGGAATGATTGAAGAGGTTCAAAGCAACCTTATGAAGAAAAGGGTGGACGATTTCTTCCAAAATGGTGCCTCGGATCCTGAGGAACTAAAAAAAATACTTTCTATCCCGCCACGGATAGAAAAGATTGCGCATAAAGACGTTAAACTCAGAACATTCATTACAGAAGATGCCTCAAGAAACGACATGGTCTCCCACGTTTATGATGTCTCCTACGGACTTGTGAGAAACACCATCGATACCATTGTCGTATTAGATGATTCTATTGTGAGGGGAACGACCTTGCAAAACTCTATCCTAACGATGTTAGACAGATTGCAGCCTAAGCGCATTATTGTCGTTTCTTCAGCACCACAAATACGTTACCCCGATTGTTATGGTATCGATATGTCGAAAATGGGTAGTTTTGTTGCATTCTTGGCAGCGATAGAATTGCTAAAAGAGCAAAAAATGCTTGGCCGCCTAGAAGAAATTTATGCCGCCTGCAAGCAAGAAAACTTGAAACCAATAGCAGAAATCCGCAATTTAGTAAAAGATGTCTATGCGCCATTTTCTTACGAGGAGATTTCAGATAAGATTGCAGAAATTGTAAAACCTAAGAACATCTTTTCAGATGTAAAAATCATTTACCAAACAGTAGAAAACCTCCACCAAGCATGTCCAAACCATACCGGAGATTGGTATTTCACCGGAGATTATCCCACACAAGGCGGTAATAAAGTGGCAAATACTGCATTCATCAATTATATGGAAGGAAAAAATATCAGGGCCTATTAAGGTATGAGCGTCGTTGTAAAAATATGGTCTTACTTCATCCTAAAACACTATTAATATGGGTTTTGTATTTCCTTGGTTTTTAGTGGCGTTGGCAGGATTATCCATTCCTATTATCATCCATTTATTTTATTTTAGAAAGTTTAAGAAAGTATATTTCCCCAATGTTGCCTTCTTAAAAGAAATCAAAGAAGAAAAAAGTGCCGTTGATAAGTTAAAGAAGCGCTTAGTGCTGATGTGTCGGTTATTGGCACTGTTGTTCTTGGTGCTGGCATTCACGCAACCTTTCTTAAAAAAGAAAAAAGGGAATCTCCCAAAAGGAAATGCCGCTATCTGTGTCTATATCGACAATTCTTATAGCATGGAACTTGAAAAGAGTGGAGAATCGCAATTAGCCTTTGCAAAGGAAAAAGCTAAAGAAATAGCCGCAGCATATGATGGCGCAGATAAATTGATTTTACTCACCAACGACTTCGAAGGAAGACACCAGCATTGGATGGGAAAAGAAGATTTTATCAATTTTGTCGATCAGGTACAAGTTAGCGCCACAAACAGAACCATACAGGAGATAACCGAAAAACAACGCGCCCTTTTTGAAGGCATCACTTCTAAAAACAAAGAAATCTATCTCCTCTCCGACTTCCAAAAATATATGTCTACCACTGTTACAGATACGGGTTTTCATTATAATATCATTCCTTTCCAAAGCAATACTGCTAAAAACATATATATTGACAGTTGTTGGTTCAGCACACCTATTCAGGGATTGAACTCCTCACTGGCACTCATCACACAATTAAGGAGTTCCGGAAAATTTGACAAAGAGAACATTCGTATTTCTTTAAAAATCAATGGCAAAATTAAAACTGTTTCGGAAGTAAATATCCGTTCAGATCAGGTTTTATTGGATACACTTACCTTTTCTGTAAGTGAACCGGGATGGCAGGAAGGTGAACTTTCCTTCAATGACTACCCCATTACTTTCGATGATAAATTTTGTTTTACCTTTAACGTCAATCAGAGCAAAAAAATTCTAAATGTTGAAGGCGGTGTCGCCAAGCCATATATCCGTTCTGTATTTAAAGACGATGCTTTTTATCAGGTAGAAACCACCCAATCACAACAATTCAATGCTGAAAAATTAAGCGATTTTCAACTCGTCATACTCAACGAGCTCAACAATATCAACAATACGATACAAACAGCATTAAAAGCGTACATAGAAAACGGTGGCTCCTTATACATTATTCCTGCTGAAAGTGCAGACCTTAACACATATAACATGTTTTTAGGCGCTATTGCCTCGGGGAAACTTGAACCAATGGAAAGTAAAAATCTAGTGGTAAGAAATATCAATACGAAAGAAGCCATTTTTAGTGAAGCCTTTGAAAGCTTTCCGAAAAATATGGAAATGCCGAAAGCACAGCGCTACTTCCCTATTTCAGGAGCTATTTCCAGTGGTCAAAACACATTACTGGAACTCGACAATGGCAGACCTTTGGTTTCCAAATATCAAGTAGGTAGTGGGTTCGTATATTTGCAGGCAGTACCATTGGGAAATTCCTTTTCAAACCTTGGATCCAGTCCTCTATTTCCGCCGATGGTGTATAATATGGGCATCTTCAATGCATCTCGGTCAAACTTATATTATACTATCGGCAAAAACAGCTATATAGAATTGGAAAACAAACTCACCAATACCGAAGGTATTTACAAAATGCGGAATGGAAATTTTGAATTCATACCTGCACAAAGACCTGCGGGAAAGAAAGTTATCTTAAACATGGGCAATGAATTGCAGCAATCAGGTATCTATGATGTTTTAGCAGGCACAAATACCATTGCCAAAATTGCTTTCAATTACGACCAGAGAGAATCTGAGATGGTCTTTGATGGATTGGAAGACATCCGCAAGAAATTCCCCGAGGCAAAGACGAATATTTTAGATCAGGAAAAATCAAGTCTTACTGCAGAAATTAAGCAAGTAAAAGAAGGCATAGTACTTTGGAAACTTTGTCTTATTTTTGCATTGCTTTTTTTGGCAGCGGAAACACTGATTCTCCGCTTCTTTAAATAAGTGTCAATATAACTGAATGAAATATCGTGCATCCAATGTAATCGTTGTTGACCCAACATCTTCCTTCAATGGAAAAAAAACAGATATTATTATTGAAAATGGTAGCATAATTACCATCGAAGATGCCGGCACTACGGAAGGGGATTTTTATGAAATCCCGGTAAATGGTCAATATGTGCTACCGGGTCTTTGCGACCTTTATGCAGATTTTTGTGACCCGGGATTTGAGTTTCGGGAAGATATTCATTCCGGTGCAGATGCAGCGCTCAGGGGTGGATATACAACCGTATGTGTCATACCACATACCGAACCGGTTATTCAAAACAAATCACAAGTAGAATATGTTTTAAATCAAAGTAAGCAAGTATTGGTTGAAATCTTGCCTTATGGAACTATTACTGCCAACCTTGATGGAAAAGAACCTACTGAAATGTATGATATGCATCAGTCGGGCGCTATTGGTTTCACCGATGCACCATATTCCATCAAAGATGCCGGAGTAATGTTGCGTGCTTTACAATATTGCAAACCTTTCAATGGCACCATCTTCACTTTACCCTTCGATAAAACGCTGGTAGGTGAAGGGCAAATCAATGAAGGAAAAATTTCATTAGAAAACGGCATGAAAGGGATTTCAAATCTCTCAGAGACCTTACAAATACAAAGAGATTTAGAAATCTGTAAATATACAGCATCTCGTCTTCACTTCTTTGGCATCTCAACAGCAGAGAGTGTTGGGTTGATTAGAAAGGCCAAACAAGAAGGCATGCAGGTAACCGCATCCGTATTTTTACACCACCTTGTCTTCACGGAAAATGAAGCTGCTGATTTTGATACCAACTTCAAGACCATGCCACCATTGCGCACAGAGAAGGATAAGAATGCACTCATTGAAGGATTAAGAGAGGGTACTTTAGATGCCATTTGCACACAACATACACCTTTGGACACAGAATCTAAACAATTAGAGTTTGAATATGCCGAATTTGGTGTCATCGGTTTAGAGACGGCATTTCAGGCGGCTTACACCTATCTGGGTGAAACATTAGGGATGGAAAAATTAGTGCAATTAATGTCCTTCCAGCCCAGAGAGATTATCAATAAGCCCTTGTCAGGCATACAAAAAGAAGGTGTCGCCAACCTTTTCTTCTTCAACCATGAAGAAACATCTATCATTGAAACGGGCAATATCCATTCAAAATCGGTCAATACGCCCTTTTTAGGCAAAACCTTACAAGGTAAGATAACAGGTATTTTTTGTAAAAACGAATGGTTAATGTTTTAATGGAACCAGAAAAAACCATACATCGTTCGCCATTCGGATTATCGCTACAGGGTGCCATTTATAGTGGCTTGTTCTTTATGCTAATTTTTATGGTGGTTAATTTCACCAAAATATCTCTGTCGCGTTTTCTGACAGTAGGGTTACATTTTTCTGCCATCTTCACCAGTGTTTTCCTCACACAAGCCATTGCCAAAAAATTGTATCACCCACTTACCTATAAATTAGCATGGTTATCCGGTTGGTTTTCAGCGGTGATTTTAGGTGTTCTGATGATGATATTTTCAAAAATTGTGTCGATGTTAATGATGCCGGAATTAAACATTCCAACGAACCTTTTAACAACGTTTTTAATGGGATATAATATGTTGGGACTTATATTTTCTGCTATATTGGCATTCATTTTTAAAACCAGATAATGGATATTTCAGTAATCATACCATTGTATAATGAGGAAGAATCGCTACCCGAGCTTTTTGCTTGGATAGAGAAAGTCATGAAGGAGAACCATTATACCTATGAAATCATTGCCGTCAACGATGGTAGCAGGGACAACTCTTGGGATGTCATCAAGAGAGAGAGTGAAAGAAATCCGCACATAAAAGGCATCAGTTTTCAACGGAACTATGGAAAATCTCCCGCCCTAAATGTAGGCTTCGATGCGGCACAGGGCGATGTTGTGATTACCATGGATGCTGATTTACAGGACTCACCGGATGAGATTCCAGGTTTGTATAAAATGATTAAAGAAGAGGGCTATCACTTGGTCAGTGGATGGAAGCAAAAGCGTTTAGACCCAGTATTTTCGAAGAATATCCCTTCTAAATTCTTTAATGGCGTAACAAGAAAAGTTTCCGGCATACAACTGAATGACTTCAATTGTGGGCTAAAAGCGTATCAGAAGAAAGTAATAAAGAGCATAGAAGTATATGGAGAAATGCACCGCTATATTCCGGTGATTGCCAAGTGGGCAGGTTTTGAGAAGATTGGCGAAAAGGCGGTGAAACATCAAGAACGCAAATACGGTGTTACCAAGTTTGGCTGGAATAGGTTTGTGAATGGTTTTCTGGATTTGATGTCTATTGTATTCATCACCAAATTTGCTCGTCGTCCCATGCATTTATTTGGACTGTGGGGTACGGGTTCGTTTTTAATCGGGTTTATGATTTTGCTGTATTTGAGTATATCGAAGATATTTTTCTCTCAGTTGGGTATTGCCAGTCGCCCGATATTCTATTTCGGTATTTTAGCCATCATCATTGGCGCGCAGATGTTCTTAACCGGCTTTTTAGCAGAGTTGGTATCAAGAAGTGCACCGGAAAGGAATGATTATAAGATTGGCGAAAGGGTGGGGTGGTAAAAAAAATAACTTAATTTTAGTATAAGTTTTCTAAAATATTGTTATATTTATAATGTTAGTTTTATTGCTGACATTGTAAAATTATGCCTTAAATAAGACTCCATGTTAAAGATAGTTTCTATTATATTTTACAATGTCAGA
>JAIBAX010000052.1 GCA_019694955.1 Chitinophagales bacterium | reverse complement strand
ATAGATGTGTTGTGTTTTATTTTTCATAATACGTATTTACGGAATACAAAATAAATACAAAACATCCACTCTTCAAAGCCTTTCAGCTAAAAATTATTCATTATTCCGTAAAATTTAAGAGTTAGGGTTTAATACCACAATGATTCAAGTCGTTCGTATTTTCACGAACGGCATTCTACACCATATAACATCGGTTGAGATTAGAACTTATACCCAAAGGTAACCGCTAGGCCTTGATTGGTGAATTTTTGAACACCATCGGGGCGCTCGCCGCCTGCTGTCGCTTCCCAATCTACTATATCGGAAAAACCATGCGTATACCTAACTTCAAATTCTACTTTGTTTTTCATTTCTAGACCAATTCCTGTTGACAAACCCAAGTCGAAGCGTTTTAGATCCTCATCTTTAAACTTAAACCCTTCATTTTCCGTGTCCTTCTCGCCATCAATAGCAAACTTATCCCTATATAGCCCATATACACCCACGCCGAATTGCGGGCCGAAGTTTACAAATCCACGAATGTTTTCTCCACCTAATTGTAACTTCGCCATTACGGGAAATTGTACATATCCATAAGCAATTTTAGATTTTATCCAATTGTCTTTGTCTGTTTTATTGACAAACTGTCTTCCCATTGAAGTAACCAAAGCTTCCGCCCTTATTTCTAGAAAACTTGCTAATGGAATCTCCGCCATAAATCCTAAGGTAAAGCCCGGCAAGAACTTCCAAGAACCATCATTCAAGTCGTCAAATTCCTTCTTTCCTTCGAAACGCTGGTCGGCAAGATTTAATCCCATTCTCATGCCGAACTGAAATTCATCTTTTTCGCCCCCTTTCACTACCGTGGTAAGCAACAGAAATGTAATAACAAGTATCTTATTCATAAATATTTATTTAAAAACTATCTTCCCGAAAAGCCGAATCCGAAGCCAATTCTTAGTATAATCGGCACACGACCGAAAGTACCTGAATATATCGATTCATCCGTATTTAACACATCATATAATGCCGATACATATAAATTACCAGCCTTGCCGATGGGCTGGCTATAACCACCCCCAATTAATAAAGCGTCCACACGAATCCTGTTCTGACCCGGATAATTATATGGATTATTGGGTCTTTTACTCACCATCTCATACTCACCATGTACGAATAGTCCTTTCCATATGGTATAATTGGTAAATAGTCCGCCTCCATAAATCGCCGTGCTGTATTTTGGAACGATATAATAATTGCCGGAATATGGATCATAATATGCGCCTTCAGCCTGTCGATAATAAATAAATTTTGTTCCAACACCTACCTGAAGTTTATTGGGTATAACATAATATCCAAAAGTTGGGGAAATATCTATATAAGTAATATTGCCAAACTGCAATCCAAAATTACCGCCTACCCTGAAATTTTCCCATTTCCATTTTTTATCAGAAGGGACATCATCCTCTTCTTCCTTAGCTTCATCGCTTGCTTGTTGTTGCTCATCCACCTGTGTATTATTCGCAGGAGGTGGAACTTGCTTATATTCTTCCTCTTGATCTTGTGCAGATAAAGAGCAACTCAAAGCAAAAAATACTACAAATAATCCAATAACTCTCATTCTTAGCATATTGTGTTATTAACGTTCGTGGTAAAATTATATTTTATAAGACTTTTGAATCGATATACATTTGCAAATTGAATACCAAATTATGACAAAGAAACATTATTTGAGTGTATTTTTTATACTTTTTTATACAATTTCCATATTTTCTCAGGAAAGTTTGGAAGATATCTTTGTCAAAAGAAGCTTTTCCCCGAAACGTATTGGCGATATTCGATTTATGCATCTCGAATCTGCTTATTTGCTCCTAGAAAGCAGCGGCAAAAATGGTTTTGTCTGGAATAAATATGATGTATCTGGTAGCCCATCCGGACAGTTTCTTTCCACAAAAGATTTAGAAGCGTGGTCTGGAGGAGTACTCTCTGCAATTGATGATTATGAATTGTCGGATAATGATCAGGCAATGCTCATTTCTACCCAAACAGAAAACATTTATAGACATTCCTCCAAATCCGTATTCTATATTGTAAACATCAAAGAACAGAAAGTCTTTCCACTCAGCCTGAATGGAAAGCAAATGTATCCCAAGTTTTCGCCCACCATGGATAAAGTTGCTTTTGTCAGAGATAACGACCTTTATTATATGGATATTTCTACCGGAAACGAAGTGCGTGTGACTACTGATGGGAAGCATAATGCCATTATTAACGGAAGAAGCGATTGGGTATATGAGGAGGAATTCAAAATGACTAGTGCTTATGAATGGAGTCCGGATGGAAAAAAAATTGCCTACTTAAAATTTGATGAGACAAAAGTGCCGGACTTTTCGTTCATCCATTACAACAACCTATACCCAGAGGTAGAAACCTTTAAATATCCAAAGGCCGGACAAAATAATGCGTCGGTTTATTGTTTTATTTATGACTTAAAAACTAAAAAACACCTAAATATAACACCTACTGATGATCAGCAAGCCTATTATCCAAAGTTAGCGTGGTGTAAGGATAGGTTGCTAATACAATATCTCAACCGCAGACAAAATAATTTTAGGATATATGCCCTCTCCACCGATGGCAGACAGAAAGAAATCGCATATAACAGCCAGTCTGATACTTATGAAATATTGCCCTCTTGGTACATTTCCAAAGAAGGGGAAGTTTATTTCACGAGCGATAAAGGCGGCTTTAAGCAGATTTATAGAATCGTTAAAGCAATTTCCGGCTTTGAAGAGCAGCAAATTACAACAGGCAATTTCGAAGTTAAGAAAATATATGGATGCAACGGAGATTGGATATACTATCAATCCAACAAAGGGAAGCTATATGAGACAAAAGTTTATCGAATCAACAAAAAAACAAATCAAGAGGAATTGATTTCTGAAAACAACGGTATGAATGATGCTACATTTAGCCATGATTTTACAAACTTTATCTTAGATTATCAATCTGACGATACTCCCAATCAATATACGCTAAGAAATAATGCTGGTGAAGTAGAAGCAAAACTTGAAATGAACGATGAGTTGAAGAAATTCTTGGATACCATACATTTCAATAAGCGGCAGTATTTTGAGATACCAACCGCCAATGTTCAGCTTCAGGCCTATATGCTTTATCCGAAGGATTACCAACCTTCACAAAAATATCCTTTATTAATTTATGTTTATGGCGGTCCCGGCAACCAAGAAGTTTTAAATGATTGGGGCGGTATGCGTGAGCAATGGTTCAGGTATTTAAATACTTTAGGTTATATGGTAGCTTGTATTGACAATAGAGGTTCGGGGGGCAAAGGTGCCGATTTTCAGAAGATTAGCTATGAAAGGTTAGGGAAATATGAAACTGAAGATCAAATTGCGGCAGCAAAGTATCTGATAGAAAAATTCCATGTAGATTCCTCCAGAATCGGCATCTTTGGTTGGAGCTACGGCGGGTTTGTGGCATTAAATTGTCTATTCTATGGTAATGCAACTTTCAAAATGGGTATTAGCGTTGCACCAGTAACCAATTGGAAGTTTTACGATTCTGTCTATAGTGAGCGATTCATGGGTATGCCGAATGAGAATATTTCAGGATATGAGAGCTATAATCCATTAGATGGAGCAAAAAGATTGGAAGGAAAATTATTGCTCATACATGGCACCGCTGACGAGAACGTTCACTTCCAAAACACTATGGAATTGATGAAGGTACTCAACAATGAAGGAAAGATGTACGATTTTATGGCTTATCCTGATAAAAATCACGGCATCAGTGGGGGTAGGACGAGGATGCACCTCTTTGAATTGATGACCAATTATATTGTAAAAAATCTTTAGTAGCTTAAAGTAAAGTTAAAATAGACAAAAGTTAAATAGTGCAAATTGGCACGGTTTTTAGTTAAAAGATGGTTAAAAAGTTAAAATTTTATTGGATTATGAAAAAAGTATTCTTAGGGCTAGGGCTATTCGCCTTAGTCATTACAGTTTCTGTTGCTCAGCCTACAAAAGCAGAAACAACTGACGACAAGGTAAAAGTCACCACAAATCCCGATGGGTGGAAATTAGGCGGTACGGGATCGCTTAACTTCTCACAGGCAGGTTTTTATCAATGGGCACCTGGTGGTACCAATTCTATTGCATTTCAAGGTCTTTTGACTGGCATTGCAGATTATAAATCCGGTAATCACCTTTGGCAAAATAGACTTGCCATGGAATACGGTGTTCAAAAACTTAAGGGACTTCCTTTTAGAAAAAATGCAGACCGTTTAGAGTATTTTACAAAATATGGATATAGAATCTCTGACAAATGGTATGTGAGTTCATACGCCAACTTTAGATCACAATTTACTAAAACATATGAATATGATTCGGATGGGAATAAGTTAAGGAATATCTCTAAGTTTGCCAGCCCTATGTTCATGGAAGCAGCAATAGGTATGGATTATATCCCTAACAAATACTTCTCTATGTTTTTATCTCCCATTGCAGGTAAGATGACGGTTGTTACAGATGATACCATTGCATCTTATCTCTTGCATGGTAATGATCAGAACGGCGATGGTATTGGCGACAATGTTCGTTCAGAATTTGGTGCCACAGCCATCTTCACTTATAATCAAGAAGTAGTGAAAAATGTCAACATACTTTCTATTCTGAAGGTATACAAAAACTACCTAAAAGGACCGGCGCAAAATATTGACGTTGATTGGCAAACCACCATCGGGTTAAAAGTAACCAAATTTATTTCTGCGAATGTTTTCACGCACTTTGTCTGGGATTATGATATGTTGGTGCCTAAGAAACAAGATGATGGCACCTATGTGAATGGAAGAGGCATTCAAATTAGAGATGTTGTCGGTGTAGGTTTCACGTATTCTCTTAACAAAGATATCCCTAAAGAAGTACCTGCAAATGTTGAACAACCTGTTCCTCCTTCTAATTAATCACTATAAATAACAAAAAATGGACATTCAAAAAATTTCGGAGACTTTAATGCAGAAAGTCATTGATTATGGGCCTAAAGTATTGATGGCAATTGTTGTATTGATTATTGGTAATGTCATCATCAATAATCTTGTCAAAGCCATCAATAAGATGTTGTCAAAAAGAGATACCGATCCCACCTTGTCAAAATTCTTATTGAATTTAGCTAGTGGATTGCTAAAAGTGCTCCTATTCATCAGCGTAGCCTCTATGTTGGGGGTAGCTACTACTTCATTCGTTGCTGTTTTAGGTGCTATGTCTTTAGCAGTAGGAATGGCATTGCAAGGCTCTTTAGGTAATTTCGCTGGCGGCGCTTTAATACTTTTGTTTCGCCCATTTAAAGTAGGTGATTTAGTCGAGGCACAAGGAAATACTGGTACAGTAAAGGAAATTCAATTGTTCACAACGCATCTTATTACTGGTACAAATAGATTAGTAATTATTCCTAATGGCCCATTGTCAAACGGAAATATTATTAATCATTCGGCAGTTGGAAATGTGCGGGTTGACTTTGAGGTGAATGTAGCGAATACCATTCAAGTGGAAGATGCTAGAACAGCTATCATGAATGTACTCAATAACCACCCACTGGTTCTAAAAAATCCAGCACCAAGTGTAAATGTAAAACAATTGGGTGATGCAGGATATACATTGTTGGTATTGCCATATTCAAAACCGGAAGATTATTGGGGTACCTTCTTTGGTGTACAAGAAGAGGTTAGAAGTGCTTTAAACAAAGCAAATATTACCGCTCCAACACCAACAAGAATCGTTTTAAACGGATAAAAGAATATTTTTTTATTAAAAAGGGTCATCTCGTCAACAGATGGCCCTTTTTTATTGTTAACCATAAATTATATATTAGATATAGTTTGAAAAAAATACTTTAGTGTAGTACTTTTGCAACAAAATTAATTCAGGACGAATCATGGCAAATTATACGTTCAAAAAAATGTTCACTTCTTCCATAGGCAAGAAGTTGATAATGGGACTTACCGGCATTTTCTTAATATCTTTCTTGACAGTACACTGCATAATTAATGCTTGTATTTTTGCGATGGATAATGGCGAACTTTTTAATAAAGCGGCTCATTTCATGGGAACAAACATCTTCATACGAATTATGGAAGTAGGTCTATTCGCAGGTATCATCCTTCATATTGTTCAGGGTTTGGTGCTTACCTTTGAAAATAACAAGAAAACACCCGTTAAATATGCAGTCAACAATGCCAACCAAAACAGCAAGTGGTATAGCCGCTCCATGGGATTGCTAGGTACACTTCTGTTGATATTCTTGATTATGCATATTTATCACTTCTGGACAATGAGCAGAATTCCGCAAGTATTCGGTTATTTGGAAGAAGTAGATTATGACGGAAAAACTTACCATAACTTATTCCATCAAATGGTAGTGGTGTTTGAAAGCCCTATCGTGGTTGCCTTATATGTCTTATCCATGATATCATTAGCATATCATCTTCTTCACGGATTCTCATCAGCATTCCAATCCTTAGGATTGAATCACAAAAAATATACGCCGATTATTAAAACAGTCGGAACAGTGTTCTCTATTGTAGTGCCTATCATATTTGCACTCATGCCTATTACTATTTTTATTGGTTTCATCAAATAAGAAACAACAAACAAATGGAATTAAATGCCAAAATACCTGTCGGACTACTCGAATCCAAGTGGAAAACGTACAAGTCAACCGTAAAGCTGGTCAATCCGGCGAATAAAAGGAATATCGAAATCATCATCGTTGGAACGGGTCTTGCTGGTGCATCCGCTGCCGCTTCTTTGGGTGAATTGGGTTATAAAGTAAAAGCATTCTGCTTTCAGGATAGTCCAAGACGCGCCCACAGTATCGCTGCACAAGGTGGTATCAACGCCGCCAAGAACTACCAAAACGATGGCGATTCTGTTTACAGGTTGTTTTATGACACCATCAAAGGCGGCGATTATCGCGCTCGCGAAGCCAACGTTTACAGATTGGCAGAAGTAAGTGCCAATATCATTGACCAATGTGTTGCACAAGGTGTCCCATTCGCCCGCGAATATGGCGGATTGTTGAGCAATCGCTCTTTCGGTGGTACACAGGTACAACGTACATTCTATGCTGCCGGACAAACCGGACAGCAATTGCTACTAGGTGCTTACAGTGCCCTCGAAAGACAGGTGGCATTAGGAAACGTCCAAATGTTTACCCGCCATGAAATGCTCGATGTCGTCAAAATCGATGGGAAAGCTCGTGGCATCATTGCCAGAGACCTTATCTCCGGAAAAATTGAACGCCACTCAGGACACGCTGTGCTATTATGTACTGGTGGCTATGGCAACGTATTCTTTCTGTCAACCAATGCAATGGGATCAAACGTAACCGCTGCATGGAAGGCACATAAAAAAGGCGCCTATTTCGGCAATCCTTGTTTTACGCAAATACACCCTACCTGCATACCAGTTTCTGGAGACCATCAGTCAAAACTGACGCTGATGTCAGAGTCACTGCGCAATGATGGTAGAATATGGGTGCCGAAAAAGCAAAATGACAATAGAAAACCAAACGAAATTCCGGAAGAAGAGCGTGATTATTACTTGGAAAGAAGGTATCCAGCCTTTGGAAACCTCGTGCCAAGAGACGTTGCGTCTCGTGCTGCCAAAGAAAGATGTGATGCCGGTTACGGTGTCGGCGCATCAAAAATGGCCGTTTACTTAGATTATGCTTCTGCAATAGAAAGATATGGAAAGGTCGAAGCCAATAAGCATGGATTAGTAAATCCTTCCAAAGACAAAATTATCGAATTAGGGAAAGATGTTGTAAAGGAAAAATACGGCAACCTATTCGATATGTATGCAAAAATCACGGGAGAAAATCCCTATGAAGTGCCCATGAGGATTTATCCTGCGGTACACTACACGATGGGTGGTTTATGGGTAGATTATGAGTTGATGACTACCGTTCCGGGATTGTATGCATTAGGAGAAGCCAATTTCTCCGACCATGGTGCCAACCGCTTGGGCGCATCAGCACTCATGCAAGGATTAGCAGATGGTTATTTCGTGATTCCTTATACCATCGGAAATTATCTTTCCAATGAAATCAAAACCGGGCATATCTCAACAGACCATCCTGCATTTGCTGAAGCTGAAAAGGAAGTCACAGATACTTTGAATAAATTTATCAGTATCAAAGGCAAAAAATCAGTTGATCACTTCCACAAAGCATTAGGAAAAATTATGTGGGATAAGTGCGGTATGGCACGTAATGAGCAGGGTTTAAAAGAAGCCATTGAAGAAATCAGGGCATTGAGAAACGAATTTTGGTCAAATGTTTTTGTTCCGGGTGGTTTGGATGAATTGAATCCCGAATTGGAAAAAGCTGGAAGAGTAGCAGATTTTATTGAATTGGGAGAGTTGATGTGTAAAGATGCATTGAACAGAAACGAAAGTTGTGGTGGACATTTCCGTGAAGAGTATCAGGATGAAGATGGAGAAACCCTCCGCGATGACGAAGCTTACAAATACGTTGCCGCATGGGAATATCTTAGTGCTAGCGAAAGTAGTTTACACAAAGAGGATTTAATATACGAAAATATCAAGATTGCTGCAAGGAATTATAAGTAACGATGGATATTGGGTTTCTATTTCGTCAACTTGATTATGGGCGGGTTAGCCGTAAATCTGTATAATGAGTAGCGAAAAATTAGACAACGAGGAGATAGGTATTTGGTATGATCCCAATAACCAATCGCTGTATAAAAAGCTTACAGAAAAAGAAGTGTTTGAATGGCTACAAACGAGTAACGAATTTATCTGGAAAGCACTCACACCTGAACAAAAAGAAAAACGGTTAAAAGATAAGATTAAAGAACTATATAAGCATTGATGCAAGAAAAACTAATCATACAAAATTTCGGACCTATCAAGCACGTTGAATTAGACTTGAAGAAGGTGAATGTATTGATTGGTGACCAAGGAACGGGAAAGAGTACCGTTGCGAAGGTGTTAGCAATGCTTCTTAGTTTGTCAAAAGAAAAGGACTTTAATGGTTTTTTAAAATTATTAGAGGATGAATCAATCATTACTTTTCTTAGAAAGGAGTCTAAAATTTTATTGGAGGTTAAAACCCATTCAATAAAAATTGAGTATGGAATTTTAAGTTTTGAAAATTCTAATGAAACCGTAGATCGCCATGCTGAAATAGACACGATAGTGGAAGAATTTCCTAATAATTTTATTAAGATACTTTCTAAAGCCACCATTTATCGTACCAAATGTTATATTCCAACAGAAAGGCAGTTGGTTCAATATATTATTGAAAATCCTTTTGATATAAATATTAAAAATTTACACTTAGGATTGAGAAATTTTGGTTCGATTTATAATGATTTACAACGGAGATTTAAAGAGTTAGAAATTAAATTTGAAAATAGAAATGACCTTTCTTTTAAAATCCTTTTTAATGAAAATCCCAACGAGTTAAAGGTAGAATTTAGGAATCAAATATTCAGTATCTCTGACACTTCGAGTGGAATTCAATCTTTAATTCCAATGATGAGTGTTATACATTATTATATTGAGTCAAGAGGAGAGAATATTCAATTTATTATTGAAGAACCTGAACAAAATCTATTTCCAATAAGTCAATATGAAGTTGTAAAGTACCTATTATCAAACTGCTTAAGTAAGTCTAATAATTTACTCCTCACCACCCACTCACCCTACATTCTCACCTCACTAAACAACCTAATTCAAGCACATATCACCGGAACAAAAGAGGGCAATGAAGAGAAAGTAAATACCATCATAGATAAAAAGTACTGGCTAGACCCGAAAGATGTTTCTGCCTATATGCTAAAATTTGATGAACAAGAAGGTGGCGTGATTGCGGAGAACATCTTAGATGAAGATGGATTGATTCGTGCAGAAAAAATTGATGGCGTTTCTCGAATACTGAATGAAGAATTTGACAGACTGCTCGATATTGATTTTAACATAGAAAAATAATAAAGTGCATATTCAAAACCATATCTGTTCATGTAATAAATGTCAAAAAGACGTTAGGGATAAGATATTGACTGGATCAGGCGCTAAAACTACCTACAAAATCTTTAATCATCCCGACAGATATCAATTAAGTAAAATAATCGTGGATGATTGTCTGTTAAAAACTTTAGATAGGTCTGAAAAATGTGATTATCTCTTTTTAGTCAAAGAAACAAATCAGGCGTATTTCATAGAATGTAAAGGCTCGGATGTCTTAAAAGCAGTTGGTCAATTAGACGCTACAGTTAATATATTGGAAAAGGAATTAAAAGACCATTCCTTCTTTGGGAGAATCATCGCAACAAGAACATATAGCCCAGATATTAAAGACAAGCGGTATAAAGATTTATACAAAAAACTAAAGGGCAATTTAATTACTAAAAACATTCAATACCAAGACCATTTATAATTCAAAATTTAACATCTATAATTTAAGCGTATGGAACACTATAATATGAATCTCACCTTGAAAGTATGGCGTCAGAAAAATGCTAAAGATGCAGGGCGCTTTGAAACTTTTGAAGTAAAAGATATCTCCTCAGAGATGTCTTTCTTAGAGATGTTTGATGTTTTAAATGAAAAAATCGTCAGCGAAGGGAAAGAACCCGTAGCTTTCGACCACGATTGCCGGGAAGGTATTTGTGGTATGTGCTCAATGGTTATCAACGGACGCCCGCATGGCCCTTGGAATGGCACAACTACTTGCCAGCTACACATGCGAGCATTCAAAAATGGTGATACTATCACCGTTGAACCCTTCAGAGCGGGCGCATTTCCAGTAATAAAAGACCTCGTCGTCGATAGAAGTGCTTTCGACAGAATTATTCAAGCAGGCGGTTATATTTCAGTAAATACCGGAAATGCTGTGGACGCAAATGCCATCCCTATTGATAAAGACAAAGCAGATAAAGCTTTTGCAGCAGCAGCATGTATCGGATGCGGTGCCTGTGTGGCAGCGTGTAAAAACTCATCCGCAATGTTGTTCGTCTCAGCAAAAGTCTCACAGTTGGCATTATTACCGCAAGGTCACCCTGAGAAAAACACTCGTGTATTAGACATGGTGTCACAAATGGACAAAGAAGGCTTCGGAAGTTGTACCAATACAGGTGCCTGCGAAGCAGAATGTCCTAAAGAAATATCTTTGGAGAATATCGCTAGGTTAAATAGAGAGTTTGTTAGTGCAGGTCTTTCTGCCGAATAAACTATCTGGCTAATAATTATGAGTATAAGTGAGGTTGTCATATTCTTGACCACCTCATTTTGTTTTATATTGGTCGATAATTGTCTTGCATGGTGATGATTTTCCTTTAGACATGCGTAAGCTAAAAAAACCAAACTTTCTATTTTTTTCCACTTTTTCATGGTGAAATGGTATAATTTTATTTATCTTTCAGCGTAGTATTTATAATCTGATATGAAATGCATCTAAATAAACTTCTTTTTAGGATATCATGTATTGTGATGGTAATATTGTTCGTGTTTGCGCCCAGCAAGCTACATGCTACCCATAACCGTGCCGGAGAAATAACCTATACGCATATTTCTGGCTTTACTTATGAATTTACCATAACGACCTATACTAAAACGTCCAGTTTTGATGCAGATAGACCTAGCTTGGGTATTAATTATGGCGATGGAACGATTGATACGATACCAAGAACACAAGAGATCTTTCTTCCCAATGATGTAAAAATGAATAAATATACCGCTAGGCATACCTATAGCGGCCCATTTACTTATGTTGTGTCAATGGGAGACCCGAATCGTATTGATAATATCATCAATATTGGTTCATCTGTCAATGTGATTTTTTATTTAGAAGACACAGTAAGAATTCTGAATCCCAATTTTTTTGGATTTAATAACTCACCTCAATTATTATATCCTCCATTAGACTACGGAAATGTGGATGTCCCTTTTATGCACAACCCAAATGCTTTTGACCCGGATGGCGACAGCTTATATTTTGAAATTATCCCTCCCAAACAAGGTCCCGGTCAGGATGTTCCGGGATATCTTTCTCCTAGCCAAATATCACCCGGACCAGACAATATCATTTCCATCGACCATAATACAGGAGAATTATTGTGGGATGCCCCTCAACAGCAAGGTATCTATAATATTGCCATCATTGTGCGGGAGTACAGAAATGGCATTTATCTCGGTTCGGTAATTCGAGATTTGCAAATCATTGTTGAAGAAACCAATAACAAACCCCCGAAAATTGACGACTTGAATCAAATATGTATGATTGCAGGCGACACGTTGGATTTTACTATTCAGGCTAAAGACCCTGATGTGGGGCAGTTTGTTACTTTTACAGCAGCAGGTGCGCCGCTAACATTAGCAGCAAATCCAGCCACCTTTACAACGAGTGGCAGCGGTACGGTGATTACAGGCAGGTTTATTTGGAGAACAAATTGCGATAACCTTAGAAAAACAGATTATCAAGTGGTATTCAGGGCGGTAGATGATTTTAATTCACCACCACTGTCAGATGTACAAACTTTGAATATAAAGATTTTGGCGCCACCACCCAAAAATGTTATTGGAACATATGATAAACCAACTAAAACACTAACCCTACGCTGGGATAGCCTTTATTCGTGTAGTAGTTTTTCTAAATTTAAACAGTTCAGCATCTGGCGAAAAAAAGGTTGTAACAATCCTTTGGATTCTTGTACAACAGATTTGGCTGCCTTAGGCTATGAACAAATTGGCACCACCACCAATTACAGGTTCTTAGATAATACCTTAAAGAAAGGCAATGAATATTCATATCGGATAAAGGCAGAATTTACAGATAAATCCTCCGCAGGAGTCGAGTTTAATCCTTTTAGTAGCTACCCTTCGGATGAATTCTGCATTGAATTACCGTTAGATGTTCCCATTTTATACAATGTGGATGTGAGAACCACAGATATTGCTACAGGTCAGATATATGTTGAGTGGGGAAATCCGAATCCTGTGGCTTTAGATACCCTATTCAATCCAGGACCTTATAAGTACATTTTATATCGAGCGGAAGGAATAGATGGGGAAAATTTTATTGCAATCACTACAAAAACAGCACCTAATTTCTCTTCATTATTAGATACTTCATTCCTAGATAATGGGTTAAATACTTTGGAGAAAACCTATCGTTATAAAGTTGACTTCATCTCAGTGAATGATACCATAGGAAGTTCAGAAAAAGGTTCGTCAGTGTTTTTAACGACTAGCCCCATAGATCAGGCAATAAACCTGAGTTGGACATTTAATGTGCCTTGGATAAATGAACAATATGTCATCTATAGAAGAACAGATGTTACTCCGGCATTTGTGATTATTGATACGGTGACTACAACTACCTATTTCGATGGAGGGTTAGATAGAGATAGCGTTTATTGCTATAAAATCGAGGCTATCGGAGCATACACGAATCCCGGATTAAAACATCCTTTGATTAATTTCTCACAAGAATCCTGTGCTCAGCCAAAAGATACCGTAGCACCCTGTCCGCCCATCTTGACGGTTAGGAATTTCTGCAACGATGCCTCATTGCCGGAAGATGATTTCATCAACTACCTTAAATGGACATTAGATGAGACCCCTGAATGTCAGGATGGAGATACCATAGTAAAATTCAATATATATTTTGCACCAACACAAAATGCTTCGTTGGAATTGATTGCTACCATTGACGATATAACTTTAGACTCTTTCCAACACGATAGAAATATAGAAAAGATGCTATCAGGATGTTACGTCGTTACAGCCTTTGACGGTGTGGGAAATGAAAGTAGCAAAACTAATATTGTTTGTGTAAACAATTGCCCGATATATGAATTGCCCAATGCCTTTACACCCAACGGTGACAACCAAAATGATTTATATACACCCATCATTCCATATCGTTTTGTGACAAGAATAAATATGCAGATATTTAATCGGTGGGGTGTTAAAGTATTCGAAACATCAGACCCAGATATTGAATGGGATGGTACAGACTTTAAGAACCAAAAACTGCTCGAATCAGGCGTTTATAGTTATGTCTGTGAAGTATATTTTGAAACCGTCAACGGAGAAGAAAAATTGGAGAAGCCACTGAGTGGATTTATACATTTATTTAGAGAGTAATGTTTACTGGAATCATAGAAGATATTGGAAAAGTCGTTTCTGTTGTTCAAGAAGGCACCAATGTACATCTTGAAATTGCTTGTGAACAATCTGCCAAACTGAAGGTAGATCAGAGTGTTTCACATAACGGCGTTTGCCTTACTGTTGTCAAAGTTGGCACACAAACACATACTGTTACGGCTATTAAAGAAACATTGGAGATTACTAACCTTAGAAATCTGCTCGTGGGCGATTTTGTCAATATCGAGTTGGCAATGAAACAGGATAGTCGCCTAGATGGACATTTTGTTCAGGGTCATGTCGATCAAACGGCACTTTGTACCGGAATTAAGCCTAAGGACGGAAGTTGGGAATTCCATTTTGAGTTTGCCAAAAAACCTAAGTTCCACCTTGTCAACAAAGGTTCAGTTTGTATCAATGGCGTAAGTCTTACGGTCGTAAAAACTAAAAAGAGGAAGTTTCATGTAGCCATTATTCCCTACACATATGAGCATACATCCTTTAAATACCTAAAAGAAGGAGATATAGTCAATATAGAATTTGATGTATTGGGGAAATATGTAGAAAGGCAGATGAAGGCAATGAAAAAATGATTTTATTTTACCTTAATAGTTGGGGTGCTTCTCATCATTAATCCCAATATAGCAATGGCTCAAAATGTCCATTTCTTGTCCAATGCGCTTGGTTTCTTTTATATATTTTTGTTCAATAATTAGAAAATATGAAGGAAACACAAATTGTCTTTCTCATCTTACCACAAATTCACTTATTAGACCTTGCCGGTGCAGACCAGGTGATGTATGAAGCAGTTGAACACGGAATTCCAGTTAAAATTCACTATTGTTCTATTAGTGCAGAAACAACTACTTCTACCCACTTGCCGTTAGGAAATATCATCCATTTTAGTCAGATTCCACTAAACGAAGGAGATTACCTTATCATTCCGGGTGCAGAAACATCATTTTTGCTTTCGCACGAATTAGGACAGGAGGAGGAATTGTTTGAATGGATCAAACAAGCACATGCCAAAAAGGTAAATATATGTTCTATATGTACTGGTGCTTTTTTATTGGCACGAATCGGAATCTTAGACGGAAAGGCGTGTACTACGCATTGGAAAAAGACGGAACAACTGCAACAATTGTTCCCTAAGTTAAAAGTAATTGACAATATTCTTTATACAGAAGACGATGGCGTTTTTACGAGTGCTGGCGTTACTTCCGGCATAGATCTCGCATTAAATATCGTTGGTAAGCTAACGAATGATATGATGGCATTTAAAATAGCACGTGAATTGGTGGTGTATATCCGTCGGCAGGGCAGCCAAAGCCAGAACAGTATTTACCTTAGCTATCGAAATCATATACATGCAGGAATACATAAAGTACAAGACTGGCTGATAGAACATCTTCACCAAAAAACAAACCTTGAGGCATTGGCAGATGTTGCAAACATGAGCGCACGTAACCTTACAAGGGTATTTAAAAAAGAAACAGGCATATCAATCAATGAATATCACACATTGCTGAGAAGAGAAAAAATAAGCGAACTACTTAAAAATCCCGATGTCTCAAGAAGCCAGATTGCCAGACAATGTGGCCTCAATAGTGAACGACAGGTTGCCCGAATTATGCAAAAAAAGGAAATATTTTGAACGCCATAAAAAACAAATACCAGCCCAGACCTATCCGCTTTCTCATGCAAATGGAAGTGGAGGGTTGGCAAATTAAAGTGTACAGCATCTCAGTAAAACAACTGATAGTCTCGGATATTTTTATCGAGACAGCGAAAGAGAAGGTGAGAGAGTGGTTAAAGAACAGCGATAATAATAGCTTAGAGAAATACAATATTGCCACCCTGATACTGCACGAAGGAAAAGAAGGTTGCTTTGCCATTATCAATTGGTGGATAGATGAAAATATGTTGCAACAATTTGTATATCTCACCACTTATGATCAACCACCAGAATTCAAATTGTATTCAGATAGTGGAATCATCACTTGCGTTTGGGAATTGGCCGTCATCTGGTTTGAGCGCAATGCTTGGGTAGAACATATTTTGTCGAACCCACAACAACCCAACTGGCAAGGATATCTTTCAGCAACCTTAAATACTGATATATGAGTATTTATCAAGAATAGGTTTAATAAGCCAAATAAATTCTTAACACATAAAAAATTATAACATGAAAAAAGCAGACATTCAACCAATGCCGGAATATTTTGACAGATATATCAACAAAGCTGATGATGTATCCCTAACAGAGGCACTAGAAACCAGCCTAAATGAATTGTTAGAATTGCCCTTGGATGATTTTAAAGCACTGGGCGACACCACCTACGCCGCCGGTAAATGGACAATCAAAGACCTCCTACAACATATGATTGACACGGAACGCATATTTGCTTATCGGGCTTTGGTATTCGCCCGAGAGGAAGAAGGGAAAGTTTCTCCCTATGATGAAGAATTATATGCCAAAAACGCACATGCCAATCTTAGGACTATAGATGACCTTGTAGATGAATGGATACTGGCCAGAAAATCCTTCATTGCTATGTATAAATCCTTTACCAAAGAAATGTTACTAAAACAAGGAAAAGGGTATTTGGGACCCTATTCGGTTCTATCCATTGGTTTTTTGATTCCCGGTCATCAGAGATGGCATATGGAAATTGTACAGGAGCGATATCTGCCATTGTTGAAACAAAAATAGTAAGTCAGCGTTCATGGAGAAATCTATGAAAAGTATTATCTTTGCGCCACAATTAGGAAATCTTAGTCGGCTGCGTAGTTCAATGGATAGAACGGAAGTTTCCTAAACTTTAAATCTAGGTTCGATTCCTAGCGCGGCTACTAAAGATTTGGTTCTCCTAGAATTTTGTTTACCCGTTTCCAAATATCCGATTGTTCGTTATTGGCGAATAACCCAAAACATTTCATTTTAAAATACGCTTCAAAAGCTTCTCCAATGGTGAGGTTGTGGCTGGCAAGTATTTCAGGATTTGACAACGCATCAAAAAACAAACTATCGCCTAAGGCGAGGATATCTGTACTAAAATTATTGAAGACACCCGCCGATTTTCCTTCGTCATAAAAGTCCTTAAGAATTTCGATAGCATAGTTTTTAAAATGATCCACAAGATTCCACAGTTTGGGATGGTCTTCCTGGAGATCCTTGAGGAAAATATTCGAGACATCTACCACATTTGTCGACATAATCCTAAGTGCCTGAAAATATCTTTCTAAGTAGTCAAGTTCTTTATTTTGTAAAACAGGAACGAAATCTCTGATCCTAAAAAGGATGTCTTTAAGCACATAACCTACAATGTCTTCCTTGCTGGTAAAATAATGGTATAACGTCGCTTTGCTGACACCTAGTTCATCTGCCAAGTCGTCCATAGTAAATCTTTTCAAACCGTTTACCTGAAATATAGGCATTAACATTTTCCCATATTTCTCACGTTTCTTGGGATTTAAGTTTCTTTCTTTGGCAACCGATTTCCTTCCCATATGATGATAAAATACAATATTAACTATTTTTCACCATTTGAGTCCTTAATTTCTTCGATTAAACTTCTTTAAAGCCTGTTCTGAAAACCAAACTACATCAGGATGTTTGTCTAACAAACCTTTTTGAAATATAGGATAGAGGCTAGGGTTATCAGAATATTCAGGATAATCTCGTAGTTCCAAATAGGCATTTCTTCGAATGGCGACATCTGTACTATTTGTAAATGGGATAACATATTGTGAATATGGAACGGACATTTTTTGCATAACCGCCCAACAATATATCAGCTCATTGGCTACTTGAATTTCAAAGACATGCTTTTGAATAAGGGGCAACCAATTTAGGGCTTTATCAGGGGCATAGCATAATATAAATTTATATAAGGTTATAGGATCATTTTTAAAAAGTTCTTCTAAATAATCACTTGCAAAAGCATATTTATATTTTATTAGAACTTCAACCATTTTTGTTTTAACAGTAGAATTTACTTTTCCTATTAATTGTAATAGCGCTTGTGCCGTATTATCAGTGCTTATCTTGTCCAATAAACTTCTAAGAATATCAATCTGTTTGGTTTCTTGTTTTGTCTGTTTAAAAATTTCTACCAATTCTTTTTCATCCTCACGCATTGTCCAACCAAAAGCATATATCTTTTCTATAAGTTTGCCAGATATGATTTCATCTAACCATCTTTCATACCAATCTAAAAAATTATCTTCATAGGTAAAGAAGGGCTTGTGTGCATCTAAAGACGTGTAAACTACTTTACCTTTATAAGTGCCATTTATCACTAAGCAATGAACAAAAGTATCACCTTGGCCGCCAATGCTTATTAACCCATCCATACAGGAATAGTTGGAATCTCCTTCTGATTTATCTATGAGCATTTCCCACTCTTCTTCTGTCATCTCAGGATAAAGGGGACATGGCTTTCTAAAGTCATAATGCTCGCTTAAATATTCAAGTTCATTGTGATTATACTGAAAAGGATAAATTCCAAAGAACGGTCCAGCTCCACTTGAAAAGAAAGAAATACCACCATTTCCAACTTGAGTAACAAATGTTTTATAACACTCTGGCAAAAGTACAGCATGCTCCTTTTCGAATTGCTCTACAATTTCTATTGAAACAGGCTCATTTAAAATGTATTGATGTTTTTTAGCACCTGAAACCTCTAAGTATTTATCCGCTTCTACCGCCAGTTGTAGCTTTTTGCGAATCCTCTTGGCTTGTAGCTCAAATTTGCACATTAAGATTTTTTTTATCAAAACTAAGCATTCTACAGCATTTAATGATGAGAAATTTCCGACTATTAAAAAACCGTAAATTGGGGATAACTAGCATGATTATTATTCGGTTAAGTGGTTTTGATTTTGTATTTTTGCACACTATCAATTGAAATCATGTCAGAAGAAAAAAAGAGCAATAATGTCACCAATTATGGTGCCGATAATATTACCGTTTTAGAAGGCCTCGAGGCAGTAAGGAAGCGTCCCGCCATGTATATCGGCGACATTGGCGTAAGGGGTTTGCACCACCTCGTTTATGAAGTCGTGGATAACTCTATTGATGAAGCCTTGGCCGGATATTGTAACGATATCAAAGTAGCCATATTGCCGGATAATTCCATACGAGTAGAAGACAATGGCCGTGGTATTCCGGTTGAATTGCATAAAAAGGAAAATCGCTCTGCCTTAGAAGTAGTACTCACCGTATTGCATGCAGGAGGAAAATTTGACAAGAATTCTTATAAAGTATCCGGTGGTTTGCACGGTGTTGGGGTGTCGTGCGTGAACGCCCTTTCCAGCTTATTGCAAGTATATGTCCATAGAGATGGCAAAGAATACCACCAAGAATATTCTATCGGTATTCCAAAGTTTCCTGTAAAAGAAGTAGGAAAATCAGAAAAAAGAGGTACCATCGTACAATTCAAACCCGATGATACCATTTTTACACATACGGAATACAACTACGAAACACTGGCTGCAAGGATGCGTGAGTTGGCATACCTGAACCGTGGTATACGCATCACCATCACCGATGAACGCGAAACCAATGATGATGGCAGTTTCAAGGGAGAATCTTTCTTTTCTGAAGGAGGATTGAAAGAATTTGTCGCCTATTTAGACAAAACACGTCAACCACTGGTTCCAGAACCCGTTTTCATGGAAGGTGGTAAAGACAATGTCATCGTAGAGGTTGCCTTTCAATACAACGACACCTTCGTTGAAAACATACATTCTTATGTCAACAACATCAATACCATTGAGGGTGGTACACACGTTTCAGGGTTTAGGAGAGCATTGACACGTGTTTTCAAGAACTATGCCGTCAAAAACGATCTGTTCAAAAACCTCAAATTCGAAATCAGTGGCGATGACTTCCGTGAGGGAATCACTTGCATTGTCTCCGTTAAAGTGCCTGAACCACAGTTCGAAGGACAAACCAAGACAAAACTTGGAAATGGGGAAGTACAAGGGATTGTAGAATCCGTAGTGGGCGATGTTTTGGGGTATTACCTTGAAGAACATCCCAAAGAAGCGAAGATTATCATCAACAAAGTAATATTGGCTGCCACAGCTCGACATGCCGCCAGAAAGGCAAGAGAACTCGTTCAAAGAAAAAGCGTGCTCTCCGGTTCCGGATTGCCCGGCAAACTCTCCGACTGCTCAGAAAGAGACCCCGGTGCTTGCGAAGTATATCTCGTAGAAGGGGATTCTGCAGGTGGCACTGCCAAACAAGGGCGTGATAGGCGTTTTCAGGCGATACTTCCCTTGAGAGGAAAAATCCTCAACGTAGAAAAAGCCATGGAACACAAGATTTATGAAAACGAAGAAATAAAAAACATATTCACCGCACTAGGTGTTTCCAAAGGAACCGAAGAAGATGAAAAGGCACTGAATACAAAATCATTGCGCTACCACAAAGTCATCATCATGTGCGATGCCGACGTCGACGGTAGCCATATCACTACTTTGATTCTTACGTTCTTCTTCAGACATATGAAAGAACTCATTGAGAAGGGACATATTTTTATTGCTGCACCACCACTATATTTGGTGAAGAAAGGAAAGCAATTCGAATATTGTTGGAATGAAGAGCAACGCTTAGCAGCCGTGAAGCGGTTGGCAGGAGAAGGAAAGGAAGACTCCGTAAACATCCAACGCTATAAAGGTTTGGGAGAGATGAATGCAGAGCAATTATGGGAAACAACCATGGATCCGGAGAGAAGAACACTCAGGCAGGTGACCATAGAAAATGCCGCCGAAGCAGACCATATTTTCTCTATGTTGATGGGCGACGAAGTACCGCCAAGAAGAGAATTCATAGAAACACATGCTAAATATGCGAAGATAGACGTGTAAGTGCTATTGCGAAAATAAAGAAAGGCTGTCCATTTGGGCAGCCTTTTTTCATTTTCCTGCTTCTGGCATCGTAGGTGATGGAATCTAATCTCATATTATGACTATCAGGCTGCTTTTCTCTCTAAACAAAATCCTGTAATAAACATAATGGAGATTGTTGCCAAATAGAAAATACTAATATTAGCATCAATATAGTTAATAAAATTTAAGATAAATATAATTAAAAATGGAGAAATAAACTTATTTATTCTAACCATTTTAAAATTATGACCTCTCATTTTAAACGCAAATAAAAGTGAAAAGAACATGCAAAGAATTAATGAAATAATGCTACCTTTCAAAATTTGATCCGCACTTAAAAAAACTATAGTTACCATAAATACAAGTATTGCCAAATAACATATAAATTTAATTACATCAAAAAGTCCATCAAAAAAACTCATATATTTTATATTTAGTATGTTGCCCTTGTTGTTTCATAGAAACTTACTACATTGTTAGTTCTAAGTTATAAAAACCGCTCACGGCAAAACAATTCTTTGAAAAGATGTGATTAACAAACATATTTTTTTTACTTTATATAAAACAATAAGCAAGTTAGTATTCGGGCAACCAATATTGTAATAGATATTCATTATCTTTTCTCTTATACCAAAAAAATTCAAGTCCAATGTTGAAAGATTCATTCCAATTTTTAGTATAAAGCCTAACCTCTCTTATTAATAGAAAATAATTAGTTTCTGGTATTTGAATTGGATTTGAATAGGTGAATTCAATGTAATTATTTTTTTTTGATTTGGGTTGATGATTTTTTATAAAATCACAATTATTTAAATTATTGGAATCATTTAATGTTAATTTTGTTAGGTTGAATCCATAAATACTGTCATGCATCTTTAATATTTTAATTACTCTTTCATCATTCCAATGAATATAATCATAATTTTGAATTTTTTTTGGAAGTTTATTTTCCTTTTTTGTGAAAAAGGACAAATTGCTTGTGAAATTTGATTCTATTAAGTCGCAATTAAATTCTTGAGAATAACAGAAAAATGATATCCCAGTTAAAAACAAAAAGGCAAACATTTTTTTCATTTCTTTTTCTTTTTTTGTTTTAATGATTTACTTTCTTTAGCAATTATATTAGGTACAGGGGATTCAAAATCTGGAGTATTAGCACTTAAAGGATAATATCTTAGGCTTCCAAGTTTGAGCCTGCAAACTCAAAACCGCTGCGGTATTCTTTGGTAGTGGTGTTGCCACTTTGGGTGACTGCTTTTTTCATCTTTCTGCCTTTGGCATCTTAGGTGATGGGATGGTATTCCTTTTCGACACACTCCTTTTCCATTGTGTCAATTAAATCAAAGAACCCATTAGGAGAATATAAGAAGTCTAATGAAATTTCTTTTGTTAATAATCTACTTTTTTTGACAGTTAATATAGTGTCCTTAGGAAGTTGTTTAAAATAATTAGCTCTTTCTTTTAATTCTGGTAATAAAAAGTACTTTTCATTATGATAAGCGTACCAAGTGACTGATTCTATTAAACTTGCATCATTATTGTTGTGAACCAATTCAATTAGTATATTATCAACAAGTTTATTAGGGAGTATTGAATAATAATAATCTATATATTCAACCCCATTATTGTCAGAACTATCTATAATATAATTCAATTGCTTCACAGGAAATAGAAATCTCCAAAATATCATTAAGATAATTAAAAGAAATGCAATTATAACATACTTTGTAATTCTCATTATTTTTCTTCTTTTTTGTTAATAAAATTAACTTTAGGAACGTGTCCATCCTCACCATTTGGGGTAATAACTAATTTCCCTTCCTTGTTATTGCTAATTGTAACATTACCCTTACTAATATTATCTGGATCAGTAGGAATGGTTTTCTTATCCAACCCTGCTTGAACACTCCCGTCCGTTGGAGAAATTTTAATTCTATCTGTATTGTCCAACGTTCTATCATTTCCTTTCTCATCAAGGAAGATTTGTTTTTCTTTTAACATAATAAAATCAACGTCATAAATACCAATATTATCTTTAATAATTTTCCCAGTTTTAGTATCTTTAATCATACCGCTAAATACTTCTATTGTATTCCCATTTGCATCTTTATAAGTCTTATAGGTTGCCTCAAATTTCTCTCCAGTTTTAATTCATATTCCTTTGCACGGCTATCTTTAGTTGTTTCTATATGATACCAACTTGGTCCATCAACTGTTCGTCTTCCACCTCCCCTTATTGTAATTGTCTGATTGCTATTATTAGTAACACTAAACCCACCATTTATACCCCTTCCATCCAGATCCACATGCTTCAACGGGGTATTCACCACAAAATTATAAGGTGAAAATGCATGGTATTTTTCTACTAATGGGTCCAACACATTCCACCTTCCTAATGCTGTATCGTAGTACCTTGCACCATAGTCGTTCATGTTGTATCCATTGAAATCTAAAATTTCTTTGCCGTTGTATTGGTACATGTTTTCTGTTGTGGTGCTTGCGGTATGGTAGATGCGCTTCATGAGTTTTCCTTTGGCGTTGTATATGATTTCTATTTGATCCCCGTTAGTAAAGTTAACTAATTTGGGTAAATTAAGCAAATTATATGGTTAAGTAATTCCCTTATATTTCAAGGAAAAAGCGGATAGCAAATCCTCATTTGCCTCCAGTTAGCAATGCCTTGCAGAACATTGAGAACAGCTTGAGGTTATTAAGTTTTTACTTGTTTAGTGCTATACGCAAACCTAATCGCATAACAAGTTAAGGATATGAAAAAACAGAATAAAACTTTACAAATTCATCCATTCTCTTTCTATACATGATCAATTCCACTCCTAATGATCTTGATTTTAATTTATTTTCTGAAATAAAAACAACCTCCCTCATCAAAAAATAAGCATTAGTTTCCAAATCAATAATAGGTTTTGAGTATGCATATTTAATATATGAACGATTTCTTCTTACTTTCTGATTTAAATTGCAAATTACATCACCTGAATTAGAAAATTTGTAGAGTGAATCAATGTTATATTCCGGATAAAGTAATTCAAATCGACTTATAAGTTCTTCTGCATAATCACTATTCCAAAGAAGTTCTTCTTTTAAATCTATTTCCTTATGATGCCTATTCTCTTCTATAGTTAAAAAATCAACTTTCGTTTTAAAATCATAATAGATTAAATCACACATTTTACTTTGAGAAAAAGACTTAGTAGAATTAAATACTACCATTAGAATAATTAATTTATAATAATATTTCATTGTTTCTTATTTTTCTTTTTAACCAATGACTTACTTTCCGAAACTCCGCCTACTTTTGGTTGTGTCAATCCCTTCTTCATGGTAATAGGCTTCCAAGTTTGTGCCTGCAAACTCAAAACCGCTTCGGTATTCTTTGGTAGTGGTGTTGCCACTTTGGGTGACTGCTTTTTTCATCTTTCTGCCTTTGGCATCTTAGGTGATGGGAATTATAAATTAAAACATAATTGACTTTTTAAGAACCCCAGAACTATCTATGTCCCAATAAATTCTCTTATTTAAACAATATACAAGTTCTCCATTAAAATTATACTCTAAAGAAAAATTCTCAATAAAAAATGGATCACCAGAACTAATTTTTATAGTCTCATCCTCAGTTCGTGGTATCACATATATCTTCTTCAAATTAAGATGACTTAAAGAGTCTAATTCATCTTCATCACTTAGTAATTGAATGTTTGGATTCGTACAATCAATCTTTATATTACTAATTATATGCGTATTGTAAACAGAAAAATAATAATATCCAGTACTATTATTTTCTTTAAACAATAATGGGAAAAATTCTCCATTAATTAAAGTTCCTTTAATTCTTCCATTAAAATCATCTTTTTTACATATAGTTTTAAAGTTCTTCTTAAATCCCAAATCCTGTTCTCTCCTTTCCTTTTGAGTTAAGGGATCATCTGCTGAGGGAATAAAATTGGTGGTTTTACACCCAAAAAGTAACAATAAAAAAGCTGTAAATATTAGATTCTTCATATTATTTTGTTTCTTTACTATCTTACACCATAGTCGTTCATGTTGTATCCATTGAAATCTAAGATTTCTTTTCCGCTATATTGGTATATGTTTTTCGCGGTGGTGCTTGCGGTATGGTAGATGCGCTTCATGAGTTTTCCTTTGGCGTTGTATATGATTTCTATTTGGTCTTTGCTTTGGAAATAAGCAATTAATCTAATATAAAATCATTGACTGATATAATATTTATCCATTCATTTCCACTTCTTTGATAAACGCAAAACTCTTTTTCATATTGAGTTTCTCTAACTGCATTATATTTTTTTGTTTTAACGAAGATAAAAAAATTTGTATCTTTTACATGGTATGGTAATGTATATGATACTTGAACTGTATTAAGTTTAGGTTTTATATTTATTTTTCTTAAACTAATTTTATTCATTAATTTTTTAGAGTCATTTAAGTTTG